>JAFUZP010000023.1 GCA_017476545.1 Alloprevotella sp.
AGGTTCTCGCCCTTCGGCCTCCTATATATCGTCGTTTTCTTCATGATTACGTCGTTTGGTACTGCAAAGGTACAAAATTATATCGAATTATCGTCAGAAACATCTGACTATCAGTCTTGTTAATTTTTAGAACATCCCTACAATGAAGAAACTTTTCCTTTCCGCCCTCGCGGCCCTGCTGACGCTGGGAGCTCGCGCAGATGGCGGTATGTGGTTCCTCCAGCTGATGGAGGAACAGCACTTGGCTGACTCGCTGCGGGCGGCCGGTCTGCAAATGAAGCCGAAGCAGTTGCTTGCCTTGCGCGATTGCGTGGGGCAGTTCGGTGGAGGCTGTACGGCGGAGGTCATCTCCCCGGATGGTCTTATCCTGACCAACAACCACTGCGGTTATAGTTACGTTCATGCGATGAGTACGCTGGAGACGAACTACTTGCAGGACGGCTACTTCGCCAAGAGCCGTGTCGAGGAACTGCCCGTGCCGGAACTGACTTTTAGCTTCGTAATCAGTGTGGCTGAGGTGACGGCGCTGGTGGAAGACGCCGCAGCCCGCTCGGGAACGGACGAATATGTCCGCCAGACGCACCGCTTCCTCCAGCCGCTGGCCGACAGCCTTCTGGCACTCTCGTCCTATAAGGGGCAGGCCGGTATGGAGGCTGAGGTGGTTCCTTTCTATGGTGGCAACCGCTTCTACATCTTCTATACGCAGACCTACCCGGACGTGCGCCTCGTGGTGAACCCGCCCTTGAACGTGGCACAGTTCGGTGGCGATGGTGATAATTGGGTGTGGCCGCGCCATAATCCCGACTTCGCCGTCTTCCGCGTCTATGCCGATGCGAAAGGGCGGCCCGCCGCCTACGACCCGGCTAATGTGCCCCTGCGGCGCAAGCACTATCTGCCCATTTCCCTGCGCGGCTACGAGGAGGGCGACTATACCATGATTATGGGCTTCCCCGGTCGTACAAGCCGTTACCTCTCAGCTGCGCAGTTGGAGCGCGAGATGCAGGCTATCTATACGCCCATCAATGCGGTTGGTGTGCCTTTGTTGGAATGGGAGCGCGAGCAGATGGAGCGTAGTGACAGCGTACGCCTCGCCATGCAGGACGACCACATGATGCTCCAGAACACCGTGAAGAATTTCGGTGGTGCGCTGGAGGCGGTGCGCAGGACCGGCCTCGTGGAGCAGAAGCGCGTGCAGGACGAAGCGCTGACACAGTATGCCCTGCGTAAGGGCGATGCAGAGCTCGCCGGTGTGGTAGATAAGATCGGGCGACTCCTCAATACCGCGATGCTTGATACCATCCATGACTTCATGCTCTATCGCCGCACGCTCAGTCTTGACTCTGCGCGCCGTGCCGTGACCCTGCCGCTGTGGGAGAAGCTCTGCCGTCTGCCATCCTCGAAGGCCGTCACGGCGGCTACATCCAAGGAAGAGGCGGACTCTGTGATGCGGACCTACTATGCTGCTTACGCGCGGACAACCAAGGCCGAGGTCGTTCTCTCCCGTACATACCAGCGCGGGATTATGGATATGAACGGCTGGAGCACTGCGCCCGATGCCAACTTTACGCAGCGGCTCACCTACGGGCATGTGCGGGGATATTCGCCGCGCGATGCCGTGCGTTACGACTTCAAGACGCAGCTTGGCGGCATGTTCGAGAAGGAAAGTGTTACCGACCCCGACTACGCGGTGAACCCCCGTGTGCGGCAGCTCTACGTGGCCCGCGACTTTGGCCGCTATGCCACCAGCGACGGGCTGATGCAGACTGACTTCCTGACGGACAACGACATCACGGGCGGTAACAGCGGGAGTCCGGTGCTCAATGCGCGCGGCGAGCTCATCGGCGTGGCCTTTGACGGCAACATCGAGAGCCTTTCGTCCGACTTCAAGTACAACCCGCAGCTGCAGCGTTGCATCAATGCCGACATACGCTACGTCCTCTGGACGATTGACACCTTCGGCGGTAGCGGTTACCTGCTCCGCGAGTTGGAGTTGCGACCATGATGCCGCGTATCCTCATCGCTTACTTCTCCCATGCGGGCGAGAACTGGGTGGACGGCGCGCTGCGCCGGATTGACCGGGGGAACACGCGGCGCGTGGCGGAGAAGGTGCAGGTGCTGACGGGCGGCGACCTCTTCGAGATACGTCCCCGGTGGCCTTATCCTGAGGACTACGATGCCTGCTGCGCGCAGGCGAAGGCTGAGCTGGAGGCCGACGCGCGCCCCGAGCTGGCAGGCGGGTTTCCCGATGTGGGGCGGTACGACCGCATCTACCTCGGCTATCCCCTGTGGTACGGCACGATGCCCATGCCTGTCTTCACTTTCTTGGAGCGTTATGACTTCACGGGGAAGTGGCTGATACCTTTCTCTACGCATGAGGGGGGCGGGCTGGGGAGCAGCGTGGACGACATCCTGCGCACGGCGCGTGGCGGGCGGACGCTGGAGGCCGTAGCCTTCGAGGGCAGCCGTGTGGAGGAACTGGAGCGCCCTATCCTGCAGTGGGTGGGACGGACGAGCGGCCGGCGCGCGCGCTGAGATCCGGATGACGGACTGGCCGCAGGGGAGTGATGTTGCCCCTGCGGCCAGTTTGTCGTGTTTCGGGATGTGGCTTCCTGCTGCATTTTCTGAGCCTGCCGGGGCGGATGCTCCGGAGGCGCTCTGGGAGTGGGGGCTGTACATCTATTATAACAGATGGGTGCGGTCAGTTATAAGGGATGCGTGCCGGTGTCCTGCGGGCGGCAGTCGGTCAGTCCTCCTCGGGGCCTGCGTCGTCCTCCTCCCCTGTGTCATCGGACAGCTGGGGCTGCGGCGTTTCGGCGTAGCCGCGCTCGTAGCCTTCGGCGTAGCCTTTGGCGTATGCCTGGCGGCCTGCGGGGGTGGTGAAGGTGTTGGACTCGTCGTAAGTGGCGCGGTGCTGACCGAGGGAGGCATCGTACTGCCCGGCCATGTATCCGTCCTCCTGCCCCGCGAGGGTGGCGGGGCGCACTTCGCCCCAGCTGATGGTGTCGGGGGCGGCGGGGGGCAGGGTGTCGGGCACGGCGGGTAGGGCGCTGGGGTCGCCCGTGGTGTCGGGTACGGCTACGGGGGCCAGTCCTGCCTGCTGTGCGGCTCCGGTCTGGCGGGCTGCGGCCAGCTCGCGGTAGATGGGTGCGCGGCGGTCGCTCTCCAGCTTGAGGAAGAGGATGAGGGCCGTGCAGAGCAGGCAGCTCGCTACGATGAGCGCCGCCTGCCAGCGGGGCGGGCCGTTCTTTTTGTCCTTGTCGGTGCTCATCGTCTCCGTAGTTTGTCGCCCGCGTCAAAGCGCAGGAAGATGAATAATAGCAGCGTGAACCCCCAGAGGGAGGAGCCGCCGTAGCTGAAAAAGGGCAGCGGGATGCCGATGACGGGCGTGAGGCCGATGACCATCCCGATGTTGATGAATACGTGGAAGAGGAGTATGCTCAGCACGCAGTAGCCATAGACGCGGCCGAACGTGGTGCTCTGCCGCTCGGCGAGCCACAAGATGCGCAGGATGAGCAGGAGGAAGAGCAGCAACACGGCGCAGCTCCCGATGAAGCCCTGCTCCTCGCCGATGGTGCAGAAGATGAAGTCTGTGTCCTGCTCGGGCACGTACTTGAGCTTCGTCTGCGTGCCGTTCATGAATCCCTTCCCCTCCAAGCCGCCGGAGCCGATGGCAATCTTGCTCTGGTGGACGTTATAGCCGGCACGGGCCACGTCCTCCTCAATGCCCAGCAGCACCTTGATGCGCAGCTGCTGGTGCTCCTGGAAGACGTTGTTCAGGGCGTAGTCCGACGTGTAGAGGAAAGCGGTGCTTCCGAGGGCGAATGCGGCGATGAGGTAATAGGCCCTGACGCGCCCGCCCAACCCGATCCAGACAAGGTAGCCCGCCATGGCTACAATCCACACAATCTGTACCCACGCGATATCGTACGGAATGGCGAGACGCGAGACGAGCCATGCCGCAAAGTGTACGACCGTACCCCAGAGCAGAAGCCGCCGCATGTGGCCGGTCCGGGGGCAGTACACCCCTGTCATACCCGCCACGCACAGCCAGATGAGCAGGAGCACGACGGACTGGCCCACCGTGGCGTAAGTGCCGGGCAGGAACTCGTCGGCGAAACGGACGCCTACAACAAAGAATACCACGGCGGCTACGGCACAGAATAGGATGGCACCGGGCATCCCCTCGCGGTAGAACATCAGGAAGAACGCGAGGAACACCAGTGCGGAACCTGTCTCCTTCTGCATGACGATCAGCCCCATAGGCAGCAGTACGAGACCTGCCGCCTTCGCAAGATTGCGCATGTCGGACAGCGTGAAGCCGAATTCGCCGATGAGTTTCGCCAGTGCAAGGGAAGTCGCACACTTGGCGAACTCGGCGGGCTGCAGGCTTACGGCACCGAGCGATATCCAGGAACGGGAGCCCTTGATATCCTTGGCGATGAAGGGGGTGATGAGTAGCAGGACGAGCATCGCGACGTAGAGGAGGCCCGATACGGAATCAAAATACTTCTCGTCTATCATCAGCAGGAATGCTCCCAGTCCCAGTGAGCAGCCCATCCATACGAGCTGCTTGCCCGACCGCGTGCCCCAGCTGAAGAAGTCCGTGTCCCCAATTTCGTGGCTCGCGCCACAGATGGAGAGCCACCCCGCGCAGAGTAGGAGCAGGTAGATGGTGATGATGAGCCAGTCGGCGCGGAAGGCGGGGTTGCCTGTCCGTTTCTGCAAGTTATCTCTCATCGCTCGTACCCTCCATAGTTGATGCGGCGGGCCTGGAAGGAGCGTGCTTGCGCCTCCGACCCGGGCGAGAGTTTCCCGTTCAGGTACTGTTCCATGATGAGCTTGCCCAAGGGAACGCCGAACGTGGCACCGAAGCCGCCGTTCTCTACATACACGGCAACGGCAATGCGGGGTTCGTTCATCGGGGCGAAGCCCATAAAGGCGGAATGGTCGTGCCCTCGGTTCTGCGCCGTCCCCGTTTTTCCGCATACTTCGTAGCCCGGGATGTTCGCTCCCCGGCATGTGCCGCCCGTTACCGCCGCGCGCATTCCGGCCACGGCATAGTCGTACCACTTGGCATCTACCATCGTGTAGTGCGGCCGGGTGTAAAGCGTGTCAATCCGCCCGCCCTGGATGTCCTTTACCACGTGGGGGATGTAGTAGTACCCCCTGTTGGCAACTGTAGCGGCGAGGTTGGCAATCTGTAGCGGCGTGGCCGTCACTTCGCCCTGTCCGATGGATATGGACACGATGGAGAGCGGCCCCCAGTCGCCGAAGTGTTCGGTATAGTAAGGCGCGTTGGGTATCATGCCGCGCTTCTCGCCCGGCAGGTCCACCCCGAGCCTGTAGCCGTAGCCCATCCGCACGAGGTGGTCTTTCCAACGCGTCATGGCTTCATCGCGTGAGGCGTACTTCTGGCGGTTAGAAAGCATGTGGTACAGGTTCCAGCAGAAGTAGGCATTGCAGGACGTACCGATGGCTGAGACAAGGGCAATGGGCGATCCGTGGCCGTGACATCCGAGGTGCAGTCCTTTGAAGTTGAAGCCCCGACTGCACGGATAGGCGGTTTGCGGCGTGATGATGCCTTCCTGAAGTCCCAGCAACGCCTGCGTGATCTTGAATGTGGAACCGGGTGGGTACATGCCCATGATAGCGCGGTTGAGCAGCGGCTTCATGGGGTCTTTCGCGAGTTGTTGGTGTGCCTTGCTCCGTTCCCGGCCTACCATGGCGCGGGGGTCGTAGGTGGGCGACGATGCCATGCAGAGTATTTGTCCCGTTGCAGGCTCTATGGCGACAATCGCCCCGAGTTTCCCTTCCAGCAACTGCTCCGCAAGGGCCTGTAGGCGCGCGTCAATGCTCAGCGTGAGGTTGCTTCCGGGAACGGGTGTCCTGTCGTATGCGCCGTCCTGATAGCGGCCCTTGATGCTGCCGTGTACGTCACGGAGGAGGATGCGCAGACCCTTTTCGCCCCGGAGCTGCTTTTCGTAAGAACGTTCCACACCCAGTTTCCCGATATAGTCCCCGCTGCGGTAGTATTTGTCTTCGGCCTCGTTGATGTCCTTCTCGTTTACTTCGCCCACATCACCGAGCACGTGTGCCGCAATGCCGGAGGCATAGCGCCGGATGCTGCGCTTTTCAATGGAGAATCCCCGGAATTGGAATAGCTTTTCCCGCAGTAGCATGAACTCTTCGGCAGGGATTTGTGTCATGAATACTTGGGGTGTGTAGCGCGAATAGCCTTTGCTATTCTTTATCTCGTCGCACCTTTTTTCGTAGAACTCCGGCGTAATGCCGACCGTCTCGCAGAAGTCGAGTGTGTCAATACCGCGCTGGTCGTTCATGGTCACCATGATATTATACGATGGCTCATTGTAAACGAGCAGCGAGTCGTTCCTGTCGAAAATTAGCCCCCGGGAGGGGTAGAGCACATCCCGCCGGAAGGCGTTAGAGTCGGCGTTCTTCTTGTAATCATCGCTGAGCAGTTGGAGCGCGAAGAGGCGCATGATGTAGATGACCACGATACCTATGGCCACGCCTCCGATGACGAAGCGCCGATTCTTGAATGTTTCCTGAATGTCCATCGGGGCCTACTTTTCGTTTCTTATCAGCTCAAAGGCCGCGATGAAGAGGATGGTGAGCGCGCTACTGCCCAGTGTGTTGATGAGGACATCTGGCCAGTGGAAAAGGTTGAACGCTTCAAGGCAGAAGAAAAGGAGGCAATGAAGCACTGTCACCGCCGTAGCGAAGCGTAAGAACGCGCTCCATTCCATTGTGTGTACGCTGGGTAGGAGCGGTGTGTTCTCGTCGTAGTCCTTCGGCGCGAAGAGGTGGAGCAGCCACGGCGTAAGCAGCCCGCCCGCAGTCGTGGTTGCAGCAGCTACGCCCGGGGTGTTACAGGATGCGTCAATAAGGAGGCCGAGCACGAATCCCAACAGGATGTAGAGCCAGCGGGGCGTGTTGCCGGGGAGGATGAGCAGGAAATAGATGTAGGGTAGGGGCGTGGCATAGCCCAGTATGTGGATGTGGTTGCACACGAGTGCTTGCAGGAGCACCAGCAGAACGAACCAAAAGATGCGGGAAACGACGGTCTGTATCATCGGAATGCAGGGGGGTTATTGTGGCAGGTTCCCGCTGGCGGCGGCCGCCGCATCCCTTTCGGCGGCTTTAGCCTTGAGCGAATCTATTTCAACCTTGTAAGGCGTAGCGATAACCTCTACGTCGCGGATCGTTGCGAAGTCGGTGCCGAGCCGCACGTTCAGCTTGTAGGACTGGCCGTCCGAAGAGTTGCCGACACCTACCACGCGGCCTACGAACAGTCCGGGCGGGAATACTGCACTGTAGCCACTGGTCTCGACAATCTCGCCCTTGTTCACCTTCGCATAGCGCGGGATGTCGTCAAGGTGCGCAAGGCGGAGGTCTTTCCCTTCCCATTGCAGTGAGCCGAAGTAACTCTGTCCCCGGACGCGGCAGCTGAGGCTTGACTTCCGGTTGGTAATGGGGATGACGAGCGAGTGGTGGGGGCCTGTGAGGTAAACGATGCCGACTACGCCGCCACCGCCTACGACTCCCATTTCGGGAGTTACGCCCTCCGCCGTTCCTTTGTCAATGACGAGGTAGTTGTTGGCGCGCTCGGACGAATTGGACACTACCGTGGCTGAGATGAGCGACAGCGTACCTAACTGTTCCCGGAGCAGCACTTCCGTTTCGGAGGGATGGTGTCCGGCTTCTTGCAGGGCTTTCCGCAGTCGGTCGTTTTGCTGTTGTAGCAGTACGTTTCGGTGTACCAAATCCTTATTGACCTCCCGCAGGCGTACGAACGATACTCCGCTTTCGTAAACCCCATTGACCTCTGCAACGGCGGAGTTGGCCGCAGTGAACCACACGCTCCCCTGGTAACTGTTAAAGTTGAAGAGGAGCGTGAAACTTACCGCTTCGAGTAAGAGGAACACGAAGAAGTAATTGTACTTTCTGATGAAGTCAAAGAATGTGTTCATGCGCCGACCGGCTTCCGGCTATCACCGCATCAGGAACGTGTATTCCTCGACGTTCTGTAAGGCGATGCCCGTTCCGCGTGCTACGCACAGCAGGGGGTCTTCCGCAACGTGGAAGGGAATTTTGATTTTGTCCGTCAGGCGCTTGTCCAGTCCCCTGAGCAGCGCGCCGCCACCCGTGAGGAAGATACCGTTCTGCACGATGTCCGCGTAAAGTTCCGGCGGGGTCTGCTCCAATGCGTTGATAATGGCGGTTTCCAGCTGCCCGATACTCTTTTCCAGGCAGTGCGCAATTTCTTGGTAGCACACGGGAATCTCCATCGGCATGGCTGTAATCTTGTTCGGGCCGTGCACGATGTAGTCTTCTGGCGGGTTCGCGCCGAGGTCGGTTAGTGCGGCGCCGACGTTGATCTTGATGCGCTCAGCCATGCGGTCACTGACCTTCACGTTGTGCTGGCGGCTCATGTAGTTCACGATGTCCTGGGTGAAATCGTCACCGGCCACACGGATAGAGTTGTTCGTGACGAGGCCTCCGAGGGAGATGACGGCAATTTCCGTCGTTCCGCCGCCGATATCTACGACCATATTACCCTCGGGAGCGGTCACGTCCACCCCTACGCCGATAGCTGCGGCCATAGGTTCATAGACTAGGAATACGTCCCGCCCGCCGGCATGTTCCGCACTGTCGCGTACGGCGCGGAGCTCAACTTCGGTGGAACCGCTGGGCACACCGATAACCATTCGCAGGGAGGGTGAGAAGAGGTGGCTCCCCTTGTTCACCATGCGGATGAGGCCGCGCACCATCTGTTCGCAGGCGTTAAAGTCGGCTATCACGCCGTTTCTCAGCGGGCGGATTACCTTGATGTCCGCCGGCTCCTTGCCTTCCATCAGTTTAGCCTTTTTGCCGACAGCAATCATGTCCCCGTTGTGCTTGTTTATCGCGACGTAGGACGGCTCATCTACAACGATTTTTCCGTCTTTGATGATGATAGTGTTCGCTGTGCCGAGGTCTATGGCCAGTTCCTGGGTGAAAGAGAAAAAATTACTGAAGAATTTCATTATACTTATGGGTGTTTCGGTGTTTCCTCAAAATGCGCGCAGTTCGTGTGCATCGCCGGCATAGAGTGCGTTATTTGCAGAACCAGCCGTGGATGGCAGTGTCGTAGTGGCTGCTTACGCCGAAGGCCTTTTCCGCCAGTTGGCGGCGTTGTTCAAGTGTGGTCTTGGGGCCTTGTTCGCAGAGGATGCGGTAGAGGGTTTCGTACTCAGCCTTGGAGGGGACGATGACTACGTCCTGGAAGTTCTTCGCCGCCGCACGGATGAGGCTGATGCCGCCAATGTCGATTTTCTCGATAATGTCAGCTTCCGTTGCGCCCTCGGTCCGGACGGTTTCCTCAAAGGGGTAGAGGTCCACGACGACGAGGTCGATTTGCGGAATGGCATAGTGCGTCATTTCATTCTCGTCTTCGGCAAGCCCCCTGCGCCCTAGTATGCCGCCGAAAATCTTCGGGTGCAGCGTCTTGACGCGCCCTCCGAGGATGGAGGGGTAGCTGGTGATATCCTCTACCTTCTGGCAGGGATAGCCCAACTGCTCTATGAAGTGCTGGGTCCCGCCGGTGGAGAGGAGCTTCACGCCGTTTGTGTGCAGTAACTCAAGGATTTCGCCGAGTCCGTCTTTGTTGAAAACGGAGATGAGTGCCGTTCTGATTTGTTTTGTCTCGCCCATTACGTTCTATGTTTCGTGCTTATCAGGGGTGCAAAGTTAAGCTTTCTTTGTCGGACGGCAAACCTTGCGTGCTGCTTTTTATATAATAAATGTGTCGAAGTGGCGGAAGTAAAATGGTTCCGCCTGTGCCCGAGGCGTTCGCTGGCGGAGGTTATACAGAATTATCCATAGGGTTACGGTGAACTAACCCTAGGGTTACGAAAAATTACCCATAGGGTTAGGAAACGGTACCCGTAGGGGTGGTTTCTCCCGCCCTGTCTTCGGGCGTTTTTTGGAAAAGGGAAAAATTCACGCTCCCGTAGGAACGGTGGGCGATGAAGCCAGGATGGGACGTGAAATCGTTCGTCTTGCCGTGTTCCAGCACGAAGATGGCGCCAGGTCGCAGTAGGGCGCTGGCCATTACGCGCTGTGGGAGTTCGGGGAGTTCGGGGAGTGCGTAGGGCGGGTCGGCAAATATAAGGTCGAACGTGTCCGCTGCGCGCTCAATGTAGCGTAGCGCGTCGCCGCAGAGGGGGTGCGCCGCAGGGTCGCCGAGGCGGGTGAGCGTGCGGCGGATGAAGGCGTAGTGCTGCCTGTCGCGCTCCACGCAGACAACCCGCCGGCAGCCGCGCGAGAGGAGTTCAAGGGTGATGCTGCCTGTTCCGGCGAAAAGGTCGAGCGCATCGCACCCCTCGAAGTCGATGTAGGCGCGCAGCACGTTGAAGAGGTTCTCCTTCGCGAAGTCCGTCGTGGGGCGTGCCTTGAACGTGCGAGGCACGTCAAAGTGCCGTCCCTTGTATTTTCCGGTGATAATCCGCATGAGGCTGTTACGCTTTATTCCACGAGGGCGGTCATGAGGTCGTAGGGTACGCCGGGCGTAGTGCTTACTGTGTGCCGGTTGAATTCGCCGGTCGGGTTCAGGTTGTGCAGGTTCTTGGCGTAGTGTCCCAGTTCCGCTACGGCCTGCTCCCGCATTTCCTGCTCCCCGGCCAGGTAGAACGCGTCTGTGTCGGTCGCCATACCCAGTTCCTGGGCGGCGTTGAGGGTGTAGTAGGCCACGTCGGTTGCCGTCTGTACCTCGTAGCGGTTCAGCATGAGCAAGCGCTTGCCGTCAAATACCGCGATATCTTCTTGGTAGTCGTGCAGGTAGGCGAAGAAGCGCTTGCCGCCATCGCTCCTGATGCTGTCCTTGGCGGCGAAGTGCTTGAGTACGTGTGTCAGAGCGGCGGTGTAGTGGACGCCTTCACCGAAGGTCTCTTCCAGTGCCTGGCAGGCCGCATTGTTCAGGGCGAAAAGCAGCACGGCGTTGGCGTAAGGGAAGGTGTCGTAGAAAATGCGGCGAGGGGCGTCCGCCGTAAAACAATGGTCATAAAGCCGTTCGCAGTCCTCCTCTTGGAAGTCGGCCATCGGGACGGGCGTAACGGGGCAGTCCACGATGACCTCTACGCGTGCTGCGGATTCGCGTAGCAGCTCCACGGTTTCTTTCGCCTCGCGCAAATTTACGCCCAGGGAGGTCTCTGGCTGCACGTCCCACGGCGCGAAAATGAAAACGGGCTCGTGGCGCAGTTCGTAGCGGGCGAAGCATAAGTTCCGTTCGGAAAGGCGCACGTAGAGCGTGCGGGGCAGGGTGGTTGGGCTGTTAGTGCCGTTGGTTGTCATAGGCGTGTGGTGCTTGGCCGCAGCAGGCGGCGTATATTGTTTGGTGGCGCAAAGGTATGTTTTTCTTCGGGGACGGAGGAGAAATCGCCCGGCCTTTTGTAGGGAAATCGGCTCCGGCGGTTCCGGCCGTTTACCGGCGATGGCCGCGTGGTCGCCCGGAGACTCCTTTTCAGCCTTCCCGCCTCAGCGGCGGAAGCGGGGGAAGATGTAGGCGCGCCCCACGCAGGCGGCAGTGATCACGCCGAGCGCGTTGGCGGCGAAGTCCGCCCACTCGCCGCCCCGGTAGCCTGTGAGGAACTCCTGCCCCAGCTCTATGCCGCCGCTCATCAGGATGGGGGCCGCGACGGCCAGCAGCAGGAGGCGGAGGACATCAGCACGGCTGTGGCGGCGGGCGTACTCCCACCAAATGACGCATCCCGTGAGGAAGTACATCAGGAAGTGGGCAACCTTGTCAATGTTCGACACGTCGTCCAGTTTCGTATGGGGCGTGTGGACGAAGCTCAGGACGAGGATGAGGACGATGCAGGCGGTAGAGAGAGGGTAGCGTCTCATGGAAGCGGGTTTACCAGAAGCGGTTGTTTTCCGCACTGTACTCGAATCCGGCTTCGGCAAGGCGTGCCGTGAGGTCGTCTCTGTCCGTCCCGGTGGCGCGGCAGAGCTCGTCCAGCGAGGGATAACGGTCGCGCAGCAGCATATTGACAGTGCTGAACAATATGGCGGGGTCGTGGGGAAGTTCCATATGAAGTGTCGTTTTTGCGGGTACAAAGGTACGGAAAAACTTCCGCACCGCACCTTCGGCGGCAAAGAAAGCGGGGGAAGCTTTTCGTGTTTGGGAGTTTCTTCGTATCTTCGCCCCAAATTGTCAAATCAACCAAAAGTAAAGAATTATGAAACGAGCGTTTTTGCTTATCTTCATGGCCGCACTGCTGGGTTGTGTTCCCGCGTCGGCTAAGATTGCGCACCTGCTTCCCAAGCCGCAGCAGGTGACTCCGGCTGCGGGCGGTGCCTTCTCGCTGGATCGTGCCGTGCGTATTACCGACCCGACCTCCTGCGTCCCGTTGGTAGAACTGTTCACCACAGTTGGACGGGGCGTGACGGACGAAACTTCCGCTCCCGCCGTCACGGTGGAGCTGGTCGGCTCAATTCCCGGCGCATACGACTATACGCTGGAGGGATTCCCCAATGAGGCCTACGAACTGGAGGTCAGTGCGAACGCAGTCAGCATCAAGGCTGTGACGGCTACAGGCGTAATCCGTGCCGCCCAGACACTAGCGCAGCTCGCAGAGGGCTATGGCGATGCCGCACCGGAGCTGGAAGCCTGCTCCGTGCGCGACTGGCCGGCTTTCAAGCTTCGCGGATATATGCACGATGTGGGGCGTTCTTTTATCTCCTTCGACGAGCTCAAACACCAGATTGACCTGCTGGCGCGTTTCAAGGTGAACGTATTTCAGTGGCACATGACGGATAATCAGGGTTGGCGCTTTGAAGTGAAGGCTTACCCGCAGCTTACCGCCGCCTCTTCCATGACCCGCTTCGCCGGTAGCTACTACACGCAGGCGCAGTGCACGGAACTGGAGGCTTACGCAAAGGCGCGCGGCATCACCATCATCCCTGAGATAGATATGCCCGGGCACAGCGAGGCTTTCCAGCGAGCTATGGGCCACTCGATGCAGACGGCGCAAGGCGTGGCGGAGTTACAGGCTATTCTTGAAGAGGTGGCCGACGTATTCCCCAATGCCCCCTATATCCACATCGGCGCGGACGAGCAAGAAATCACGTACCCCAACTTCCTGAAAATCATGACGGACAAGGTACACAGCCTTGGCCGCAAGTGCGTGGTATGGAACCCCATTGTAGGCGTTACCATCACGACCTCTACGGGCGCGGACATGACGCAGATGTGGAGTACGAGGGGGAATGTAGTGAACGGTTTGCCCAATATAGACTGCCGTTACAACTACACCAATCATTTCGATGTCTTCGCCGACTTGGTCGGGATATACAAGTCGAACATTTATTACGCCCAGCGGGGCAGTGCTAACATCGCGGGCGAAATTTCCGCCTACTGGAACGACCGTAAGACCCCGACGGAGGAAGATATCATCAAGCAGAACAATTTTTACGCAAACGTCCTCGCCTCCACAGAGCGTGCATGGATAGGCGGTGGTAAGCAGTACATTGAGACCGGCGGCACCACGCTGCCCAACTCAGGCGAGGAGTATGACGAATTTGCCAACTGGGAGGAACGCTTCCTTTTCCATAAGGCCAATTCGCTCCAGGCCGAGCCTATTCCTTACGTACGCCAGTCCAATGTGCGCTGGATTATCACGGACGCATTCCCCAACGGCGGCGACGCGACGCTCCAGTTCCCGCCCGAGACGGAAGGGGAGAAGGATAGTTATACCTACAACGGCAGTACCTACGGGACGGCGCGCGCTACAGGCGCCGGTATCTACCTGCGCCACACGTGGGGCACGACGGTTCCGGCTTTCTACGCCAATCCGCAACTCAACAGCACGGCGTATGCTTGGACGTATGTCTATTCCCCGGAAGCACAGACTGCGGGTGCGTTGATAGAGTTCCAGAACTACGGACGCTCGGAGAAGGACACAGCGCCGGATAACGGTAAGTGGGATCGCAAGGGAAGCCGCATCTGGCTCAATGATACCGAGCTGTTACCTGCCACTTCCTGGACTAATGCGGGGAAGAGTATCACGAATGAGGTGGATCTTGGTAACGAGAACTTCACGGCGCGTACGCCGGTTAAGGTGCAGCTGAATAAGGGTTGGAACAAAGTGTTCCTCAAGTTGCCTTACGTAAATGCCAGCGGCGTGCGCCTTAACAAGTGGATGTTTACTTTCGTCCTCACGGATGAGAACGGAAAGAATGCCCTTGACGATCTGGTTTACTCCCCCACCCAGAGCTTGGACGAGGGCGTTGATGCCATCATATCCAAGATAAGCGAGCTCCGCTCCCTAGAGCGGGCAGTCTGCAAGGACCAGCCCGGTTACTATCCTCCCTCGACAGCCGATGCAATGGAGGCTGTGATCGCGGAAATTGAAGCTACGCTCGGCGATGCCAGTGTCACGCCAGAGCAGCGGCAGGAGCAGCTGGGACGGCTTGACGAGGCTATGGCCGCTTTCCGCGCTGCCTACGAAAGTGCGGGAATCGTGCAGCCTAAAGCATCAACGGATACGGAGGAGCATTGGTACAAGATGTGGACTCCGGACCGAGGGAACCGCCACGCATCCGTTTCCGGCTCCCAGGAGAGCGGCTCTTACTACCTCACCGGAGCCGCCAGTCCCACGAATGCCAGCTACTGGAAGTTCGTGGAACGTGCGGACGGCACGTGGGATATTGTCAGCCGCAGTAACGGGCAGTACATCTACCCCGAGATAGTAAGTAACAGCCGCCCGATGCTGAAGGTTGCGGAGGGCACGCCCTCGGCGGGTTGGACGCTCAAACCGGCGGAAACGCTCGGTATGGTAATCTTCACGAGCGGTACGGTTGAGTTCAACCAGACCAATGGCGCAACGTCAATAGGCTGGAACGGCGGCTCGGCCACCGTACCGTCCTATTGCATTATCAACTGGGGAAGCGGGACGAACGTCACGGATGCCGGTTGCACCTACCTCATTGAGGAAGTGGAACTGCCCGACGACGGCGACGAAGACCCTGCGGACTTTTCCATGATAGTCCCCACTACGATCAAGGACGGCGCGTTCGCGAAGGACACACGCTGGTACACGATGGCAATTGGCGGGACGTATCCCATCTCCAACCCCGGCTCTGCGAGTTACATCGCGTTGGATGCCGACCAACTCAGCCTGGAGGACAAGTATCTATGGTGCTTCGTAGGCGACAGTATCAATGGGTTCTATATATATAATAAGGCGTTGGGTGCTACCCGAGTCCTCGTTTCGCCGAAAACGATGAGCGGGACAACGGGCAGCACGGCCTATCCCGTGATGCGCCAGCTCTCCGGCCTGAACACCTCAACCTACGACCCGATGTGGACTTACGTCGCCTCGTCCGATATTAACGATGAGGGCGGCTCCGTTATCTACTTGCAGCAGAAGAGCTCCGGCATCGCTGCAAACAACCGCGACCAGCGTCTGGCGTTCTGGACCGGCGGTCGCGACGCAGGCTCCTCCTTTGCCGTCCACACGGGCGTGTCCACGTTTAAAGTGGACCTGGCTCACGGTGCACTGACATACGATAATGGTAGCGGCACCTACAAGAACCGTTGGACCTCCTCCATCGCCCAGCCGGCACTCACCCTGTCCCACTCCTTAAATAACATGATTGAGGACGGCGAGAACCTGCGTCTGTACGATGTAAACAACGGTACATACACGCTGACAGTAGATGAAGGCTACGTTATCACGGGCTATTCCTTCCGTTTCTCCTCCACTACGGCGATGACTGTCACGCCTGACGGTAAAGATGCCGTCAGCTGCGCGGCCGGTGGTGCGGCGGATGTGGAAGTGAACGGCCTCAATGCGCGTTCCGCAACCTTCGTTCTCAGCGGTTCGGGCAATGTGTCCGTATCCGATTTCTACGTGACCGTGCAACGTGTCCTTACCGTAGATCCCACTCGCGTAGTTGTGTTCAAGACCACCGCATCGGGCGTACCGTACCGTATCCCCGCTTTGGCGCGTACGAGGGAAGACAAACTCATCGCCGTGGCCGACTACCGCTATTGCAAGGCCGACATAGGCAACGGTCCCATAGACTTGCGTTACCGTGTCAGCGACGACAACGGTTTCACATGGGGGGCTGAGGGGACAGACCTCGGCGACGGAAACGATGCCCTGAGCGGCAACCAGTGGAATTACGCCTTTGGTGACCCCAGCATTGTGGCCGACCGCGAGAGCGACAACGTCCTTGTCGTCTGCGTTGGCGGGCACGTGGGTTACTTTAGCTCTACGCGTGCCAACCCGCAGCACGTCGTTATTTTCCGTTCATCGGACGGCGGGCGAACCTGGGATAAGGGTAAGTCCATCACCGAGCAGATTTACGGTCTCTATGACGGCCAGCTCGATGGTGGCGGCAGCCCGGCCGGCATCTTCCTCACCTCCGGAAGAATCATGCAGAGCCGCCACATCAAGGTGGGCGACTACTACCGTATTTACATCGCGCACCCCATGCGTACTTCCTCTGTCAACCAGTACGCCACAATGGTCATTTACTCTGACGATTTCGGCGCGACGTGGAAGGTGCTTGGTGGTGCCGGTAAGAAGGCTTCAACCGCCGCAGACGAATCCAAAGTGGAGGAACTGCCCGACGGCAGTGTGCTCCTCAGCTGCCGTAACCAAGGCGGCGGGCGCAAGTTCAATGTGTTTACTTACACAGATCCCGAGCGTGCCGAAGGCTCTTGGGGCGTTGATGCTTTCCCGAGCAATATGCAGGCCGGCACTATCAATGCCTGCAACGGCGAGATACTGGTGCTTCCCGTCGTGCGCAACAGCGACGGGCGCCAGATGCACTTGGCCTTGCAGTCCGTTCCCCTTAGCGCGAGCCGCGTCAATGTGGGCTTCTTCTACAAGCCGCTGCTGACGCGCGCAAATTACGCTACGGGCACTGCGCTCGCGGCAAACTGGGTGCGCGGCCTCCAAGTGAGCGAGACGACTTCGTGCTACTCCACGATGCAGTTCCTCTCCAACCACAAGGTAGGCTTCCTCTATGAGGAAAACGGGCGCAACGGTGGCTACGACATCGTTTACAAGCAACTCTCCATTGACACCATCACGGGTGGAGCGTATTCCTACGACGTTTCGGCAGACGAAGGTCCCGATGTGGGTATCTCCCTACCCGCCGCAGACAATACCCGTCCGACGGGTGCTTACGACCTGCAAGGCCGTCGCATCATCGGTGAGGCCCGCAAAGGAGTTGTCATCGTGGACGGTCAGAAGGTTATTATCCGCTAAACGGTACCCCGTACTATGCGCGAATTTCCGAAGTGGCTGTTGGCAATGGCATTCCTCTGCCTAGTGCCCGTCTTCCTCAGCGTGTTCTTCCTCTTCGGCGGAGTACACCCTTTCGGGCGGGCAGGCGGTGGTCTGCCTGGTGTGGCGCTCTACTTCCTGACGCAGCTCCTTTGGGTACTGCCCGTTGCGGCGTTCTTCTTCGGTCTCGACCGTTGGCGGCGTGGCTATGAACGCCTCGGGCTGTGCATCCTGCTGGCAGGATTGGTACTCACGGTGTCCGACGTATTTTTGCTCTTCGGATGAATTGGTAATTATTCTGGCGGTGGTACGCCGCAACATTGACGCCGGGGCAGGAGGATTCCTCCTGCCCCGGCTTTTTTGTATTGCTCTCGCGGCGGTGAATTTTAGCGGTGGTGCTTCTCGTGGTGTCAATATTCTTGACTTTCTGAGGCGGTGTGAATCGTCTGTTCAGCCCCACGGAAGCTGCCGCCCGCCTGAGTTGGAAATATTTTACTGTCCGTTTTGTCGTATTTCAGGGGCGATAGTGTCCCTTTTGTCCGATTTCGGGGCGAAAAGCGTATATTTCCGGACGAATTTTGGCACGGCCTGGGCGGAACTAAGTGCCGGGACAGGAAAAGCCAACCCTATGGTTAGTGAAAATTACCCCATGGGGTAAGGAAGAAGCAAGGCCGGTTCAGGCCTCCGGGAGTGTCGCTCCATCCGCCTTGCATTGCTGGATCAGATTTCTTTGATGTCAAAGTTGTGGACAAAAAAGGCACGCTGCACGGCGGGTTTTCCCGATGTAGTCAGGCACGGACACTATGGGTAGGGGCTTGCTTGGCTCAACGGCTGCGGCGTATATGGCGCAGGTAGGTCTCGTTGTCCGGGGTACCAGCCGCCAAGAGGAGGATGAAGAAGGACACGGCGGCGGTCAGACCGGCCCAGATGAGGTTTCCGTACCAACTCGCAAACGTGCTGATGACGAATGTCGCGAAGGAAACGGCGAACGTCAGTAGGGACAATGTGGCGGCAATGCGGCGGATGCGTTTCATTCGGGGCGGAGGTTGGGAGGGGGGCGGGGCGGTTAGGAAGAACGGAGGCCGCCTCACCTCTCCAGTAGCGATGAGTCGCCGTAGCTTAGGAAGCGGAAATCGTGGTTGAGGGCGTAGTCATAGATTTCGCGCCAGTGTCCGTCGGTGAAGGCGGATACGAGGAGCAGCAGCGTGGACTTGGGCTGGTGGAAGTTGGTGACCAAGGAGCGCACGATGCGGAACGTGTAGCCCGGTGCGATGAGGATCTGCGTCGTTGCGTGCAGGGCCGGGAGGGCGTTGCGCTCAAGGTAGTCTGACAGTGCGGCCAGTGCCTCGGTGGTGGAAAGTTCGGCGGGAACTTCGTAAGGTAACCATTGTGGCACGTGCAGCTCCGAGGGCGGCAGCTCCGGGTTGCGGCTGACGAGGAGGCCGAGCCAGTATAGGCTCTCTAGCGTGCGGACGCTCGTTGTGCCGACGGCGATGCACGTGCCGCCATGGTCCAGGAGGCGTTGTAGTGTGGAGCGACGCACGCTGAACCATTCGGCATGCATGGCATGATCCGCGATTTTCTCGCTTTTCACGGGCTTGAATGTGCCGGCTCCGACGTGCAGTGTCACCTCTTCCCGCTCAATTCCCCGCTGGGTGAGCGATTCAAGTACGGCGGGCGTGAAGTGCAACCCCGCAGTGGGTGCGGCTACCGAGCCGTCCACCTTTGAATAAACCGTCTGGTAAGTTTGCAGGTCGCGTGCTTCTGTGGCGCGGTTCAGGTAGGGTGGGATAGGCAGTTCCCCTGTGGCTTCGAGCACTTCGGCGAAGGTTATGCCGTCATCGCCCCAGTCGAAGGAAATCTCAAAGCCGCTTCCGTTGGCCGCGCCGCGTATGGCACGTAAGGCGAGGGTGCGGCCGCCAACGCTTATTTCCCGTTCCAGCGCGCCCTCTTTCCACTTTTTTGAATTGCCCACGAGGCATATCCACGTGACGCACCCGCCCGTTGCGAACGACTGCTGGTAGTCTGCCGGCGTGTGGGGTTCAAGGCAAAACACTTCTATCAGTCCGCCCGTGGCCTTGCGGAAGTGCAGGCGGGCGTAGATGACGCGCGTGTTGTTGAAGACCATCAGGTCGCCGGGCCGCAAAAGTCCCGGCAGTCGGTCAAATGTTCCCTCCGAGATGCGCCCTCCGCTGTAATGGAGCAGTTTTGATTTGTCCCGCTCCGGGAGCGGGTATTTGGCGATGCGTTCGTCCGGGAGGTCGTAGGCGAAATTACTGATGCGGAGGTGTTTCGTGTCTTCCATAGTCATGCGGGAAAAAAAGGCTCGGTGGGGGTCATTCTTCCACCCACTCTATGCGTAGGGAGTTCTCGGCGGCTTTCTGCCCACCGATGAGTACGTCGTAACGGACTTCGATGTAACCGCTGTCTGTCGCGGTATCGGTGCGTAGCTCATGGGTGCGTAGCGACATGTGTACCGGGCCGACGGCAGTGCGGTAGTAGGCGTTCGCTTTGCGCCCGACCTCGAAGTGCATCTTCGCGTGCGTATTGCCGGTGCGACGTAGGTGTACGGTGTCCCGCTCTATCAGCAGCAGTGCGCTGCCGTTGTTGTCGGGTTCGGCATAGCGGAACAGGTGGCGGTCGGAAACTTGCTGCCATGTCCCGTGGCATTTGCTGCGTACTTCCTCTTCCCTACCTTCCGTCTTGGAAACCAATCGTGTGCGGATCTCTACATGCTTCGTCATGGGGTGCAATTCTTTATTTTAGGAGATATTTTTTCTTGTCGCGGATGAAGATTCCTTTGTCCGGCCTGCCGCTCGCGCGTCGCCCGTCAAGGCCGAACCACGGACCCTGCACTTCCGCGCTTTCAACGCGTCCGATACCTTCCGGTGAGGGCAGGCGGAACCGCAGTGACCGCTGTATCGTCCATGGGCAACGCACGTTCAGTTCGTAAAGCGTGCCGTGGTTAAGTCCCCGGAAGCGTACCGTGTCGTGCAGCTTTTCCCCTGGTTCGAGGTACAGGTAGCGTGCGTGACTGATGGCGTCGGCGGCCTCCCCTTCGACGGGAAGCAGCTCATAGGTGACGATACGCCCGGCCCGGGCTCCTGCGGTGTGTGCGATGTCAATTGCTATCTCTGCCGTGTCTTCAGCGGGAAAGGCGAGCTGTGGCTCCGAAAAGGCCAGTTCGGACGAGTGGAAGGGGCTTATGCTGACCTGCCCCAGCGTCTGGTAGTGCACATCGTCGGCTGATAACCGCAAAATGCGCTCTCCGTCTTCATCAAAGCGGAGATGCACCGTCACGGTTCGGCTTTCGCCGGCGGCGAGCGTCACGCTGGTGAGTGCCACGTAGTCGCCTTGCTGCAAATAGGCCGTGTCTGCGGGTAAATTAGTGAAGAGTTCGATGGGCGTGGTGAGGGGATAGTCGGCCGTGTTGCGCAGGGTGAGCGTCATCGGCGTATAGGCTGTCTTCATCGGCGCGGCGTTGATGCTCCATGCCTCGGCGATGATTTCTTCGCCAGTGCGCGCCAGTGTGTCGGGATGCCCGGGGTCGGCCACCTCGTCCGGGTGGATGAAGATGGCTTCCTGGTTGCAGAAGAAGCCGTTTTCTGCGCCGTAGTCCGTCCTGTCGTAGGGTGGCTCGCCCGTATAGAGCACGTCAATGTCGAAATAGCCGTCGTAACTGCCGCCGTACCCCCAGTTCACATGGAAGAGCCCCGCGCTGTCGTAGCCGTCAAGGACGAAGGCGTGTCCGCTGAGGCGCATGTTGTTTCCCGCGTAGTACACGGGGCGGCGCGCCGAAAGTTCCCTGCGGAGCATCTGGGGCCATTCCGCTGGCGCGTACTTGTAGCTGTCGGCGAAAAAGACGTAGCCCAAGCCGAACGCGGTGCGGAGCGGCTCAATACAGCGGCGGCTGACGGCACCGCTTGACCCTAGCCCCCAGTTCATGTGGGCCGCTATCCCGAGCCAGTAACTCAGCCGTGCGACAGCGTCCACCTCGGTATCGGAGTAGGCCGTGCCCCGGTAATTGTCCCGTATGAGGCGGGTGTCCACGCTGTTACCGGGCAGGACATCGGGTATCTCATACCTGTCCGTCGTCCATCCGTGCAGCGTGTCTTGCAGCACATACTCGCGCCGGTAGTAAGTGAGTACCTGTTCCAGCGCGGTTGCCACGCAGCCTACGATGGCGCGCTCCGTGCTGTACGTGTTGTCGTCCTGTAGGATAAAGGGACAGCAGGCGTTGTAAGGGCTGTATTGGTCGCGGATAGTCGTCAGAAGCGGGGCGACGGGCGTGAATTCCTCCTGGGTGCGTGCTACTTTCCCCGTGGGCTGGGCGAACCGCAGCCTGCGGTCGTATTCCTGCAAAAGGGCCTGCATGGCTGGCGGTACAGTGTCCGCGCTGCCTTCGCCGTAGGCCAGCACTTCCGGCAGCCGGTCGTCGGCAGCGAGGAGCACGAAAGTTCCTTTTCCGGCAGTGTAGAGGTAGGTGGCGTCGGTACGGTGTGCAAGTCGTGGCACGCCGACGGCCTTTAGGGTGTTGGTGCGGGATAGGAAGCTTGCGGCCCGCCGGGCGGCCACAGTTTCATCTATGGGTTCCGCCCAGGCTCCGGCGGTGGCGAGCAGGAGTAGCAGCGGTAATAGCTGTTTCAGGGTGGGGTATCTTCTCATAACAGCGGGGATAATATGCGGGTATGCGACTCTAGGAATTTGCGCCACGTGGGACGTTTCCGCCATTCCCCCAACTTGATTTCGCGGGAGTGGCGCATGTCTTCGCTGATAACGGCCTTTACGTCAGCCGCCATGCTCGTCCCATAAATGAATGCGTTAGCCTCAAAGTTGTTTTCAAAGCTGCGGAAGTCCATGTTAGTGCTTCCGACAGAACAGCAGTCGTCATCCATCACGATGGTCTTGGCGTGCATGAAGCCTTCCTCGTAGAGATAGACACGGATGCCTGCCCGCAGGACATCGTCGAAGTAACTCTCGTTTGCCCAGCGCAGCCAGAACGCGTCAGGCTTGAGTGGCAGTACGAGGCGCACGTCCACCCCCGACATTGCCGCCGTCTGGAGTGCCTGGAGAACAGGCTCTGTCGGCATGAAGTAAGGAGTTTCTATGTAGAGGTACTTACGCGCGTTCTGTGCCATCCATGTGACGGAGTACATAATCTCGGGGAAGCGGGATATGGGGCTGGAGGCCACGATTTGGAGCAGGTGGCCACTCTCCGCCGGGCTCGTTTCGTGGAAGTATCGGCGCTCAGTGCGCAGCCGCCCTGTCGCGAAATACCAGTTGCTGAGGAAGAGGTGCTGGAGCCCCGCTGCGCCGTTCCCTTCCACGCGCAGTTGCATGTCGCGCCAGTTGTTGTCGCGTCGTGTGACGTAGCGCAGGGCAATGTTCATCCCGCCGATATAGCCGCATCGGCCGTCGATGACGCATATTTTCTGGTGGTTACGGTAGTTTGCGCGCCGTGTCAGGCTCGGGAACCGCACGGGCAGGAATGCGCCGACCAGGATGCCGCACCGCTCCATGCTGGCAAAGAAGGCGTTGGGCACGTTCCAACAGCCCACATCGTCATAGAGCACGCGTACTTCCACCCCCTCCCGTGCGCGGTCGGCCAGCGCGTCGCGCAAGAGCCTGCCCACGGCATCGTCCTCAAATATGTACATCTCGATGTGTATGTGGCGTTTCGCGGCGTAGATGTCGCGTAGCAGGGCTTGCAGGAAGGCGCGTCCGTCGGACAGCAGGCGGAGTTCGTTGCCCGAGGTGAATACGGCGTGCGCGCGTGTCTCTTGCAGCCGGATGAGCTGGGCGTACTTTTCCGGGCGGCTTCCGACGGGTTGCGGACCGATGGCACTGCGCATACGTTGCGTGATGCGCCGGTAGTTCTTCCGGTTGAGGAGGTGCTTGCGCCGTTCGTCCTGCCCGAAGAAGTAGAAGAACACCCATCCGATGACCGGCAGACCTATGAGAACGATGAGCCACGCGATGGTCTTTGCGGGCTGCCTATTCTCTAAGACAACGACCACCGCCGTGCTGGCAATCAGCACGACATAGGCGAAGAGCCCCAGCCAGAAGAGGACGGACGTAATCATGGGGTGTTGGTGACGGCTATCGCGCGCGTCTGTTTGCAAAACTATGAAATATAAACGGAAGTGGTGCGCGCGTCCGTGTTAAAAAACGCAAAGATAGATGCGCTTTTCCGGCGTGTCAGCAGCGGCAGGCGGCGGAGGGCGCATAAGGAAAGGGTAGGGGAGCGTGCGGCAATCTTGACATCGCGGAGTCTTCTTCCAGCGGTGCAGGGCGGATAGAACAGCACTCCCAGAGACCTGCCCCGGCCTTGTATTCGCTTAATCCGGGGGATACTTTTCACTACCCCCAGGGGTAGTTTTTCCTATCCCGGCACTTAGTTCCGCCCGGGCCATGCCCTAAATCCGACCTGAGGCATACGCTTTCGCCCCGAAATCGGACAAAATGGACACTATCGCCCCGGAAATGCGACAAAACGGATGGTAAAATATTTCCAATTCAGGCGGGCGGCTGCTTCCGTGGGGCTGAACAGACGATTTACACCACCTCAAAAAGTCAAGAATATTGACATCCGGGATTACTAGCCCTGCCTTTGTTCCTTTGGCCAGTTCACCAAGAAGAGCCTGCCCGTAGTGCGCGTGAAGGCCGTGTAGAGCCACCGCAGGTAGGGGATACCACCTTGCTCCGGCGGGACGAAGCCCTGGTCCACGAATACGCGTGCCCATTGTCCGCCTTGTGCCTTGTGGCAGGTAACCGCGTAGGCGTATTTAAGCTGCACGGCGTTGTAGTAAGGGTCTTGTCGCAGGGCTTTCATGCGTTCCGGCTTGGTGGGTATGTGGGCATAATCCTGCAAGACGCTTTCGTAGAGCCGCTGGCTTTCCTCCTTTGTCAGCGATGGGGATTCGGAGGTGAGCGTGTCAAGCAGCACGCGGCAGTCCAGCTCGTAGCCGTCATAGTCCGGGAAGCGCAGCGTAGCGTCGGCGAAGTGGAAGCCGTAGGCCTCTTGGAAGTTGCGTATGGCGGCAACCTCCGCCGTATCACCGTTCGCGATGAAGTCAAAAGGCGGCTTACTGCCTTCCTCCTGCCGCGCCTGGTGTTCCGTCCAGTGGTAGTTATTCTTCACGGCCATGACGAGGTCGCCGCGCGTGAGCGTGTCTTCGCGGTCGAAGATGCGTGCGCGAATTCCGGCGTTGTAGATATTGGCGCGTTTGTTTGAGCGTGTGACGACGATGGTGTCCTGCGTCCCGAAGTCCTGATAGGCGCTGACGAGTGCCTCTACCAGCTCAGAGCCGGGTACGAAGCTCACTTCGCCGTCCTCGGCCCCTTCGATAGTCGGCAGTTCCGCACTACCTGCGGCGATGAGGTCGCGGAGGCGCGTGGCGGCGGTGAGTACGTCCGAGCCGCGCGACTGCCGTACCACTTCCGTCAGGTCGGCCTCCCCGACGTGCAGCCCGTAGGTGCGTAACACATCGGCGCATAGGGCAGGGCTTTCTTCCTCGCCTACGGGGGGGAGCTGGGCGGTGTCGCCAACGAAAAGGACGCGGCAACCATCGGCACTGTAGGCATAGTGTACGAGGTCGTCAAGCAACAGTCCCGTCCCGAAAATGCTCGTGCCACTGCCTTGGTTGGCTAGCATGGAGGCTTCGTCCACGATGAAGAGCGTGCGCGGGAACTTGTTGTAGTCAAGCGAGAAGCGTGTGCCTTCGCCTTGGAACGCCTGTTGGCGGTAAATCATCTTATGTATGGTGAAGGCCGCAGTGCCCGCATGGTTGGAAAAAACCTTTGCGGCGCGCCCGGTCGGGGCTAGGAGTACAACGTTACGCTCCAGCTTCCGCATGACACGCACCAGTGCCCCGACGAGGCTTGTCTTACCTGTTCCCGCATAGCCGCGCAGGATGAAAGCCTGCATGGGATTCGGGTCGGTCAGGAATAGCCCTAGCCGCTGTGCCGCCACAGCCTGTGACGGCGTGAAGGGATGCTCGAATTCAAGGGCGATCTGCGCGGCGAAGGCTTCGTGTATCACGGCGGGAAAGGGTTATGGCGTGCGCCCAGGGCTAGAACAGGCAGAGGAGTGCGTATCCCCAATGCGCCACTACGGCGGCCGCAATGCCGCCGATGGTGTGCGACAGGATGGCTTTGGGTGTCAGTTCGCGGTAGCCCAGTGAGTCGAGCATCGCCGTGTGTGTGCTCAGAAAGCCGCTCCAGCACATTCCGATGGCGGTGAAAACGGCAATAGCGTTGCCGTCCACCCACCCGTGGGCGGCAAAGTTGGGCACAAGGCCGAGTGCCGCGCCGACAGCACCGAGGGCGGTAATCGGGAAGGCGACTTGGTGGGGGTCGGTGAAGCCGAAAAGCCAACGGAAGAGCCAGTCAATTTTTTCTGCCAGGAAGGGAAGCGCTTGTGTCCCCTCGTAAGCGCCGCCTGTGTACGTGCCGTCGGCACTCGGACCGAAGGTGAGCATCATCACCAGCGTAGAGATAATCAGTACGCCGGGGATGATGGCGAGGCCTATGTCCACGCCTTCGCGTCCGCCGTCCAGCAGGGAGTTGAGAATACGCACAAAGAGCGATTTCTGTTCCCCTTCCTCCACTTTCTTGACAAGCGTATCCTGGCTCCGCTCACTTATGGCGGCACTTTCCTCTGCGTAGTGCGGGAAGGACTTCAGGATGAAGCGTTGCATCAGCCGGGTGGATACGATACTGCCGCAGAACGCCCCGAAAAGACCGATTAGCGGGGCGGCGAAGTAGCCCTGCCCCACCATGAAGATAATCACAATCAGGCCCATACCGAACGCTGTCCCGAAGTTTGTGAGCGAGATAAACTGGTATTTTTTGAAGTAACCGCTGAACCGCTTGTCGCGGGAGAGTGTGATAATGGCCGGATTGTCCGAGAGAAATGTCATTACCGCGCCGAGCGAGGCCACGCCGGGCAGGTTGAAGAGCGGCTTCATCAGCGGTCGCAGCAGCTTTTCCAGCAGATCGACAACGCCGAACTCGACGAAAATCTTCCCTATCGCGCCCGTCAGGACGCAGATGGCCATAAGGTAGAAGCACGTGTTGAGCAGTAAGTCGTGCGCCGTGTGCATGACAGTGTTGAGCATCGGGGCGGCTCCCATTTTCATCCCCATATAGGAGAAGAGGCCGACCACTACTGCGAGGCATACGATGCCTGGGGGTATGGCGTTCCAAAGGCGTTTAATCATGGTGTGGCTTGGCTGTTTTTTTCTTCAGATGGAGCAGGTCGGCCTTCCAGGTCAGACCGATATCGAAAAGTGACTGCCGGGGGCGTAGCACGCCGTCCGTGTTGGTGTTTTTTCCGAAGGTATAGCTATAGTTCGCATGCAGGCGTATCCGTTCATCCTGGAGCGGGTAGTATTCCAGCCCGCCGCCTATGCGCGTCAGCTCCGTGCCGGGCTGTACGCAGCGGTCACCCTCGTGGTGGGCGCGGTTTACATCGTAACTGGCTTTCGCGTACACGTTGAGCCACTTCGCCGGGCGACAGGCTGCCTCGCCGACAAGGGTGCAGTCGCGCAGCAGGAAGGCCTGCTTCGCCGTCGCGCGGTTCATGATATCAAACTCCAGCCTTACCGCGCCGAGTTGCACGGCCTGCCCGATTGCGATGTAGCTAAGGAACTTTCCTTGCGCGTACTCCAGCATATTGACCGAACAAAGGGCGGAGTAGGGGCCATGGACGCCGCGCCACATCAGGTTGTAGGCATAGGTGTCTTCACCTGACGCGCGGAACGGGCTTTGGCAGAACTGCGCTATGAGTTCGTCCCTGCCGCCCCGCAGCCCGAAAGCCGCTGAGGCACCCCATTGGTAGCAGGCGATATTGTTCCAGTACTCGGAGCAGAAGTAGAGGTCGATGGGCGCGCGGTCGTACTCAAAGCCGCCGATGGCGACGATTTGTTTCCCGGCTGCGAACGTCCAGCGGGGCGTCGGTTTGTACTGGAGGTAGAGCCAGTCCGTCGCATCAAAGAATTCCGATGATTTACTGATGCGGTTGAGCCGCTGCCTGTAGGCGTAGGAGAAGTGTTTCCCCACCTCGCCGGAGATGAGGAGGTTGAGGAACTTTCCCTTGAAGCCGCAGTTGTCCTTCACGGCCTCGCCGCTGACGTATTCGCGCTGGTAGTCACCGCGTACTTGGAGCCGCAGGTCGAGGAGTGGGGATTGCTGTGCCGTGGCCGTCAGCGGCAGGAGCAGGAGGAAACGGAGCAGTGTCTTTTTCATGGTTGCGGGCAGTTGGTGTGGCTTAGCCCTGCTTCCGCCGGCGGCGTGCCCAAGCTCCCGCGACGACTATCAGTATTGCACCGATGCCGAACCACAGGGCAGGGAACGCTCCCCCGGCGGGTTGTTGCTCCTCCTGGTAGGCCTTGAGCGTCTGTTGCACGCCGTTAATGATGGCGCGGCTGCTGTAAGTCGCTCCGCTCACGGCGTCCACGTTCTTCTGCAGCGCCTCTCCGACGGTCATGCCGTCCCATGCGTTGAGCAGCGTCTTGGCCTTATTGAAAAACTGCGTGTCCTCATTGTTGGGCAGTGCGGTCACGGAGTCAATGCGCCCCTGCGCGTTGAGGTGGATTTGCAGGGGGACGGGACCGCCGAACCCCTGCACGTCTTTTGCGTACTGGGCGGTGTTCAGGGTAATGGTGTCAGTGTTCATGTTGTCTTTCGCGTGTCGCGGTAAGTCGGGAGTGCGGGTTGCAGCGTCCTACTTCACGTATTTGTTGTAAGCGTCCAGTGCGGCACGCACGTTTCGGATAAGCCCCCGGCTGCTGTAAGTGGCACCGCTGACGGCATCCACCTGCTGTGCGGCGGCATTCTTTGCGGGCTTCCCTTCCCATTTCCCTAGCACCGTCACCGCCGTATTGAAGAAGTCCGGTGTGTCCTGGCTGGGGAGCGCGATGATTTTCCGTACCTTCCGGGTCTTGTCAATATGGACGAAGACCGGCGTGGGGCCGTTGAAGCCTTTCACGTCCGCTGCGAACGGTGCGCTCGCCACGACGTGCCCGGTCTTCTTTCCCGCTGTCTGGATGCTCCAGATGCCCTTGCGTACCTCTGTCAGTGCAGCCCCTTTCAGTCCCAGCTTTGTGAGCTGCTGTTTTGTCGGTTGCTGTGCGGCTGCGCCCAGCATGAGGAGGAAGAGTGCGGCCGCTGTGGTAAGAATGCGTTTCATATCGGTTATTGTTTTTTAGTTCCTATCCTTCGCGCAGGAAGTCCAGCGCTTCGAGGATTTCCCCGTCCGCCGGGTGGCAGTCGATGCGGCAGTCTCCGATGTCGCCGAGCAGGGTCATGCTGATTACCCCGCCGCTGTTCTTCTTGTCGTGCCGCATGAGGCTGAGTATTTGTCCGTACTCCTTGCAGTCGGGCAGGGCGTTGTAGTTGCTGTAGTATCGGCGGATGAACTGCACGGTCTGCCGCATCCGTTCCGTCGGGAAGCCCGCCTGCGTGCAGCTGAGGTATAGTTCCGCCACGAGTCCCCATGCCACGAAGTAGCCGTGCAGGGCGGGGTGGCCCTGTTGCAGGGCCAGCGTTTCGAGCGCATGACCGATGGTGTGCCCCAGGTTCAGTGCCTTTCGTAGTCCCTTCTCCGTCGGGTCCTTGCTGACGATGTGCCCCTTCACGCGGATGCTCTCCGCTACCATTTGTTGCAAAGTGCCCAGTTCCGGTGCGTCCAGGTCGAAGCCGACGTGCCTTGCCCACATGTCCGTACTGTCTAACAGGGCGTGCTTGAGCATTTCGGCATAGCCCGAGCGCAAGTTGTGCGCGTCCAGCGTGCGCAGGAACTGCGTGTCAATGACGACTTGCCGCGCATCGCGGAAGACGCCGAGCTCGTTCTTTAGTCCGTTGAAGTTGATGCCGGTCTTCCCACCCACAGCGGCATCGACCATTGCCAGAAGCGTTGTGGGGATATTCACGAAGTCCATGCCGCGTTTGAACGTCGCTGTGGCGAATCCGCCCAGGTCGGTAATCATTCCGCCGCCGAGGTTCACTGCGAGCGAGTGGCGCGATGCGCCGCCTTCCTGCAAGGCCTGCCACGCGCGGGCCAGACTGTCAAGGTCTTTGTGCGCGTCGGTAGCGGGGAGGGTGATGCACATCCAGTTCTCCGTTTCGGGCACGTCGCCCAGTAGGGGCAGGCAGTGGCGCGCCACGGTCTCCTCGGTGATGAGGAAGATGCGGTCGTATCCGCATCCGCTGAGCCGGCGCGCTTCGGCCTGTATGTCGTGGGAGTAGATGATTTCTTGCATGGCTTGTCAGGACTTGTTGCGTGCAGTGCGGTTCCCCGTCAGGCGTTGGATTGTCCTCCGCTGTTCTCGTATTCCATGATGGCGGTGCGGAAATCGTCCGGCACCTCTACGCTTGCCTGTTCCTTGAGGGAGAAGCAGACCATTACGGTGCGGCAGTGGCAGACGATAGTCCCGGTGCGTGTGTTCACGGCACGCTGGTCCAGCGTGAAACTCTTCTGCCCGATGTGGGGTACGCAGGTCTCCACGACGATGTCGTCCCCGTAGAATACGGGCTGGAAGAAGTCCGCATTGATGTTCGCGATGACGGGGACTACGTCCGGTGTGCCCTCGTAGAGGCGCAAGACCGCGCCGAGGTAGTCCACTTTACCTAAGTCATAGTAGGAAAAGTAAGCGTTGTTGTTCACGTGTCCGTATCGGTCCACGTCATTGAACCGTATCTGTATGGGCATCCTGTGCCGGTAGGTAAGCGTCTCTTGCGGTGTTTCCATGCGTCTTTCAGAAGTAGTTCCGTGCCACGGCGGCCAGTTTCCCGTAATCTACGGTATAGTCCAGTGTCTCTTCGTCTATGCGGCAGAGCTCGCGTAGGGTGTAGGTGTCGTCCGCTTCGTCCGTCGTACCGCTCCGTATGGTGCGGAAGATATGGTTCCGGGCATCGACAATCTTGACGGCCTCCGTGCTGTAGTCCGCCATTATCCCTCCGTCCCCGATCGCGTTGCGCACGTGGGCGGCCAGCGCATCCATGAAGTCCTGCTGTCCGTTTGGCATAATGCTTGTGCGCAAAGGTACGCAGAAATCTCAGAAGCGCGAACGCTTTGCCGCCCTAATTTGCGTGCCGGGACGGCGGGGGAGGCGGGCTGAGGAAACCTAACCCTATGGTTACGGCGAACTGACCGTAGGGTTACGGGTAACTGACCGTAGGGTTAGGATGGCCTACCCGCAGGGGGAAGCTCCCAGGCTGCGTGCGCGCTTCGCCCAGGTCGCGGCGGTGCGCTTTGCCTGCCTCCATAGTTTTCTGTTTCTTAGCGGTTTGTCTGTATCGTCTGTCCGCCGGTGTTAATTTTTTATATGCCGGAGTTGGCAGTTTGTACCGAAAGATGTACATTTGCCCTGCAATAACGAAAAAAGAACTATGCGCCGCACTGGTTATTATTTTTACTCGTTTTATTACTTTGCCAAGCAGGTAGAGCGGGTAGCCATGTGCGCAGGCTGAACGGATAACGGCACTACGAAAATCCCGCTCTTACGAGAGACGGGATTTTTTGTTGGCAGCCTCCCGGTACGCCGGCATGGGGAAAGGACAACGGAATGGTCAGGATAGCTATACAAGGCATACGCGGCAGTTTCCACGACATCGCGGCCCACCGCTATTTCGGTGGCGGAGGCGTGGAACTGGTCTGTTGCGACACGTTCGAGGAACTCTTCGCCGCCATGCGGCAGGACAGCAGTCTGTTGGGACTGGCCGCCATAGAGAACACCATTGCAGGCTCGCTCCTGCACAACTATGAGCTCCTCCTGCATAGCGGCAGCACCATCGTGGGCGAGCAACGCCTGCACATAGAGCACAGCGTGATGTGCCTGCCGGACGAGGGATGGGAGGATATCCGCGAGGTGAACTCGCACCCCGTAGCCTTGCAGCAGTGCCGCGCCTTCCTTGCCGGGCATCCTGGGATGAAGGTGGTGGAGACCGTGGACACGGCGGGTGCGGCAGCGGACATCGCCCGCCTGCAACTGCGCGGCCATGCCGCCATCTGCCATGCTGATGCCGCCCGCCTTTACGGCTTGCGCGTACTGGAGAACGCCATAGAGGACAACAAACACAACTTCACGCGCTTCCTCGTGCTCGCCGACCCGCAGCGTGCGGATGCCCTGCGCGATGCCGGAAGTTCGGATAAGGCCAGCATCGTCTTTTCCCTCCCCCATTCGGCGGGAAGCCTCTCGCAGGTGCTGAGCATCTTCAGCTTCTACCAGATAAACCTGACCAAGATACAGTCGCTTCCTATCATAGGGCGTGAGTGGGAATACCTCTTCTATGTGGACGTCACCTACGACGACTACCGCCGCTACCGCCAAAGTATTGAGGCCGTGCGACCGCTGACACGCGAGCTGCGCATCCTCGGGGAGTACCGTACTAACTGAAACAACACGATGAAACAGATACAGCCAGCCGACAGGATAGGGCGCGTGGAGGAGTACTACTTCTCCCGGAAACTGCGTGAAGTGGCGCGGATGAATGCCGAGGGGAAGGACGTCATCAGCCTTGCCATCGGCAGTCCGGACATGCCGCCCTCCGACCTGACCGTCCGTACCCTCTGCGCCGAAGCGCAGCATCCGGACGCACATGGCTACCAGCCCACGCGCGGGACGGCGGAACTGCGTGCGGCGATGGCCGGCTTCTACGCGCGGCATTACGGCGTGACGCTTGATGCCGACTCCGAGGTGCTACCCCTCATCGGCTCTAAGGAGGGCATACTGCACGTGACCCTGGCCTTTGTCAATCCGGGCGATACGGTGCTGGTGCCCGACCCGGGGTATCCTACCTACACCTCCCTCTCGCAGCTGCTCGGAGTGCGTGTCGTGAAGTACAACCTCCGGGCGGAGAACGGCTGGCAGCCCGACTTCGACGAACTGGAACGCTTGGCCGATGACCGCACGCGCATCCTCTGGACGAACTACCCCCACATGCCAACCGGCGCGCCGCCCCGGCGGGATACCTATGAACGCCTCGTACGCTTCGCCGAGGCGCACGGCATCCTCGTCGCCAACGACAATCCCTACAGCTTCATCCTCACCCGGGAGCGCCTGTCCCTGCTGCAAGTACCCGGTGCCCGCCGCTGCTGCATCGAGCTGAACTCCCTCTCGAAGAGCCACAACATGCCCGGATGGCGTGTAGGCCTGCTGGCCGGCAGCGCGGAGCACGTGGCGTGGGTGCTCAGGGTGAAGAGCAATATTGACAGCGGTACGTTCCGTCCCTTGCAGCTGGCGGCGGCGGAGGCACTGACCAGAAACACGGACGACTGGCACGCGGAACATAATTATACCATATACGCGCGCAGGCGCGCGTTGGCGCAGCAGGTGATGGAAGCTCTCGGGTGCGTATGCGACCCGCAGAGCGTCGGCATGTTCCTTTGGGGACGCATCCCGGACCGCTACGCCGATGCGGAGGAACTCACGGAGCGCGTGCTGCACGAGGCCCGCGTGTTCCTTACGCCCGGTTTTATCTTCGGGGAGAACGGCCGGCGTTACGTACGCATATCCCTCTGTGCGCCGGAGGAGCGGTTGCAACTGGCACTTGAAAGAATACGAACACAAACGATATGGACTTAGAACTCAAACCCCTCGCGCTGCCCGGTATAGACCAGGACAAGCGCCCCACCGTGCTGGCAGGTCCCTGCTCGGCCGAGACGGAAGAACAGGTCATGGAAACGGCGCGCCAGCTGGCGGCCTATGGCATACACATCTATCGCGCCGGCATCTGGAAGCCACGCACCAAGCCCGGCGGCTTCGAAGGCGTCGGCGAAGCGGGGCTCCCCTGGTTGCGCCGCGTGCATGAGGAACTGGGGATGCTCACGGCCACCGAGGTGGCCACGGCGCACCATGTGGAGGCCGCCCTCGAGGCTGGTATCGACATACTGTGGATTGGCGCGCGTACGATGGCCAATCCCTTCGCCGTACAGGAAGTGGCGGACGCGCTGCGGGGGACGGATATGCCCGTCTTGTGCAAGAACCCCGTGAATCCGGACCTGGAACTCTGGATTGGGGGGCTGGAGCGCGTGAACCAGGCCGGTATCCAGCGGCTCGCCGTCGTGCACCGGGGATTCTCCACCTACGAGAAGCGGCTCTACCGGAACCTCCCCATGTGGCACGTACCCATAGAGCTGCACCGCCGCATCCCGGCCTTGCCCATCTTCTGCGACCCCTCGCACATGGGCGGCCGCAGGGAACTGATTGCCCCCTTGGCGCAGCAGGCGATGGACCTGGGCTTCCAGGGGCTCATGATCGAGACCCACGTGAACCCCGACCGCGCCTGGAGCGATGCGATGCAGCAGGTAACACCCGACGTGCTTGACTTCATTCTTGACAAACTCGTCATCCGCAACGTCTCCGCCACGACCGAGAGCCTGGAGGAGCTGCGTAAGCAGATTGACAGCGTGGACAACGCCCTGCTGGAGCAGCTGGCAAACAGGATGCGCATCAGCCGTGAGATCGGGGCATACAAGAAGGAGCACAACATGACCGTCGTGCAGACGCGGCGCTACGGCGAGATACTCTCCAAGCGCGGGGCGCAGGGCGTGCTGCGCGGCATGTCCAACGACTTCGTGAAGAGCATCTTCGAGGCTATACATGAGGAGAGCGTGCGCCAGCAGGTGGAGATACTGAACAAAGACTGACGACATGAGGATACTTATATTGGGGGCAGGCAAGATGGGGAGCTTCTTCACCGACCTGCTGAGCTTTGACCACGAGACGGCGGTGCTCGACACCGACGCGCGCCGCCTGCGCTTCATGTACAACACGCTCCGCTTCACCTCGCCGGACGAGGTGGACGCGTTCCGCCCGGAGCTGGTCATCAACGCCGTGACGCTGGAGCAGACGCTCCCCGTGTTCCGAACGATGCTCCCCCACCTGCCGGAAGACTGCATCCTCTCGGACATAGCGAGCGTGAAGACGGGCTTCCGCGAGTTCTATGCCGGCTGCGGGCGGCGCTACGTCTCCACCCACCCCATGTTCGGCCCCACCTTCGCCAACCTCGGGCAGCTCTCGGAGGAGAACGCCATCATCATCAGCGAGGGCGACTACATGGGGCGGATATTCTTCCGCGACCTGTACACGCGTCTCGGGCTGCACATATCCGAATATACCTTCGAGGAGCACGACGAGACCGTGGCCTACTCCCTGGCCATCCCCTTCGTGTCCACCTTCGTCTTCGCGGCGGTCATGAAGCACCAGGACGCGCCCGGCACAACCTTCAAGCGGCACATGCGGATAGCCGAGGGAGTGCTGGGCGAGGACGACGCCCTGCTGCGCGAGATACTCTTCAACCCCCGCACGAGCGGGCAGGTGGCCAAGATACGCACGGAACTCAAGGAACTGATCGAGGTAATCGACCGCAAGGACGGCGCGGCGCTGGATGCCTTCCTGCAGCGCATACGGCGGAACATCCGCTGAGCGCATTCCCGCGCCGGAGGGCTTGGCGGCGCGCCCCTTCCGGGCCCTGTACCGACCCCGGCGGCCTCCCCCTATCTTCCTCCCGGGGTTCCCTTATGGAACGGCCGCCGTTCCCTTATGGAACGAGCCTCGTTCCCTTATGGAACCCCCGCCGTTCCCTTATGCACCCCGAAGGGGGGTGCTATATATGCCCGGGGCAGGAAGCTTAACTTCCTAAGCTAAGAAGTTAAGCTTCCTGGGCGAGGAAGTTAAGCTTCCTGTCCGGAGGTGGTGCGCCCCTTACCCCTCGGGGTAGCCGTTCTTAACCCAAGGGTCACGGCTTCCTAACCCTATAGTCAGTTCTCCCTAACCGCAGGGTTAGGATTTTGCCAAAGCAGATTATCCCCTCCCGTCCTTGGCGGATTGGGAACTTTTGCCTACCTTTGCCCGCGAAACCAAGAACATAATGATGCCTTACGCGTATATATATAATATAGGTATGTCGGCCTGCGCAGTTGCGGATGCTGACTATGCCCGTATTTACCGGGCGGGAAGTGCCCGAATTACCCCCCCATACGCTCTGGGAATCAAGTAGTTACAGACATATACGCAAGCATTGAGCGGCGCACTGCGCCCCCTTCGGAGGGGTGCGGTGCGCCGCTTTGTGTGCTTGGGGGCGCGTTGAGTTTGTTGCGATTGAATCGCAACAGACCGGACGCGCGGCCGGGAAGTGCCGGGACTGGTCTGCGGACGATTAATTAACGAATCATAAATCCATTAAAACAACTAAGCAATGAACAACGAAAAGACACTTGCCGGCGCGCTGTGCGCCGCTGAAGAGGTTGCGGATGCCGCGCAGGCGGCTCCCGCGGAGGGTAAGAAGAAGTACGTGCCGCCCCGGATGGAGGTCATCCCGCTGGGCCCGCAGCGGATGCTGGCGACGAGCGGGGAACCGCCCGTGCAGGTCTTCATCGACTCGCTTTATGGGGTTAGCTACTATTACCAAGAGCTGGTTTCTCAGTCGGATTGTGACGTCTGCCATGAGCGGCTTGGGCGTATAAAGAATGCCGAAGGTTTAAGGATTGAGGCAGCGGGTTGGGATGTTGACTGTGAGGACCTCGGTAGAGGCTTCCTTGCCCGGTATGCCGCTGCGGCGCAGGGCATCCGCGACTATGTGGACGATATGACCGACTGCTCGTACCTTATCGCTCACCCAAACTACCAAACGGGAAGCTGTGCGCCTGAAAACGTGTTCCCTATCCCTGCGTACTGTAATTATGGTTGCGGTAGCGGCCTGTTATGGACGCCGGGTCTCGTACCCTCTGTATCCTTCTCTGGTGCGAACTGGGACGTGCAGGACTTCTTCGCCAATGCGAGGTTCGATTGTGGTGATGATGGGAAAAGCTTCAGCGGCACGTACAATGGCCGCAGGTTTGAGGGAACGATAGGGAGTACGAAGTCGTAGGCGATTAGAGTTAAACACGAGAAGCTATAAGTTGCCCCTATGAGCCGCAGGCACTCAAGCCCCTGCGCCATTAAGGAAAAGTCCCCCGGAGCCAGGTCCAGACCAGCTTCGGGGAACTTCATGCTGCGGTATACAGGAGGGCCTCCGCCCGCATCTCCCGGGAATCACTGCCCCATGCCCTGCACGCCGCCCGCGCCCTGCATCCCGCCCTGCATGGAGGAGGACTGCGTCTGCACGTCGTCGTTCTCAATGGTGCGCGCCGCCTTCTTCACCACGGCCTTGAGCGAGCCGAAGCGCCAGCTGACGCCAAGCCCGACGCGGCCAAGGCGGTGGACGGTGACGTCGGACGTGGAGCGGAACGCCGCCGACTCCGTGACGCTGTGGAACGTCATGCGCGGGTTGAAGATGTTAAAGGCGTTCACCTCCACCGTGAGGCGGTCCTCCTTGAGGAAGGAACGGCTGAGCGACGCGAAGTAGAAGAAGAACTTCTCGCTGCTCCCCTGCAGGTTGATGCGCGGCCAGTTGTAGCCGCCGCCCAGGTTCATCTTGACTTTCCAGGGCAGTTCCTGCCGCAGCATGGCGAAGACGCGTCCGCCGAAGCCGTGGTTGCGGTCGCCCGTGCGGTAGGACTTGAAGTCGCGGTAGTTCAGGTCGCCGTTCACCATCAGCGTAGTGGCCTTCGACAGCATCAGGTTGGCGAAGGCGTTCAGCGTGGCTCCCTTCGAGTGGAGGACGTTTCCGTACGTCGTATGCTGCACGCCCTCCTCCACGAAGGAGTACTGCGTCAGTCCGGTCACGGAGGTGGAGTAGCCCGCCGTCAGGTTCAGACTGAACTTCTGGGTGAAGCTGCTGAAGTTCAGTTCGAAGTTGTGCCCCTTCTCGCTCGTCAGGTTCGGGCTGCCGTAGGAGATGGCGAAGGGTGTCACGTGGTTCACGTAGGGCGAGAGGTAGGTGATGTCCGGCCGGCCGATGCGCAGGTTGTAATTTGCGCGGAGCATCATGGTGGGCTTCAGGTTGTAGCCGAGGTTCAGGCTGGGTACGAGGTCGTTCAGCCTTGCGGAGAAAGCCTCCCGCTCCGTGCTGCCGGGGTAGGTGACGCGCAGGTGGCTGCTCTCGAAGCGCAGTCCGGCACGTGCGGAGAACTTGCGTAGCTTGAGCATATACTCCGCGTAGGCCGCCGCGATGTCGTTGCGGTGGCGGTAGAGCAGGCTGCGCTCCTCGTCGCGGACGAAGGGCTCGTCCGTCCCGGCTGGGCGCGTCAGCTCCGTATTGTCCGAGCGGTTGATGCGGTAGATGTACTTCGTGCCGACGGACAGGGTGTGTAGCTTCGCAATGGGGGTGGTGAAGTCGGCCTGTGCCGTGTGTTCCTGCGTCTTCCCGTCCGGGTCCACCATGAGGTCCTCCAGGGGGAAGGGCATGTCGTAGCCGCTTGAGTAGAGGCTGACGGCCTCCTCCTCCCGCTTGTTGGAACTGAAACGGTAGGACAGTGTAAGGTTCTGTTCCTCGCGGGCGAACTGGTGCTGGAAGTCCACGCTGGTGTTGATGCCATGGAAACGTGACGGCTGGTTGGTACGTGCGCAGTAGGCGTAGCGTTCCGTGCCGTCCGCACTGAACATCTGCGTCAGTCCGTCGCCCCACGAGTGGTGGTTACCGGCGAACATGTCCGCGCTGACACTCAGCAGGTCGCGGTCCGAGAACTCGTAGCTCGCATCCACGCCGCCGTAGCCGAAGAGCGACTTGTTGCGCCCGCTCCCTGTGCCGCGCAGCAGGTGGTAGTACGTATCGCCGAACGTCTCCCGCTCGTTCTCCTGCGTCACCTTCCCGGGGAACTGTCGGTTAATCCCGCCGTTGGCCGAGAGCGTCAGTTTGCCCAGCTGCGCCATGGCGAATAGTCCGCCCCCCACATCCCGCGTACTGAGGCGCAGGTTCGGCGTCAGCGTGTAGCCGCTGGTCTGCGCTTCCGCAGCCGTGGCGGTCACGATGTTCAGGATACCGCTCACGCCCTCGGCGTCATGCTTCGCTCCGGGGTCGGTGATGACCTCCACCCGCTTCACGACACTGGCCGGAAAGCTCTTGAGCACCACGCTGGCGTTGTCCGACATCATCTTATTGGGCTTCCCGTTCACGTACACTTTGAAGTCCGACTTCCCGTTCACCGTTATGTTGTCCTGCCCGTCCACCGTGACGAGCGGCACCTTACGGAGCATCTCAATCATCGTGTTGGCCTGCGCGTCCGGATCGTCCGCCATGGAGTACGAGATGCGGTCTATCTGGCTCGTCACCAGCGGTGCGGCGGCCACGACCGTAGCCCCGCCCAGCTCCGTGCTCGCTTCCTGCGTCAGCAGCCGACCCAGGTCCAGCCGCTCCGCATCGCCCAGTGTCACGTTGCGCGACAGCGTGCGACGACCCAAGCCGGCGACCTGTAGCACATAGTCTCCCGCCACGCCGTAGCGCAGCGCGAAACGACCGCGCTCATCGCTGGCCGCAACTGCCACCGCCTGCTGGCGGCCGCGCGGCAGTAGCCGCACCGTAGCGTATGCATCCGGCGCGCCGGACAGCGAGTCCGCCAGCACGCCTGTCACTTCATATCCTCCGGCCGACTGCGCAACGGCAGTCAGCGAGGCGCACCCGAGCACCAGGAGGAGCAGGATTCCTTTCATGTTCATCATAAGTCCAATGTTGTGTTGATGTATGACCCGTTTCCCTTCAGCCGCATCCGCGCCTTAGGGAACAATGCGCAAAAGTACACTTTTCCGTGCAACCGCACTGCGCATTCACACCGTTTAACTAAAAAAAGGAAACGCCACACCGGAGGACGCTCCCTCCGTAGCCCTTGTAGCCGGAGGGTAGGGGGGAGTTCTAAATTCCCAGTACCCAGCGCACGGCAAAGTACAGGCAGGGTAGGAACAAGGCGGGCAGTAGGTTGATAGTCTTGCAGTCCTTGATGTGCAGCACGCCGAGTCCCGCAGCGGCGATAAGCACGCCGCCGACGATGTTCGTCTCCGTTATGATTTCGGCCGAGAGGGAGCCCGGTTCGGTAGTGACGAACCCGGCGGAAAGTTTTCCCAGCAGGAAGAAGAACGACATCCAGAGAAAAACGGGTATGGCGGAGAGGGCGACACCGAAACCGTAGGTGGAGGCGACCACAATCAGCGTGACGAAGTTGAGCGTTGCGGCCGTCATCAGGTAAGTGTTGTCCCCTTGCAGCGCGGAGAGGATGGGCCCCATGATGGCCAGCGTGCCGACACAGCAGAGCAGGGTGGCGGTGGTGATACCTTCGGACAGGGGGGGGGTACCCGCCTTCTTGGGGGTATGCCTCTCCATGCGCCGCGAAACGCCCTCCATGCGTTCGTCCAAGCGGAGGAACGTGCCGATGAGACCGCCCACGGCCAGACAGAAAATGAACAGGACGGGCACCTGGCTCTTCACCATGTTGGGCATGGCCACATTGATGCCCAAGACAAGGACGGCTATGCCCATAGCCGTGGTCAGCGTACTGAGGTACTTGGCGTTGATGCCCCGCTTCGTGATGGCGCCTACGAGGCTCCCCGCGATGATTGAAAGGGCGTTGATGAGAATTGCAAGCATAAGTCCGAAGGGCTTTCGGCCCGGTTTTCGGTTGCAAAAGTACGTAAAACTTCCTTTATGCGCAAAGGAATATTCCCCCTCGTTGCGCCGCGATTGTCCTATTTTTCCTGTCGGCCTGCCGTGTTCCGTGGGAAAGGATTACTTTTGCAGGCATAAAGACTGACGATATGCGCAGAATCCTATTGTTCTATATCTCGTTTGTCCTCCTTATACCGCTACGCGCCCAGCAGTCCCTCACGCTTGAGGAGTGCCGGCGGCTGGCCTTGGAGAACAACAAGACGCTGGCCCGGAGCCGCGCGAACCGCGATGTGGCGTTCTACACGCGCCGGGCGGCAGAGACGAACTACCTGCCGAAGGTGCAGGTTATGGCGGGTTATGTCCACACAGGTCGTGAGATATCTATTCTTAACAAAGACCAGAAGCGGGCGCTGGGCACCCTCGGTACGGATTTCGTGCAGGGAGCGACGGTCACCCTGCAGAGCCCGGAGGCACAGGCTCTACTGGCACAGCATCCCGACCTGCTGCCACTTGTGCAGCAGCTGAGCGGGCAGCTCGGCGCGGCCGGGGCTGCACTGAACGGAGTCGGTGCGGGCATCGTGGATGCTTTCCGCACCGATACGCGCAACATTGCCACCGGTGCTGTCCTGCTCACCCAACCGCTCTATATGGGCGGTAAGATACGCGCTTACGACCGTCTGACGCACTACACGGAACAGCTGGCGGACTACCAGCTGGCGGCAGACGAACAGGAAGTTGTCCTTGAGGTGGACCGCGCTTACTGGCAGGTCGTTTCGCTCGCGAACAAGCTCCAGTTGGCGGAGAACTTCCGTAACACGTTGCGGAAGCTGGATGGCGATGTGCAGAAAATGATTGCGGAAGGCGTGGCGACACGTGCCAACGAGTTGCAGGTGGCTGTGAAACTCAACGAAGCCGAGATGATGGTGACGAAAGTAGAGGACGGGCTCGCGCTGAGCCGTATGCTGCTCGGACAGTTGATAGGGCATTCCGCTCCGGCACCGCAGCTTGCGGACGAGGGCATGGACGCCTTGCCCGTTGATACCGCCTATGTCACGGCAGATGCAGCGATAGCTTTTGCCAACCGCCCGGAGCTTGGGCAGTTGCAGACGGCCGTCAGCATCTACAACGAGAAGGCTGCCATTGAGCGCGCCAACGCATTGCCGCAAGTGGCCTTCATAGGAGGGGCAATGCTATCCAACCCTAACGGATTTAATGGCTTCCGTAATCGTTTCGCGGGCACGTGGACGGTGGGCGTGACGCTGAAGATGCCCGTATGGACGTGGGGGGAATACAAAAATAAGGTAAAGGCGGCGCAGGCCGAGGCGCAGATGGCGGCTTATCAGGCCGACGAAGTGCGCGAGAAGATAGGGCTGCAGGTGGCACAGGAGACGTTCCGCGTCAATGAGGCTACCAAACGCCTGCGGCTGACCGGCAAAAACCTTGAACAGGCCGAGGAAAACCTGCGTATCGCCAACCTCGGCTACCAAGAAGGCGTCATCGTGCTCTCCGATGTACTGCAAGCGCAAACAGCCTGGCTGCAGGCTCACAGCGACAAGATAGATGCGCAGATTGACATCATGCTTACACGCGCCGCGCTCGGTAAGGCGTTGGGACAGCGTAACTCCGACGGAGCCGCCCCGGACCGCTCCTCTGATTACGGGGAGCGCGAAGGGAAGCGTGGCTTCCTGCGCTTTATGAAACGCCTCATCCGATAAGAAACCGAACCGAAAGAACGAATCAAGAGGCCCTGAAACTGCCTTCCCGTTCCACTGCCGCCGCACAGCCACGGCACGGAGGATGGGGCAGGGGGCATAAACGTTATGGCAAAAGACAACAAACTCAACATCATTCCCGCCCTGCTTGTTCTCGGCGGAGTCATCGTCGCCGTCGTGGTCGGCAGTCTGTATGCATTCAAGCATGAAGAAGAGACGCTTCAGGGACAAGCCGAAGTGACCGAGTACCGCGTGTCAAGCAAAGTGCCCGGGCGTATCCTTGAGATTCGCGTCCATGAGGGCGACACCGTGCGCAAAGGCGATGTGCTGGCCGTTATCGAAGCCCCCGAAGTGGATGCCAAGCTCTCGCAGGCGCAGGCTGCCGAGGCCGCAGCGGCTGCACTGAGCGACAAGGCACAGAACGGGGCGCAGAAAGAGGACATCCAAGGGGCGTACGAGTTGTGGCAGAAGGCGAAAGCCGCCACGGAGGTGCTGGAGAAGTCCTATGCCCGCATCAAGCGGCTTGCGGAAGAGGGCGTCATGCCGCAGCAGAAGCTGGACGAGATTACGGCACAGCGCGATGCCGCCATTGCTACAGAGCGTGCCGCGAAGTCGCAGTACGACAAGGCGCTGAACGGAGCGCGCCAGGAAGACAAACGTGCCGCTGCGGCACAGGTGAACCGCGCACGCGGTGCTATCGCAGAGGTGAACTCCTATAAGCGCGAGACGCTGCTCGTGGCCTCCGCCGATGGTGAGGTGACGGAGATTTTCCCGCAGGTGGGCGAACTCGTAGGCACGGGAGCACCGGTCATGAACGTGGCCGTGATGCAGGATATGTGGCTTACGTTCAACATTCGCGAAGACCACCTTCCCCGTTTGCCGATGAAGCAGAAGGTGAAGGTCTCGGTGCCCGCACTTGGGGACAAGGAACTTGACGCCGAAGTGTATTACATGAAAGACCTCGGTAGCTATGCCGCGTGGAAAGCCACGAAGACGACTGGGCAGTACGACATGCGTACCTTTGAAGTGCGCCTGCGCCCCGTTTCCCTTCCCGCCGGATTGCGTCCAGGCATGAGCGTGTTACTAAAATAATAGTCTTGTCACGCATTCATAAACGGGAAGTAAACGATGACCGAAAAGGCGAAGATGCTGCGCGGAGAGGTCTATTCCGCCGTTGATCCGGAGTTGCTGGAAGAGTTGCACGCCGTGAAGGAACTGATACGCGACTTCAATACGCTGCGTCCCTCGGACCGTGCAGGGCAGAAAGCGATGCTGAAGAAACTGATAGGCCACATGGCGGATGACGAAGCCCTCATCATCCAGCCCTTCTTCTGCGACTACGGGAAGCAGATACGCCTCGGACGGCGCTTTTTCGCGAACTTCAACCTGACAATACTGGACGAAGCTTCCGTTACGTTTGGGGACGATTGTTTCATAGGCCCGAACGTGAGTATCTATACGGCCTGCCACAGCACCGACCCCGTTGAGAGGAATACGCGGCAGGAATGGGCTCGGCCCGTCAGCATCGGCGATAACGTGTGGATTGGCGGTAGTGTTACGATACTGCCCGGCGTGACAATTGGCTCGAACGTGACGATTGGTGCAGGCTCAGTCGTAGTCAAGGACATCCCTTCCGGTTGCGTAGCCGTGGGCAATCCCTGTCGTGTTGTACGGTATCTGTCGTGTGACGAGGGGGCAAAGGAACTGGAAGCATGAACTTCTTCTCCATGTCTGTGCTTCTTTGCTGCGGCAAGATGCAATGCGTTCGCTCTTCCAGTTTAACGAAAACGTTCAACAAACAAGCATGAGGTCCCTTTCCAAAATCATTCTCCGCGAGTTGCGGCTCCTGGGTTCAGATCCGCTGGCCTGGTTCTGTATGGTGGTGGCACCGCTGCTGACGGCCTTGTTCTTCACAACGTTTATGTGGCAGGGCCTTCCGACGGACATGCCTGTCGGCCTTGTGGACGGGGACAACACCAGTACGTCGCGGCAGATAGCGCGCAATCTGGATGCCATGCAGCAGACGCGCATTGCTGCGACCTATGCCGACGTGAGCGAAGCGCGGCGGGCGATGCAGCGCGGCGATATCTACGCTTTCTTCTACATCCCGCACGGCACGACGCGACTGGCCAATCAGCAGAAGCAGCCCACCATCTCCTACTATACGAACTACTCCTACCTCGTGGCGGGTAGCCTCGTGATGCGCGATATGCGGATGATGTCCGAGTTGGCGAGCGGTGCGGCGGCACGTAAGGTGCTTTACGCGAAGGGCGCGACGGAGCAACAGGCCATGGCATTCCTGCAGCCCATAGTCATTGAGACGCATCCCGTCTCCAACCCCACGCTGAACTATAACGTCTATCTCTCCAACACGCTCATACCCGGTATTCTCGGCATATTCATCTTCATGATGACCGTGTATAGTATCGGTATGGAGATAAAGAATGGTACGGCCGGCGAGTGGCTGGGCCATGCGCGCGGTAGCATCCTCACCGCCTTGGCGGGCAAGCTCTTGCCGCAGACCGTCCCTTTCCTGCTCGCGGTAGCCCTGATGGACGTGTGGCTTTACGGTGTTATGCAGTTCCCCTGCCAGTGCGGGGCGTGGGCTATGTTCGGCATCGGCGCGCTCTATGTCCTAGCCTGTCAGGGTATGGGCGTTTTCATGATAGCCATGCTCCCCACGCTGCGTCTCGGCCTCTCCTTCGCCTCCCTCTGGGGCGTACTCTCGTTCAGTATCTGCGGTATGTCCTATCCTGTCATGGCTATGGACGCGCCGCTGCAGGGCATCGCCCTCCTCTTCCCCCTGCGCCACTACTTCCTGCTTTACGTGAACTGTGCTCTCGACGGCTACCCGCTCCCGAACGCCTGGCCCTACGCCGCCTTCCTCCTCTTCTTCGTATTCCTCCCGCTGTTCTGCGGCTGGTGGCTCAAGCGACAGTTGCTCACCGTGAAGTATATCCCCTGACAGTCCCATACACCCCATGCAACGCTACGATTTCCAGCAACCTTTCCGCGACTGGTGGCACATCTTCCGCGATGAGCTGCGCACCGTCTTCCGCGACCAGGGCGTCCTTATCTTCTTTATCCTCGTCCCGCTGGGCTACCCCCTTCTCTATACCTATATATATAATAACGAGACCGTGCGCGAGGTACCTGCCGCCGTCGTGGACGAGGGATGCACCGCCGTCAGTCGCGACTTTGTGCGCCGCGTGGACGCTACGGCCGATGTGCGCGTCGTGGCCCACTGCGCCTCGATGGAGGAAGCCAAGCAGCTTGTGCGCCGTCGCGAGGCATACGGTATCATCCGCCTGCCCCGCACCTTCTCCCAGGAACTCGCCCGGATGCGTCAGACCAGCGTGCAGCTCTTCGTGGACATGAGTGGGATGCTTTACTACAAAGCCCTGCTGCTTTCCTGCACCAACGTTTCCCTTGACATCGGTGCCGAGCTCAAAGTGAAGCGCTCGCCAGGCACGACGGACGAGCAAGATATGGTGACGCAGCAGCCTATCCGCTACCAGCAGGTGGACATCTTTAATCCCGCCGCCGGCTTTGCCTCCTTCCTCATCCCCGCCTTCCTCATCCTCCTGCTCCAGCAGACCCTCGTCCTCGGTGTAGGCCTCTCCGCCGGTACGGCCCGCGAGCGCAACAGCTACGCCGAACTTCTCCCCATCAACCGCCACTACCACGGTCTGGCCCGCATCGTCCTCGGAAAGAGCGCCGTCTATTTCCTCGTTTATCTTTGGAACGCTTTCTATTGCCTCTTCCTCGTCCCGCGCTTTTTCACCCTGCCGCAGATCGGTGCGCCCTGGGATGTATGGCTCGTAGCCCTCCCCTTCCTCCTTGCCACCGTATTTTTCGCCATGACCTGCTCCGTCCTCATCCGCCAGCGCGAGACGGCTTTCATGATTATTGTCTTCAGCTCCGTACCCCTTCTCTTCCTCTCCGGTGTCTCCTGGCCGGGCTGGGCGGTGCCCGAGTTCTGGAAAGTCGTATCCTGGGCTTTTCCCAGCACCTTCGGCGTGAACGCCTACGTGAAGATAAATTCCATGGGTGCCCACCTCGCTGAAGTCCGCCACGAGCTCTTCTGTCTTTGGGCGCAGGCCGCTTTCTATTTCGGTACCGCCCTCCTCGTCTATCGCAACAATATCGCCGCCTCCCGCCGTCGCATGGAGCAAAAGCGCGAAGGCATCCGCCAGCGCCTCGGACAGCGACGCGAATCCCCCAGTACCGCACAGTAGCCGTATCCCCGTATGCCGCCCCATGGAGTTCTTGCGCCATGGGGCGTTCCGCATCTCTCTCCCTGTGGGAGCCCCCCTCGCTGCGTCCTCCGTTGCCGGATATAAAGAAACCGCTACGGCGCGGGCCGTAGCGGTCGGGAAGTCTGTGTAGTGGCAGTCGGGGCGGCGTATACGCCCGTTCCAGTCCGTGTTGCTATTGCTGTACGAGTGCCATCGTATCGCGGGCGATGACAATCTCTTCATCGGTGGGCACCACCCATACCTGCACGCGGCTGTCGGGGGCGGAGATAAGGCGTTCCTCGCCCCGGCAGTTGTTGGCCTCGGGGTCCATCTTCACGCCGAGGAACTCCAGTCCTTCGCAGGCTCCGAGGCGCACACCGGTCTGGTTCTCGCCCACGCCGGCCGTCCATACGATGGCGTCCACGCCGCCCATCGCGGCAGCGTATGCGCCGATGTATTTCTTGATGCGGTAGTTGTACATTCGCAGGGCGAGCCTAGCGCGCTCGTTGCCCTCGGCCGCAGCGTTCTCCACGTCGCGCATGTCGCTGCTGATGCCTGTTATGCCGAGCACACCGCTCTGTTTGTTCAGGTAGTCGGCCATCTGCTGGGGCTCCATGCCGAGCTTCTCCATGATATAGGTCACGGCGGAGGGGTCGATGTCGCCGGAGCGGCTGCCCATCATGACGCCGGCCAGGGGAGTGAGCCCCATGGAGGTGTCGATGACACGGCCGTCCTTGATGGCAGCTACGCTGGCACCGTTGCCGATGTGGCAGGTGATGATGCGCAACTCGCGGATATCACGCCCCATGAGTTCGGCCACGCGGTGGGACACGTAGCGGTGGCTTGTGCCATGGAAGCCGTAGCGGCGCACGTGGTACTTCTTGTAGATTTCGTAGGGCACGGCGTAGAGGAATGCCTCGGGGGGCATGGTGGCGTGGAAAGCATTGTCGAAGACGGTTACCTGCGGCACGCCGGGCATGAGGTGGTCCACGGCACGGATGCCTTTTAGGTGCCCGGCGTTGTGGACGGGGGCGAGGTCGCAGAGACTCTCAATACCAGCTTCCACCTCGGGGGTGACGAGACAGCTCTTCTCGAATAGGTCGCCTCCCTGCACGATGCGGTGACCCACCGCGTCAATCTCGCTGAGGCTCTTGATGGCACCGTACTCGGGACTGAGCAGCTGCTGGAATACGAAGTTTACGCCCTCCTTGTGGTCGGGCATGTCGTGCATGAGCACCTTCTTTTCCCCATTGGGGAGGGTCAGCTTCAGGAACGCGCCGTCGATGCCGATGCGCTCCACGCCGCCCTGCGCCATAACGCTCTCGTTGTCCATGTCGTAGAGCTTGTACTTGATGGAGCTCGAACCGCAGTTCAGTACTAATATCTTCATGGTGTTTCTTACGTTTGGTTATTTCGCGGCTTGCGCCTGGCAGGCGGTGATGGCTACCATGTAGTAGATATCATCAACGGAACAGCCGCGCGAGAGGTCGTTCACAGGGCGCGCGATACCTTGCAGGATGGGGCCGATGGCCGTGGCACCGCCGAGGCGCTGCACTAGCTTGTATCCGATGTTGCCCACTTCGAGGTTCGGAGCGATGAGTACGTTGGCGCGACCGGCAATCTCGCTGCCCTTTGCCTTCGTGGCACCTACGCTGGGGACGAGTGCGGAATCGGCCTGCAACTCACCGTCCACCTTCAGTTCGGGCCACGTCTCGCGGGCGATGCGAGTGGCTTCGATGACCTTGTCCACCACTTCGTGCTTCGCGCTGCCCTTCGTGGAGAAGGAGAGCATGGCAACGCGCGGCTTCTCTATGCCTGCCACGGCCTTGGCCGTATCGGCAGTGCAGTAGGCGAACTGTGCCAGCTGATCCGCAGTGGGGACAGGCGTTACGGCGACATCGCTCATGACGAGCACGCCGGCCTTGCCATATTGCCGTTCATTGGTGATGAGGAGCATTGCGCCGCTTACGCAGGTGATGCCGGGTGAGCACTTGATTATCTGTAAGGCGGGACGCAACGTTTCGCCCGTTGTGCTGAGTGCACCGCTGATCTGGCCGTCAGCATCGCCATTCTTGATGATGAGGCAGCCTAGGTAGAGCGGGTTCTTCACCAACTCGCGCGCCTGTTCGATGGTCATACCCTTCTTTTCGCGGAGTCTGGCGAGTAGTTGGGCGTATTCCTCGCTGCGCGGGTTATTGATCGGGTCGATGATGGTGGCCTGGGCGATGTGCTCCAAACCGAAGGCCTCGACATGCTGCTGTATCTTTGCAGGATTGCCGATGAGAATGATATCGGCCAGTCCGTCGGCCAGTGCGCGGTCGGCGGCCTTGATGGTGCGTTCCTCCTCGGCCTCGGGCAGCACAATGCGCTGGCGGTCGGCGCGGGCGCGAGCCAGGAGTCTCTCAAGTATCTCCATCGCCTTACTCCTTCACGCGGTTGAGGTAGCTGCCATCGCGGGTGTCCACCTCAATGAGCTCTCCCTCGTTGAGGAAAAGGGGCACGCGCACCTCCACGCCGGTCTCTACCTTGGCGGGCTTCAACGTGTTGGTAGCGGTGTCACCTTTCAGGCCGGGCTCGGTATAGACGATGCGGAGCTTCGTCTTGACAGGCATTTCGGCGTAGAGGATGGTCTCCGTGCTGGCATCGCTGACCACTTCCACAACATCGCCTTCCTTCATGAAGGCTACGCCGGTGATGAGGTCCTTCGCAATGGGCACTTGCTCAAAGGTCTCGTTGTTCATGAAGATGTAGTCGGCACCCTCTTGGTAGAGGTACTGGTACTGGCGGCGCTCCACGCGGACGTCCTCGAGGGACTCTCCGATGTTGAAGCGCTTCTCAAGCACGCGCCCGGACACTACGTCCTTGAGCGTCGTGCGCATGATGGTGTTACCCTTACCGGGCTTTACGTGCAGGAAATCGATGCAGAAGTAGAGCTTGCCGTCCATGCGGATACATGTTCCCTTCTTGATGTCTTGTGACTTAATCATTGTTGTTATGTTTTATGGTTGTTGGTTCTTCTTGTGGCGGCACGTCCGCTTTTTGTCGCGCAAAAGTAATGAATGCAGGAGGAAAGGGGAAATGGTGCTGCCGTATTTTTATAATAGTGGAGGGAGTTGGTGTAACTTTGTTGAATTGCTGCCCTTGATGAGGATGAGCCGCCCGCTTACGGGGGCTGCGGCTAGGGCTTCTTTTACGGCCTCAACGTCCGGGAAGTGGCGGTATCCATCACTGCAAGGGCGGAACTCTTCGCCGACAAGCCAGACTTCTTCTGCATTGAGCGTGCGGAGCTGCGCGGCGACATCGACATGTGCCGTGGCAGTAGCTTCTCCGAGCTCGCGCATACTCCCGAGAATGACCATCTTGTGGGGATGGGAAATCAGGCGGAAGTTGTCCAGTGCAGCTTTCATACTGGTGGGATTGGCGTTGTAGGCATCCACTACGAGCGTGTTCCGCGCTGTCTTCCGCAGCTCACTACGGCTGTTAGTGGGCATATATTGGGCTATGGCGTGGCTGATTTGCTCAGGCGCGACGCCGAAGCGTGTGCCGACAGCGGCAGCGGCCAACACATTATTAATATTATAAGAGCCGATGAGTTGTGTCTGCACGTCCTGCCAATTACCGCCGCGTACTCGCCAACGCAGGTGTAGCAGCGGTTCGCACGCTACGACTTCCCCTTCCACGTCATAGTCCTGGCCGGGGCGTCCGTACCGCACGGCGGGCAGTCCGTCTGCGATACGGCGCAAGTGCTCATCGTCAGCATTAAGGAAGATATAGCCTCCAATTTTACTGCGCAAGTGGTCGTAGAGCTCACCCTTGGTGCGGACGACACCCTCAAACGAGCCAAAGCCTTCCAAATGCGCCATGCCGACATTGGTAATGAGGCCGCAGTCGGCGTCAACGATTTGGGAGAGCTGTGCTATCTCACCGGGATGATTTGCGCCGGTCTCAATGACGGCTACTTCGTGCTTGGCGCATAGCTGCAGGAGCGTTTTGGGAACACCGATGTGGTTGTTTAGGTTTCCTTGCGTAAAGTGGACGCGGTAGCATTCGGCCAACACAGCAGCTGTGAGTTCCTTTGTCGTGGTCTTACCATTTGTACCCGTTATCTGTACGATGGGAGTGGCGAGCTGGTGACGGTGGTAGGCGGCGAGCTTTTGCAGTGTCTGTAGCGTATCGGGTACGAGTATCATCCGCGAATCCGTAGCAGCTATATTTGCATCGTCCACGACAGCTGCGGTACAGCCGGTTTCCAGTGCCTGCTGGGCGAATTGGTTGCCATTGAATGTTTCGCCACGCAGCGCAAAGAAAATACTACTTGGCGGACACTCACGCGTGTCGGTCGACACGATGGGGTGTTCCCGAAAAAGGCTGTACAGCTCGGTGATATCCATGGTTTTGCCCCTATACTCACTCCGCGCGGAAGGCGGGGAGGTCTTCTGCAATGAACTGTTTCACGTATGTGCTCTTTCCGATGACGTTCTCCTCGGCCATGCGGACGTACACGTTTGCGCTCTTCGTGAAGAGTTCCGGGGCACGTGTGGCGTCGTCGAGGATGAGGAGCGACATCAGGATTTCGGCCGTCATGTCGTAGAGGCGGCGTGCCAGGAAGTCCTGAACTTCCTGATTGTCGGCTTCCTTTACGTAGTTCACGCTCTGCTCGTAGAGCTTCACCATCGTCTCCACGCGGTGGTGGAGCGGGCGCAGTTCTTCGGCTACGGGACGCTCAAGCATTTCCTGCATGATGCCCAGATACGTGCCGTTCGTGATGTAGCGGATGGCGGCCACCACTTGCAGCTGCGTTGTGCCTTCGTAGATGGAGAAGATGCGGGCGTCGCGCATCAGACGCTGGCTCTTGTACTCCATGATGAAGCCGCTACCGCCATGTACGCTCACGGCGTCGTAGGCGTTCTGGTTGGCGTATTCGGAGTTCATGCCTTTCGCTACGGGCGTGAGGGTGTCGGCCAAACGCATGTATTTCTTCAGTTCCTGCTTCTCCTCTGCCGTGAGGGCGCGGTCGCGCTGGATGTCTTCCAGACACTTGTAGATGTCCACGTAGCGGGCGGTCTGATAGAGCATGGAGCGACCGGCGTCGAGCTTTGCCTTCATGCGGCTGAGCATGTCGTAAACGGCGGGGAACTCGATGATCTTCTGGCCGAACTGCTGGCGGTCGTTGGCGTAGGCAAGGGCTTCGTTGTAGGCTTCCTGCGATAGGCCGACGCTCTGTGCGGCGATGCCCAGGCGCGCGCCGTTCATCAGGGCCATGACGTACTTGATGAGGCCGAGGCGCGTGCTGCCGCAGAGCTGGGCTTTGGCGTTCTTGTAGGTCAGCTCGCAGGTGGGCGATCCGTGGATGCCGAGCTTGTGCTCAATGTGGCGCACGTCCACGCCGCCGTCGCGCTTGTCGTAGATGAACATGGAGAGTCCGCGGCCGTCCTTTGTGCCTTCTTCAGATCGGGCAAGTACAAGGTGGATGTCGGAGTCGCCGTTGGTGATGAAACGCTTCACGCCGTTCAGACGCCAGCAGTCGTTTTCTTCGTCGCGTGTGGCCTTGAGCATCACGCGCTGGAGGTCGCTGCCGGCATCGGGCTCCGTCAGGTCCATAGACATCATCTCGCCCTTGCAGACGCGGGGGATGAACTGCTGGCGCTGTTCCTCGGAGCCGAACTCGTAGAGCGTGTCAATACAGCTCTGCAGGCTCCAGATGTTCTGGAAGCCGGCGTCGGCTGCGGAGATGACTTCGCTCAGCATGGAGAAGACGGCGTTGGGCAGGTTGAGGCCACCATAGCGGCGGGGCATGGAAACGCCCCAAAGGCCTGCCTTGCGTGTGGCATCGATGTTCTCTACGGTTTTGGAGGCGTAAATCATGCGGCCGTTCTCAAGATGCGGACCTTCGAGGTCCACGCTCTCGCTGTTGGGCTCGATGACGTTGGCAGCCACGTCGCCTGTGATTTCCAGTACGCGCTTGTAGTTCTCAATTGCGTCCTCGAAGTCCACGGGGGCGTAGTCGAACTTGTCCTTGTCTTCGTAGTTCTTTTCGCGCAGATCTACGACGCGCTTCATTTCGGGATGGTTCAGGTGGAAACCAATTTCGGGATGGTCGGTATAGTAGTTAGCCATGATTTATTTACTGTTCTGCTTGTAATACTTGATGAGTTTCGGCACAACCTCCTCCACGGTTCCCGTGATGACGTAGTCGGCAATCTTGTTGATGGGGGCGTCGGGGTCGGAGTTCACGGAGATGATGATGTTGGAGTCCTGCATACCTGCGATGTGCTGGATTTGTCCGCTGATGCCGCAGGCTATGTACACCTTCGGGTGAACGGTGACGCCCGTCTGGCCTATCTGGCGGTCGTGGTCAATCCATCCTGCGTCAACGGCGGCACGGCTGCCACCCACTTCGCCATGGAGCACCTTGGCCAGTTGGAACAGCTGTTCGAAACCTTCCTTCGAGCCTACGCCGTAGCCGCCGGCTACAACGATGGGAGCACCCTTGAGGTTGTGCTTGGCAGCCTCTACGTGGTGGTCGAGCACCTTGACGACGTATGCCTCGGGGCTGACGTACTTGCTGACTTCGGGATATACCACTTCTCCCTTGGCAGAGCCTTCGTAGAGGGCTTTCTGCATCACGCCGCTGCGGACGGTTGCCATCTGCGGACGATGGTCGGGGTTGACGATGGTGGCTACGATGTTGCCGCCGAAAGCGGGACGAATCTGGTAGAGCAGGTTCTTGTAAACCTTGCCAGCCTTCTTGTCTTCATATTCGCCGATTTCCAGCTCCGTGCAGTCTGCCGTGAGTCCGCTGGTGAGGGATGAGCTGACGCGCGGGCCGAGGTCGCGACCGATGACGGTGGCTCCCATGAGGCAAATCTGCGGTTTTTCCTCCTTGAAGAGGTTTACGAGGATGTCGGTATGCGGGGCGGAGGTGTAGGGGAAGAGTCCTTCGCCGTCGAAAACGAAGAGTTTATCTACGCCATAGGGAAGTATCTGGTCCTCCACCTGGCTCTTAATGCCCGTACCGGCTACCACGGCGTGCAGTTCCACGCCCAGTTCGTTGGCCAGTTTGCGGCCTTTTGTCAGAAGTTCTTGGGAAACCTCTGCAACTGTCGTTGCCTCAATTTCCACATAAACGAAAACAGCCTCACCCCCGGCCCCTCTCCCAGCGGAGAGGGGAGTGGTTTGACTTGAAGTCTGTAAGTTTCCTGTATTCATATTGTTTTTATTATTTTCTCTTTGTTTGTTTCGTCACGAAAAGAGGTTTCGTTTAATCTCACCCAGCACGGTTTTGAGGTTTCTGCTTATTTCTTCGTTGCGGAAGCGGATGACGCTGTAGCTCCGGCTTTCAATGAAATGTGTACGCAGGGCATCTTCCCTTTGTTGCTCTGGAGCGTCGTGATAACCGCCGTCCACCTCTATCACCAAGCGTTTAGACAAGCACACGAAATCTACTATGTAGTCGCCAATGGGATGTTGCCGTCTGAACTTAAACCCGCAGCCGATGTTTCTGAGTTCCTGCCAAAGAATTGCCTCGTTTTCCGTCATATTGCGACGGTTCTCCTTTGCAAAGCCTTTCAGCAGTTCATAGCGGTCGGGAGCCGCCGTTTCATATCCGAAACCCATCTGCTGCCTGTTTTCTTGGTCACAAGTGGTATTTACTCCCCTCTCCCGTCGGAGAGGGGCTGGGGGTGAGGCTGTTAGCCGATAATCTTTTCTTCGAGCAGTTCCTTTATGAGTCCGTTGATGTCCTCGTCGGAGCTGGTGAGGGTCTGGCTTTCCTTGGCTTGGAAGGCGATGTTCTTCACGGCCTTCACTTTCGTGGGGCTTCCGGCGAGGCCGCATTGTTGCGGGTCGCCGTCCACGTCGGCTACGCTCCATTGGTTCAGCGTGAGGTAGGGGCGTTCTGCGTATAGTTTCTCCATGCGTTCGTCCTGTTCTGCGGGGCGTTCCATGGGGCATGTGGCGTATTTGTACTTCATGACGCGGCGGGCATCCTGTGGACGGCAGGGCGCGGCGCTACCGTTTACCGTCACCACTACGGGCAGGGGGGCTTCTACGGTTTCTACGCCTCCGTCGATGACGCGGCGGATGAGTGCTTTTCCATTCTCCACTTTGAGGATTTCTTCGGCGTAGGTCACCTGGTTGAGGCCGAGTTTCTGAGCTACCTGCGGACCCACCTGTGCCGTGTCGCCGTCGATGGCCTGGCGTCCGCCGATGACGATGTCCACATTGCCGATTTTCTGGATAGCCGTGGCGAGGGCGTAGCTCGTGGCCAGCGTGTCAGCACCTGCAAAGAGACGGTCGGTAAGCAGCCAGCCCGTGTCGGCTCCGCGATAGAGTCCTTGGCGGATGATTTCGCCAGCACGCGGCGGTCCCATCGTCAGTACGCCTACGGTGGAGCCCGGGTGCTGCTCTTTCAGTCGCAGCGCCTGTTCCAGCGCGTTCATGTCTTCAGGATTGAAAATGGCGGGCAAGGCGGCGCGGTTCACCGTTCCTTCGGGTGTCATGGCGTCTGGTCCCACGTTTCTGGTGTCGGGTACTTGCTTGGCAAGTACTACAATCTTCAGGCTCATAATTCTTGTGTCTGTTGGTGCGCTTGCCCGGCTCTGTCCGTTGGCAATGCGCGTGTTAGCTTTTAATATTTGCGCGCAAATTTAGGCAATCCCCCCCATAATCCCAAACGAATTGCGCGTTTTTACGCTAATGTTCCGGGGTAAAAGCACGCAACCCTGCGGTCAGGAAAACCTGACCGCAGGGTTGCGGTGGCTGGGAGTAGGGCAGGAGGAGGGGGTATCCGTTGGTGCGCCTTATTTCTCCATAGTTACACTGCCCGTACCGATGAGCTGGCCGTCGCAGAAGATATGGGCGGTGTATTTGCCGCCACCGAGGAATTCTGCGGTAGGGATATAGAGCTGGACGCGCTGTTCCTGCCCTGTGTATTCGATGGTCTTCTGTGCGGAGCATTCCAGCGTGCGGTTTTCGTAGCGGAAGCTGCCCGCTACTCCCAACACGCTCTGGTTGGGCTTGAGCAGGCGGACGTAAACGGTTTTGTTCCCCGTCTTGGCCGTAACGTTTCGGGTAATGGTGAAGGCGAGGGAGAAGCTCTTGATGTCTTTGGACTTGGATGCGGGTTTGCTGTTCTTTTTGAGCGGCGTGAGTACGATGCCGGTAGCGTTGAGTTGTGCGGCGATTTCCACTTTTTCGTTGAGCTGCTGGTTGCGTTCGGCCAGGCCCGTGTTTTCCTGGCGGGTGCGTTCGGCATCTGCCCGTGCTGCATCGCGCTCGGTTGTGAGGGCGATGTTGCGCTGTTGAAGGGAGTCCACCTGCCGTACATAGTCGCGCAAGACAGCACGTACGGTCTCCAGCTCCTTCTTGAGCCGGATTATTTCGGCGGCATCGGCACTTTTCTCGTTTTTCAGCTTACGTATCTCCCCGAGGAGACGCTCTGCCCGTTGCTGTTCGCGGTTGAGGCGGGCAACGAGTGAGTCGTCCTTTACGCCCCGCTTCATCTCGTCGTACTGGTGGGCAAAGTCGGCGTACTGGTTCTCCATCTCGCGGCGGTCGAGTTCGGCGAGCTGCCGTAGTTCCGCGAGTTCCTTCTCGCGCTCGGCGAGGAGGCGTTCCGTTTCAGCCTTCTTGCTGCCGTCCGTGCAGGCGGATAGGGCGGCGACGGCGGCGAGGATCAGTGTGGCGTAAGGGTAGGGGGGCTTACGGTGTATCATGGCGGAGCGGGTAGGGGTTAGTCGAGTACGGTTATCCATCCGTGTGTGTCGGGCAGGATGCCGTACTGGATGTTGCGCAGCGTCGTATAGAGGCGCTCGCTGAGCGGACCGGGGCGTCCGTCCTTGGCGATTTGGTAGCTGAGACCGCGCACGGGGTCGTCAATGCGGTTGATGGGGCTGATGACGGCGGCCGTGCCGCAGGCTCCTGCCTCCTCGAAGGTGGCAAGCTCTTCCTCGGGGACGGGGCGCACCTCAACCTTCATGCCCAGGTCGCGGGCAATTTGCTGGAGGGTGATGTTCGTGATGGAGGGGAGGATGGACGTGGACTTGGGCGTGATATAAGTGTTGTCCTTGATACCGAAGAAATTGGCCGCGCCACATTCGTCTATGTACTTCTTCTCTTTCGCGTCAAGGTAGAACTCGCCGGCGTAACCCGCCTCGTGCGCCTCCTTGTTTGCCCGGAGGCTGGCGGCGTAGTTCCCGCCCACTTTGTAGCAGCCCGTGCCTAGCGGAGCCGCGCGGTCGTAGTTGCGGACGATGACGTAGTTGTTCGTGGCAAATCCCCCTTTGAAGTAGGGGCCGACAGGCGAGACGAACATGACGGCCATGTACTCTGCCGACGGCCTCACGCCGACACGGGGCGAAGTGCCGATGAGCAGCGGGCGGATATAGAGCGCGGCACCGCTCTCGTACGGCGGGATGAAGCGTTCGTTGAGCTTCACCACGCGGCGCACCATCTCGCAGAAGATGTCCGTTGGCAGTTCGGCCATCACCGTGCCACGGCAGGAACGTTGCAGCCTGTCGGCGTTTTCCTCCATGCGGAATATGCGGATGCGGCCGTCCGGGCAGCGGAAAGCCTTGAGCCCCTCAAAGGCCTCTTGGCCGTAGTGCAGGCAGGAGGCCGCCATATGTAGGCTGATGTTTGTGTCGGAGGTCTCTTCAATGGCACTCCACTCGCCGTCACGGTAATAGCAGCGGACGTTGAAGTCTGTCGGATAGTAGCTGAAGGACAGCTCGGACCAGTTTATGTCAGGTGTCATGTGGCAGTATCTGATATGTAAGGTTTGCCCTGCGAAGTTAGCGCAAAGCAGGAAAAGGGCAAAATCTGTGCGCCAAAAAATGCGTGACACGGCTTTCTATACCTTAAATATATATGCGCGCGGGTGCGCGAGGCGGCACGTGCGGGAACTTGCCGTGGGCGGTGGAGAAACCGCCCCTATGGTTGCGTTGAACTATCCCTAGGGTCGCGGCAAACTAACCGCAGGGTTACGGCGGACTAACCGCAGGGTTAGGAAAAACTGCCTGCAGGATTGCGGGGGGCGAAGGCTGGAGCAGCGCATCTTTTCCCGTCCGGAAAGTCATTCGTTTCGCGGGATAAGCGGCTCGGCGTGCAGAGGGAGGAAGAGGCGGACGCCCAGGCAGTCTTTTGGTACGGCGGCTTTTCCTCCGTCCGCCCCAAAAAAAATTACGCCAAGGCTTGTTTCGTCCGCATTTTAATTCCTATCTTTGCCTTGCAGTTGTGTACCCCGTCCGGCGCACGGCCGGATTGGTACAGACTAAAAGGATTGAAAACCAACAAACTCTAACACCAAACTTAAATTCAACAAAACAATGGCAACTACAAATGCTACTGCACCTAAGAGTGCGCCCAAGGCTAAGAAACAAGCAGAAGGTTTCAAAGGCATCAAGTCCGGTCTCGCAGTCATCGCTTGCTGCGCTGTGATCGCTGTGTGTGTTTACCTCTTCCTTTTCGGTGAGGCCTCCCACTTCCAGAACCCCGATGCAGCATTCTCCATTTTCGGACAGGCTGACTGGGAACCTGTGGTAGGTGACTTGATGGGTACCGTCTATAAAGGTGGATTTATTGTACCTATCATCTGGACGCTCCTCTTCACGGTCCTCGCGCTTTCCATCGAGCGCTTCTTTGCCATCAAGACGGCTTATGGCAAGACAAGCCTGGCCAAGTTCGTCGAGAACATCAAGGCAGCTCTCCGTACCAACGACCTCCAGAAAGCCCAGCAGCTCTGCGACGCACAGCGCGGTTCTGTGGCAAATGTTGTAGGCGCTACGCTCGCAACTTACAAGGAGATGGAAGCGAACGCCGGACTCAGCAAGGAGCAGAAAGTGCTCGCCATCCAGAAGTCCCTCGAAGAGGCTACAGCTCTTGAAATGCCCACCATGCAAGAGAACCTCCCCATCATCGGTACCATCGTGACGCTCGGTACGCTGACCGGTCTGCTCGGTACGGTTATCGGTATGATCAAGTCCTTCTCCGCCATGGGTGGTGAAGGTGGTGCTGACTCCGCAGCCCTGTCAACCGGTATCTCCGAGGCACTCGTGAATACGGCCTCCGGTATCGCAACGGGTGCTGCCGCTGTTATCTCCTATAACTACTTCACGAATAAGATTGACCGCCTGACCTTCGCCTTGGACGAGGTAGGTTTCTCTATCGTACAGACTTTCAACGCAACGCACGAGTAATCATAATTAAGGTACTGGGGCTTCTTCGGTCCGGCCGGGTGCGGCAGTCAGCCGTGACTCCACCGGCCAGCCGGAAACCTCGAAAGCAAATTAACAATGGGACGATTTAAAATCAAAAAACAAGACACATTCATCGACATGACGCCGATGAGTGATGTCATGGTCCTGCTGCTTACCTTCTTTATGCTCACCGCGACGTTCGTGAAGGAAGAACCTATTCAGGTTCAAACCCCGGGCTCCGTCTCCGAAATCAAGATTCCCGAAAAGAACCTCCTGACTATTTTCGTACAGAGTGTAGCTGGAGTCGGAGAGGAAGGGGCCACAGGGAAAGTCTTCATGACGATGGATAACGAGTCGAACCTCAGTGCGCTCCTTGACAAGATGGAGGAGAGTGGCGCTCTCTCTGGGCTCACCCCCGAACAGAAGAGGGCTTTCGCCGCCGCACCCACGTTCGGTTTCCCCCTCAACCAGATGAAGACGTGGCTCAGCCCCGAGAACGAAGGGAAGCGTAGCGAGTTGCTCCATCTGGAGTCCGCAGGCATTCCCTGCGACTCCACGAACGACGAGCTGAAGGTATGGGTGCAGGCAGCGCGCGATGCCTGTGGCAGTGATATGCGCATCGCTATTAAGGCCGATGCGACCACGCCCTACGCTATTATTAAGAAAGTCATGGACTCACTCCGCTCTATCCACGAGAACCGTTATAACCTCATAACGAACCTCAAAGGCGCGGACGACTAAAAAGAGAATGTTATGGCAAAGGAAAAAGCATCAAAGCAGAAAAAGATGAATGCCCGCGTCGACTTCACGCCGATGGTGGACATGATCATGTTGCTCGTGACGTTCTTCATGCTCTGTACTACGCTCTTGAAGCCTCAGACGATGGAAATCGCGATGCCGTCCGATAAGGAAGACATCAATGAGGAGCAGCGTAGCCAGATCGCAGAGTCCAAGGCAATCACCATCCTCGTGGACGAGGGACGGACTGTGTACTACTTCAAGGGGAAACCCACCGATGACAACCTTGAGAAGAGTGCGTTCGGAAAAGACGGCATCCGCGCCGTCCTGATGGACGCCAACGCCGAGGCGGTCAAGAAAGTGCAGGCGCTCAAGGAGAAGTACCAGAAGAAAATGTCCTCTAACCTCGGGGAGGAGCTGAAGCTCAAGGAGCAATATAAAGAAGAGCTGGACGAGATACGCGACGGTGACGATACGCCAAACGTCATCATCAAGATTTCAGAGAAAGCTGTCTATAAGGACCAGATTGACATACTGGACGAGATGCAAATCTGCAACATCGGTAAGTACGTCATAGATAATTTCAAACCGGAGGACAAGGCTAAGATTGATGCCAAGTTCGGCGGCAAGTAAGCGTAACGATAAGAAGGATAAGACATGTCTAAGATCAATTTAACAGCAAAAGATTGGTGCGACTTGGTATTCGAAGGCCGTAACAAAGAGTACGGTGCTTATCGTATGCGCGCCTTGCATGGCAAGCGTCAGCTCCGTGCAGTGGTCATCCTGCTTCTGGCTCTCGCGGGCATCGTTGCGTTCTTGTTGGCCAAGAACGCCGTGGCCGAGATGATGAGCGCGAATTTAGGTGATAACGAACAAGTCACCGAGATGCGTGAGCTCAAGAAAGAAGACCCGAAGAAGGAAGAGAAAAAGGTCGAAAAGCCCAAGGAGCAGGAACAGCCCAAGGTGCAGGAAGTCCAGGTACGCAACACCATCCAGATGGTGGTGCCGAAGATTGTGGACGACGACAAGGTGGACCACACCAAGGAGCTCAAGTCGCAGAAGGAGTTGAAAGACAGTAAGGCTGCCATCGGTATTCAGAATATCATCACTGGCTCCGATGTCGGCAAGTTTACCGAAGACCTGAAGGAAGGCCAGCAGGCCAGTAACCGTAACACTCCGCCCGTTGCTGTGGAGCAGAAGGTGGAGAAGATGGAAGTGCAGGACAACAACGTCGTGGACGTGCCTGCCAGCTTCCCTGGCGGTGAGGCTGCTCTGCGCGCTTTCGTGGGTAAGAACACCGTGTATCCCGAAATCGCCCTCGAGCAGGGCTTGCAGGGTACGGTTACACTCCGCTTCAAGGTGGACGTGGACGGCTCTATCAGCGCGGTTACCGTAAAGAAGAGTCTCTCCCGCGAGTGCGACAAGGCCGCTATGGACGTGGTGAAGAAGCTCCCGCGCTTCACGCCCGCAAAGACCAACGGCCACCCCGTGCCCGTATGGTTCACACTTCCTGTAAACTTCAAGATTCAGTAATAACTGACTGGTACGGACTGGGGGACGGACGGAGCGGCGCAGGCCGTCTCTTCCGTCCCTCTTTCTTTTCGGGCGTTCCCGCAGCTGGGGCTGTCCGCCATTATTGCGAAACCGATTATTTATGAACAAGAAAATCATCCCTTTCCTGCTCGGCCTTTCTGTCCTGCTGCTTGTGGCGTGCGGGAAGAGGCCTGCGCACGGCTGGCTCAACGAAGACGATGTGCGTATCGCCATTGACGCCACCTTCCGCCCCATCATGGAGGAACAGCTCCAGCAGTTCTCCATGCTCCATCCCACCGCGCAGCTCAAGCCCCTCTATTGCAGCGAGGACTCCGCCCTGCGCCTGCTTGTTGCCGACAGCCTGAGCTCTTGCGTGGCCACTCGCAAGCTCAAGCCCTCGGAACTGGACGTTGTACACAGCCGCCGCCACACCGCACGGCAAGAACTCATCGCCACCGATGCCTTTGCCCTTATCGTCAGCCGCAACTGTCCCGATACCCTCATCACGCTTGATGAGGTGAAAGGTATCGTCTCCGGGCGCATTACGCGCTGGGAGCAGCTGGCCGGATCCTCGCGCCGGGGCGAGCTTAAACTCCTCTTCGACCACAGTGGCAGCAGCACCGTCCGCTATATGCGCGACTCCCTCTGCTCTGGGGCTGAGTTGCAGGGTAATGTTTTTGCACAAGGCAGCAGCGAGGCCGTCATAGACTTTGTCCGGGACAGCTCCGATGTCATCGGCGTAGTCGGGGTGGACTGGCTACGCAAGGGAAATTCCGCCACGCTCACCGATTTCGGCGGGCTTCCCGTTCGCGTGATGCTCGTGCAGCGCGATGCCTCCAGCTACTACCGCCGTCCCTACCAGTACTATATCGGTACGGGCGAGTACCCCCTCACCCGCTCCGTTTATGCCATCACCACCGACCCGCGCCAGCGTTCCCAAGAGAAGCTCCTCTGGCACTGGCTAAAGGAACAGAAGGGGCAGCTCATCTTCTGCAACAATTCGCAGCTGCTGCCCATGATGCCCGTGCAGGTGAAAGCCGTCAAGGTGAAGTAGGTGGTTCCGGCAAGCAGTCCGACATTCCTTCCTCTACCGCCTGATACTCGCCGACCCTCGGCGGCAGAGCAGCACGGACAGGATTTTCGCCTGCAAACTCTGCGGTGGCGGCTTCGGGACGCATCCGTCCCGGGCTGTCCCGGGTGCGCGGGATTTTTCTCCCGTTCGCTTGGGAAAAATTTCCCGGCCGCCCGGGAGAAATCCCAAACGGGGTGGACAATACGAAATGCGGCATTCCGGGGCGCGCTTGGGGGCACGATATCCTGTTTTTCCCCGCTCCACGTAACAGAATGCTCCATCGGGCGAAAAATATGGCGGGAAAGATTTCGGCAGACGGGGAATAATTGTTACTTTTGCCCGCAATTGCGTGCGCGCGACCGCCGTGCGGGGAGAGAAGAAAACGGAAAAACGGAACAGCAACTTCCCCATCTTCGCTCCGTCTAACAGGCAGAAGCCGGGTACGAACGCAGCCGGACATAGAACAATCACCAAAATAAAAACGAGAGTATGAAAAGGAACTTTTTCAAAACGCTAGCCCTTGCAGCCGTTCTCTTTGCGGGCAGCAGCGCGCGGGCGCAGATTACGAAAGGTTACGATGTAGCGCCGATGGATCCGCTGGTGGCACAGATGTGCAACCAGGTTATCGACCTGCAGATGGATGACCCCGACCAAGCGAACAAAATCTTTACCAAAGCACTGAAGAAAGTCAGCAAGGACAAGGACCAGCTCATCAGTGTGGGCGATTTCTTCCTTGAGAAGAAAGTCTATCAGGTGGCCAAGATGTGCGCCGACCAAGTGTATAAGTTAGACCCGACCTACGTCCCCGGCCTCATGTTCGCCGGCCAGGTGAACAAGGCGCGCGGCTTCGCCACAGGTAACGAGACCTTCTTCGGCCTCGCCGGGCAGAAGTACGAGGAAGTACTGGCCATCGATCCCAACAATATCGCCGCTTTGCGCCAGAACGTGACCATCTACAAGCAGGTGAACCCCGCTGCTGCGGAGGATTACCTGACGAAGATCGTCGCTCTGAACCCCGACGATTATACCGTTGAGAAGGACTTGGGCGACATCCGTTACGGTCTCGGACAGTACACGGACGCCGCTACGCACTATAAGAAGTACTTCGAGCTCTGCCCCGCCGACGATATGGACGAACTCGCCGCGCAGAACTATGCTATCTGCATTTCCTCCTCGCACGACTTCCAGCAGCTCGGTGAGGTGTGCCGCAAGTTCCAGGAACGCTGGCCGGGCGACATGGTCTTCAAGCGCATGGTCTTCCTCTCCGATGTCTTCACAGGTGAGACGGAGAAGGCTGCCGAGAGCGTGAAGTACATCACGGAGCAGCAGTATCCCGACTCCCTGTACGGCAACCTGGACTACAACCCCGCGATGAACTACTTCAAGAGCATTGGCGACCACACCAACGCCATTAAGTACGGAGAGAAGCTTATCCAGGTGGATCCCGCCAACGTGAACACGTGGGCCGAGATTGCCAACCTCTACCTCCTTGACGGCAACAACGACGGTGCTATCGAGGCTTACAAGAAGTTCTTCGCTGCTTCTAAGGATGCTGAGGCTGCGGACTACTACCGCTTCGGCCGCGCTTACTTCTCTGCAAGCCGCGCCGAGGGCATCGCTCCCGAGAAGCAGGCCCAGCTCATCACAGAGGGCGATGCTGCCTTCCTGAAAGCCATCGAGCTCGACCCGGAAATGTACGCCGCAGGCTTCTGGCGCGGCCGTCTGCACATGACTACCGACAAGCCGCAGAAGGAGGCGCACGATGCTTTCCTAGACCTGTTGAAACAGCTCGGCGACTATAATGAGGACGATGTGGAGGCCTTCCGCACTACGGCCTACAATTACCTCGTCTTCTACTACGCCCAGAACGATGATAACGCCACGGCACTTCACTATACGAAGGAGTGGCTGAAGTTCCAGCCGGACAACGAGACCGCTACCTACTACAAGAGCGTGCTTGAGCAGTAATAGAAAGTTAAAATAAAGTAATAATTAAGGAGTAACAAGTAAACGTTAGTATAGCCATAGGCTGTCTGTATATCTCTGCACCGCGTGAGTATAAAAATCTTTACTTTTTACTCCTTGCCTTTTAATTCGTACACATGAAACTCCGCAACATCCTGTCCGCAGCCGCCCTCGCGCTGCTCATCGTCGGCCAAGGCTTCGCCCAGGCTACCAGCCCCTCCACCAAGTGGCATTGGGAGGAGGGCACTATCGTCATTGAAAACCCCGTACGCCCTGCCGACCAAAAGGACGTGCTCGAGCTCGCCGTTCCCAAGATGCAGAACGTGCGCGTGGCGTTTGTGGGTCTCGGCATGCGCGGCCCCGGTGCCGTTGAGCGTTTCTGCCTTATCCCCGGCGTTGAAATCGTTGCGCTCTGCGACTATGAAGAGAGCCGTGCGGCCCGTATGCAGCAGTTCCTGCGCAAGGCAGGTCTGCCCCCTGCAACTGTATATAGCGGTGCCAAGGGTTACGAAGCGCTCTGTCGCCGTCCGGACATCGACCTCGTATATGTGGCCACCGACTGGGACCACCACTTCCCCGTGGCAAAGTGCGCCCTCGAGAACGGTAAGCACACTGCCATCGAAGTACCCTCCGCCATGAACCTCGAACAGTGCTGGGAACTCGTCAATCTCAGTGAGAAGACGCGCAAGCACTGCATGATTTTGGAGAACTGCTGCTACGACTGGTTCGAACTCCGCACGCTCAACATGGCACAGGCAGGCGTTTTCGGCGAGGTGCTCCATGGGAAGGGTGCTTATATCCACAACCTCGATCCCTTCTGGGAGTACTATTGGAAGAACCCCGACGGTAGCGATCCCGACCGCCTCGGCTGGCGCATGAAGTACAACATGGAGAACCGTGGTGACGTCTATGCTACGCACGGCCTCGGGCCTGTGGCCCAGGCTATGGATATCCACCGGGGCGACCGCATGAAGACCCTCGTGGCTATGGACACGAAGGCTGTCCACGGTCCCGACTACGTGGAGGCAAAGACGGGCAAGCGGCCCGCCGCCTTCCGTAACGGTGACCACACGACGACGCTCATCCGTACGGAGAACGGTAAGGTTATCGAGATTCAGCACAACGTGATGAACCCGCAGCCTTACAACCGCCTATACCAACTCGTCGGTACGAAGGGCTTCGCTGACAAGTATCCCATGCGCGAGAACGGAGACGGCCGTGGCTACGCCCTTGATGCCGCCCAGCTCCAGGCCAGCGGCGTGGCTCCCCAGATTGACGACCTCAACAGCCACGACTATATGCCCTACGAGCAGCAGGTTGCTCTGACGAAGCAATTCGAGAGCCCCATCATAAAGAAGTATGGTGAACGCGGGCGCAAACTGGGACACGGCGGTATGGACTTCATGATGGACAGCCGCCTCGTTTACTGCCTCCAGAACGGTCTGCCGCTTGACATGGACGTGTACGACCTCGCAGAGTGGTGCTGCCTTGCCGAACTCGGCACGCTCTCCATGGACCACAACTGCGCCGCAGTCGCTTTCCCCGACTTCACGCGCGGCGGATGGGACAAGATTAAGGGCTACAAGCACGCTTACGCTGCGGACGAAGCCGATACGGAGGCTGTTGCCGAGAAGGTGACGGCTGCGCAGAAGACGCTCGCCGAGCAGGCGTGGAAGGACTATGACGCCGCTGGCACTATGGCTGAGAAGAACGTTGTCAGCCGTCACTACGCCGTCCTGGCGCAGGCCGAGGTGGAGAAGGTTCTGAGCGGCAAGTTCTCGGTTGAGACCCAGAAGGCTGTCAAGGCCGCGCAGAAGGCTTTGAAGGCTCTGCGCAGTGCGCGTAAGTGAGGTGTGAGCGGACTCCCCCGCATAGACATTTCCGCCTTCCGCCTTGGCGGAACGGGAATGTTTCCCTACTTTTGCAACCAGAAACGATAACTTGACGATGCCTTACGCGTATATATATAATATAGGTGTAGCGGCTTCCGCAGTAGCGGAGGGCGGCGGCGTGTGCCGCGCCCGCAGGGCGGGGCTTACCCCCCCCCCCCGACTGGAAATCAAGTAGTTACAGATATACGGCTAAGTATTGAGCGGTGCGTCGCGCCCCTTTCATGGGGTTGCGGTGCGCCGCTTTTTTGTGTGCAAACAAGCCCCAAACCATCCAGCCCCCCTTCTTGGACAAGCCAAGCGGCAAAGCCGGTTACCGTCCCCCCCGGGAGGGGGAGGCTTGGGTCGGTGCGGAAGGTTATGAAGTAAGCATTAAGTAATCATTAACTCATAAAAACAATAACGTAATGAAAAAAAGAAAAGAACTGAACGCTGCGCTGCCCGGCGATGTGCGGGCGGCGGAACCGTGCGCGGACACCGCGCCGAAGGCAAAGAAACCCTATGTGAAGCCCACGATGCAGGTCTTCCCGCTGGGCTGCGGGCTGCTGGCGGCGAGCGGGGTGGTGACGGGGCCGCCCGTGCAGATTACCCTCACGCCGATGGGGATTGATTACTATTATGTCTTTACTAGGGATGGCAATCGCTTCACCCATAGTGGCTTACATACTGGTGCGCATGACGGAGGTTTCTGTATCAACGAACATATCAATACGCCGGGTAATTGGGACTTCAAGTGCGGTGATCTCGGAAGCACTTTCATGAGCAAGTATGCGGCCTGGGCGACAGCCCTGCGTAACGATGTGGACGATTTTACCGACTGTTCGAGTCTTACTTATGTGGCTTGGGGTATAGAAACGGCTCGGTGCGGCCGCGGCATTCTTCCGACGCCGGACGCCACGCCCGTTATATCCTTCGGCGGCGGGGTGGATTGGACTGCGGAGGAATTCTTTGCCGGCGCGCAGTTCGATGAATGTACCGGCAATGGAAAAACGTTCAGCGGGACGTACGATGGCCGCAGGTTCGAGGGTACGATAGAAACGATGGAGATCCTCGGCGACTAATATTGTGGATACTACTAGTCGTTCTAATACAAAACATAAAACAACCATTAAAAATTCTTGAGAAATGAGTTATCCTTATGTGACGCGGGCGATAAAGAGCCCGAAGGACAAGACGCTGGCTTACTACGTGCAGAGCGCGCGCCAGCAGGTGGTGGACATGGACGAGCTGGCGGACCGCATCGCGAACAGCTCGACGGTGGGGCGTCCGGACATCAAGGCCGTGCTTGACGCGCTGCAGTACGAGATTATCCAGGCCCTGAAGAACGGGCGCAGCGTGCGGCTGGACGAGATCGGCACGATCTACAGCCGCCTGAAGAGCGAGGGGTTCCCCACGCAGGAGGCGTGCTGGAAGGCCGGGGCGAAGGCTGTGAAGAAGGTGACGATAAGTTTCCGCCGTGCGCAGGAGATTGCTCGGCAGGTGAACGAGACGACGCTCTCCTTCGAGCCGAGCGAGCTGGAGCTCTCGCGGAAGAAGGCTGCGGGCGCCGAGGGCGAGGGCGAGTGATCACGGTCGCGGGGGCGGGCGGAAAGTTGAGTGCGCATTCAACATATAGTTGAGTGCGCACTCAACTGGTAGTACAGTGCGCACTCAACTATGACCTGAGTGCGCACTCAACTTCGGGCCGAGTTATGCTGTGCTGGCATTCCGCTTGTTTACAGCGAGATATCTCGTGCCGTGAGCGGGCGCTCGGAGGCCCTTCCTCCGGGGCAGATTTGCGCGGGGCGGGGGCTTTGCCTTTCCGCGCTTTTGTGTTATTTTTGCGGCAAATTCATCAGTAATGGCACAGAAAGTAATTCTTACGGGCGACCGCCCGACGGGCCGCCTGCACCTAGGGCACTACGTCGGCTCGCTCCGGCGCAGGGTGGAGCTGCAGAACGCCGGCGGCTACAAGGATATGTTCGTATTCATAGCCGATGCGCAGGCGCTGACGGACAATATGGACAACCCGGAGAAGGTGCGCCAGAACGTCGTTGAGGTGGCGCTGGACTACCTGTCCGTGGGGCTTGACCCCGCGAAGGTGACCATCTTCATCCAGAGCCAGATACCTGAACTGACGGAGCTCAGCTTCTACTACATGGACCTGGTCAGCGTCAGCCGCCTGCAGCGCAACCCTACGGTGAAGACGGAGATACAGATGCGCGGCTTCAACGAGAGCATCCCCGTGGGTTTCTTCACCTACCCGATATCGCAGGCTGCCGACATCACGGCCTTTAAAGCGACGACCGTTCCCGTCGGCGAGGACCAGAAGCCGATGCTCGAGCAGACGAACGAGATTGTGCGCCGCTTCAACCACATCTACGGCCCTACGCTCGTGGAGCCGGAAATCCTCCTCCCGGACAACGCCGCCTGCCTGCGCCTGCCCGGCACGGACGGGAAGGCGAAGATGAGCAAGAGCCTGGGCAACTGCATCTACCTCTCCGACGACGCCAAGACGGTGGACAAGGGGGTCAAGAGCATGTACACCGACCCTCTGCACCTGCGCGTCGAAGACCCCGGACACCTGGAGGGCAACACCGTCTTCACTTACCTCGACGCCTTCTGCCGCGCCGAGCACTTCCCCGCGTTCTGGCCCGAGTATCAGAGCCTGGACGAGGTCAAGGAACACTACCAGCGCGGCGGGCTGGGTGACGGGAAGGTGAAGAAATTCCTCACCGCCATCCTGCAGCAGGAGCTCGAGCCCATACGCCAGCGCCGCCGGGAGTACGAACAGGACATCCCCGCCGTATATGAAATGCTCCGGCACGGCTGCGAACACGCCCGCGAGGTAGCCGCGCAGACGCTGGACGAGGTGCGCCGCGCCATGAAGATTAACTACTTTGACGATGCCGACCTTATCCGCGAGCAGGCCGAACGCTTCGCCGCGAAAAAATAAATGAGCTGAAAATTTGGCGGTTGGTATTTTATTCGTAATTTTGCACGCCGAAAATTAAGAAACAGCGCAACAAATAAAAAAGAAATACAGCAATGAAAAGGACATTCCAGCCCCACAACCGCAAGCGGAACAACAAGCACGGGTTCCGCAAACGTATGCAGACCGCCAATGGCCGCCGCGTCTTGGCAAGCCGTCGCCGCCATGGCCGTAAGAAACTGACCGTTTCCGACGAAGTACACGGCAAGCGTTAAGGCGCGTGTCTGCATGGCAGGCCGCCAGATACAGCTCCCGCACGAGGATTCCCCGTGCGGGAGTTTTTTGTCCGCATCGGCTGAGTCCCCTGCCCGTCCTGCGCAAAATCCCTGTGTCTGCTTGCATTTACTCCCGGCTTTCGCTATATTCGCACCCAAATACGCACCTATGGACGTGAAAAAGTTCTTTCAGAAAGCATTCAGCGGCTACCTCTGGGGCAACTGCCTCGGCGTGCTTGTCGTCGCTTCTCTCTTACTTATAGGTTTTATCTGGTTCCTGAACATTTATACCCACCACGGTAAGACCGTCGTCGTGCCCAATGTCGTCGGCAAGAATGTGCGCGTGGTGGAAAACCAGTTTGCCTCAATGGGCATCAAGCTGGAGGTAATCGATACCGGCTACATAAAGACGCTTCCCGCCGACATCATCTTGCAGCAAAGCATCAAGGGGAAGACCGTCGTCAAGCCCGGCCGCATTGTCCTCGTCACCGTGAATGCCGCCCATGCCATGGCCTTGGCACTGCCCGACCTCGCGGACAACAGCTCCTATCGCGATGCCGAGTCAAAGCTGCGCCTGATGGGCTTCAAAGTTACCGCACCGAAGTACACCAGCGGAGACCGCGACTGGGTTTACAGTATCGAGGCCGGCGGCAAGCCGCGTAAGGCAGGAGAGCGCATTACGGTGGACATCCCGCTGACGCTTGTCATCGGTGACGGGCGCGTTTACGAAGAGTACAACGGAAACGACAGCCTCGATTACGCCATCAACGGCGACATGTACGCCGACGAGATAGACGAGGGAATACAATGACCGACGACCAGCTGGCTACACCCGCTCCGCCCGAGTTACAGGAAGGCGACGAGAATGCCGGGCTCTACGAGCATTTCCGCATCGTTGCCGACCGGGGGCAGCAGTTGCTCCGTGTGGACAAGTTCCTCATGACCCATCTGCCCGACACATCCCGCAACCGCATCCAGCAAGCGGCGCGCGCCGGTTTCATCCACATTAACGGCCGCTCCGAGAAGAGCAACTACCGCGTGAAGCCCCTGGATGTCGTCACCCTCTTGCTTGACCGCCCGCGCTACGAGACAGCCATCGTGCCGGAAGAAATCCCCTTGGATATAGTTTACGAAGATGCCGACCTGCTTGTGGTGAACAAACCGGCAGGCCTTGTCGTGCATCCGGGCGTGGGTAATTACAGCGGCACCCTCGTCAATGCCCTCGCCTGGCACCTGCGCGACGTTTCCGGCTACGACCCCAATGACCCCGAAGTGGGGCTTGTCCATCGCATAGACAAGGATACGAGCGGCCTGCTCGTTGTGGCAAAGACCCCCGAGGCCAAGACCAAGCTCGGCGTACAGTTCTTCAACAAGACCACGCGCCGCCGATACGAAGCCCTCGTATGGGGTAATTTCCAAGAGGAGGGTGGTACGGTGGAAGGCAACATCGGACGCAATCCTTCCGACCGGCAGCAGATGGCCGTGCTACCTCCTGAGTCCGATGCCGGGAAACCTGCCGTTACGCACTACCGCGTGCTGGAGCGTTTCGGATTTGTCACCCTCGTGGAGTGTGTTCTCGAGACGGGGCGCACCCACCAGATACGCGTCCACATGAAGCACATCGGGCACCCCCTCTTCAATGATGCCCGTTATGGTGGCGCGCAGGTGCTGCGTGGCACCACCTCTGCCGCCTATAAATCATTCATCCAAAACCAGTTCGCGCTCTGTCCCCGGCAGGCCCTCCACGCCCGCACCCTCGGCTTCCGCCATCCCCGCACGGGCGAGGAGATGGACTTCTCTGCTCCCCTGCCTGCCGACATGGCGCAGCTGCTCGCGCGTTGGCGCACCTACATCAACGGACTACAGCTTAAAGAAGAAATATGAAGACAACCATTGCCATCGTAGCCGGCGGTTTCTCCTCCGAACACGACGTCTCGCTGCGTAGCGCGGCGGGTATCCAGTCCTTCCTGGACGCGACCAAATATGACGCCTACATCGTGCGGCTGGATGAAGACGGCTGGACCGTGCAGTACGGTGCGGACACGCTTCCCATTGACCGTAGCGACTTTAGTTTCCAGTCTCCCGACGGGCATCGCCGTTTCGACTTTGCCTACATCACCATCCACGGCACGCCCGGCGAGGACGGCGTGTTGCAGGGCTATTTCGACCTGCTGAAGATACCTTACTCCACGAGCGGTGTCCTTGTGGAGGCACTTACGTTCAACAAGTACGCCCTCAACAATTACCTGCGTCCTGTTTCCGGGCTGCATGTGTCCGATTCGCTGCTTTTCCGCCGTGGCGAGACACTTCCCGACCCCGCATCCGTTGTAGAGCGGCTGGGGCTTCCCCTCTTCGTGAAGCCCAATGCCGGCGGCAGTAGTTATGGCGTGACGAAAGTCAAGAGTGCGGACGCATTCCTCCCTGCCGTTGCTGCGGCGTTCGAGGAGAGCGATGAGGTGATGGCCGAGGCTTTGCTCATCGGGACGGAAGTGACGTGTGGCGCTTACCTCCGCCGTGACGGCGAAGTCGTTACCTTCCCCATAACGGAAGTCGTCACCACGCAGGAGTTCTTCGACTACGACGCGAAGTACAACGGCAAGGTTGATGAAATCACCCCTGCCCGCATAGCTCCCGAGACGGCCCGCCGCGTCAGCGAGATGACCCGCCGCATCTACCGCCTCCTGGGGTGCTACGGCATCATCCGCATTGATTACATCCTCAGTGGCGAGGCCGGTGCGGAGCAGATTAACCTGCTCGAAGTGAACACCACACCTGGCATGACGGCCACCAGCTTCATCCCCCAGCAGGTTCGCGCTGCCGGTCTGGACATTGCCGACGTGCTATCCGACATCATCGAAGGCCGCCTGAACTGAATACTTCCAACGCCCGCACTATGCAAACCCCTGCCGAATTTGACAGTATCCGATGCTACGAGGCGCGCGATATGCAGCCTGTGTTCGAAGAGCTCCTTGCCGACCCGCAGTTCCTTGCCGTCCTCCCGCACGTCTGTCCCGACCTACCCATCGACCAACTGCGCGCGCGGCTTTATGCCTGCCCCGACATTCTCGATTTCCAGCGACAGTTCATTTATTCGTTGGTCTATGGCATCATGGACCGCGCCTCTACGGGGCTTTCCATGGACTGCACTGCCGTGGCCGACCGTAGCGTGCCCTACACGTTCCTTTCCAACCATCGCGACATCGTACTGGACTCCGCACTGCTGAGTGCCCTGCTCATTGAGAACGGCTTCCCCACGACTGCCGAGGTAGCCATTGGCGACAACCTCCTTATCCACCCTTGGATTAAGCACGTCGTCCGCCTCAACAAGGCCTTCATCGTGCAGCGTTCCCTCGGTCTCCGCGAGACGCTTGTGGCCAGCCAGCTGATGAGCCGCTATATGCACTTCGTCGTCCGTGAGAAGCGTGACCCGATATGGATTGCCCAGCGCGAGGGCCGTGCGAAGGACAGCGATGACCGTACGCAGGAGTCCGTCCTGAAGATGATCGCCATGGGCGGTGAGGGAACGCCAGTCGAGAGCCTGAAGGAAATGCACATCGCGCCGCTCACCATCTCTTATGAGTACGACCCCTGCGACTACCTCAAGGCCCGCGAGTTCCAGCTCCGCCGCGACAATCCCGACTATCGCAAGACGCGTGAGGACGACCTCCTCAACATGCGGACCGGTATCTATGGCTTCAAGGGGCGCGTACACTACCAGGTCGCGCCGTGCATCAACGCTTGGCTGGACGAGTATGCCGACCTGCGCAAGAACGAGTTCTTTGAAACGGTGGCCCGGCGCATAGACCATGATATATTCCTCGGTTACCGCCTCTATCCCAACAACTACATCGCCGCCGACCGCCTCAGCGGCAATTCTGACCATAGCGCGCACTACACGGCGGCGGACGAGGAGCGTTTCGAAGCCTACCTGCAGGGACAGCTCGACAAGGTGGGCCTGCCTGCGCCCGACTGCGCCTTCCTGCGCGAACGGATGCTCACGATGTACGCCAACCCCCTGCGCAACCACGAGGCCGCCCGCCGTTCCGAAGTATGAAAACCCTCCCGAAGACGCTCTGCCTCCTTGCCCTCCTCACCCTGGCCGCCGCTTGTGGCAATGACGATGAGGATTACTTGCCGCCATATCGGCAGGAACTCTGCGAGGCGCAGACCGACGCGGCAGGCATCGTAGCCTACGTCCGCTTTGACGACGGCACCGAGCGCCTTCCCGCGAACGTATATTCCTGCGGACTGCGCGATACGCTCTTCCGCGCCTATGCCGTCTTTGAACCGTCGGCGGATGGCGTTCGCCTGCTCCACGTATCCCCCGTCCTGGCCGTTACCCCCGTCGCTGCCGGTAGCGTCGTCCTGCGCAGCGACCCCCTCCAGTGCCGTGCCGCGTGGCGCGGGGGGCGTTACCTGAACCTCCTGCTCACGTTACAGAGCGGCAGCAATGCTGCCCGCCATGTCCTCGGCGTGGTGGACGAGGGTGTAACCGCAGCACCTTCTGGGGCGCGCGTCCTGAGCCTACGCCTCTACCATGACCAAAACGGGGACACCCGCTACTACTCCCGCGATACCTATCTTTCCTGCCGGCTTGACGCTTATGCCGGTCTTCTCACAGCGGGCGACAGCATCGCGCTGCGCGTTACGGAGGCGGGTGGCGAGCGCACGCTGCAACTTGCCTACTGATGAAGCGCATCCTGCTCCTCTCCCTGATCCTTTTTCCCTTCCAGGCTTTCGCGCAGGAGGCCGCTTCCCTGCGCCAGCGCAGTCTCTCGCGCTGGGGGGTGAGGGCTGCGAACTACAGCGGCATAACGCCCTTGGGCGGCGGCCGCTATGCCGTCGTGAGCGACAAGGAACCGCTGGACGGCTTCTACGTGTTCCGCATTGAGCAGGACACGCTTACGGGGCGCGTCCTCCGCGTGGCGGACGAGGGCTTCCGGGGCGTGCCGCCCGCCGAAACCGACGAGCGGGGCAACTCCCTGCGCGACTGCGAGGGCGTAGCCTTCGACCCCGTAAGCCGTACCGTTTACATCTGTGGCGAGGGCGACCAGCAAATCCTCGGCTATACGCTCGGGGGGCAGTACGCTGACCGCCGCCTGCGTGTACCTTCCTGCTTCGATCGCGACAGCGTCCGTGCGAACATGGGTTTCGAGGCACTGACTTACAGCGCGGCGGACGGGCTCTTCTGGACAACGACGGAGGTGCCGCTGCCGGCGGACGGCCCCTGTACCTGCCCGCAGCATCCCGATGCCCGCAATGTCCTCCGCCTGCAGGCCTTCACGGGGGAGGGGAGGCCGGCGCGTCAGCTGCGCTACCTGATGGACGCTCCCGCACTGCCCCGTAACGGACGCCACTACTGCATGGGCGTTCCTGCGCTCTGCGCCCTGGCCGACGGCCGCCTTGTCGTCCTGGAGCGCGAACTGCGCGTGCCGAGGCGCTATATCGGCGCGCGCACTTCTGTGCGTCTTTACCTGATTGACCCTGCCGCTGCGCCGGGAGCGGACGGATTTGTCGTGAAGCATCCCCTCCTCAGTTTCACGACGCGCCTTGGTGTACTCCGTCAGGCCTATGCCAGCTACGAAGGCATCTGTCCCGGCATACGTCTGCGCGACGGGCGGCAGACGCTCCTCCTCGTCAGCGACAGCCAGGCGCGTGCCGGGCGCGGACCCATCCGTCTGCGCGACTTCGTGAAAGTGGTGGTCGTCCCCTAAGCGGCCCCTCTCCGTTAGCGGTAAAAAGAGCACTTGAAGGGGTCGTGGGTTCGCCGTGCTTGCGGGAGTTGTTGCTGCGCACAGGCGATAGTCCCGGCCTCACATCGGCATTGTCCTGCCCGTAGTGCTTAACTTCCCCCTTATCCTTCTCCCGCCCCTAGGGATACGCACTCCTAACCCTACGGTTAGTTCGCCGTAACCCTACGGTTAGTTCGCCGTAACCCTACGGTCAGTTTCCCGTAACCCTAGGGTCGGGGACTCCTGCCCTTAGCATCCTCCGGGAGGGAGATAAGGGAACGGCCGCCGTTCCCTTATGGAACGAGGCCCGTTCCCTTATGGAACTCCCGCCGTTCCATAAGCCTCCTCCGCCCCCCCTGCCCGGGGACGACAAAGGCGGAGCCCCCTCCCTGATGCCAGGGAAGGGGCTCCGTCCGTCGGTTCCGCGCCTTACACCTCTTCCACGCGCACGATGCCGTTGGTAGCGGCGTAGATGGTGAGGCCACTGACGGACTTGATGCCGAGCTTGCGCGTGAGGTTCTTGCGGTGGGAGATGACGGTGGAAACGCCCACGCCCAGGCGGTCGGCAATCTCCTTGTTGATAAGTCCGCACGCCACGAGGCGCAGCACATCGCGCTCGCGGGGCGTGAGGGCGGGGGAGGGGGGCTGCGCGGCGTGCGCCGGGATGTGGCGGTGTCCGGCGTGCGCCATCAGCAGGATGTCGCGGACGACGTCCTGCTCCGGCTGGCAGATGTTAAGCGTGTGCATCCCTTGCACGGGGATGCGCTCCTCGCCGTGAGTGAGCACGATGGTGCGGCGGCGGGACACGAAGAAGGAGGCGTGCTGCAGGAGGGTGGCGGAGGAAATGAAGTAATGGAAGAAAGTCGCCTCCCCGCCGACCTGCCGCACGGCCTCCAGCGTGGGGAACAGGCGCACATCGGCCCCCGGCATCATCCGCTCGATGATGCCTATGAGCCCGAGCCCCTCAAGGGTGTTCTCCGTGATGACGGCGACGGCCGGGCTGGAGGTGGATGGATGCGCTTCCATGACAGGGCAAAAGTACGTCTTTCTTCGGTGAAAGCCAAACGGGGGCGAAAAGTTCTGCTTTTTAAGCGGGAGGACGGGATTTTTTACGTACTTTTGCGTCCGAAAAGACGAATGCGAGTGAAACAGGGTTCTTACGGTACCGGGATTCCATGCGGCGGGCAGGCGTGTCCGCCATATCTGGCATCTTTTCACTACGTCTTCGCATCCCGTGGCTTTCGCACCGCATTTGTCTTCAGTAACGGACAAAATTATAAACAATAACACATTAAGAGCTATGAACTTTACCTTATTTGTCACGACGATTGTGACGGGTCTGGCGTTTGTGGGCGTGGTGTGGGTGCTGGCGAAGCTGCTGGCGCCCCGCTCGTACAATGCCCAGAAGGAGGAGGCTTTTGAATGTGGTATCCCGACGCGCGGCACGGCGTACATGCAGTTCCGCGTGGGCTACTACCTCTTCGCCATCCTCTTCCTTATGTTCGACGTGGAGACGATGTTCCTCTTCCCTTGGGCCGTGGTTATGCGTAGCCTCGGGCCTGCAGGGTTGCTGAGCGTAGTCTTCTTCCTCTTTATACTAATTCTGGGCTTGGCTTATGCCTGGAGGAAAGGAGCGTTGAAATGGCAATGAAACTGAAAAGACCCAAAATCAAGAACATCCCCTACGAGGAGTTCAACGACAACGAGACGTACGAGAAGCTGGTGGCCGAACTGAACGCCAACGGCGTGAACGTCATCGTGAAAAGCCTTGACGACCTCTTCGACTGGGGCCGTTCGAACTCCCTGTGGCCGCTGACGTTTGCCACGAGCTGCTGCGGCATCGAGTTTATGGCGGTCTGCGCTGCGCGCTACGACATCGCCCGCTTCGGTTTTGAGGTGACGCGAAACTCGCCGCGCCAGGCCGACGTCATCCTCGTGAACGGTACGATTACGAACAAGATGGCTCCCGTCCTGAAGCGCCTCTACGACCAGATGGCCGACCCGAAGTACGTAGTGGCCATCGGCGGCTGCGCTGTGGCCGGCGGCCCGTTCACGAAGTCCTATCACGTGGTGAAGGGCGTGGACAAAATCATCCCTGTGGACGTCTATGTCCCCGGCTGTCCCCCGCGCCCGGAAAGCTTCCTCTACGGCATGATGCAGCTGCAGCGCATCGTGAAGGCCGAGAACTTCTTCGGCACCACGAACCGCAAGCAGAAAGACCCGCAGACGCTTGGGGAGAGCATTGAAAGCATTAAGGAAGTAGTAGAAAACCAACAGGAGGCTTAATCATGGAAGAGAATAAAGAGAAACAAATCCCCGAAGCAGCTGCTGAGAAGGCTGCCGCTCCCGCTCCGAAGCCTGCTGCTGAACAGCCCGCAGCTGCTGCCGCAGCTGCTGCCGCAGCCGCAAAGCCGGCCGTAGCGAAGCCTGCGCCGAAGCCTGAAGTGCCCGGCGAGAACGAAATCAAGCCCCGCCTCGTGGAGCTGGACAAGCTGCACGACGAGATGCAGCGCCTGCGCGACGAGGAAAAGATGGACTTCCTGGAGCTCATCACGGGCGTGGACTGGGGCGAAGAAGGCCTCGGCTGCGTGTATAACCTGTGGAGCACGGAAACGGGCAGGCGCGAATACGTCAAGGCCGTTTGCCCCGACCGCGAAGAACCGTTCATCCCGACCGTGAGCGACCTCTGGACGATTGCCGACATCTACGAGCGCGAAGTGTTCGACTTCTTCGGCGTGAAGTTCCTTGGCCATAAGGATATGCGCCGCGTATTCCTGCGCGAAGACTGGGTGGGCTATCCCCTGCGCAAGGACGACAAGCCCGAAGAGCAGAACCCGCTGAAGATGGAGAACGAGTGCCTCAGCGACACGACGCTCCAGTACGACCGCGCCGAGGACGGCAGCATCCAGGTGAAGGAGAACGTCGTCTTCGCCAAGGACGACTACATGGTGAACATCGGTCCGCAGCACCCGTCCACGCACGGCGTGCTCCACTTCCGCGTCGCCCTCGAGGGTGAACGCATCAAGAAGATGGACCCGAAGCTCGGCTATATCCACCGCGGCATCGAGAAACTCAACGAAAGCTACACCTATCCGCAGACACTGGCGCTGACCGACCGCATGGACTACCTCGGCGCCATGCAGAGCCGCCACGCGCTGTGCATGACCATCGAGAAGGCTGCCAACATCGAAGTGAGCGACCGCGTGCAGGTGGTCCGTACCATCATGGACGAGCTGCAGCGTATCGACTCGCACATCCTGTTCTTCTCCTGCCTCTGCCAGGACATGGGTGCCACGACGGCTTTCCTCTATGGCTTCCGTGACCGTGAGAAGGTGCTGGACATCTTCGAGGAAACGTGCGGCGGCCGCCTCATCCTGAACTACAACATGATTGGCGGGCTTGCTGCCGATATCCACCCGAACTTCCAGAAGCGCGTGAGCGAGTTCATCCCCTACATGCGCAAGAATATCAGGGAATACTACGACATCTTCATCAACAACGTCATCGCCCGCAACCGCCTCATCGGCGTGGGTAAGCTTTCGCTGGAGCAGGTTGTCAGCGGCGGATGTACAGGTCCCTCGGGCCGTGCCAGCGGCTGGCACAACGACGTGCGCAAGCGTCAGCCCTATGCCGCCTACGGAAAGGTGGACTTCAAGGAAATCGTACGCACGGAAGGCGACAGCTACGCCCGCCTGCTCTGCCGTATGGACGAGATTGAAGAGAGCCTGAACATCATCGAACAGCTCATCGACAACATTCCCGAAGGTGCTTTCCAAACCAAGACGAAGCCCATCATCAAGGTGCCCGCAGGCAAGTACTACAGCTGCGTGGAGGGTAGCCGTGGTGAGTTCGGCGTCTATCTGGAGAGCACGGGCGACAAGAGCCCCTACCGTCTGCACTACCGTTCCACGGGCCTGCCTCTCGTGTGGATTATGGACACGGCATGCCGCGGCGAGCTGATTGCCGACATGATGGCTATCAACGGAACGTTGGACTATGTAGTGCCGGATATCGACCGATAAAAGCCCTACCCCGTCCCTCCCCAGAAGGGAGGGAGGTTGGAAACGTAATATAAATGTATAACTAAAATAATAATTGCCCCACAGAACCCCAACGTGCAAACAAACATCCCTCCCTCTTGGGGGAAGGCTTGGGCGGGGCTATTGACAGTATGTTTAACTTACAAACTTGGACTTCGGCGATACACGCGTGGCTGCTGGGACTGGTGCCCGAATGGGCTGCCATCCTGCTGGAATGCGTCGTGGTGGCTCTGCTCATCATCACGCTCTACGCCGTCTTCGCCATCGCCCTGATTTATATGGAACGCAAGGTCTGCGCGTTCTTCCAGTGCCGCCTCGGCCCGAACCGTGTCGGCAAATGGGGACTGCTGCAGGTGTTCAGCGACGTTTTCAAGATGTTGCAGAAGGAGATCATCAACATGCGCAAGAGCGACATGTTCCTCCACGACCTCGCCCCGTTCCTCGTCGTGACGGCTTCCATGCTGACCTTCGCCTGCCTGCCTTGGAACAAAGGCGGCCACATCATCGACTTCAACGTGGGTCTGTTCTTCATGATTGCCGTGAGCTCCATCGGCGTAGTAGGTATCCTGCTTGCCGGCCTCGGCTCTAACAGTAAGTACCCGATGATAGGCTCCATGCGCGCCGGAGCGCAGCTCATCAGCTACGAAATCTCCATAGGCATCACGATGCTGACCATCGTCGCCCTGAGCGGCACGATGCAGATTAGCGAAATCGTGCAGCAGCAGGCAGACAACGGCTGGAACATCATCCGCGGCCACGTGCCTGCGGTGATAGCCTTCCTCATCTACCTCATCGCAGGTAACGCAGAGTGCAACCGCGGCCCGTTCGACCTTCCCGAAGGCGAGAGCGAGCTGACGGCCGGCTACCACACGGAGTATTCCGGTATGCACTTCGGCTACTTCTATCTCGCAGAATACCTGAACCTCTTCATCGCTGCCGGTATCGCTTCTACCATCTTCCTGGGTGGTTGGGCTCCGCTCCACATCGCAGGCCTCGACGGCTTCAATGGTGTGATGGACGCAATCCCCGGTGCCGTGTGGTTCATCGGTAAGACTTTCTTCGTCATCTTCCTGCTGATGTGGGAGCGCTGGACGTTCCCCCGCCTGCGCATCGACCACATTCTCTCGCTGGAGTGGAAGTACCTGATGCCGCTCAGCTTGATTAACCTGCTCCTGATGGCACTCGTCGTAGTGTTCGGCTTGGGCATAAACGTGTAAGGCTATGGAGAATATGAACTATCTACAAGGCTTGGTGGCAGGCATGAAGACGCTCGGCGTGGGTCTGAAGACCACGATGCGCGAGTTCTTCACGAAGAAAATCACCGAGCAATATCCCGAGAACCGCAAGGAACTCGTGATGTTCGACCGTTTCCGCGGCTCCCTCGTGATGCCCCACAACGAGCAGAACGAGCACAAATGCATCGCCTGCGGCCTCTGCATGACGAACTGCCCCAACGGCACCATCGAAGTGAAGAGCAAGATGATCGAGACGGAGGACGGCAAGAAGAAAAAGATTCTTGACCAGTACATCTACGACCAAGGCATCTGCATGTATTGTCAGGTCTGCGTGCGTGTCTGCCCGCAGGACGCCATTACCTTCGACCAGAGCTTTGAAACCGCAGTATTCGACCGCCAGAAACTCGTGCGCCAGCTCAACCAGCCCGGCAGCAAGTGCCAGGAGAAGAAGCCCGTCGCACGCCCCGCGGCAGCCCCGAAGCCTGCGGAAAAGCCTGCTGTGGCACCCGCTTCTGCCCCTGCAGAGGCTGCAGATGCTGCAGAGAAAACCCCTAAAACTGAGTAAGCATTATGGATTCATATAATATAATGTTCATTATTCTGGCAGTAATGATTGTCCTCTCCTCGTTTGCCACCGTGCTGACGAAGAGCGTGCTCCGTGCTGCCGCTTACCTGTTCTTCGCCCTGCTGGGCGTGGCAGGTATGTACTTCCTGCTGGGATATACCTTCCTCGGCTCTGTGCAGGTGATGGTGTACTGCGGCGGTATCGTCGTGCTGTACGTCTTTGCCATCCTGCTCACGCGCGGCGCGAAGGATAAGTTGAGCGAGAATACGCGTTCGAAGATATTCGCTTCCGCTTTGCTCAGCCTGGCCGGCTTCGGCGCATTCGTATATGCTATCTTCAAGGCAAACCTGCTGACGGAGATGCTCTCGACGCCCGAAGCCCTGGCAGAACCCAGCGAAGGAGCTGTCATTAGTATTAACGAAATCGGCCAGCACATGCTTTCGACCGACGTGAACGGCTACCTGCTTCCCTTCGAGGCAGTTTCCGTCCTGTTGCTCGCCTGCATCGTCGCTGCGTTGGTAATAGCAAGAAAGAGGTAAAAGCCATGATACAGTTAAATTATATGCTCATTATCTCCGCCGTCATGATGTTTGCGGGCATCTTCGGGTTCCTGACCCGCCGCAGCACATTGGCGATACTGCTCTCCATCGAGCTCATGCTTAACGCGACGGACCTGAACTTCGCCGTGTTTAACCGCATGCTGTACCCCGGCGGACACGAAGGCTACTTCTTCGCACTCTTCTCCATAGCCATCACGGCAGCGGAGAGTGCCATTGCCATCGCCATCATGATTAACGTTTACCGCCAGCTGAAGGACATCTCCGTCGGCAAGCTGGAGAAAATGAAATTCTGATATATGTTTACATACACAATCCTAATCCTGCTCCTGCCGTTCCTTTCGTTCCTCTTGCTGGGACTCTTCGGGAACAAACTGAGCCACAAGCTGGCAGGAGCGATTGGTACGACCAGCCTGGGAGCCGTATTCCTGCTCTCCTGTTATACGGCCTATGAGTATTTCTTCGCCGTAGGACGTGGGGCGGAAGGCGTCTATGAAGCCCTGGTGCCGTACAATATCACATGGCTGCCGCTTGGCACGCTGCATTTCGACATGGGTGTGCTGCTTGACCCCATCAGCGTGATGATGCTCATCGTCATCTCAACGGTGTCGTTCATGGTGCACATCTATTCCTTCGGGTACATGCACGGCGAGCGCGGCTTCCAGCGTTACTATGCTTTCCTGAGCCTCTTTACGATGTCGATGCTCGGCCTCGTGGTGGCTACGAACATCTTCCAGATGTATCTCTTCTGGGAACTTGTGGGCGTGAGCTCCTATCTGCTCATCGGCTTCTACTACACGCAGAAAGCCGCCATCGCCGCTTCTAAGAAGGCATTCATCGTGACGCGCTTTGCCGACATGTTCTTCCTCGTCGGCATCCTCATCTTCGGTTACTATACGGGTTCGTTCAGCTTCTCCTTTGTCAACGAGCTGAAGCTGGCCGACGGTGCAACAGCCTTTGTCCCCGTTGACGCAGCACGCGCTGTCGCCGCAGGCGGTTTCCTCCTGCCCACAGCCCTGACGCTGATGTTCATCGGTGGCGCGGGTAAGAGTGCCATGTTCCCGTTGCACATCTGGCTGCCCGATGCCATGGAAGGCCCGACGCCTGTCAGCGCCCTCATCCATGCCGCCACGATGGTCGTAGCCGGTGTCTATCAGGTTGCGCGCCTCTTCCCCATGTGGATAGAGTATGCTCCCAATGCCATGCCGATTATCGTATGGGTGGGTGTCATCACAGCCTTCTACGCGGCCGCTGTGGCCTGCGCCCAGAGCGACATCAAGCGTGTGCTCGCCTTCTCCACCATTTCGCAGATTGCCTTTATGATGGTGGCACTCGGCGTGAGCCTTCCGGGACATGAAGGCGTGCTTGACAACCACACACAGCTTGGCTTCCTTGCCGGTAACTTCCACCTCTTCACGCACGCTATGTTCAAGGCTTGCCTCTTCCTTGGTGCTGGTTGCATCATTCATGCCGTCCACTCCAACGAGATGAGCGAGATGGGCGGCCTGCGCAAGTATATGCCTATCACGAACGCCACATTCCTGATTTCCTGCTTTGCCATTGCCGGTATTCCTTTCTTCTCCGGCTTCAGCTCAAAGGATGAAATCATCACGGCATGTATGAACTACAGCCCTGTAGTCGGTTGGATTATGACCGGCATCGCAGCCATGACCGCCTTCTACATGTTCCGCCTCTACTATGGCATATTCTGGGGTACCGAAAACAAGGAAGCCCACGAGCACCACACGCCGCACGAGGCTCCCTGGACGATGACGTTCCCGCTCATCTTCCTTTCCGCAATCACCCTTGGCGTAGGTATCTACTCCACGTTGGGCGGATTCCTCGGATGGGGCGGCTCGTTCGGTAGCTTCGTTTCTGCAAGCGGTCAGGACTACACCATACACTTTGATGTTACGGTCGCTTCAATATCCACGATTGTTGCCATTCTGAGCATCTGCCTCGCTACCTATATATATAAAGGTGAGAAGCAGCCCGTGGCCGACAAGTTGCAGAGTGCTATGCCGCGTCTGCACCAGTGGGCCTACAAACGCTTCTACATGGACGAGGTCTATCAGTTCGTTACGCACAGAATCATCTTCGCGCACATCTCCAAACCCATTGCTTGGTTTGACCGTCACGTCATCGACGGCTTCTTCAACTTCCTGGCATGGGGCACGCATGCGCTCAGCTTCCAGATTCGCGGCTTCCAGAGCGGCGCAATCCAACGCTACGCATTCGTGTTCTTCCTTGGTGTGCTCGCACTCTTACTAATCATGATACTCTAAAACCAAACAGCTATGAACTTTCTTTCGATATTTGTACTCGTACCTTTATTGATGCTATTAGGCTTATGGCTGGTTAAAGGTCAGAAAGGTATCCGCTGCGTGATGATGGCCGGTAGTACCGTGCTGCTCATCACCGCAGCTGTGCTGACGGTAATGTTCCTGCAGGAACGCGCCGTCAACGATGCAGAAATGCTCTTCACGGCATCCTTTGATTGGATAAAGCCGCTTCATATCAAGTACAGTGTCGGCGTGGACGGCATTTCCGTCGCCATGCTGTTGCTTTCCGCCGTGATAGTCTTCACGGGAACGTTCGTGTCCTGGGATATGAACAAGGAATACTTCCTGTGGTTCACCCTGCTTAGTGCGGGTGTCTTCGGCTTCTTCATCAGCATCGACATGTTCACGATGTTCATGTTCTACGAAGTAGCCCTCATCCCCATGTACCTCCTCATCGGTGTCTGGGGCACGGGTAAGAAGGAGTACGCCGCCATGAAGCTCACGCTGATGCTGATGGGAGGTTCCGCCTTCCTCATGTGTGGCATCTTCGGCATCTTCTATGGTGCTGGTGGTGAAACGATGAACATCGTCGATATCGCCAACCAGACGAATGGTGCTCATGCCATCCCCGTAGAAGTGCAGCACATCTGGTTCCCGCTTACCTTCGCAGGCTTCGGCGTGCTGGGTGCGTTGTTCCCCTTCCACACGTGGAGCCCCGACGGTCACGCTTCCGCGCCTACCGCCGTATCCATGCTTCACGCAGGCGTACTGATGAAGCTCGGAGGCTACGGCTGTTTCCGCATCGCCATGTACCTCATGCCGCAAGGTGCGCAGGATCTGGGCTGGATTTTCCTCATCCTTACGGGCATCAGCGTCGTTTACGGCGCGTTCTCCGCTTGCGTGCAGACCGACCTGAAGTACATCAATGCCTACAGCTCCGTTTCCCACTGCGGACTCGTGCTCTTTGGCATCCTGATGGTAAACCAGGTGGCCGCCACGGGTGCTGTCATCCAGATGCTATCCCACGGTTTGACGACGGCCCTGTTCTTTGCCCTCATCGGTATGATCTACGGCCGTACCCACACGCGTGATATCCGCGAGATGACAGGCCTGATGCGCATCATGCCCTTCCTCGCTGTCTGCTACGTCATCGCCGGTCTTGCCAACCTCGGCTTGCCTGGTTTCAGTGGCTTCGTGGCCGAAATGACCATCTTCGTGGGTGCCTTTGAACACGCCGACACGTTCCACCGCTTCCTCACCATCGCTGGTTGCACCAGCATTGTCATCACGGCAGTCTACATCCTGCGCCTTGTAGGTAAGATTCTCTACGGAACGGCAACCAACGAGCACCACCTGAAGCTTACTGATGCGCGCTGGGAAGAGCGTTTCGCTGTCATCTGCCTCATCTTCTGCATCGCCGCTCTCGGTTCGGCTCCGCTCTGGGTGAGCAATATGATTGGCACGGGTGTAGCTCCCATTGTGGACCACATCAACACGTTTGTCACTAACGCATCGTTTAATCCCTTCTTTTAAAGTGTAAGCTATGGATTATAGTCAATTTCTATATATGCGTGAAGAACTGTCCCTGTTGGCAGTCATCCTCATCATCTTCCTCGCCGACCTTTTCCTCTGTAAGGAACCAAAGGAAGGAGTACCCGTTCGCGGAGGTAAAATTGGCCTCATTGCCTGCGTTCTCCTCGGCCTCCACACCCTTGGCAATCTCATTCCCTGCTGCGGCATGGAGCATGAGGTGACAGCCTTTGGCGGCATGTATGTCCACACGGCCATGATGACCATTGTCAAGAGCGTCCTCAACGTCGGCACCCTCGTTGTCTTCCTGATGGCGAACGGTTGGCTGCGTCGCGAGGAGAATGTGGTGAAGCAGGGCGAGTTCTACCTCATCACGCTTTTCACGCTGCTCGGCATGTACTTCATGATTTCGAGCGGACACTTCCTGATGTTCTTCATCGGTCTGGAACTTGCCAGTGTGCCCCTTGCTGCCCTCGTAGCTTTCGACAAGTGGCGCTACGAAAGTGCTGAGGCCGGTGCTAAGTTCATTCTCCTGGCCATCTTCTCCAGCGCCCTCCTGCTCTACGGCGTCTCCCTCATCTATGGTGCCACGGGTACGCTCTACTTCACGGAGATCGGCGCGCTCATCAGTGGCGGTTCGCTGCTGTCCATCCTTGGCCTTGTGCTCTTCATGGCCGGCATGGGCTTCAAGATATCCCTCGTTCCCTTCCACCTCTGGACGGCCGACACCTATCAGGGTGCGCCCACCGTGGTGACAGGTTACCTCAGCGTGGTATCTAAGGGCGCCGCATCCTTTGTGCTGATGACGGTGCTGATGAAGGCATTTGCCGACACACAGCTCTCCGAAGCCTGGAACATCGGTCTCTTCTGGCTCATCGTGGCCAGCATCACCATTGCCAACCTCTTTGCGGTACGCCAGCAGAACCTCAAGCGATTTATGGCCTTCAGCGCCATCTCGCAGGCAGGTTACCTCGTGCTCGCCGTCATGGGTGGCACGGCGCAGGGTATGACGGCGCTCGTCTATTACCTGCTCGTCTATATGGTGGCCGACCTCGGTGCCTTCGCCATCATCAACGTCGTGGAGCAGAACAGCGGTAAGATAAACATCGACGACTATGACGGCCTCTACGAGACAAACCCGAAGCTCGCGTTTCTCATGACGCTCTGCCTCTTCTCCCTGGCAGGCATCCCGCCCTTCGCAGGTATGTTCTCCAAGTTCTTCGTCTTCATGGCAGCCTTCAACGCCGGTTACCAGTGGCTCGTGCTCATCGCCTTGATCAACACGGTCATCTCACTCTACTACTACCTGCTCATTGTGAAGGCCATGTATATCAAGACAAACGAGACCCCCATCGCGAAGTTCCGCTCCGACAACTACACGCGCCTCGCCCTCTTCATCTGCTTGGCAGGCGTTGTCCTCGTCGGCATCCTCGGTGTATGCTACAACTACATCGACACCTTCGCCTACGGGATGGAGTAGTCTGCATTCCCTCCAATCCAACAATAGCATGGAGTATTGACATTATATTCTGATTATTGACCACTGGCTGTTGAGTTCCCTTTGCTTACATGTCAGTGCTCAATTATTTTGGAACAACTATACTTAATTATATGAATCATTCCCTTTCTCGCATGCTTGCTGCGCTACTCCTCCTTTGCAGCATGCCCCTCGCCGCCCAGCGCGTGCGGGTTGTCGATGCTGATGGTGACGGCATCGCGTTGGCAGCCGTGCGCACATCGAGCGGCGTACTGCTCGGTACGACCGACCTCAACGGAGTCCTTGAAGACGTCAAGGGCCACCAGACCATCTACGTAAGCCATCTGGCCTACAATCCCCGAACCATTAACGTGAGCGACCTCAAGGACGGCCTCATCACGATGGAGGAACGCGAATACGACTTCGCCGAAGCCGAAGTGAAATCCAAAGAATACTTCTACACCGAAGTGTACTACCGCTTCTACGGCTACGTCAACGACTCCCTGCGTTGCTATCGTGCAGGCATCGTACCCTGTGCCTACGACCTGAAGAAGAAAAAGATTACAGAAAAGTTCGGTTTCTACAGCTACGCCCTCTTCAACCTGAAGGACGTCACGTGGTGGGAAGTCCGAAGTGCCGACATGATTCGGGGCGGCATCCGTGGCACGCCAGGCGAAACGCTTCTGGAGAACGGCTCCTGGAAGAAAAGGTATTTCCTCGAAAAGATCCCCGACGGTAAGGATCGCTGGAAGATTGTCAACCCTCGTGACACCGTCGGCACCCTCGTCCGCGAGAACGGCTTCAGCATGATTACGATGGATGCCGGTCGGGCACAGATGTATGCCAACGAACAGTACGGCGAGGACAGATTGCTGAAGCGTCGGCAGGATAAAGACTATACCTACAGCTACTCCGAAGTCTATCGTATAGGCGAGGACGGCGGGGTGAGGCACAACGACTTCGTCATGTCCCTGAACCATTGGGAACACAATGGTTCAAAAGGACGTGAGACCTATATTGTCGAGACCACCGTCACGGGCACAGCCTATATGACAAAGGATGAGTTCAAGCAAAAGCGCAAAGAGCTGGATGCCCTGAACTCCACCGAGAACATGTTCCACATGCCCCTCTCCGACCTTGAAGCCTACGAGCGCTCGCACAACATCCCCGTCATGACGGACGAGGTGCGCAGAGCCGTCGAAAAGATTACGCGCGATAGGTGGAAATAACTACGACGGTCTTTACCTAACCAAAGAATAAGAGCGCGACTCCTCTCGGGGGGTGCGCTCTTGTTCTTTATTATAAGACGCTGGTTCCTCAGTCTCCCGACTGGTAGCTGAGGCGTTTCTTCAGTCCCTCGCCGCTGAGCGTGACGGTCTTTCCGCTCATGTATTGGATGGTGACGCTGGTGACGGCGGCACGCCCTGCGAGGGAGAACAAGTCAGTTTGCTGGCGGAACGTAAAAGAACGTCGCAGAAGAGCTTTGCGTGATATTTCGGATTGGTGTACCGTCCCGAAGATGGCTTGGTTCTGACAGCACCCAGCGAAGGGAAAGGTTACAGCGCTATTTTTAGGAGCATATTTGAACCTTAAGCCCCAATTTATAAGTTGGATACATAGAAGTCTATTGGCATATATTGAGAACATAAACCCTCAGTATTTTAGCAATAATGCTGAAATACTGAGGGTTTGCTTTTTCAACTGTCAATCTTGATAAAATGGATTGTCATTTATGCATCCTTTTATTAATTTCCATTTTGATACCTCTCTTGTTGTAGAGACCATAAATAAAGTCCGTGCTCTTGATAATGAGCATCCATTTGGAAGGACATTTCATTTATGAAGTAGTCAGCGAGGCGTTGCTCGTCTGCGCGGGTAAACTCGTTTTGTGCGTTGGTGTAGAACTCGCAGTCGTAGGGTTTACTGCCAAACTACTCCAACATCTGTTTTAAATCGTAGTACATCGGGACGGTGTGCGCGTCTTCATCTACTTCATTTACCAACATCTTGAAGCCGTTCTTTTCATAGAATGGTACGGCGGCGCGGTAGGCATCCACGGTGAGGAAGCGGCAGGCTGAGTTTCCTCGGTTTTCAATGAGCATTTGTTTGATGCCGAAGATTAAGTTCGTGCCAATGCCCTCTGCTTTGTGACTTTGAGATACAGCTAGACGGCCAATCTTTACGGCGGGATAGCTGCCGAGATGCTTCTCGTGGGGGATGCTCTTACGGAGCTTGCGCCACAGGTTCTTCTCTATGGTAGTTTGAGAAATCTTGTCGTTTAGCAGACTGTAGTAGGCGATGGTTTCCTCGTCGTCCTCCAGTACGAACGTGTTTGCCAGCATCTGCCCATGGTAGAAGAGTGCGTCATCAAAAAGAAAACCGTTCAAATCGCTGTCGGCACAATCGAACGGTTTTATGGTATCCAGTGTTTCAAGTTTTACAAGTCGCATCGGTTCAAAGGGCAAAAGTGGCAATGCTACGCATCCACTCGAAAGCCTTTTTAGCCTTTGCGCGTTCCTCCTTCGTGGCGGGCTTTACATTCGCCATACCTTTAAGGAAGCGTTCTGCGTCTTTACCGTAGAGGATAGGGGTTTCTTCAATGGGGCGTGCCATGATGCTTTATATTTGTTATTCTTGGCGCAAAAGTACGGATTATTTTCCGATATATCAATGCTTCAATACAAAAACTACAAAAGCCAACCAATTTCCTTTGCGCCGCCCACGGTGTTGTTGTAAGTTTCGGTAAGTTTGTCGTATGTTAGGAACTCAAAGCGATAGCGGTGGGGATTGTAAACGTCCATTTCTATGGTTCGACAATACTTCTCGTAGTGCTTTTCGGGTGCAACGATGAAGAATTTTGTGCGAAAGTTCTGCAACTGCAAGCAACGAATTACCGCGTGTTCGTTTTGGCGGCGACTTCTTCGCACCTATTCCGCTTAAAAGTAAAAACGCCTGCACTGGCGTAATAGTTACGCGGCGCGGACAGGCATACAGGTGCTTCTTCAGTCCTTCGCCTGTCGCCATGTCGATATAGAGGATGTTACTCCGCGTCTTTTCATTGTTCCGCAGGACGTTGAAGTAATCGGTCACGGGATACCGTTGTTATAGGTTATCTCTTGGAACAGATACGCCCCCGGTGCAGCCGTGTGTGGCAAGGGGCTTTCGGCGCAAGGCGAGCGTAGAGGAAACCCGTTTGCTTTGCTGAGCTGCAGACCGAAAGTCTGAAGCGTAGCGAAGAAACGACTTCCCTGCTTTGGGATTAAGAAAGGCGGCACTCGCAGGGTGTGTCGCCTTGAATATTTTTTCAACGATAATTATGCGTTTGCGTATGCGTTGAGTGCGTTGGCTATGAATGTGCCGAGGTTCACGGGAACGGCGTTGCCTATCATCTGCTCCACGTTGGTCTTCGTTCCGCTGAAGTTGAAATCCTCTGGAAATGTCTGCACCATACTGCGTTCGCGGGTCGTGAGCGGGCGTATGCCATCGAGCGATTGCACGGGGTCGCCTGGATGTAGCTTGTAGCCCTTGGGCATTGGGCGGTTCACGCCTCGTATAGTCGGGCTTGGCTCGTCGGTACTGAATATGCCGCGTCGGACGTAGGAGCGTGGGAATATTTTTCTTATAATAATAAGTTTGCCGTATAAGATACTTGGATAATCTCTCTTTCTTGTCTTTGGAATGAAAGGTTGTTTGTATAGAGTGGATTAAAGAATAATGTATGATATGGTGTTTGCCGAAAATTGCTAACAACAAAAAGGCAGTATTTATCTCGCAATTCATCTGCCACACGATACTCCTTTTCGGTAAGCATTATGTTTCCTCGGCTTTCATTTAGCCCCTTAACCTCTATATAATAACGTTCGTTATCATTTGAAAGTTTGAAGTCAAATCCGCAACCAAGGTTAGTTGTATCTTGTAGAGAACAAGTCTGGAACAAAGCGACTCGTTGGTAATTCATCACAAAATACTCCTCTGCCGCTTTACCAGTAATAAGCCTATTTGCCGTAAACTTTCGTTCTTTCTTATTCTGTCGTTGGTAGTCTGCAATCTCTATGTATTCGTCTTCTACAAAATTCTTAATAATTTGATAAAACTCATCAAAGGAGAGAGAGTCTGTCGCTTCTTTTAATTCTTTGCAAAAATCTCGCAGCTGTCTGTTACGCCATCCTTTTCTTGCGTTAGGATAATATGGATCGAATTCATCGCGATAGTTTTGAATGGACTTTGGAAGTATGCCTACGGAATATCCAAGCACATTATACGCTTGACGAAAACCTGTGAAGCCAAAACTCTCAAGAGCCTCGGTGTCAAACCGGGAAAGAAAAAGCCCCATTAAGACGGCCTTATCTCTTTGTTTAAGCCGATTGTAATCCAAAAATATTTCCATAGAAAAAGTCTGTCAATGCTAATTCTATTCCTTCTAATTGTGGGAACAAGAAACGTTCTCCGCCACCAAGGATGATATTGCGAATTTCGCTCCGTTTAATGCGGGGGTGCGTCAGTTCGGGGCATGATAGGAATGGGTGCGATGCTTTTCCACCGATAGCAAAGGCTTTGTCGTTAGCATAGGTATAAGAGTGCTGTTTGATTATGCGTACATAGTCAAACTGTCCGTAAATGGTGAAGTCGAAAAGCATCCGATAGAGCCAAATGATGGCGCGTTGGTGTCGGCTGATGTTGCCGCGTTGGTTTTGTCTCGTACACATCTGGATTGTGGCGAGGTTAGACCACACGAATACATCCAAGCAGTCGTCGGCGAGACGCATCTTGCCGCCCTCGGTTTTCCAAATAGGCTGGAGGATGAGCGGCGTTTGCTTGGTGCACATGTCGGCAGCCACAGCTAGCACGGCGGCCTCTATCTTCTCGTAATGCGGAGCTACTTCGTCGGCTTCTTCCCAATGGTTGATTTGCGGAACGCCTGCTGCGAGCAAACTCTGTAGCTTGCTACGCCCTGCTGCTGAATTGTAGTTCTGGCAGATGCTGCAAGCAAGGAAACAGATAGTCGGCGGGCGCACCACGATTTCGCAACTGTATTCTTCTTCCGCACCGTTCTTGGTGGTATTGTCTGGCAGGGCGGTTAGTTTCACTTCAAGTCCGCATAGAGCTTTATCCGTGGTGCGGTCTATCATCACAAGGTCTATTTTCTCACGCTCGCCTGTGTAGAACTGCTCAAACGAGAAGAAACCAGCCTCGTAGTTGTAATAAGCGTTGTCGGAAAGCGGGTCTATGCCGAACAGTTCAGTTCCGCTTATTTGCTTGTGCTGAACGTTTCCGTCCCTGCCCGTGACAAGATAAACGGGCTTAATGCCTTTTGACGACATATAAGCCACGAGCGAAGCGGGGAAAGAGCTGTTAAATTGGTTCTTGCCCCAATAGTACGATTTGGAATAGTCCCGGCTTGAATGCTTTTGTCCGAACAGCGCGGGAGTTTGTTGTATTGACATTATGGATAATCTGTATTTCTCGCCCGCAAATTTACAATAAATATAAAGATAATTTGCCGTTTGCAAGTCATAAATTACAACATTGTTGGCACCGTGTTCGTTTCGTGCAGACTTCTTCGCACCTTTTCCGCACAAAAGAAAAACGCCCGCGTCGGCGTAATCGCTACGCGGCGCGGGCTGGCATCGGGCATCACCTGATGAACAAAGGACTATTCTCCGGGGGCTTCTCCGCTCGGCGCGGCGGCTTCCTCCTGCATCGCACGCTCGGCGGCGATGAGTTCCGCGTCCAGGCTTAGCTTACTGCGCGTTGGTTTCGGTCTCCGTGTCAGCAGGGGCGATAAACAGCTTTGCGTATATCTCTTCCTGAGGTGTGCGCTTACCTCACCTTGAGCTTTGCGCTTACCTTGATGCGAGGTGTGCGCTTACCTTGACTCAAGCTTTGCGCTTACCTCAAAAGGAGGTGTCCGCACACCTCCTTTTGTCTAACTTTCTAAAGCATTCTAAGTCGTTCTAAGTCGCCAGAGTCTTAGTTGATTTGGTAGCCCACGACTTACGGTACGAATTTTCCCTCACTGTTATTTTGTCGTCTTTACCTATAACCGCGACGGGGCATAGCCGTACTGCTGCTTGAAGATACGGCTGAAATGGGTAGGATTCTCGAAACCGAGGCTGTAGGCAACATCGGCAACGGAAAGGCTTGACGAGCGCAGCATCTCATGGGCTTTCGACAGGCGCTTCTCACGAATCCAGCGGGCTGGCGGTGCGCCGTAGATGTCCTGGAACTCGCGTTTGAAACTTGACAGCGAGCGCCCAGAGAGGTAAGCCAGTTCGTCGAGAGAGATGGGCGACGTGTAGTTCTCCTCCACCACACGATGGATATCGGTCTTCACGGGCTGACGCAGTTGTAGCATCTGGCGGAAGATGTTCTTCGAGCAGTCCATCACGTTGTAGAGCAGTTCCATCACCTTCAGGCGCAGCAGACCGGGATTGGCTTCGCCTTCCTCCGTCACGACTCGGCCATTCATACTAGCATGATGGCTCTCGCTGCTCCGTCGGTTGACCTGCGATGGGTCGTTGAAGTAAGGCGACAATGACCAGCAGTAGGCCACAAGCCGCTCGCTCATGGGGCTTACCTGTGTGCCATACTCTTCCTTCATGGTTGGTATCTGAACCTGTTGCGACGTGAGGAAGTCCTTCAGCAGTTCGTCGTTGATGGCGAAGAGCTGGCTCTCGAAAAGCCCTGTTTCCTCAGAGCCCTGCTTCTCGTAACTGACGCTTTGCGCCCGTCGCAGCAGTATCATCTCGTTCTTCCGTACTGTCCACGTTTGCCGTCCGCAGGTCAGTTTTACGCTTCCTCCCAGCACCACGTAGAGCAGATGCTGTTCGAGGAAGAACGTGCCTCGCTCGCCAGCCGTCACGATGCACTGGTCGATGATGCTGCCGCCATCCA
>JAFUZP010000024.1 GCA_017476545.1 Alloprevotella sp.
GCCAGAGTACCCCGGATATTATGCTTTGGGCATCCGTGGTCAGGTACTCTATGTGAATCCTTATAAACAATTGATTATGGTAAGGTTGGGGCTGAAAGATGATACTTATGCCCATATCCCTTATCTATTTGAGCAACTGAGTAATCTTTGGCCGAAATAAAGACAAACATAAATTCCAATTTAGCGAGATAGTAAAATGAATTTGAAGAAAAGAAAAATCAAATACGCGACCATCTTCTTAATCTGCTGGTTTGCCCTCCTGGTATTCCTCGTGGATGGAATTTTGAAGTTCCAGACATTGGTTGACTATTTCGGGTCATATGCATTGGTGGAGATAAGCTTATTGCTATTGGTCATTCTACCTATATTGGTAGTATATAAATTAACAAAAGAACGATAAATCGGAATTTATCAGTAAAGATGGAGAAGATACTGAAAGTACACCGCGTGGGCGACTATGCCCGCTACATCGGCGCGCCGGAGCTGCATCCGCTCCTCTCCGTGATACACTATGACGAGTTGCAGCACTGCCGCCATTCGCTCAACAACTACGACGTCTATGGCATCTTCATCGGCGACGAGACGCTGGAGAACCTCACCTATGGTCTCCACACCTACGACCTCCACCGCCATGCCCTGATGTGCGTAGCCCCAGGGCAGATTGGCGGCAAGGCCGACACGGGCGAGGAGATACAAACCAAGGGCTGGGCACTGCTCTTCGACCCCGAACTGCTCCATGGTACGCCGCTCGGCCAACGCATGGCGCGCTACACCTACTTCTCCTACAACACGAACGAAGCCTTGCTCATGACCGAGGAGGAATATGCCACCATCGTCAGCCTGTTCCAGATGCTGCGCCACAGCGCCACAGCCGGCCCCGACGCCCTCCTCGTAGCCCACCTGCACCTCGTCCTCGAATACATCGCCCACTTCTACGCCCGCCAACTCTCCAATGCCGCCGCCGTGAGCAGCGACCTGCTGACGCGCTTCGAGAACCTCCTGGAGCGATACTATGCCGACGGCACATACCGCCGTCTGGGGCTCCCCACCGTGAAGTACTGCGCCCGGGAACTCTGCCTCTCGCCCAACTACTTCGGCGACCTCATCCGCCAGCAGACCGACGACACCGCATCAAATGCCATCCGCCGTTTCCTGATGCAGCGTGCCCGTGCCCTCCTCATGAGCGGTGCCACCGTCAGCCAGACTGCCGCGCAACTCGGCTTCGACTATCCTCAGCACTTCACGCGCCAGTTCCGCAACTTCTTCGGCCTCTCACCCACAGCCTTCCTTAAATCCCACCGCTGAGGGGCACAATTATATATAAAATAAAAACAGGCGCGAGCTGCAAACATAGCAGCCCGCGCCTGTTCCGTAGCGCGGAGCGTCCCCTCACGTCAGTGCCTTCAGCCCCACGATGGAGGCGATGAGCGTTGTGGTGAAGAACAGTCGCCAGAACGTAGCCGGCTCGTGGAAGAGGAGGATGCCCAGCAACACCGTGCCCACAGCCCCGATGCCTGTCCACACGGGATAGGCCGTGCCCAGCGGCATCGTCTGCGTCACCTTGGCCAGTAGCCCCATGCTCACAAACGTAAAGAGCAGGAAACCGCCCATCCAGCACCACCACTCCGCGCCAACTGCGGCGCGCGCACGGCCCAGGCAATAGGTGAAGCCCACCTCGCAAAGCCCCGCAACCGTCAATAGAATCCAGTTCATAACGTATCAGAAAATCCTTCCCTGAGGGCTGCGGCAATACCCGGCGTCTCCTTCCGAAGGCGATGCAAAGGTACTGCTTTTTCATTAGAAGTGGAGACCGGCTCCCATCATTTCCGTTTGATTACATTGCTTTGATTGTGTGGTACACTTTATCTAAAAACAGGACGTAATCGTTTAGGATGACGGAACGGCCAAACGTATCGTATGCGTGAGATGAAAGGGTTAGGGGATAGGTCTGCGTAATGTAGTAAGCCCTATATTCATCCAACGTTGCCAGCCGTTCGTTGTCGGGTATGTGTACAACATAGATAAGTGTCTTATTGGGCGCATGAAGATAAACGGCCACATCGTCTTGGGACAGTGTAATATATTTGGAAACATTGTGCTTTGTGAAGGTTTCCCACTTCTTGATATTCTTTTGCCGGTCGTAGTAGGGCAGTTTGTCTAGGATGATGAATACCTGAAAATAAGGGAAATCATTGCAACGAATATTTGCCGTTTCGCCAAGCATATTCTCAAAGTAATTGTTTGAATTCTGCGAATAGTTTTGCATTACGAACTTCACTGCAATGCCTGCGATAGGCTTCCCATCGCGTTTCACGGTTATGTCCACTTTCTTATTGATATATCTGCCAGTTATTTCCGCTTCTTTATCGCGCTGAAAGCCTTGAGACCATATTTCATAACCAGAGCCCAAAAGTTCTGAGAGGTCTTGGGCTATTGCTCCATGCAAAGGTTTAAGTTTTGCCGTACTTCGCGATGTACCGCAGGAAAGGAACTCGTGGAAGGATTTAGAAATCACCCGTAAAAAGGTCTCGTTGCTGTGTGTCATTGTGATAGAACTTTGCAAGGTTATAGTTTAGGTAGTGTTCCAGCTCTTTGGAATTAAACGTGTAGTAGCCACCACTTTTATACTTCTTCAGCAGGCTAACATATCGTATAAAGTTGTCGCTGACAAGTAACTTCTGGATATCATCAAAAGGAATCTCTGTCAATATATATAGGCCACTATATACGCCGTGTCCTTCTGGTACATGATTAAGTTTGATGCTTTTGACGTCACGTATGCAGGTATTGATAGCATATTTGTTCTTGTAAACATCAAGTAGGGCTTGCGTGCGTCCATATAGATACCACTCTGGGAAAACGTCTTCCTTACGTCCCTTTAGCAATGTGGTTTTGCTGTCATTAAGATATTCGTGGATGGCAGGTATCGCATCAAGAGTTTCTTTAGATAGTGGCTTCCCTGATTTATCATAAGGGTAAAAAGCTTTATACCATTTTCCCGTTGAGGCTTTAATGGTGGGGATGACAAACTCTTTGAAAGGAAAGTCCTGACGAATGAAAACTTTGTCCGCCAGTGTGGCAAATCCGTTCTTGACAGATACGTATGAAGTGCCTCCATATAATAGAATATTTCGCAGTCGCTCTAATGTGGCAGCATCAGCAAGATAAATCTCGCCCGCAATGAAAGCGTCTTCAAAGTAGATTGCCTCAACATACTTTATTACCCGTTCTTCTCCAAGATAACGCCCATAAAGAAAGCTATCTGTACGCTCTCCTTTTTGAAACAGCGATATGAGTGTGTAGGTCGTAGCGTTGAAGGCTTGGTAATGTTCCAAATCAATGAGACGTAATAGATTACGTTCTTTTCGGATGTAGTCTCGCAAATGTTTCCCTGCTAAACTGTTGAGCCACGAACTGGGGGTGATATAACACAGCTTTCCGCCATTGGCGAGCATTCGTAAACCAATTTCAAAAAACACGAGATATAGATCGGTCATTCCGCCGTCTGCAAAATGAAATTTCCTTACAGCTGTGTATGTGTCTTGCAGATTGTGAACACGGACATAAGGAGGGTTGCCCACCACGAAGTCCATCTTTCCGTCATACTTACAGACGTTTATTGTGTCATCATAGAGAATGTCCCAATCAATGTTCTCAATGCCGAACTCTGCTGCTACAAGTTTTAGATTCTGTAAACATTCGCCATGGGCTTCCACGTCAATTTCTATGCCGTGAATGTAGGTCCGTAATTCTTCTTTAAGAGTGGTTGTATCAGAGGAACGTCGCAAGGAATCGGCTCTGCCGCTTCTCTCGTCGAAATAATCGGCTCTGCCGCTTGGCTTGTCCAAGTAATCGGCCCTGCCGCTTCGCGCGTCGAAGAATGCTTTGCAGTAACGTCGTACTACCTCGCAGAGAAAGGCCCCGTTGCCACAACTATTGTCAATTATATGCTTTTGTAAGCATGCTTTACCTACATATCCGGCTGTGTCCAAGATGTCACAAACCAAATACGCCGGCGTAAAGACCTGGCCGGTCTCTTTTGTCTTATCCATTTCCACACTATGCGCTGTGCGTCGGCTCATCTTCGGGAAATAGGCAGAAGGACAAAAAAAGCGGGACGTTATTATCCCACTTCAAAGGCCCTGAGACTGCCTAATGTACCGGATAAGTCACGCCCACGCTATAGCGCAGACGTTCGCGACCTATTCATCGATACATTGTTCAAAGAGTTTCTCAGGTTCTTGAAGTGTCCGAATATGAAGCAAACGCTTGTTGTTTTATTGTCGCCCGTACCGCTGCACAGGCTTATGTCATCCGCAAAAATAAATAAACTCCCGCAGAAAGCAAAGGCTTTGCGGGAGTTTTTGAGTGCCGAGTAGCTCTAATTACTTACCACTCCAGCTTGTCCTGCAGGATGATGCCGTCCTCCATGGGACTGTCGCCTTCCGCGAAGCTTCCTGCCTTGTACTGGATGCAGAGCATTGTGAGCGGGGCTGCGGACGTGTTCTTTAGGGCACGGCGACCTTCGGGGCTGACGCGCACGATGCTGCCTTCGCGGACGGGGAACAGCTCGCCATCCACCTGATAGCAACCTTCGCCGCGCAGGATGATGTAAAGTTCTTCATGTGTCTTGTGCGTGTGGAGGAAGCCGCTGTCCTGCCCAGGCTGCAACGTCTGGAAGGAAAGTTCGCTACCCGTCACGCCGAGTGCCTGACCGGCAAACACCTTGCCCTGGAGCGTGAAGTCCGGGCCCATGGGGAGTTCGTACTCGCTGACAGCATCCCAGCTGCCGATGTTCACTGCGGCGTAGTTCTTGCCGCTCTTGATTTGTTCGATAGTTTTCATTTGAGTGTATATGTTAAGTTTCCTTTTTCGTGTTATCTTGCCTTGCAGCAAGTTTTGTCCCGGTCGGAGGCAAGGCTGCGATGACAATATTCAATGCTCAATGTTCAATGTTCAATGCTCAAGTGCGACGCAAAGTTACGCTCTTGCCCGCAAAGCCGCAAGAGGTTTCCGCAGGGGCATATAGTTACCGCGAAGTAAGAAATGCGATGGAATGGGACGACTCGCGCCGCAGCTTTAACTTCGATTAACATCAGTCGTTTTCTCGCCAAGGCAGACTCCAAGCAAGCTTGGTCTGCTCTCCTGGCTGAACGAAAACGTTGCTTTAACTTCCGCTTGGCAACTTAGTTTCTTATAGTTACCTTTGCGGCGCAAACAACACTATACAGATATGGCCAAACCACTTTACGACACCTGTCCCATCCGGCAGGTCATCAGCCGCTTCAGCGACAAATGGTCGCTCCTCATCCTTTACACGCTCCACAGCAGCCCCGAGGGCGTGCTGCGCTTCAACGAACTGCGCCGCCATATGGAGGACTGCTCGCAGAAGATGCTCTCACAGACGCTGCGCCGCCTGGAGCAGGCAAACCTCATCAGCCGCAAGGTCTATGCCCAGGTGCCGCCGCGCGTGGACTATAGTCTCACGCCCGTCGGTACGTCCCTCATGCCCGCCGTCATCGCACTCATCGAGTGGTCGCTGGCGCACTTCAACGATGTAGTGTCGCGCGACGTCGTCGTGGACTGACGGGGAGGGCATCGCCCCAGCCGCCTACCACTGCAAGCACTCCGCCGAGCAACTAAAAAATTTGGATTCCCGTGCAGTCTTTTACTTCATCGCAGGACTTAATAGGTAGAGACGGTATGCTGACGATGGAGATAACGAGGCTAATAGAACGGTGCAGGCAGGGGGATGAGGAAGCCCTCGGAGAACTGTATAAGGCATACGCCCAGCGGATGAGGGGCGTATGCCGGCGTTATATCAGAGATGAGCAGGCGGTGGAGGATGTGCTGCACGATGCTTTTGTGATTATCTTCACTTCGTTTGACAGGCTGCGCGATGTCGGGCGGGCAGAGGCGTGGATGACGGCTATTACGAGAAATGTGGCTTCCAGATACAGGGACCGTATGGTGGCGTTGCCTATGATGTCGCTCGATGCGGTCGCCGAAGCGGATTTGGCGGTTGCCGGGGACGAGGATAGGGACGTGAGGGGCATCCCGCTGAGCGAGGTGATGAGTATGATAGACAGACTGCCAGAGGGCTATGGGCGCGTGTTCCGCCTTTCGGTGTTCGAAGGGATGTCGCACAAGGAGATTGCCGCCGCGCTGGGCATTGAGCCACATTCGTCATCTTCGCAACTGGCACGGGCGAAGAGGATGCTGCGAGAGATGATGCAGCGGTATGGGGTGGCTGTGATTCTGCCAGCCGTTGTACTCCTCACTTTCTTCTTGCTCAGGAGGAGCGAAACTGATGTCAGCAAGGACGACGCGGCAGCCCGGGCAAAGTGGAATGTATCGCCGACCGACCGACCGCAGAAGCCAACGATTGCCCGAAGGTTACGGGAGAAGGACGGAACGTCGGGCATGCAGCCTGCATACCGCGCAAGTGCTATCGCCGCGGACACGTTGCAGATGGAAATCGCACAGATAGTCGATAGCGTGCCGGACATGGCGGCTCAGGATCAGACGATTGCCGACACCTTGTCAAACGATACGGCGCGGACCTTGCGTAGCACCCAGCTGCCGCGTCGCGATATGGCCGAGTTGATGCCGGAGAAGCCTGCCGTTAGCACCTGTCGCCAGCAAACGTGGGCCGTGGACGTTGCATCAAGCATCGGCACTTTTGGGGAGCAGGATTATTATCGTCCGTATGGTTTCACGGAAACACCGACGTTAGCCCCCTCTGGCGAACTTCCGTCGCCTGTCACCTTCGAGAACTGGAGCGACTATGCAGCCTTCTTGGCGGACAATCCCGACGACGGCAGCAGCTATAGCCGAAGCGTTATTATGAACATTGCACTGAATAATGCCGGAGATGCACAAGGTACAGGTACCGACAAGATTGTCCGTAAGAGCCACCACTACATGCCCGTCAACTTCTCGTTTGCGTTGAAATATCAGCTGAACAATCGTTTCGGATTAGAAACCGGTCTGAGTTACAGCAGGCTGAAATCGGATTTTGAGATGGGTTCAAACGGTAATACTATCAATGAGCAGCAGACCATCCACTACCTTGGCATCCCCGTGAAGGGCATCTATAATATATATTATAGAAAGGCGTGGAGCCTCTACGGAAGTCTCGGCGTTACCACGGAGATACCTCTCTACTCGCCGCTCAACACAAGTTACTACTTGCACGGCATGTTGGAGGCTACCGACAAGTCAACCATCCACGCTCCATGGCAGTGGTTGGTAGGTACGGGTCTTGGCCTGCAATACAATTTCACTCCCAACATCGGACTGTTCGCAGAACCAAGCCTGCAATACTACATTCCGACGGGTGCACAAATTGAAACATACCGCTCAGAGCATCCGTTTACGTTCTCCTTGCCCATAGGCATCAGATTTACGTGGTAATCGGTGCAGTCTTTTCCATGTTCGATGGACTCTAACGACTGCTACCCGCAGCAATTCATTGACGAGGAACTGACGAAGAACAACCGCAACAAGCGAGTCTAGCAATGGAAAGCGTTTACCGATTATCTGGATAGTAAAGGCAAACTGAAGTAATCGGCTTGCCGCTTGGCTCGTCCAAGAAATAACCTTCCGCCCTGTGCAGTCATTCGTTGCAATTTTGGACTTTATTAGTAGAGAACAAAATTGCAACGAATTGTATGTATAGTATTTATGATTACGCCTATAATGGGCTGCTCTATCTGAACAACATCATGCGACCTCGCCACAAGCGGCTTTCGCAATTAATGATTTACTCGACAACCGCCTGCCAGTCACGCTGCAAGCACTGCAACATCTGGCAGAAACCAGTTGAACACCTATCGCTTGATGACATCCGAAGAATCATGCAAAACAAGTGCATCACCAAACGGACAACCGTAGGTCTGGAGGGTGGCGAGTTCATCCTGCACCCGCAGGCTGCGGAAATTATGGCGTGGTTCAGCAAGCATCATCCGAACTACACGCTACTGTCTAATTGTCTCGCGCCCCGTCGTGTCATAGATGCTGTCCGTCTCTATCAGCCCCGGCACCTGTACGTCTCTCTCGACGGTGGCCGCGAGACTTACCAGCGGATGCGAGGGCGTGACGGCTACGACCGCGTGATTCAGGTGGTGGAGGCGTTGAAGGACGAGGTGCCGTTGTCGCTGATGTTCTGTCTGTCTCCGTGGAACACTTTTGAAGATATGGCTTATGTCATAGACGTTGCCAAGCACTACGATATAGACGTTCGCATCGGCATCTATGGAACAATGGCTTATATGACGGCCTCACCCCCAACCCCTCTCCAAGGGGAGAGGGGAGTAGATAGTATTGTCGTTGATTCTTCGTCTTGGAAGTATTCACTCCCCTCTCCAAGGGGAGAGGGGTTGGGGGTGAGGCTACAATCCACTTCAGAGAATTTCGACTTTGTAGCACTCTACGACCAGTGGCTGGGTGGGCATTTACGTTTGCGCTGCCAAAGCATAATGAGTTGCCTCGTCGTGCATAGCAATGGTGACGTACCGCTCTGCCAGAATCTTGAAGTGGTGCTGGGGAATATCCATGAGCAATCTCTCGACGAGATTTTCAACGGTGCATCGGCATGTCAGACCCAATGCCAGTATTCCAAGGACTGCAATGACTGTTGGATCAACTTCCACCGCAAGTATGACATCATCCTCGTAAGGAACTTGGAGCGACTGCTGCCCAAATGGCTTATCGAGAAGTTCTACGGCCAATACCAATGGACGGCAGACCCAAAGACGACTTATCGCAAACATCTAAAAGCAATACAATGATACAAGCACTTATCAGCCGATACAAGCGGATGCGTACAGAGCGTTTCCTGCGTCAAACATATCAATATCAATATGCCTTCGTGGGCATGGGCCAACACTCGCTCACCAACCTTTATCCCGTACTGCATTACCTTGGTGTACCGCTGAAATACATCTGTGTCACGTCAGAAAGGAAGGCACGACTGATAGAACGGAAGTTTCCTGGTGTAAAAGCCACGGCCTCGCTCAACGAGATTCTGAACGATGAAGCAGTTAAAGGCATTTTCGTTTCAGCCTCTCCAACAGCCCATTTCTCTATAGCCTCGCAAGTGCTTCGCAGTGGCAAGTCGCTTTTCATCGAGAAACCACCCTGCCAAACATTGGAAGAACTCAACACGCTCATAGATTTACAGCGACTCCACGGCTCGCCCGTCGTCATGGTCGGCTTGCAGAAACGCTATGCCCCAGCCGTCCAACTGCTAAAGAGTCTTCTCAAAAAGGAGCGCCTAATCAATTACGATTTGCATTATCTCACAGGGGTATACCCAGAGGGTGATGCTCTTTTAGACCTCTACATCCATCCTCTCGACCTTGTCTGCTTCCTGTTCGGCAAACCTGAAATCCTTGCCTACCGTCAGATTGCCAAAGATTCTTACATCCTCATGCTCCGTCATCCCCACATCGTCGGCACGCTCGGACTCTCCACAGCTTACTCATGGACTGATGCAGAAGATTTGCTGAAGATATGCACCTGTTATGGCAGTTATCGCCTTTCACAAATGGAAGAACTCTCTTTTACCCCTTCGTCACGGACTGTCTCAGGCATCCCGATGGAAAAATTGCGTCCTCACAAAAAAACTGTAGAATACCTCTATCACAACAATAGTTCCACCCCCATATTGTCGGCCAATCAGGTCTATTCGCAAGGATATTACAATGAATTGGCCACTTTCGTGGAAGCCGTTGAACATCATGATAGCCACGTCATTTCTACTCTCGAAACAATAAAGGACACTTATCGGTTGATGGATAATCTGAAAAGAACTTAATGTCACCCTTCACAATATCTACGCCCTGTGAGCGTTCCGCAGAAGAAGTCGTCGTGGACTGACGGGGAGGAAAACTTCCTTCCGTGCGCACACATTCTTTCCGCCAAGCACAGGAAAGAATTCCGATGTGCGCACCAACTGTGCTTCGCAACAAAAAAACTGTCCGCACGGCAGCAAAGATGCCAAACGTCGCGGAGTCTTTTCGGCTCGAGTCAGCCCGACGCGCGAAGTGCGGCGCAAGCTGGGTGCCGGAATAAAAAGACATCAGCTCAGGGGGTGCTTCTCCAACTGCAGGAGGGGTGTGCGTTCCAGGTCGCAGGGGACGATGACGCGGCCGCTTCGCTTGTCTCCGGACATCGTGTGGAGGGCGTCGCGCACACTCGGTCCTGCGCACCCGGGATACCCCTTTCTGAGGTGTGCGCTTACCTCAATTCGAGGTGTGCGCTTACCTCGATTCAAGGTGTCCGCACATCTCAACTCAAGGTGTGCGCACACCTCAAACCGAGATGTCCGCACACCTTTTTTTGCCCATTGCGCATTGCTTATAAAATGTTGATTTACAACAAGAGAGCTGAACGTCGCCAGAGTGCGCATCATTTCACCAGCCGCACAATCTGCCGTTCCGCAGCCTCGGGCAGCAGTCCGTGCGCAGTCCGCGCGTGGTTCAAGTATGCAAAAGCCAAGGCATAACCCCCAACAAATCCCCTTTAGCCTAAAACTTTTGTGGTTATATTACGATGTTTAGAATAATCTTGCGTATATTTGCAGCGTTCTTCGGAACATGACATATTCAATACGAAGCGTTATGCTTTGCTTGCGATAGGAAACCTGAGAAATTTCTGAAAGTAGCGCAAGGGAGTGTAATGGTTCGCGCATATAGCGTGGGCTGTTATATCACCATTCGTGCTACAGGGTTTTCTCAGGACCTCCTATCAAAGAGCGGTGCATTTTCAGCTCCACGCTTCATAACAATTAAATGCTCTTGTGGTGGCTGGAGGGCAAAAGAGAATTAAGCACTATGAGGAAACTCTACGCATGCGCCATCTTGATGGCAATGTCTGTGGCAGTGAATGCACAGACGGAACAAAAATCTGTCTCGGGTGATGTTTTTGTCGTCCCCAAGTTGTTCACCTATGGCGACAACAGTTATGTAGTAGCCATTACTGACGACGAAGAGGTATCGGTCTACAATGAGGACATTGAACTTGTCCGTTCATTTGATGTTAACCTTACTGAATACACCACCGGGCATGAACGCCAAGAACGGAAAGCCACAGTAAATATAGAATCAATGCGAGTTGCTGGCAACATCGTGGTGTGGGAGACAGGCGAGACCTGGACAGGCACATGGAATCAGGCACAAGAGTTAGCTGCATCTAATGCTCCCAATATCTCTGATGTTGAAGAAAAAGACCACTACCAATTTTGGCCTACCGACGAGGGGGCATACTGGTTGTATGAAAAGTACGGGAAACTGCATCCCACATTCTACTATCAATGGAATGCTGAGGATGGAACTATCAGTTGGGTTTTTGTGAGCTATCGTGAAACATTCACAGACGATTGGGAAACTGTTGACAATATCAGTTGGAAAAGAGGTGAAATGGAATATTTGGCTTTCGAAGACTATGATGACAACTCACATCCAGACCAGAACTTCTGTTTGTCGCAGACACTATTCAACGAAGACGAGAAATTTGAGTATATTGAACCCATCTATGAGTCAAAAGAGAGCATTCAGGAAGAATATGACCGTGACGGGGATGGAGAGATTGACACCAGAACCATTTATCGTGGTGTGCGCCACATAGGATTCCGCATAATGTCGGAAGACGGCTCTGTGCTTCAGACCATCAATACCACTATACATCGGGGGGGCTTAGACATCTTTAAGATTAACGGCAAAATCTATATGGTCTTGGAAGATGACGACGAAACAGTATTCTTTAAGATAGACCGACAATCCACCAACATCACTCGTTTGGCAGCAATGCCGGTTCCTGCCAAATCCATCTTTTCTTTGAGTGGACGGAAACTTCCGTCTGCACAGCGCGGTGTAAACATTGTCCGCAACAGCGACGGCAGCAGCACCAAGTTCCTCATGAAATAGATTCAGGGGAGTAACAAGTTAAAAGCATCATGCGGAGCCGGAGCCTTTGCTGACATCCTCGGCAAGCGATTCCCTCTTTTTGTTTCTCTACATTATATAGGCCGTCCGTCGTGGCGGTCTTTTTTGAGACTTCTCCAAGAAATTCTGTCTAAAGGACTGTAATATACAAAATCTTTTGTTCCTTTGCAAGCCGTAAACATACGGGCACAAAAAAACCCGGATTCATCACCAGCATCTAAATGTCTGGGAGAGGAACTACCGGGACTGCGATGCAAAAATATGAAGAATGATGGAGCTGACCAAGCAATTTCTGGAAAAAGTTTTCTCTACGAAGCGAATGGAACGTTATTTCGCGCTTTATCCTGACAACGAAGCAAAGGCTATACGACATTATGAGTGCAACCTTATGCTGGCGGAATCGCTCTACGTGAGCTTATCGGTGTTGGAGGTGACACTACGCAATGCGCTGTGTCGTGAACTGGAAACGATGACAGGGCGCGAGGACTGGTATGCCATCTTTCCGACAACGCCAGGGCTGCGTAGCCTGAACCGCTACATCACGGAGGCTGGACAACACATCACGGCGCGGCATGAGCATATTACACCGTCGAAAATCGTGGCGGAACTGACGCTCGGCTTTTGGGTGTCGCTGCTGAACACAGAGTATGAAAGGACGTTGTGGAAAGCCCTGCGACGGGCTTTCCCCTATATGCCACGATGCGAACGGCAACGCAAGAATGTGTCGGCACCGCTCAATACGTTCCGTCGTTTCCGTAACCGTATCTTCCACAACGAGTCTATTTGCTGGAAGCTGACGAGGGTTGAGGAGATTCATGCCGAAATGCTGAAAGTGATTGGCTGGATGAACCGCGATTTGCCCGAATGGGTGGAGACTCAGGAACGATTTTCCGCTGTCTGTGCAGAGATTCGCAGACGGATGGAGTGGGAGTAAATAGCAGAAGCCTAGGTTGCTCCTCATTTCACCAGTCGCGCAATCTGGCGTTCCGCAGCCTCGGGCAGCAGGTGGCGGAGGTGATGCGTCATGCGTTGGAAGGATTCCTCGGGCGTGCGTTCGCATTGGCAGGCGGCGGGGCCGTGGAGGCGTTCGGGCGTGGTGAGCAGCGACCATCCGAAGCCGTATTCCCGCCCGTGCTTGTCCGTGGGATAGACGAAGTCCTCCGTCACGATGCGGCAGGCCATCTGCAGACGCGTCACGTAGCCGTCGAACTTCGAGCGCATCTTGGGTCCCGTGAAGCCGCAGGCGGCGCGCAGTTCGCGGGTTATCATGCTGCCCTCCTCGCGCAGCGTCTGTAGGATGACGTCCTCGATGGTGTCGGCCTCGGGTGCGGGGTGTTGGCTGCGACGCCAGTTGCAGAGGTCCGGCCACCAGTCCAGGCTCACGAAGCCCGCCTTCCCCGCGAAGAACTTGCCATATACGCAGCCGCCTTCGCGCACGGCGGAGCCTTTCCATTGCCACAGCGGCCACTCCCACGAACCGTCGTCGAACTGCACGAACTGGCATTCCTCCGCCATCATCGCCTCTGCCGAGAAGCCTGCGATGCCGCTGTCCAACAACGGCAGGAATCCCAGCTCTCCGATACACGCTATCAGCTCCGGGCAAGAGTGTATCTGCTCCTTGCCCTCCGCATATTTACTCTGGAAAAAGTCGTTCAGTCGGTTCATGGCAGGTATTCTTTCCGGAACCTATTTGTCCGTGTCGTGCGCAGGGGCTTACTTCTGCCGGACGAAGACGTTGATGGGAGTTCCGCAGAAGTCCCACCGCTCGCGTATCTTGTTCTCGAGGAAGCGGCGGTAGGGTTCTTTGACGTATTGGGGCAGGTTGGCGTAGAATACGAAGGTGGGTATTTGCGTGTCGGGTATCTGTGCGCAGTACTTTATCTTGATGAACTTGCCCTTGACGGAGGGTGGCGGATAGGCTTCGATGAGGGGGAGGAGTTCTTCATTGAGGCGCGAGGTGCTGACGCGCATCCGACGGTTCTGGTAGACGGCTTTGGCTGTTTCCAGTACACGGAAGATGCGCTGTTTGGTCAGGGCGGAGGTGAAGATGACGGGGAAGTCCGTGAAGGGTGCGAGGCGCTGGTGCACCGTCTCCTCGAAGTAGCGGACGGCGGTGGGGCTCTTGTCTTCCACGAGGTCCCACTTGTTCACCGCCACGACCAGGCTCTTGGAGTTGCGCTGTATGATTTGGAAGATGTTCAGGTCCTGTGCCTCAATGCCGCGCGTGGCGTCGATGAGCAGGATGCACACGTCCGAGTTCTCAATGCTGCGGATGGCGCGCATGACGGAGTAGAACTCCAGGTCTTCGTTCACCTTCTTCTTCTTGCGGATACCTGCCGTATCAACGAGGTAGAAGTCGAATCCGAATTTGTCGTAACGCGTGAGGATGCTGTCGCGGGTCGTGCCGGCAATGTCCGTCACGATGTGCCTGTCTTCTCCGATGAAGGCGTTAATGAGGCTGCTCTTGCCCGCGTTCGGCCTGCCTACGATGGCGAAGCGGGGCAGGCGCTCGCCCTCATCGGCCTGCACGTCCGCGCCGAGCAGGCTGACGACGGTGTCCAGCAAGTCGCCCGTGCCGCTCCCGGTGGCGGCGGAGATGGGGTAGGGGTCGCCCAGCCCGAGGCTGTAGAATTCCGCCGTACCGTAGGTGTCTTCGTTGTTGTCGGCCTTGTTGGCGCATAGGACTACGGGTACGCCCTTCTGTCTGCGCAGTATGGAGGCTACTTCCGCGTCAAGGTCGGTCACGCCGTTCTTGGAGTCCACGACGAAGAGTATCAGGTCGGCCTCTTCCGTGGCTACCTGTACTTGTTTCCGTATCTCGCCTTCGAAGATATCGTCCGAATTGACAACCCATCCTCCCGTGTCCACGAGGGAAAACTCATGCCCGGTCCATTCGCACTTTCCGTACTGGCGGTCGCGTGTCGTTCCGGCATGTTCGCTGACGATGGCCGCCCGCGTTCCCGTCAGGCGGTTGAAGAGGGTGGACTTACCCACGTTGGGGCGGCCTACGATGGCTACGAGTTTGCTCATGCTGTCTTATATGTCTTTGTACCCGAACGCCTCTAAGCGCCGGTCGTTGTTGCGCCAGTCTTTATCGACCCTGACGTAAGTTTCCAGATATATGCGCTTCTGGAAGAAGCGTTCCAGGGAATGCCTCGCCTCGGTGGCCACTTTTTTCAGTGCAACGCCCTGGTGGCCGATGATGATGCCCTTCTGGCTCTCCCGCTCCACGTAGATGACGGCGCGTATGTGGATGCTGTTTTTCTTCTCTTCGAAACTCTCCACGGCGACTTCCACGGCGTAGGGGACTTCCTTGTCGTAGTAGAGCAGGATTTTCTCGCGGATGATTTCCGTCACGAAGAAGCGTGCCGGCTTGTCGGTCAGTGCGTCGCGCTCGAAGTAGGGCGGAGCGTCGGGAAGCAGCTCCTTGATACGCCTCATCACACCGTCCACACCGAAGCGTGCTTTGGCTGATATGGGGGCGATTTCTGCGTCGGGCAGGGCTTCGTGCCACGCCGTTACGAGCTTTTCCACGCTGGCCTGGTCGGACAGGTCTATCTTGTTGATGAGCACCAGCACGGGCACTTTCATCTTCCTCACTTTGGCCAGGAAGTCTGTGTGCTTGTCCGCCGTCTCCACAACGTCCGTCATGTAGAGCAGTACGTCCGCGTCCTGCAAGGCCGACTCCGAGAAAGTCAGCATAGCCTCCTGCATCTTGTAGTTAGGCCGCAGCACGCCCGGTGTGTCACTGAAGACGATTTGCGCGTCCTCGGTGTTTACGATGCCCATGATGCGGTGGCGCGTGGTTTGCGCCTTAAACGTGGCGATGCTGATACGCTCGCCTACGAGCAGGTTCATCAGGGTGCTTTTCCCGACGTTGGGGTTGCCGACGATATTTACGAAGCCCGACTTCATCTTCTTCCGGGTTGCAGTGTCATTTCGTGTCGTATGCCCACTTCAGGTAGGCTGCGCCGTAGGTGAATCCCGCGCCGAAAGCTGTCAGCAACAGGTTGTCGCCTTTCTTCAGCATCCGCTCGTAGTCCCAGAGGGCGAGGGGGATGGAGGCGCCGGACGTGTTGCCGTAACGCTCTATATTGACGAGGATTTTCTCTTTAGGCATATCCAGCCGCGCGGCCACGGCCTCTATGATGCGGATGTTGGCCTGGTGGGGTACGATGTAGGCAAGGTTCTCTTTCGTGAGTCCGTTGCGTTGCGCCACCTGTGCGCTGAGGTCGCTCATGTTTGTCACGGCGTATTTGAACACCGTCTTGCCTTCCTGGTGGATGTAGTGCATGCGGTGGTCCACCGTGTAGTGGGAGGGCGGACAGGCCGAGCCGCCTGCGTGCATGCAGAGGAAGGGCAGTCCCTTGCCGTCTGTGCGCAGGATGGAGTCTTTCCAGCCTAAGTCCTCGGTTGTCGGCTCCACGAGTACGGCCGCTGCACCGTCACCGAAGAGCGGGCAGGTGCTGCGGTCGTTGTAATCAACCATGCTTGACATCTTCTCCGCACCGCAGACGATGACTTTCTTGTAGCGTCCGCTCTGCACCATGCTGGCGGCTTGGTCCATTGAGAAGAGGAAGCCGCAGCAGGCGGCCTGCATGTCGAGGGCAAAGGCGTTATGCAGGCCGAGCTTTCCCACGACGATGGAGGAGGTTGAGGGGAAGTGGTAGTCCGGTGTCGTTGTTGCGATGATGAGCGCATCGACTTCCAGCGGGTCTGTCCCTGTCTTGGTGAGGAGCTGCCGGACGGCCTTGCGCGCAAGATAGCTCGTCCCGAGCCCTTCCTCGTTGAGTATGCGCCGCTCTTTTATGCCGACGCGGGCCATTATCCACTCGTCGTTGGTATCCACCATGCGCGACAGTTCCTCGTTGTTGAGGACATACTCGGGCACGTAGCCGCCTACCCCCGTAATGATGGCGTTGAGTTGTTCCATTTGTTTCGTGTCGTTAGTCTGTGTTTAATGCAAAAAGGCTTAATGGCCGACGGCTGATGGTGTCTTCCTGCCCCTCGGGGCGCGACGCCATCGGCCGTCAGCCATCAGCCTAAGTTGTCTCAGCGGAAGTGCTTTACTCAGCAACTTCGTCCTTAACGACGGCCAGCTTGCCACGGTAGTAGCCGCAGGAAGGGCATACGGTGTGGTAGATGTGCCAGCCACCGCAGTTGGGGCAGGTAGCCAGTGTGGGTGCGACGGCCTTGTCGTGCGTTCTGCGCTTCAGCGTCCTGGTCTTCGATTGTCTTCTTTTAGGATGTGCCATTTTTTCTTATTTGTTATTTAGTTATTATCCTCGTTGCCGCCTTCCCCGTCCTGCGCGTCGGCAATTCCGCTGATGCGTCCGAGCATGTCGGCGTCGCATTCGCCGGGAGCGTGGGTACGCTCCGTGGGGAGGGAAGTGGCGATGACTTCGTAAATGAGCCAAGCGGCGTTAAAACCGGTGGCGTTCCGCTCCAGCAGGATGGTGTCGGTGTCGGCATCGCTGCCGCCCTCGTCGTTTCCTGCAAGGCGCACCCGCTCCGCTGTATCCACAGGCAGGACCACTTCCTCCAGACAGCGGTCGCAGACGGTGCGTACAGTGCCGTTCGCCGCGATGTCCAGTTGGAAGATGTCGCCCGCCGCTTCCCGGATTTTCAAGGTGACCTTGATGTTCCCTCCGAGGATTTCTTCCTGTTCGAGAGCCTTGAAGAAGTCGTCACCAAGCGCGTGTTCAAACGTTTTTACCTCCGTGCCGACGTTTCTTAGGTCAAGGTGAAAGGTGTCCGGATTGGCCATAGCGGCTGCAAAGGTACTACATTTTTTGGAAATCAGCGCAAGGTTTGGGTCGTTTTTCTTCGGTAGCGGGGAAGGAAAAGTTCCGTATGGAGGGTTTTCGGCTTGGGAATGGTGTGATGGAATTGACATCCGGATTTTTCTTTCTGGTGCCTTATTTCTGTCCGGAAGGGCTTCTCGGGCTGCTTTTGGCGCGAGGGTCCCGCTTGTCCCTGGGGTTAATCTCGCGTACCCCTCGGGGTAGTTTCCCGTAGGGCGGGGGATAATTTCTCTTTTGTGCGCTTTGAAATGTCGCCTTTTGTGCTTGTGGAATTTATAAAAGTGTTCAAAATGGAAGGAAAGCGGCAGGAAAATGTCCCTTTTGGGATATTGGGGGATTCTGCTGTAGAGTGGGCGGGGTGTTTCTTGCTGCCGGAAACGCGCAGGAATGTTGCCTAAAAAGTCAAAAATCTTGACATGGCGGTTTTCCTGTGCGCCTCTTCCAGTCCTGTGGGTGGCAGGATAGGGCGCACAAATTCCCGGCGGTGGCGGCGGCACGCCAACCGGGTGTGCCAATTGCGCCACGGTTGCATAAGTGCGTACCACGGCAGACTGCCGCCGAAGCGCCGTTCGCCGATCGTCTTGGTGCTCTTGCGCAGGCGCAGGACGGGATAGAGGAGGGCTGCTGCGAGCAGGACGGGCAGCGGGATGTCCCAGACGAGGTTGGCCGGTGCGTAGGTGCCGGTGTGCAGGATGTCGGCTACGCGGAACGCGATGTGGGCGGTGGCGAGCAGGGACAGCGTATAGGTGGCCCACGACGCGGTGCTTTCACGCCAGCGGTAGAGTCGTGTGCGGCGGCTCATGTGCCGGGCTGTTTCGGTCCTGTACATGCGGCGGCGTTTCAGCATCCAGCGTTCCGGTAGTGCCTGTATCACGGTGGAGCTCTCTGTCAGCTCCAATGCCGTCCGCCCCTCTCCGCCGATGGTGTCCGCCAGCAGGTCGTCCGCACCGAAGGGGAGCGTCAGGCCTTTGGCGAATCCCCGCCCTTCAAGGAACGCTTCGCGGCGGATGGCTATGTTGCACCCGTCGGCTCCGGAAGGTCTTCCCGCCAGACTGCTCCGTGCGATGCGCAGGTGGCGGCGTAGCCGTTCGTAGATGGCCCGGCGGGCGGTGGCGGTGTGGTTGTCGGCATAGTTGGCATAGCCTTGGACGAGGTCGGTCCCGTCCGTGAAGTTCCGTGCCAGCGTTGCGAGCCATTGCCGGGAGACGGGTGCGCAGTCCGCCCGGGTGAGTACGACCCAGGGGGCGTGGGCGGCGCGTATGCCGAGGGCGATGGCCAGTTTGCGGCGGTCAATGTAACGCGACGTGGCGGGTACGCTTGTCGTCCGCAGGTTGTCGTATTGCTGCCGTAATGCTTCAAGCACTTCCGGCGTGTCGTCCGTAGAGCCCTCGTCCGCCACGATAACTTCAAAGTCCGGGTATTCCTGTGCGAAGATGTCCGGCAGGTTTTCTGCCAGTTGCGCGCCTTGGTCGGCGGTAGGTATGACGACGGCAATGCGCGGCTGTCCGCCTGCGGCCTTTTCCGTGCGGGCGAGGCGGGCGGGGAGGCTGTAGTCGCGCCACCTGGTCCGGTAGAGGACGGCCAGACAGAGGCAGGCGGCGGTGAGCAGGGCGGGGTACAGGGGCATATTCAGGGAACGGCTTGTCGGCGGAACTCGGCGCAGACGATGGCGGTGGCCACAGCCACGTTCAGGCTTTCGCTCGTTTCGGAAAGGGCGGGGTAGGAGGGAATGAGCAGGCGGCGGTGCACAAGGCGGGCCAGTTCCGGCGAGATGCCGTTGCCTTCGTTGCCCATTACAACGAGTCCGTTCGGCGTGAGGCGGCCTGCATACAGGCTCTCGCCATCCAGAAACGTGCCATAGACGGGAACGGAGGGGGCGAGACTGGCGATGTAGTCGCCCAGATCGAGGTAATGGACGCGCACCCGGCCGATGGCGCCCATCGTGGCCTGCACTACTTTCGGGGCGTAAACGTCCGCCGTGCCGGGGCTGCAGAGCGCCGTGCGGATGCCGAACCAGTCCGCGATGCGCAGGATGGTTCCGAGATTGCCGGGGTCTTGTACCGCGTCCAGTGCGAGGCAGAGTTCCTTTTCGGGGAGGTTGGCGGCGGGTGGCTGGCCGTCGCTCTTCCCGAATACGGCAAGCACCTCGCGCGGTGTCTTGAGCAGCGAGGCGCGCCCCATGTCGGACAGTGAGGCCGTGCGGTACTCATCGGCCTCCACCTGTGGGCATCTTTCAAAATAGGCAGGCGTGCCGACCAGCAGGCGGCACGGATACTTTCCGAACAGCTCGGATACGGCTTTCGGCCCCTCGGCCAGGAAGGCGTTTTCCGCATCGCGTACTTTCTTCTGGGCGAGCGAGCGGATGAACTTCGTCTCGTTCCGGGTGAGTTTCTCCATAATTTTGTGCAAAATTACAACGGGCATCCGGAATTTTCTACTAATTTTGCACAAAATGTCGAAGCGCAGGCCATACATATTTATATATATAATAGGTCTGCTGGCACTTGCCCTGTTGAGCGCGTGCCAGCCCACCCGCTTCATCTCCGAGCCTGATACGCTCCTGCGTTCCGTGCGCCTTGAGTCTGCCTCGAAGCAGGTGAACCCGTCGGACTTCCGCCCGTATGTGCGGCAGGAACCCAACGCCCGGTGGTTCAGTATCGCCAAGGTACCGCTCAGTCTCTACTGCCTCTCGCCCGCCGATACCACGCGGCGGCGCGGTCGCTTCTTCCGCAGGGTGGGCGAGGCCCCCGTGGTCTATGACGCATCCCTCGCAGAGTATTCGCGCCAGGCGCTGCAGTCCGCGCTCCAGGCGAAGGGCTATGTCCATGCGACCGTGACGGCGGATACCGTTACCCGTCGCCGCAAGACGGATGTCACCTACAGGCTGCAGCCCGGCAGGCGGTATTATGTCCGCGAAGTGCGGCGGGCGTATGACGATGATTCTGTGAAAGTTTCAGTAGAGCGTTCAAATGGTAATAGCTTGTTGTACAGAGGTATGCCGCTGGATGTATCCCTGCTCACTGAGGAGCGTGCACGCATCGTATCGCAGTTGCAGAATGAGGGCTTCTACCGCGTCCACAAAGAGTTCGTCAGTTATCGCGTGGATACCATCCGGGACGACACGGGCGTGGAGCTGACCCTACAGGTGGCGCGCCCGGTGGGTATAGATAGTAATAAGGTGTATGAGCGTTTCCGCTTCCGCAACGTGACGCTCCGTGAACACGGCGTGGAGGGTGCGGAAACCGATTCGCTGGGCGGCGGGAGTGATGAGCTGGTGCTTACTCCTCAGCATGGGTTGTCCGCTTTCGGTTCGTACCGCGAGGCGAAGCGTTTCTTCTCGGCACTGCCGCCGCGTGTGGCGGGCATTCGGCGTGCGGTCTTGCTGAACCATGTCCCGCTACGTCCCGACAGCCTTTTCCGTGAGCGGGATTTCCAGTCCTCCTATTCCGGGCTGAATGCGTTGCAGGCCTTGAACTACAGCACCATCCGCCTTCGTGAAGTGCCCGGCGACTCGGCGCTGCTGGATGCCGAGGTCGGCCTCGTGCCCGGTAAGCCCCATTCGGTCAGTGCCGAACTGGAGGGTACTAACACCAGCGGCGACCTCGGGGCGGCAGTGTCCCTGACCTATTCCAACCGCAACCTGTTCCGGGGGGCGGAGGTGCTCTCGCTGAAAGTGCGCGGAGCATACGAGGCGATTACCGGACTGGAGGGCTACAGCGACGAGAACTACTTCGAGTACGGCGCGGAGGCTTCGTTGCGCTTCCCTGCCCACCGCCTCCCGTTCCTCCCGCGCCGCCAACGCCGCCACCTGAAAGCGACGAGCGACATCCGTCTGATGTACGACTCGCAGAACCGCCCCGAGTTCCACCGGCGCGTACTTACCGGGAACTGGGCTTACAGGTGGAACCACCTGGCGCATCCGGGCCTGCGCCACAGGTTCGACATCCTCAGTCTGAACTACATCTTCATGCCTTGGATTTCCGAGACGTTCCGCACGGAGTACTTGGAGGGCGAGGATCCGCGCTACTCCATCCTGCGCTCCAGCTACGAGAACCTCTTCATCATGTCCACGGCCTACAGCTTCGTTTACAATTCGCAGCAGGACAGGGAACGCTCCGCCCCTGCGATGACCGGGCGCGGGCAGCTGGCGCGGGGCTGGCAGCTGCGCTTCAGCGTCGAGTCGGCCGGCAACCTGCTCTTCGCCCTGTCCAAGCTGACGCGGGCGAAGCGGCACGACGACGGGATGTACCACTACCTGGACAACTCCTACTCCCAGTACGTGAAGACGGAGCTCGACTTCGCCCGCCTCGTGCAGCTGGACGAGCGGAACACCTTCGCGCTCCACGCCTACTTCGGCCTCGCGTTGCCCTACGGCAATTCCTCCGTGATACCCTACGAGAAGCGGTTCTTTTCGGGCGGGGCCAACAGTGTGCGCGGCTGGAGCGTGCGCGGACTCGGCCCGGGAGGGTACAGGGGGAAGGACGGACGGGTGGACTTCATCAACCAGACGGGTAACCTGAAGCTGGATGTGAGTGCGGAGTGGCGCACGCGCCTGTTCTGGAAATTCGACGGGGCATTCTTCGTGGATGCGGGCAACGTGTGGAACACGCGGCGCTACGAGCTGCAGGAGGACGGCGCGTTCCGCTGGAGGACGTTCTACAAGCAGATAGCCGTGTCCTACGGACTGGGCGTGCGCTTCAATCTGGACTATTTCGTCCTGCGCTTCGACGGCGGCATGAAGGCCGTGAACCCTGCCTACGAGAACTCGAGGCAGCACTTCCCGCTCGTGCATCCCAAACTGTCGCGAGACTTCGCCTTCCATTTCGCCGTAGGCCTGCCGTTCTGACGCTTCCGACCCGACTTTCCTGCGCCGGGGCTTGCCCGTGTGGATGGATTTTCCTACCTTTGCCGCCGTAAACGACGACTTGAAGATGCCTTACGCGTATATATATAATATAGGTATAGCGGCTTCCGCGTGCGCGGAGGCCGACTTTGCCCGTATTTACTGGGCGGGAAGTGCCCGAATTACCCCCCCATACGCTCTGGGAATCAAGTAGTTACAGATACATACGCATGCATTGAGCGGCGCACTGCGCCCCCTTCGGAGGGGTGCGGTGCGCCGCTTTCTGTGTATTCCCCAAGCCGAAAGCCCAAGCCCCAAAAGCCCAAACAGCCTCCAGCCCCCCTCCCGTCCCCCCCGAGAGGGGGAGGCAAGGCGATCACGCACGGGGGAGGCTTGCGGACAGTATGAGCGATTAGAAATTCACCAATCATAAATCCATTAAAACTACTAAGCAATGAAGAACGAAACGAAACTTGGCGGCGTGCTGTCCGCCGCTGTAGGGACTGCGGAGGCTGCGGCTCCCGCGGAGGGTACGAAGAAGTACGTGCCGCCTACGATGGAGGTTATCCCGCTGGGCCCGCAGCGGCTGCTGGCGACGAGCGGAGCGGTGTCCGGCCCGCCCGTGCCGGTCACCATCACGCCGATAGGAGTTGATTACTATGCGCAACTACTTGCCGGCAGCGGCCAAGGTTGGTGTATCGGAGCTAAGGGCTGGGATTTCGAGTGCAGAGACCTCGGGAGCTCTTTCATGAGCAGGTATGCAGCCTCTGTGGGACTCATGCAAGCCTATTTGGATAGCCGGACCGACTGCCCGAACTTTGGCTACGGCCCGGCGTTATCCTGCGGCCCCGGCACCCTCATGGCACCGAGCAGCATGCCCGAAATCAGTTTCGGCGGCGGCGTGGCTTGGACTGCGGCGGAGTTCTTCTCCGGCGCGCAGTTCGACGCTTGTTCCGACGGCACGACCTTCAGCGGGACGTACGACGGCCGCCGCTTCGAGGGTATGATAACGGGGATGGAGTTTATCGATGGCGACCCGGATGATCAATGTCGGCCGCCCAATGTGGTAGATTTTTCTAATATTTAAATAATGTCAAACCATCCGATTAAAACGGAGGAGCTATGAGCTATCCTTATGTGACCCGGGCAATCAGAGCCCTAAGGACAAGAGCGTGAACTTCCACGTGCAGAGCGCCTCGCAGCCCGTTGTGGGATGAAAGTTGAGTGCCTAGTGAACTATGAGTACAGTGGTACTGTACTGGCAGTACACTAGGCACTCAACTGGCAGTACAGTACCACTGTACTTTTGCCCCAACCGCAGCGTACTTGCAACGCGCTCTCGTCCAGCGCATTACGGAGCCCCGAAAAATTCCCCCGAAAAGCCCGCTCCGGCGGGCCTTTTTCGTGCCTCGTGCGGGGGCGTCCCGGGGACTCGGGCGGGGGCTTCCGTGGGGTGCTGAGGATGGTGCGCGCGGGGCCGGAACGCTGCCCGGGCGCGGGGCGCGCTGCTCGGATGCGGGGCGCGGTGTGCGGAAAGCCGTGCGGAAATTTGCTTTTCCGCGACGTATTCTCTATATTTGCTTCGCAATACGCGCGGCGTGGGCCGTGCGGAGGCAAAGAGTGACTATGAGAAAGAAATTCGTTAGGACTATGTGGGGGCTGTTCGGCCTCCTGGTCGGCTTGATATTCTTGGCCGTCGTGGCTATCGACAAGGGCTGGGTGGGGTACATGCCGGACATGGCGGACCTGCAGGACCCGATAGACAAGTATGCTTCCCAGCTGATTTCAGCGGACGGGAAGGTGCTGGGCTCCTGGTCGCAGAACGAGAACCGGGAGTATGTCCCCTTCGACAGTATCAGCCCGCATGTCTTCCATGCGCTGATCGCTACGGAGGACGTGCGCTTCTACGAGCATACAGGGGTGGATGCCCGGGCACTGGCCCGCGCCGTCGTGAAGCGCGGCCTCTTCGGCCAGAAGTCGGCCGGCGGCGGCAGCACCATCACACAGCAGCTGGCCAAGCAGCTCTACTCCAAGCGGGCGAAATCCACCGTGGAGCGCCTGCTACAGAAGCCGATAGAGTGGGTAATCGCCGTGGAGCTGGAGCGGCACTACACGAAAGAGGAGATTATGACGCTCTACCTGAACTACTTCGACTTCCTGCACAACGCCGTTGGCATCAAGACGGCGGCGAAGGTGTACTTCAACAAGAAGCCGCTCTACCTGAACCTGAGCGAGGCTACGCTGCTGGTCGGTATGCTCCAGAACCCGGCCTACTTCAACCCCGTGCGGCATGCGGAGCGGTGTCTGAGCCGCCGCAACGTCGTGCTGGACAAGATGGAGAAGGCGGGCTACCTGACCCATGCCGACGTGGTGCGCCACCAGGGGGACTCGCTGAAGCTGGACTTCCACAGACCCGACCACAAGGTGGGGCTGACGCCCTACCTGCGCGAATACCTGCGCCGCATCATGATGGCGAACAAGCCCGACCCCTCGGACTACCAGGCCTGGCAGCGTCAGCAGTTCTACGAGGACTCCCTGGGCTGGGCCACGAACCCGCTGTACGGCTGGTGCAAGAAGAACACGAAGCATAACGGCAAGTACTATAACCTATATACGGACGGCCTGAAGATCTACACGACCGTGGACACGCGGATGCAGCGCTACGCCGAGGAGGCCGTCACGCAGCACGTGGCCAAGTACTTGCAGCGCATCTTCAACGGGCAGCGGCACGGCAATGCGGTGTTCCCCTATGTCGGCATCTCGCAGAAGCAGCGGGACAACATCCTGCAGCGCAGCGTGAAGCAGTCCCTGCGCTACGCCCAGATGAAGGAGGCGGGCGCGTCGGACGAGGAGATAGACAAGGCTTTCAGGACGAAGACGGAGATGACGGTCTTCACTTACCGGGGCGAGCGCGACACCCTGATGTCGCCGATGGACTCCATCCTGCACTACAAGTCCTTCCTCCGCTCCGCCTTGGTGTCCATGGACCCGACGAACGGACACGTCAAGGCATACGTGGGCGGGCTGGACTATACGCACTTCCAATACGACATGGGGCTTGTAGGGCGTCGCCAGGTAGGCTCAACGATGAAGCCGTTCGTCTATTCGCTTGCGATGGAGGACGGCTATTCTCCCGACTACACGGTGCGTAACATCCAGCGCAGCTACGGCGGCTGGACACCGAAGAACGGCAGCAAGGCCGCATACGGTGCGATGATGCCGCTGCGCTGGGGACTCGCAACGTCGAACAACTGGATTACGGCCGGCATCATGAGCGAGGTGGACCCGAGCGGGCGCAGGCTGGAGCGGATGTTACAGGAACTGGGCGTGGCGAACCACGACGTGAAACCCTCAATGGTCCTCTGCCTTGGCCCGTGCGAAATTACGGCCTGCGAGCTGGCCAGTGCCTATACGATGTTTGCTAACAGGGGGATTCACAGCGCTCCCATCTTCGTTACGCGCATTGAGGACAGCCAGGGGAACATCGTGGCCGAGTTCCAGCCGCGACAGAACGAAGTGATTAGTGAGCTGAGTGCCTACGAGATGCTCGGTATGCTACAGGGGGTAGCCAACCATGGTACGGGCCGCCGCGTACACGGAATCGCGGGTAGCGTCGGTCCGATTGCCGCCAAGACAGGAACTACGAACAATAATGCGGACGCTTGGTTCGTGGGTATTGTGCCCCGACTGGTTACGGCGTGCTGGGTTGGCGGTGAGGACCGCGACATCCACTTCGCTTCTACCTCCATCGGTCAGGGTGCGGCAGCCGCGTTGCCCATCTGGGGCTATTATATGAAGAAAGTCATGAGCAACCCCGACTTAGGCTATTCGCCGAAGGACGAGTACCCGGAGTTCGTGCCCGACTCACTGACAGGCGAAATCTACAATAACTATGGCAGTGCTCCGCCGCGTAGTTACTGGCGGAATGTCCCGCAGTCGGACGACCTGATGTCTGATGACGGGGGTAGCTCTTCCGGCGACGGGCAGGAAACAACCTCCCACCCGGCTCCGGCGGCTACCGACCCGCGCGATTATAATCAGCCACAACCCAATTCGGAAGGTTTGTTCGAGTGATGAGGTACATTGCGATTATTCCGGCTCGGTTTGCCTCCACGCGGTTTCCGGGTAAGCCACTGGCCCCGCTGGCAGGTAAGCCTGTCGTGCAACATGTCTATGAGCGCGTCTCGGAAGTGTTCGCGGAAGTTTATGTGGCGACGGATGATGAGCGTATCTTTCAAGCGGTTGAGGGTTTCAGAGGACATGCCGTGCTGACACGTGGCGACCATCGGAGCGGAACGGATCGCTGCTTTGAGGCTTATCAGAAGGTATGCGCTGGGCCTTCCGTGGATAGTACGACACAAACGGTAGTAGTGAACGTACAGGGTGATGAACCCTTCATCGCCGCAGCACAGCTTGAAGCGATAAAAGGATGCTTTGCCGATGCGGCAGTAGATATAGCCACGCTGGTAAAACCATTCCCGGCCGATACGCCCTTCCCGGTTCTTGAGAATCCTAATACGCCTAAGGTCGTGTTGGATGACCGGGGCTATGCGATGTGCTTCAGCCGCTCCGTTATCCCTTATCTGCGGGGTGTGCCATGTGAGCAGTGGCCTGCGCGCCATCGTTACTTGAAGCATATCGGACTCTATGCCTACCGGGCTTCGGTCTTGGGACAAATAACGCAGCTTCCTCCCGGCGACTTGGAACAGTGCGAGTCCTTAGAACAATTGCGTTGGTTGCAGGCCGGCTACCGCATCAAGGTGGCTGAGACAGACTTGGATACGGTCGGAATTGATACGCCCGAAGACTTGCTTGTGGCTGAGCGTTGGCTAACGGGGAAATAATGTAGGGCAGCACAGAAGGTGCCGCCTGAAACCGATAAGAACTATAAGGTTAAATGAAAAATAAAGCACAATGAAGAAACAAATAGTTGCAGCGTTCTCTATTTTTATGTTCGGTGGACTCTCTGTTGCTGCCCAGCGGATGCAGGTCGGATCCTATACCTTTAAGGACGGCTCCGTATATTCAGGCGAGCTCTCAGGCGGGAAACCTTCAGGTAAAGGCAAGACGCAGTGGCTGGACAACGAAGGGCATTTCTACGAAGGTGAGTACCTGAAAGGGAAGCGCCAAGGAAAAGGACTCATGAACTATGCTACTGGCGAGAAGTACGATGGTGATTGGTTCCAGGATATGCAGCACGGCTACGGCGTATATTACTACCTGAACAATAATCGCTATGAGGGTATGTGGGACCGAAACGTGCGCTCGGACATTAAGGGGGTCATGCATTATTACAATGGTGACCGCTATGAGGGCGGCTGGAAGGCGGACAAACGAAACGGTAGCGGCACTTATGTCTATAAGAACGGTGCTTACTACAAAGGCGACTGGAAGGATGACAAGAAGGAAGGGCACGGAATTTTTGACTGGAAAGACGGGTCGAAATATGAGGGTGCGTGGTTTAACAACATGCGCCACGGACGTGGGTCTTTCTTCTATGGTAATGGAGACTATTACGAGGGTTACTGGAAGAACGATATGCCCGACGGGAAAGGAACTTATAAGTTCAAGAACGGCGATGTTTACGAAGGAGATTATCTCGTAGGGGAGCGTACTGGAGAAGGTATCTTCCGTTTTGCGAACGGCGATATCTATCAGGGGCACTTCCTCAAGGGCGAACAGAGTGGTGAAGGCACATACCGATGGAAGGGTACACCGGGTAAGAAAGAAGGTCAAGCCTCCTATACGGGAACTTGGAAGAACAATAAGCGGAACGGGTTTGGCACTTATAAACGGCAGAACGAGTATGAGTACCAAGGCTACTGGAAGGATAACATGATGGACGGCGAGGGAGTGCTGAAAGTACAGAACGGTGAGCGTTATAAAGGCCAGTTCAAGGAAAACAAGAAGCATGGTAAGGGAACGATTGTTAATCCTGACGGCTCCAAGTTTGACGGCCATTTTAAGAACGGAGAGAAGGACGGGAAATTCGTAGAATACGACCGGAACGGGAATGTCACTCGGAAGGGGACTTACCAGAACGGGCGTCTCATGAACAATTAGGACTTAGCGCGAGTTGCAGGTAGGCAAGGGGGATTCCCCAACCTCTGGCAACTCGTCTTTATTATATATAATATATGTGTATAGCCCCATGAAAAAAACAACTAAGCCCCAGCAGCTGCGCCTTGTGCGTAACGACCCATGGCTGGAACCTTATAACGATGCTATTCAGGGACGCCACGATTTCGCCCTCCGGCGGCTTGCAGAACTGACGCGCGTCGGTCGTACGAAGCTTTCCGACTTTGCTGACGGCCACCTCTATTTCGGCCTGCATCGTACGCCCCGGCAGTGGGTGTTCCGTGAATGGGCACCGACGGCCACAGATATCTATCTTATAGGCGATTTCAACCAGTGGCAGGAAACGGAGGCATATCGCCTGCACCGCATTCCTGGTACGGAGAACTGGGAGTTGAAGCTGCCTGCCCGTGCGATGTGCCACGGTCAGCTCTACAAGATGAAGGTGTATTGGCAAGGCGGATGTGGAGAACGCATTCCCGCTTGGTGCCAGCGCGTTGTGCAGGATGAGCGGACGAAGATTTTCAGTGCGCAAGTGTGGGCACCTGAGACGCCATACAAGTGGAAGCACAGCGGCAGCTTTCGTCCCCAACGTGCCCCGCTGCTCATCTACGAGTGCCATATCGGTATGGGGCAGGACGCGGAGGGCGTGGGCACATACCGCGAGTTTCGTGAGCGGGTGTTGCCACGCGTCATTGCAGGCGGCTACAACTGCCTCCAAATTATGGCTATACAGGAGCATCCCTATTATGGCAGTTTCGGCTACCATGTCAGCAGTTTCTTCGCTGCCAGCAGTCGCTTCGGCACGCCGGAGGAGTTGAAGGATCTCATTGATGAGGCGCACGCGAACGGAATAGCTGTTATCATGGATCTCGTGCAGAGCCATGCCGTCAAGAATGAGGTGGAAGGCCTTGGTAACCTTTGCGGCGACAAGAATCAATACTTCTATCCTGGTGACCGTCATGAGCATCCGGCGTGGGACAGTCTTTGCTTCGACTACGGTAAGGGGCAGGTCATCCATTTCCTCCTTTCCAACTGTAAGTACTGGCTCACGGAGTATCGTTTTGATGGATTCCGTTTTGACGGCGTGACGTCAATGCTATATTACAGCCACGGTCTCGGCGAATCCTTCGGAAGCTACGGCGACTATTTCAATGGCGGACAGGATGATAATGCCATCTGCTACCTGACGCTTGCCAACCTGCTCATCCATGAGGTTAATCCCCGCGCCATCACCATTGCGGAGGAAGTGAGCGGGATGCCCGGCCTGGCTGCGCCGTTTGAAGCGGGTGGTTACGGTTTCGACTACCGCATGGCAATGAATATTCCAGACTATTGGATAAAGCTTATCAAAGAGCAGCGTGACGAAGACTGGAAACCGAGCAGCATCTTCTGGGAGCTGACAAACCGACGTAAGGACGAGGGGACTATCAGCTATTGCGAGAGTCACGACCAGGCTCTGGTCGGCGACAAGACCATCATTTTCCGCCTCATTGATGCCGATATGTACTGGCATTTCCGAAAGGGCGATGAAAACGGAGTGGTAGAGCGCGGCATAGCCCTCCACAAGATGATCCGTCTGGTGACGGCTTCTACCATCAACGGAGGCTACTTGAACTTTATGGGTAATGAGTTCGGCCATCCGGAGTGGATAGACTTCCCCCGTGAGGGTAATGGCTGGAGTTATAAGTATGCACGACGCCAGTGGAACTTGGTGGATAACAAGGCACTTTGCTACCATTGGCTGGGGGACTTTGACCGGGCCATGCTGCGTGTCGTCGCTGAGGCCTTCCCCACACATACGGGACCCGGCCGTAAGGTTGCTACGCCCGTCGTGGAAGTTTGGCATAACGATGGCGACCAGGTACTCGCATACAGTCGTGGCGCGCTGTTGTTCGTATTCAACTTCAGCCCTGCGCGCAGCTTTACGGACTATGGCTTTATGGTTCCCGAGGGGGCATACGATGTGGTGCTGAACACCGATGCGACGGAGTTTGGCGGTCACGGCTTTGCTGATGACTCGGTGCGCCACCTGACGAACTGCGATCCCCTGCTCCAACGCGACGGTAAGGGTTGGCTCCGCCTCTACCTCCCCGCGCGCTCTGCCGTCGTCCTGCGTCGCCAGCCCTGAGCCGCACCGCTGTACGCAGCGGCCGTGCAGCTACGAAATATCAGTCCGGGACGGATAATTTTCCGTCCCGGACTGATGCTGTTTCCTGCGGTCGCAGGTATTTGGGTTCTGTTGGGGGGGGCACCTTCAAATAGGAAGTTATACTTCCTCTTCGGAGCCGTTTAAAGGGAGTGGCGCGGTGGCCTCAGCTCAGTATGTGAGGTAGGAATTTTCCGCGCGCTCCTCGCCGATGGTCGTGGCATCGCCGTGGCCGGGTAGGACGGTCACGGCGTCCGGCAGTGCGAGCAGCTGCTCCCGTATGCTGTGCAGCAGGTCGCTGGGACTGCCGCCGGGCAGGTCGGTACGGCCTACGGAGCGGCGGAACAGGGTGTCGCCGGAAAGGAGTACGGCGCCGTCCTCATTATCGAAGCATACGCCGCCGGGCGTGTGGCCCGGCGTGTGGATTACGCGCAGGGCAGTGTGGCCGAAATTCAATATGGTTCCGTCCGCAAACGCTTCGCCGGCCGGAGGTACGGGCACTGGCAGGTGGCGATGGATGAACATAGCTACCTGCTCAGCCGTACAGGCGTAGTTGGTTGCTTCAGCTGCATGCATCTCGGGACGCACGCCGTAGCTGTCATAAAGGAATTGACAGCCGAAGAGGTGGTCGAAATGGGCATGGGTCAGCAGCGACCGCCGCACCCTGAGCCCCCGCGCCGCGATGAAGTCCTGCAGGGCACGCTGCTCCTCGGGAAAGAAGGCTCCGCAGTCCACGATGGCGGCCTCGCGGCTGTCGTCCCAGAGGAGGTAGGTGTTCTCCTCTATCATATTGAATGTGAAGCGCTGTATCTGCATATTCATAGTTGTATATATACCACCTTTTTCGTTTCAAAGAACTCCTCGCTGAAGTAGCCCTCCAACGGGACGACTTCGCAGCAGTGACGGAAGGGGCGTAGCTCGTTTCCCAGTTCGCCCCCCTTCAGGCAGATGAGGCCGTTGGGCAGCGCGTTCCGCTGCTCTCGGGCTACGTTCTTCCGCACGAGACGTACGAGTTCGGGTGTCGCCATCACGGCCCGGCTGACGATGAAGTCGTACTTGCCGTGCTCCTCGAGCACGTTCATGTGAGCCGTTTCTACATTTCCCAGCCCGGCGGACTCCGCTATGGCCGCCGCCACACGCACCTTTTTTCCGATGCTGTCGATGAGCCGGAAACGGACTTCCGGATAGAGGATGGCCAGCGGCAGACCGGGAAATCCGCCGCCCGTGCCCACATCCAGAATGCGTGTCCCAGGGCGGAAACGGACGAACTTGGCGATGCCGAGCGAGTGAAGCACGTGGTGCTCATACAAGTTGCCGATGTCCTTCCGCGAGATGACGTTGATTTTTGCGTTCCACTCCTGATATAGTGCTTCAAGGGCGCGGAACTGATCACGCTGGGGCTCCGTCAGTTCGGGGAAGTACTTGAAGATAATGTCTACGGTCTGCATAATAGTGGAGATGCCGGTGGGGGTTATTTTCCTTTATGGCGATTGGCGCGTTGCTGGCGTATGGCGGCCTTTTTCTTCGCCGCGCCGCTACCGTGCGCACCAGTGATGTAGCTTTTCTTCTTAGCCTTGGTCTTAACCTTCGGCTCGTCACGCTTGGGGCGCAGTTTATCGCCGCTGAATACGATGCCTGCCGTTATAGCGCGGTGTATTTCCTCGTTGCCTGCTTTTCTCATGGGGCGTATCGCTCGTTTTTTGCGGTAGCAGTTCAGTGGTGGAACAGCCTTATGCCCGTGAAGGTCATGGCTATCCCGTACTTGTCGCAAGTCTCAATGACATTGTCATCGCGGACGCTGCCGCCAGCCTGCGCGATGTAATCCACTCCGCTGCGCCGGGCACGTTCCACATTGTCGCCGAAGGGGAAGAAAGCGTCCGAGCCGAGGCTTACCCCACTGAGTCGGGAGAGCCATGTGCGGCGGGCCTCGGGAGTGAGCTGTGCGGGGCGGCTCGTGAAGAACTGCTGCCAAGCGCCCTCGCGGAGAACGTCTTCGGCATCCTCACCGATGTAGAGGTCTATCGTGTTGTCGCGGTCAGCGCGGCGTATGTCCTCACGGAAAGGGAGTGCGAGCACATCGGGGTGCTGTCGCAGCCACCAGTTGTCTGCCTTCTGCCCAGCCAGGCGTGTGCAGTGGATGCGGCTTTGCTGTCCGGCACCTATACCGATGGCCTGTCCGTTGCAGACGTAGCAGACGCTGTTACTTTGCGTGTACTTTAGGGTGATTAGGGCTATCTTCAGGTCACGCCGTGCCTCGGCCGGAAACTCCTGGGCTTTCGTGGGGACATTGGTGAATAGTTCGTCACTGCAGAGGCTGATTTCGTTGCGTCCCTGCTCAAAGGTTATGCCAAACACCTCCTTGCGTTCTATGGGGGTGGGGCGGTAGTCAGGGTCAATTTGCAGGATGTTGTACGTTCCTTTGCGCTTGGCGCGGAGCACTTCCAATGCTTCGGGGGTGAAGCCGGGGGCTATCACACCGTCGGAAACCTCGGGCTTGATGACAAGTGCCGTATCGAGGTCACACACGTCGGACAAGGCAATGAAGTCACCGAAGCTGGACATGCGGTCCGCTCCCCGTGCGCGGGCGTAGGCCGAGGCAAGGGGGGAAAGTTCGTGTCCCAGGTCGGGGGTGAAATAGATGCGTCGGAGTGTTTCCGTCAGCGGCAGGCCGACGGCAGCCCCAGCGGGAGATACGTGCTTGAAACTTGCGGCGGCAGGAAGGCCGGTGGCTTCGCGGAGTTCGCGGACGAGCTGCCATCCGTTGAGCGCATCAAGGAAGTTGATGTAACCGGGTCGCCCGTTAAGAACTTCTACGGGCAGCTCACCTGTTTCCACATACAGGCGTGCGGGCTGCTGGTTGGGGTTGCAGCCGTACTTCAGGGGGAGTTCGTTCATGCTGATAGCTGGTTTACTGGCGCGAAGATACGACAAAAAAGGGAGGCGGTGAAGCCTCCCTTCGCTTTTATTGCCTGTGTAACGGTTTTTTCTTGCCGCTTATTTCTTCTTCGGGTCGCTGAGTTCTACGGTAAAGCTACGGTTGATACCGCTCTGTGTCTTAGCCCGTATCCAGAGAACGCGGTCTGAAGTCATATTAGCTGCTTTGACAGCTTCGTAGAAGTCTTCGGTCGTATTCATCACCTTGTCGTTCACCTGCATGATGATGATACCCTTAGTGACGCCTGCCTCCTTCATTTTTCCGTCGCGGACGGCCTTAACGACGAGTCCGTTGCGCAGGGAAAGCTCTTTTTTCTCAGCCTCAGTAAGTGCGGCGAGGGATACGCCGAGTTCGTCATCGCTGATACTCTCCACCGCCGTAGTCGTTCCTTGAGCGTTCCGCAGGGTGAGGGTGGCTTTCTTCACACCCTTCTTGCGTAAGTAGGTCACGACAACTTTGTCGCCAGGCTTGTGGGTAGCCATGATTTCCTGTAGCTCGCCAAATTTCGTCACCTTCTTTCCGTCTATGTGCGTGATGACGTCACCTTCTTCGAGGCCAGCCTCATTAGCCGCGCCATCGCTACTTACTTCGCTGACATAGATGCCCTCTGTCGTGCCAAGGTCCACTTCCTTGTCCTTTTCTTTCTGTTGGTCGATGTAGTTGGTCACGTCAGTACCCACTATGCCTATCAGCGCGCGCTGTACAGTGCCAAACTGCTTGATGTCGCTTACCACCTTGTTCATGATGGTTACGGGGATGGCGAATCCGTAGCCGGCGTATGACCCCGTCTGCGAATATATCATGGCATTGATGCCCACCAGCTCTCCGCGTGTGTTCACCAGTGCGCCGCCGGAGTTACCCGGGTTGATGGCAGCATCAGTCTGGATGAAGCTTTCCACACCGCCGCCGCCCATGGTGCGTGCCTTCGCGCTAACGATGCCCGCCGTGACGGTTGATGTGAGGCTGAAGGGGTTTCCGATGGCCAGCACCCACTCGCCGAGTTTCAGCGCGTCAGAGTTACCGACGGTTATGGGCTGCAAGTCTTTCGCTTCTACCTTGATGAGGGCGAGGTCGGAGTTCTTGTCCGTACCGATTATGCGTGCCTTGAACTCACGGTTGTCGTTGAGTTTCACCGTCAGCTCGTCCGCGTCCTCCACGACGTGGTTGTTGGTTACGATGTAGCCGTCCGCGCTGAGGATGACACCAGAGCCCGCTCCTTTCCTGTCGGGTTCCTTGTATTGGCGCTGTTGTGGCGCGCCGCCGTTCCCTCTCCCGAAGAAATCGCCGAAGAAGTCCTCCCACGGATCGCGGTATTGCATGGTGCGCGTGCGGCCATGTGCCGTCACTTTAATGTACACCACGGAGTTCACGGCCTTCTCCGCCGCATACGTCAGGTCGGGAGCCGGTGTCTGGTTCACACTGGCTATACTGTTGGTAGGTGCGGGTTCAGCGTTGCGTTTCATCGTCATGGTCATTGCGTAGGCGCTCATGCCCATCGAAACGGCCACGGCCACAATCATAAGTGTTCTTTTCATACGTTCTATTTTTTGTTGTTTGGTCATAGTTCTACGTTTTATAGTTGTCACGTTTTAGGACAAAAGGCATGCCAAAAAGTTTAACGTAGGTCCGGAAACCTCTGTTTCATGTGCAAATTTCGCAAAAAGCCTGTTTGCGTATGTTTTCGGCGTGATTAAAAAGTGTGAAACGCCTCTTCTTTTAACACTCTTTCGCCTTGTCTTAACACTCTCTAAGGGTTTACGCATTCTTTCCACTGTGTTATTCCATCCCCAGTCGCGTGTCCCCGCTCCGTTTCCGCCCTTTTGCTCACGCGCGCGTGTATATAAATATAGGTATGGGGCGTGTACATAAAATGAAATTTTTGTAACTTTGCGCGGAGTTATCCGCAACGGACTTACGCATGAAACGGACTTTCTTACTGTTCTTTCCTCTGTTGTTCTGCGCTTGCGACAGTGTTTTTGACGTGCATCCCTACGATGCGCATGTCGGTGGTGCGCGCGGGCTTAACGCTTCGGGCATGGAGGCCATCACGGCGGCCTGTGCGGGGAAGGACACACTGCGCTTCGCCTTCTTCGCAGACACCCATGCCTGGTATAGCGACGCGCGTGACATCATTACCGACATCAACCAGCGCGCCGACTCGCTTGACTTCGCGATACACGGAGGCGACCTCACGGACACGGGAACGACGTTGGAGTACCGCCGGGCGCGCGAACAACTTCTCCGTCTCCGCCTGCCTTGGGTGGCGCTTATCGGCAACCACGACTTCCTCGGGACAGGTGATCAGGTCTTTGATGCTATGTTCGGCGCGAAAGACTTCGCATTTTTGGCCGGTAACGTGAAGTTCGTTTGTCTTAACACGAACGCTACGGAATATGACTACCTCGCCGCTGTTCCTAACTTTGACTTCATGGAGGTGGAGATGCAGGGTGGGGGAGAACTGTTTGAGCGGACGGTCATCGTGATGCACGCCCGTCCGGGTAGCGACCAGTTCAATAATAATGTGGACAAGGCATTCGGGCGCTACATACTGGACTTCCCGAACCTCCTTTTCTGCCTTTCGGCGCACGACCACCATCTGCAAGCGGACGATTTGTATGGAAACGGGCTGATGTTCTACGGTACGGACTGCGCCCTGCACCGGGCTTACTTGCTCTTTACTGTCACCCCAACAGGCTATACCTATGAAGTTGTTCGCATATAAGGTCGCATTGTGGGCTCTCTTCGCCCTTTCCTGTATTCCGATTTCCGTCCACGGCGCACAGCCGGACAGCCTTTTCCAGGAAAAGGAAGCTCCCTCCGTGAGTCGCTATGAGCGGCGTGTGGCGCGCGGGCGGCATATCTGGAGCGCGCTCATCCCAAGGCAAGGGATTGTGCAGACGGCGGGTAACATGGGACTCGTATCCGTTGGTGTCGGTTGGAACTACGGACATAGGGACAAATGGGAGACGGATTTGTTGTTGGGCTTCATACCGAAATACGACAGTTCGCGCCCAAAAACGACGCTGACCTTGAAAGAAAACTTCCTGCCTTGGCGTTTGGCGGTAGGCGATCGCGGTTGGAATGTTGAACCCCTGGCGTGCGGACTTTACGTCAATACGGTGTTCGGGCACGAGTTCTGGCAGAAGCAGCCCTCCCGCTACCCGAAGGGGTACTACAAGATGCTGTCCACAAGATTTAGAGCCAATATCTTCTTTGGGCAGCGCGTCACCTATGAGATTCCCGCCCGCCACCGCTCTTTCGTCCGCAGTCTGACGGCGTTCTATGAAGTCAGCACGTGCGACCTCTATCTTCGCCTGATGTTTCAGGGCGGTAGCGTCCACCTGTCCGATGTCCTCGGCCTGTCGCTCGGTCTGAAGCTGCAATTTTTCTGATTGCGCCCGTTTCGGGACGCACAGCCCTATACAGGAATTCTCTTATCCCTACGGATAGTTTTTCCTAACCCTATGGTTAGTTATCCTTAACCCTGCGGTTAGTTATCCTTAACCCTGCGGTTAGTCATCCTTAATCCTACGGTTGGTTGTTCTTAAGCGATACCAGGAATATCGCGAGGGCGGCAATGAGGTTCTTTCGCCTGTAGTTAGCGGGCCGTTTTGGCATCCTGTCTCTCTTTCCCGACTATGAGGAAAATGTTAAAAACGCGGGAGAATCTTGGTCGTTTGAAATGTTGTGCCTACCTTTGCCCCCACGGAGACGATATGGTCTCCGCTGCGTAGCTGTCTTTCGGTTCAGGTTACTTGGCTGTTACAGCGCGCATGGAAAGAACTTGTAATACGGACAAATAAAAACGAAAGCCTATCGGAACAGCATTACTTCACGAAACGAAAATAAAACGGTAAGTAATGACACAGTTACGCTTGCGCGCCGACGAAGAGTTGGTAGCGCTGTACGCTTCCGGAGACAACAGTGCGTTCGACGTGCTGCTGGAGCGCTACAAAGACAGGCTTTACTCCTACATCCTTTTCATCGTACATAATAACGATGTTGCGGACGATATCTTCCAAGATACGTTCGTGCGGGCGATTGTTACCCTCCGGCAGGGAAAATACACGGAGACGGGTAAGTTTTTCCCATGGCTCACGCGAATTGCCCATAACCTCATCATAGACCAATTCCGTACGGAGCGGAACGAGAACACCGTGTCCAACGATGAGTCGGAAGGCGCGCTCTTCAACAACGCTAAGCTGGCTGATGTCAGCGTGGAGCAGCAGATGGTGGACGAGCAGACTTTGGCCGATGTGCAATGTCTGATGAACCACTTACCTGATAACCAGCGTGAAGTGCTCCAGATGCGCTTCTACCAGGACCTTTCCTTCAAGGAAATTGCCGAGCAGACGGGGGTGAGCATCAATACGGCACTCGGGCGTATGCGCTACGCGATACTCAATATGCGGCGGATGATGGAGAAAAACAATATCTCTCTCACGCTGGGATAAAATTTCAGGCAGCGGATACAATAAAAGGCATAGGAGTTCCGTTATTAAATATATACTAACAAAATGACGGACAGCCTATGAGCGAATCTTTACCCCTGCGTACTTCGCCCCGCGAAGAGACTTTGAATTTTTTGCGCGCCTTTGCGCGTTTCTATCAGCCCGAGATGGGGGACTTCGGGGAAAAGCCGGAAAACTTCTTCGGTACGTACCCGACCGCCGTCTGCTGAACGAGATAATACTAATACGAACGTGAACTTTTCCTACGGCCGACCCGCTAAGCGGTGTCGGTCGTAGGTTTTTTGCGTCTTAGAGCGGTGGGTGACGGTTCAGCCGAGTGCGGCCAAAGCCTTAGCCAGCATCTCTTCGTGGTCAAAGGCCAGGGGAGGAACTGCATCCACAGGGAACCAGCGCGCTTCCGCCGCATCGTCACAGCCTCGCGCTTCCTGCATAGGGACGATACCCCAGAAGGAGGCCGTAACGATGGGGCAGCGCGGGTCGCGGTCAGGTCGGCTAAAAACATCAATTAAGTGCAGTTCGCCCGCCTTTAGCCCCGTCTCTTCCAGCAGTTCGCGCCGGGCGCATTGTTTTACGTCTTCCTGTCCGGCTTCTAAAAAGCCGCCGGGAAAAGCCCAATCCCCCTTGAAGGGAGCGTTGCCTCGGCGGATGAGCAGGACTTTCAGCCCGTCGGCATCGCGGGCGAAGAGCACGCAGTCTGCCGTGACTGAGGGGCGTGCGTAGCGGTAGGCAAAAGGAAATTCTTCCCCTTCGCGGAATTGGAGGTAAATATCCGTATAGTTGGGTCGTTCAGCCATATCTGTCATTTCTTATTAAGGCAAGGGCGGACATCGCCTCTTGCGCTACAAATGTAAACATTCCGTACGGAACGTGTGTGCGTGACACGGAGGAAACCGCCTGTGGGCGGTGGGAGAGATGACTGCCAGCACAGCCATGGCAACTCCGCTCACCCACAAATTTCAGTTGTAGTTATGAAAAAAACTTAAAAGAGTGGCGGGTTTCATTTTTAGTCCGTACTTTTGCACCCCAATAACCAAAGGCGTATGAGACAGCTAAAGATTAATAAGAGCATTACGAACCGCCAGAGCGCGGCGTTAGACAAGTATCTGGTGGAAATCGGCCGTGAGGAACTTATTTCTACGGATGAGGAAGTGGAGCTTGCACAGCGCATCCATCACGGTGACCGCGAGGCTCTGGAGAAACTGACGCGCGCCAACCTGCGTTTCGTTGTGAGTGTTGCCAAGCAGTATCAGAACCAAGGGCTCGCCCTGAACGACCTGATAGACGAGGGTAACCTCGGACTGATTCGTGCCGCACAGAAGTTTGATGAGACGCGTGGCTTTAAGTTTATCTCCTATGCCGTGTGGTGGATCCGCCAGAGTATCCTGCAAGCCATTAGTGAGCAGAGCCGTATTGTCCGCATGCCCCTCAACCAAGTCGGTTTTCAGAGTAAACTTACGAAAGCCATTGTCAGCTTTGAGCAGAAACACGAGCGGCGGCCGAGCGTGCAGGAGTTGTCGGAAATTCTTGACATTGACGTGCAGAAAGTGCAAGATGCGCTTGGGGCAAACGGAAAGAAGGTGTCTGTTGATGCTCCGTTTCAGGACGATGATTCCAACTCGCTCATAGACATCATGACGGATGAAAACGCCCCGGGGACGGATAACCAAATGGAGAAAGAGTCCCTTTCGTCCGATCTCGAAGCAGCCTTGCAGACGCTGACCGAGCGTGAGCGGCTGGTACTGAAAATGTTGTTCGGCATTAACCGCAACGAGATGACTGCGGAGGAAGTGGCCAACTCCCTTAGCCTTACCCGTGAGCGCGTCCGTCAGATTAAGGAACGTGCCCTGCGGCGGTTGCGTGAGGCGGAAAATATCCATATTCTGACGAAGTATCTAGGTTGAACCCGATACTTCTTCCAAAGAGAATATCGCGCGGGGTATGGCTGCAAGGCTGTGCCCCGCGCCGCATCCTGGGGTTATGGCGTGGATTCCCGCTTCCCGTGCGATAAATCCTGCGCCTTGCGCTTGCCGCAACCCGCGCTTTGTGTTACCTTTGCTCCCGAAAAAGGGAGGGGAGCCGGCTTGTCCCGCCCGCCTTTACCATAAAAACGAAATAACCTATGCAGTTCAAGAAAATCCAGGGGCTCATTGACGCTCCTTTCACGCCGTTCAGTCCGGACGGCGAAGTGAATTACGACATCATTCCCCAATATGCCGCAATGCTCGCCCGCAACGGCTTGAAGGGCGTATTCATCAATGGTTCCAGCGGGGAGGGGTATATGCTTACGGAAGAGGAGCGTATGCGATTGGCAGAGGCCTGGATAGCTGCTGTTCCTGCGGGCTTTAAGGTCATCGTCCACGTGGGCAGTTGCTGCGTAAAGTCCTCGCGCCAGCTCGCCGCTCATGCGCAGCAAATCGGTGCTTGGGGTATCGGAGCAATGGCCAGTCCCTTCCCGAAAATCGGAAATGTGCAGGTGCTTCTTGAATACTGCGAGCAGATAGCCTCTGCCGCGCCGCAATTGCCGTTTTACTTCTACCATATTCCGGCCTTTAACGGTGCCTATCTCTCCATGTACGACTTCCTAAGTCTTATTGATGCGAGTGGCCGTATCCCGAATTTCGCCGGTATAAAGTACACATTTGAAAGCCTATATGAATATAACCGCTGCCGCCGCTTCAAAGATGGGCGTTACGATATGCTCCACGGTCAGGATGAGACAATCCTACCCAGTCTTGCAATGGGCGGCGCACAAGGGGGGATCGGTGGTACGACGAATTATAACGGTCGTTGCCTCGTGGGAATTCTTGACGCATGGCGAGCCGGCGACCTGGATAAAGCACGCGCTTTGCAAAACTATGCGCAGGATGTCATAGACGTTATCTGCCACTTCCGGGGTAACATAGTGGGAGGGAAGCGCATTATGAAGCTTATAGGACTTGACCTTGGCCCGAACCGCACCCCCTTCCAGAATATGACAGATGAGGAAGAGAGACAGCTGAAGCGCGAGCTTGAGGCCATTGATTTCTTCAACCACTGCAACCAATAGCGCGGCTATCGGTAAACAGATGAACGATTTTATACAATGACCCATCAAAGAGATATGGAGTTTACGGGGTTGCAAACCATCGTGCCTATCGGCGCACACTGCTCTACACAACATCTGCGCCAGGTTGCGGCGGAAGCGAAAGGCGAATGGTGTGCCCTTCACGTTTCAGATAAAGAATTGCAATTGGGTTACCGCTGTTTGGAACGCCTTGCGCAAGCGGCAGATGCGGTAGGGGCAGTGATGGCTTATAGCGACTACCGCGACCCCGAACCGCATCCTGTGATTGATTATACCGCAGGAGCCTTGCGCGATGACTTTGACTTTGGTGGGCTGTGGTTGGTGCGTTCGACACATTTGCGCGCGTTTGCGGCATCGGCAGCGGACTGGCATTTCATGGCACCCTACGCCCTACGGCTGTATTTGAGCCGGGTTGGCGAAATCTTTCACTTGCGCGAATACCTCTATACGCAGCAGGAAACAGACCTGCGCCGTAGCGGTGAGAAGCAGTTTGACTACGTTAATCCGCGTAATCGGGAGGTTCAGTTAGAGGCGGAGCGCGTTTGCACGGAGCATCTCGCGGCTGTGCGGGCACTTCTAGTCCCCGATGAGTTTGACGACCTTCCGGAGGACACGGCGGAATACCCCGTGGAAGCCAGCGTAATTATCCCCGTCCGCAACCGGGAGCGGACAATTGCGGACGCCATCCGCAGTGTGCTTGAACAGCAAGCGCCATTCGCTTTTAATGTCATCGTGGTGGACAACCATTCCACCGATGGCACAACTGCCGCCGTCCGCTCCTTTGGTGATGATGGACGCGTGGTGCATATCGTTCCGGAGCGTGGTGATTTAGGCATTGGCGGCTGCTGGGATTTGGCTGTACGTTCGGAGCATTGTGGACGCTATGCCGTACAACTTGATTCCGATGACCTGTATAGTGCACCGGATGTGCTGGAGCGCATTGTCTCGGCCTTTCGGGAACAGAACGCTGCCATGGTAATCGGGAGTTACCGCATGGTGGACTTTTCTTTGCAGACGTTGCCGCCCGGACTTATTGACCATCGTGAGTGGACGCCTGACAACGGCCGTAATAATGCCCTCCGCATCAACGGCCTCGGCGCACCGCGTGCCTTTCGGACAGATGTCCTGCGCCGTATCGGTTTTCCCAATACGAGTTACGGCGAAGACTATGCGCTCGGACTGGCTATATCCCGGCGTTATAGAATCGGGCGCATATACGATGAACTTTATCTTTGCCGCCGTTGGGAAGGCAATAGCGATGCGGCGTTGAGCATTGATAGCCAGAATAAGAACAACTTCTACAAGGATAGTTTACGCACGATGGAACTCCGTGCCCGCCAGACCATGCTTCGGCGTTGGCGTCGCCGTACTACCCAGGGTGAGGTACAGGACTTTATAACGCGGCAACTGGAGCGTTGGGACGAAGTGCATCAGCGTTTTGAGGACTTGGGAAGTGCGGTGCAGACCCGCCACCTGCCCATTGATGGCGACGTACGGCTGGCCGTGCAGCACAATCCGCGCCGCATCGGTTCAACGGCAGCCCGTGTCACGGCTGTAGAAATAGCCGAACGTCCTTGCTTCCTCTGCGAACGCAACCGACCTACACCGCAGCAAATCAGCCTACCTGTTGAGGGGCATTACGAAATCCTTGTGAATCCGTTTCCCATCCTGCCCAACCATCTCACAATCCCTACGCGCCGCCATCGTCCCCAAAGCATACTGCACGGAATGGCTGAGGTAATGAACCGCCTCGCCTGGGCTTTGCCAGACTTCTTGCTTCTGTATAATGGTCCGCGTAGCGGGGCATCAGCCCCCGACCACGCGCATCTGCAAGCTGGAGTGCGGGGACTCGTACCGCTGGAGCGCGACTGGAAACTTTACGAGGCCCAGTTGGAGAAAGTTTTTCCCCGGACTTCTGCTGAACAAGTGGCCTTTGAAGAGAAAGGATACACGGCCCGGCATTTTGGCATCTACCGTTTACGGGGTTATGCCTGTCCTGCCATCGTCGTGCGCGGCGAGCGTCCAGGACATCCGAAGTTACTACTGACGGCGCTCTCCGTCCTTCCGGTTACAGACAGTGGGGCGGATGCTGAGCCGGACATCAACATCTTGACATGGCGGCAGCGGGATGAGATTCTTGGTCATGACGAGTTAGTTTCCGTTGTTTTCCCGCGCAGGAAACATCGTCCCGATTGTTACTTCGCCGAGGGTGGGGAGCAATGCCTCGTTTCCCCGGGTGCGATAGATATGGGCGGCCTGCTGATAACGCCCCGTGCTGAGGATTTTCAGAAGCTGACGGCCGCTCGTGCCGCTTCCATCCTGCGCGAGGTGACCCTCTCGGAGACAGATTTGCAGCGCGCCCTTGAACAGCTTTCCCCTATGGCTGGGACAGGGGGGGCTGACCCATCCCCGGATCGTGAAGACGGGGCGGATGAGGAGGTCGAGCCCCGTGTGTCCGTTGGAATTCTTTCGGCGGAGGAAATCCGTTTCACCCTCAATGCGCCATACACAGCCAAAGGGGCGGAAGTTACCGGTTCCCAAGTCGCAACCTTCAGTGAGGGCGGTATTCTCTGGCAGGGTAATGTTTACAGCGAACTGGCTTTTACGCCGGTTTCCTCTGAATCTGGGGAGATGCAACCCACTTTCACACTGGAGGATGTCATTATCGGGCGTCGGTTCCATTGGGAGCGTCGTGAGGCGCAAACGTTCCCGGGTAAGTTGCGACTGCTGGTGGATGAAGGGAAAATAACCGTTGTGAATGAAGTGCCAGTTGAGGACTACTTGAAGAGTGTCATCAGTTCTGAGATGAGCGCAACCAGTAGTATGGAACTTCTGAAAGCACACGCAGTCATCAGTCGTAGCTGGCTCTTCCACCAGCGTCAGCGGCGTGAGCAGGGCGCGGGCGGTGATTTTTCCAGCCTTGAGCGCAGGGAGGATGGCTACGTCCGTTGGTACGACAGCGATGACCATGCCCTCTTTGATGTCTGTGCCGATGACCACTGCCAGCGTTATCAGGGTGTAACGCGGGCTGCTACGGAGGCTGTGGCTGCCGCAGTGGAGGCGACGCGCGGCTTGGTGCTGGCCTTGTCGGACGGCGAGGTGTGCGATGCACGTTTCTCAAAGTGCTGTGGCGGGCTGACGGAGCGTTATTCCGCTTGCTGGGAGCCGCGCGATGTTTCCTATTTGCAGCCGGTTCTTGATGCGGCGGGACAGGTGGAGGGGGAAACCGCGTCTGCCGCCATGAGCGAAGAGGCGGCACGTGAATGGGTACTGTCACGTCCCGAAGTTTTCTGCAACACGGGCGATACCGACTTGCTGCGTCAGGTGCTGAATGATTACGACCGCGAGACGGCCGATTTTTTCCGTTGGCGTGTTTCCTACACCGCCGCTGAGCTTTCCGACCTTGTGCGTGAGAAGACGGGAGAAGACTTTGGCACAATAACAGACCTGCAGCCATTGGAGCGCGGGGCGAGCGGCCGTATCACCAGCCTGCGCATTGTGGGCACGGAGCGCACGCTGACGGTGGGAAAAGAGCTGGAGATACGCCGTATTCTTTCCCCTTCCCACCTGCGTAGCTCTGCCTTCATCGTGGAGCGGACACAGGATGGCTTCACGCTGCACGGCGCGGGGTGGGGCCACGGCGTGGGGCTCTGCCAGATTGGGGCGGCGGTGATGGCCGCCAGAGGCTACGATTACAAATCAATCCTTACACATTATTATAGAAATGCAGTCCTCAAGAAGCAGTATTAGACCCTATGCGTGGATTCCCACGCTCTACTTTGCCGAAGGCATCCCCTACGTCGTGGTGATGAGCATTGCGGCGGTCATGTACAAGCGACTCGGCCTCTCGAACACCGACATCGCCTTCTATACCTCATGGCTCTACCTGCCTTGGGTCATCAAGCCCTTCTGGAGCCCCGTAGTCGATATGCTGCGCACCAAGCGCTGGTGGATTGTCGTCATGCAGTTGCTCGTCGGTGTGGCAATGGCGGGTGTGGCTTTCACGTTGCCCGCTCCCTCTTTCTTGCAGTGGACGCTTTGGTTCTTCTGGCTCATGGCTTTCTCCAGTGCTACGCACGATATTGCTGCCGACGGCTTCTATATGCTGGCTCTCTCAGAGCACGACCAGAGCCTTTACGTTGGCATCCGCAGTACGTTCTACCGCATCGCTACGATTGCCGGACAGGGGCTGCTGACGATGCTGGCTGGTACTTTGGAGGTATATACCCGCTATCCCGCGCAAGCCTGGGGCTGGACTTTTTGGACCGCGGCTGCTGTATTCGCACTGCTCTGTCTGTACCATGCCTTCATGCTGCCGCACCCGTCCAGTGATGCTGGTACCGCCGCCATCGGATTCCGCAGTATGGTGCGTGAGTTCTGCGGCACGTTCGTATCGTTCTTCCGCAAGCCTGGCATCCTAGCTGCCATAGGTTTCATGCTTCTCTACCGCCTGCCGGAGGCTCTGCTGACGAAGATATGTCCCCTTTTCCTGCTCGACCGCGTGGGAGAGGGCGGCCTGGGACTGACTACGGCCGAACTGGGATTTGTCCAGGGAACGGTCGGAGTCATGGGACTAACAATCGGTGGCATCCTGGGCGGCATCTGTATCGCCCGTGGCGGGTTCGGACGCTGGCTGCTCCCGATGGTGGCGGCCATCACCCTGCCCGATGCCGTCTATATCCTGTTGGCCTACTACCAACCCGAGGCCCTGTGGCTTACGAACTGCTGCATCTTCATTGAACAGTTCGGCTACGGTTTCGGTTTCACGGCCTATATGCTCTACCTCATTTACTTCTCTCAAGGTGCTTCCAAGACGACGCACTACGCTTTCTGCACCGGCTTTATGGCGCTCTCCATGATGCTTCCCGGCATGGTGGCCGGCGTATTGCAGGAAGCCGTGGGCTATCTGAACTTCTTCATCATCGTCATGTGCCTCACGCCGCTGACACTCCTGGCTGCCCGTATGGTGCGCGTGGATGCCGACTTCGGGCGTGAGGAGGGCGGCGAAACCGCCTGAGCAACGCTACCGGAACGGCGTTTCTGTATCCTATCCTCTGCGAAAGCGGAAATTGTCTGCCTGCAGACAAAAAACTGTCAGGGTCAAGAAACGCCCCCCCGCAGGCATCGGAACAGCCTGCGGGGGGTATCTTGTACTTCCTGTATATGTATAGTGCGGATAGCTTGGCCTGGAGAAAATCAGCGCGCGGGCTTTACGCGGTAGCTGGCGCTGACGCGTCCGCGCTGCAAGGCGTTGAGCTTGTTCTTGACAAGTTGTTTGCGCAGAGGGGCTATGCGGTCGGTAAAGACTTTTCCCTCAAGGTGGTCCACCTCGTGCTGGAATACACGGGCGAGGTAGCCGTCTATCCATTCTTCGTGCGGTTGCAGGTCTTCATCCACCCAGCTGGCTCGCACGCGCTTCGGGCGACGTACGGGTTCGTGGATGCCGGGCAGGGAGAGGCACCCCTCTTCAAGCAGTTCCGTCTCGCTGTCGTCGTATTCCAGGATGTGCGGGTTGATGTATGCGCGGTTGAAGTCGGCGTATTCGGGAAAATCCTCGCGCAGGGGGTCGAGCGTGATGACGATGAGGCGTATGGCCTTGCCGATTTGTGGAGCGGCGAGGCCCACGCCGTCGCTTTTGTACATGGTCTCGAACATGTCGGCGATGAGTCGCTTCAGGTCGGGATAGTCAAGGGGGATGTCCTGCGCCACTTTGCGGAGGACGGGTTGTCCGTAGGTGTAGATGGGGAGCGTCATGGTGTTCCGGGGGCGCGCGGATTGTCCGCGCTTACTGGGCGTTATTTCTTTGTTGCATATAGTCCTGCAGGATGATGCAGGCGGATATTTCATCGACGAGGGCTTTGTCGCGGCGCTTCATCATGGGCAGTCCGCCGTCAAGCATCGTACGGTGGGCAATGACGCTGGTGAAGCGCTCGTCGTAGAAGTCGAGGGGAATGTCGGGGAAGGCTTTGCGGAACTCTCCTGCGAAGGAGCGCACTCGCGCCGCATTCTCTGAGGGCTGTCCGTTGGGCTGCATGGGAAGGCCGATGACGGCTCGCTCCACCTGCTCTCGTTGGAAGTAGTCGCGCAAGAAGGGCATGAGCTGCCTGGTCTCTACGGTAGTCAGTCCGTTTGCGATGATTTGTAAAGGATCGGTGACGGCTATTCCCGTGCGGCGCTTGCCGTAGTCGATGGAGAGTATTCTCATTTAATCAAGTCTGTTCCCATGTAGGGCTGCAGGGCCTTCGGTATGCGGATGCCTTCGGGCGTCTGGAAATCTTCGAGCAGAGCAGCGACGATGCGAGGCAGGGCGAGGGCTGAGCCGTTGAGCGTGTGGCAGAGCTGAATCTTCTTGTCCGCACCGCGGTAGCGGCATTGCAGGCGGTTGGCCTGGTAGGTGTCGAAGTTGGAGACGGAGCTCACTTCGAGCCAGCGTTGTTGTGCTTCGCTATAGACTTCGAAGTCGTAGCAGATAGCGGCCGTGAAGCTCATGTCGCCACCGCAAAGGCGCAGGATGCGGTAAGGAAGTTCCAACTTTTGGAGCAGCCCTTCCACGTGGTCCAGCATTTCCTGGTGGCTCTCGGCGCTATGTTCGGGCGTATCAATGCGCACGAGTTCTATCTTTGAAAATTCGTGCAAGCGGTTCAGGCCACGCACGTCCTTTCCGTAACTGCCAGCTTCGCGGCGGAAGCATTGCGTGTAGGCGCAGTTCTTGATGGGGAGTTCCGCCTCGTTGAGGATGACGTCGCGGTAGATGTTCGTGACGGGCACTTCGGCCGTAGGAATGAGGTAAAGGTCGTCCACCTCGCAGTGGTACATCTGTCCTTCCTTGTCGGGGAGCTGCCCCGTACCGTATCCGGATGCTGCGTTGACAACTGTGGGCGGCATGATTTCCGTATAACCGGCCTTGCGCGCCTCATCAAGGAAGAAGTTGATGAGCGCGCGTTGCAGGCGTGCGCCCCAGCCCGTATAGACGGGGAAGCCTGCGCCGCTAATCTTTACGCCGAGGTCGAAGTCAATCAGGTTGTATTTCTTGGCCAGTTCCCAATGTGGCAGGGGGTTCTCTGGCAGGTCGATGAGCTTTCCGCCCTTCTTTACTACCACGTTGTCCTCTGCTCCTGTGCCTTCAGGTACCTCATCGTAGGGCAGGTTTGGGATTTGGAGTAGGAGCTGCGTGCGCTCATCGGTGGCCTGCTTCATCTGCTCTTCCAACTGTGCGGATTGCACCTTGATTTCTGCTACACGTGCCTTTGCCTGTTCCGCTTCTTCGCGGCGGCCTTCTTTCATGAGCCCGCCGATACTCTTGGAAATCTGGTTTACCTGAGCCTTGAGTTCGTCCACTTTTTGCTGCGCTTCGCGGCGACGGTTGTCGGCAGCAAGAACTGCCTCTACGGCTTCAGCGGCACCTTTGAAATGTTTTTTCTCCAACCCGCGTATGACGGCGGCTTTGTCATCGAGAATTTGTTTGATAGTAAGCATATCGTGATGTGTCTGTTTCTGCTGATTGCACGCAAAGGTACGCTTTTCTGGGGAAAACGGAAAGGGAGAGGGGCGGAAAAGCGGGTTGTGCGGAATGTGCGGCAACAGTTTTCTGGTGCGTCCCTTTCCCGTACCCCTAGGGATAATTCTTCCTAACCCTGCGGTTAGTTTCCCGTAGCCCTGCGGTTAGTTTCCCGTAGCCCTGCGGTTAGTTTCCCGTAGCCCTGCGGTTAATTCGCCGTAACCCTATGGGTAGGAAGAACGCTCCCACAATACCAATATATTGTGGGAGCGGATGGAGGGTGTATCGCGAGGAGCAGACTGCCATACCGATGGCTTTCAGAACATTTCCTCCAGGTTACTGCGTCTTGTCTGTAAGTTCTCGTCTCTGCAGAATTACAGGGCGACTGCTTACCTGTTGAGCATGAAGCGGATACTTATGCCGAAGTCCTGTGTAGTAGTGGGGTAGGAGGACGATGTGAGCAAAGGCGTATTCGTCTGCCTGTCGTAGTAGGCGGTGAGGGTGAGGTACTTGGAGAGCGTGTAGTCTGCACTGAAGCTGATTTGCAGGGCACGGTTTCCGCTGGTGGCCTGTGTGAGGCCGGTGCGGATGTCGCGGTTGAGGGCCGCCTGATTGCGCAGTGAGAAGTCGAGACGCAGATTGAGGTCGTGGCTTACGCCGTCGCGGCTCTTGCTGTTGCTGCGGCTGTTCCTGGTCAGGTCGGGCTCTTCCTCGATGTCTCCGAGGCTGCGGCGTCCCTTGGCGGGACGTTCGCGCACGGTACGCTTGGCTTGTCCGAACCGTAGGTCGGCAATTTTGTATCCGAGGCCTATGACGAAGTCGTTGGAGCGGGTCTCGCTGATTTGTTGGTTGGTCATGGAAAGGGTGACGACGCGCGTCTTGCGGAGTTCTACCTTGGCACTCAGGTTGTTGAGGAAGGTCATGTCAATACCGAAGAGTGGGGAGAAAGTCTCGTTGATGCTGACGGTGGAGATGTCGTACATGGAGGAGGGGACGGGGTAGCCGGTGGTTACGTCGCTGACGAAGCCGAGGCCGCCCATGTACTGCTGCCATGAAGTGAAAGTGTTGTATGCCCCGACGCTGTATATGCTTTTGTATGCGTGGTTGAGATTGAAGCTTTTGAACGTGCGCTTCATGCGGCGGAGTTTGGCTAGTCCGCCGTAGGATAGGCTCCAGTTGGGGAGAATGCGCGCGAGGGTGGGGAAGATGTCGAGCTTTCCGTGCGCGCCGTTGGTGTAGGCGTTGAGGAAGGCGGGTATCATTACGTCGGCGCTGTAAGGGCTGACGGGGCCTACTTCGGGGTCGTAGAGCCCTTGTGCGGCGGCACCGTTGTATTGCGCCTGCACAAGTTGCCTGTAATACTCCAGCGAGCCCCGGAACTGCTCGAAAGCGCGGGAGGAATAACCATTATCAGCATTTCCGACGCGCTCAAAGGCGGTGCGGATGGAAATTGTTGTCTGCGTGAACGAGCCTGTCTGTGTGGTTGGCATTCCGCTGAACATGTATTGTATGCTTTTAGCCCTATTTTGGTTGCGCGAGGCGGAGAGGTCTATCTTCAGGTCGCGTGCAGGTTCGAGGGTCGCACGGATTTGTAGGTCTTCGTTAAGGTTGGTCGTGGCGGGGGTAATGATGCTGTCGGCCATAAGGAGCCAGCCGTTGTCAGCGGCACGGCGGAGGTAGTTCTCGCCAACCGCACCGAAGGCGAAGTCCAGTCCGGGTGCAAAGGCCCCGCCGGAGCGTTGTCCGAAGATGTCACCCACTTGGGGGAGGAAGCCGGGCACGTTCATGTTGAACTTATTGGAGTAGGAAACATTGATGCTGCGCACCATCATGAGGAAACGGGCGGCGTATTGGCTTACCTTGTACCAGGTCTGGTCTTCCTTACGGCGCTTGGGACGCACGGTTAGCTTGAGCTTGATCGTGTCCTGCGTGAGGATTTCTATTTTGTTATTGTCTATCGGCTTGTAACGCAGGCGCACCCGGTTGCCGTCGGCGTCAATGGCGGTTACGACCAGCTTCTTGCTACGCTGGTTGTGCTGCACGGTGACGGTGGTGTCGGGCATGAGTTGCACTTCCTTTTCAAAGTTTTTCTTCTCCGGCACGGGCTTGCTCTTGTTGTTACGGGAGGTTACGCGGCTTGTGGAGGAGGCTGAGAACTTTTTGTTGGTGTTCTTGAGGAAAGGTATGTGGTTGTAGAGCGTTTCCATGTTCAGCCGCGCGTTTCCGGAGAGGTCGCGACTGTTGGCAATGGTGTGGCCCATAGAGGTGCCGTTGTCCAGCTCGGCACCGCGCGTCCAGTTGTAACTGGAGCGGAAGGCTACGTCACTTGTCAGCCAGTCGAACAGTGGCAGTTTGTTGAGGGGTAGTTTCCACGTGGCTTCAAAGTTTTGGGCATACTTAAGTGGTGTGCCGAGCTGCCGGATGCTTTGCCATACGGAATCTTTCCAGGCCGTGTAGCGGTCGGGATAGAGGTCTTTATTGATTGCCGTATAGGGCTGCTCCACTTCGGCGTTAGTTCCACTGCTGAATGATGCGTGGAGACTCTTCGTCAGGTCCCAGCGCACGGCGAAGGAACGGTTCCAGAGGAAATCAGAACTCCATGTGAGCGGGATGCTTTGGTTCTCGAGATTTTCCATGTCCCGCTCTTGTAGTTCGTAATAAGAGCGCGTTATGTCGGAATTGAACGTAAGGCTCTGCGGCACGTAGTCTATGCCGAATTCTTTCAGAATCTTGAACCAGTTCGACTTACTCTTGATGAGATTTTTGAACGGGGTAAAGGTGGGGAGATTCGGGGAGTAGCTGTAGTTGACGCTCCATTTCCAGTTTTGGTCCTTTTCCCATACGGTAGTTTCGCCTGTGGTATGGCGTGTGCTGTGGGCATAGCCGAAGGTGAAGTTCGCAGGGTCGTATGGCATCGGCGTACGCTTGTTTGTCTGGATGTTAAAGCGTATGCCGGTGAGCGAAAGGTTCTTGGAAACGACAACGCGGTCGGCAATGTTGTTGAGCGAGTCCTTCTGTTCCTTCGTAATCAGTCCGTCCAGTGCGTCCTCCATGGGCATGTCCGTGTCCAGCGGATTGTACTTCGGGACGATTTTCTCCTTGGAATAGGAGTAGTAGAGGGGGGCGTTGAGCTTTACCTTATCGGGCAGGAATTTACCGAGTTGCACGTTGGTCGTGACGCTGTATTGGTACAGGTTGTCGTCTCTCCGCTGCATGACGCTCTCTTCCAGCCCGCCGAAGCCTTCTGTTTCCATGTGGCCGGTAAGGTCCACCGTGGCTACATCGGACAACTTGAGATTGAGCTGCGCCTGCGCGGCCATACCGCCGCTGTTCGCGAAGTCCTGCAATCGGAGCTCGTTGGCCCAGACTTCCACGTTCTGGACTTTGCGTGAGTTGTTGCGCACGCCTATCATAATGGTGCGTATCTCGCCGAGCGATGGGTTGCCCATCACGCTGACCTTGTTGGCGGGGCGTTGGGGATCGTATCGCGAATACAGCTGTCCGTATGAGGCCTGCCCGAGCGACTTTTCCCTGTTGCGGTCGCGCTTCGTGTCGGTCAGGAGGGAGAGGTCGATGTCCAGCATGTTACTTTCGGGCCAGACGGCGCGTGCGCCGGCGTTGGAGTTGGCGTATTTCCCCGGCGGGGTTACCTCCAGCGGTATTTCGTACTCGTAGAAATTGGACTTGTAGTCCGACCCGAAGCGAATGAATATGGAGGTCTGTCCGTTTTCCACGGCCTCCTGTCCTTCGAGGGAGTTCGCATGGGCAAACATCTGTATGTGGCGGTAGCGGCGCAGGTCGAGAGTTGTGTTCTTGTAAACGGCGCGCGCCTCTCCGCTGGCCAGGTTCTTCACGGTCAGCGACAGGGCTTCCTCGTTGTTTTCCAGCAGTTGGTCCTGCCCGGGGTCGATTACGCGGCTGATGCCCGGCGGGATGACGTAGTTTACGGGCAGCTTTTCGTTGTTTTCCTCAAAGTTCACGCTGCTCGGCTCCAGCGTACCGCTTTGGTCGGCGGACTTTCCTGCGTACAGGGACTGCTCGTAGGCGCGCCATTCGCCCCGGACGAGGTTGAGCGTCCCAAGGCGGAGCACGACTGGCTCTTGGAAGCCCGTCATGAACATGCGGATGAAACGTATGGAAGAGAAGTCCGAAAGGTTGCCGACGTTACGCTCGTAACTCTCTATGGGGATGCGGAAAAGGTACCAAGTCACTTCAGGCTTGCTGCCGTCGCGACGGGTGGGGTAGGCTACGCGCGTATCTATAATATAGTTACGGCCGACTTGCATCTCCTCGGGGGCGATGCGGACGCGGTATTGGTAGTACTTCTCGTACTCGTTGAGGGTGTAGTCCTGGTTGATGTCCTCCACGTCGGGTGTCGTTTTGTAGGCGGTGGAGTAGCTTTCGGGGGAGCTGTCTGCGTCGGCACTGTTCCCGTTCGGGTTGTTTACGTACTTGTAGCGGTCCAAGATGCTCCGTCGCTCTTCATCATAGTCCGAGCCACGGAAGTAGTGGTAGCGGTCAGCAGACGGTGCGGCCTGTATTGCTTCATAGACTTCCGGCTTTACGCGCCCTTGGATCTGTTGCAGGAAGTCGCGATAGATGCCGAAGTCTTTCTCCTCGCTGGACATAAGGCCGTTGTAACCTACGTCCTGACGTTCGCGGGAGCCGCTGCTTGTATTGAAAGCATAGGTAACGGTGTTCTGGTTCGGCACCCGTCCCCATATCGTCTCCGTGTAGAGGGCAGGATTCCCGTCGATGGGCAGTCCGCTCTCATAGAACTTTTTTCCGTCCTTCAGTATATCCTCGCTTATTTCTCCCAGGTTGAAGTAAAGGTCGCCGCTGAACGTGCGTCCTTCTGCACGGGCTTTCATAAACGGGTCCATCATCCAGAACTCGATATACTCGATGTTGCTCTCCTCAAAGTCGCTTTGGTCGAGCTTTCGCATCATGCCACCCCAGCGTTTCTCGGGGTTATTCAGGTGTCCGTCTTCGTCAAGGTCCGGGTCAAGGTTATATGGACCGCGCTCATTGGGGTAGTAGGCTAGATTAAGGACGTCTAGCGTGGAACTCTCGCGATAGTTAATCTTCTTGTTCGGGAAGAGTTCTGACTTGTAAACCTCTCTTACGTCATCGTCCGAGAGCTGTGCGAGGTCGCCCTTGATGTGTCCGGGTGCAAGGGACGAACTGCGGCGGGTGAATAGCGGGTCGATATAGTACCATGACAGCAGGGCGCGGTTGTATCCATAGCGGGGGTCGTTGGAATATTGCGACTCCGGGAACATGGAAGGCACGCTGGAAATGCTCCATTCTTTCGGGTTGGAAATGTCTATGTCGGAGCTGGCGCTCTCGAAGTCGTCCAAATATGAGGCGTTTCCCTGTGTCCCCTTATTTTTTCCCGCGATGAGATGGGCGAACTCCGCGCTGAAGTTGATGCTGGAGGGCTCTGTCGCGTGGATGAAGGGGAGTTTGTCAAGCATATTGGTCAGTAACTGGCTCTCCTTCTTATAGGCCATGTTGAGTCCCCAAAGGGTATTGTTAAGCGCCTCGCTGCCCATGGACACTTTTGTCGTGAGTGGCTTTTCCCCGAGGTGCAGTAGCGTACCCCCAACCATGAAGTCCTTGGAAAAGTCGTACTCCCAGTTCATGCCGACCATCGTCTTGCGCTGCATTCCCCACGACGTATTGCTTTCCAGGCTCACGTTGATGGCTGTCCCGGCGTCCAGCAGACTTTTGTTCACTATGCGCACGATGCCGTTTGAGTAATCAACGGTGTAGTCCGCCCCCTCGGTGAGCGTAATGCCTCCGGCGGTGACTCTGACAGAGCCCTTCGCCACGTTTGTGGCACCCAGCGATATTTCGTCCTTTCTGGTGGCTTTGTATTGTCCTGTGATAACGTACTTGTCTTTTTCCACTATCTGCTTCGCGACGGTCTTGGTGGAGTCGTAAAGCTCTTGGAATACGTATTTATCCGCGATGGCATCGTCGCCGATGACTTTCCGCATATAGCTGCCGAACGGTTCCACGGAAGTAAAGTAAATACGCCCCTCGTTAGGTTCTATTGTGTATCCCGGTACATAGTCGAAGTAGGCGTTCGGGTTGCGCTTGTTGTTATTGTCAAGGCGGTCCAGCCCGAGGAGTTGTATGAGTTTCCTGTCCTTCAGACTGGCTTCGGGCAGGTAGGTGAGGTACACACCGCTCGTGTCGGATAGGAATTTGATGTCGAGACGGAATTTTTCCTGCTGCACGTTGTCCGCTCCGAGCGCGTACACGTTTTTCATCATCAGGTCCCAGTTGCCTTGCCGTGGTGTGTTAGCGGTATTTTTCAGGGTCTTGACGAAGAGTGCCGCATTGTTATCTTTCAAGTCCGTGGAGAATTCGCCGACTTGGTACGTCTGTCCCCGATAAGTGTATTCATAGGCAACAGCCAGTACCTGGTCGGGGCGCAGCGCGGACTTCAGGGATATGTAGCCGAGGGTCGTGTTCACGCGGTACTCGGAGCTGGAGAGGAGGCGTGCCGACTCTAGCTTTTCGTAGTCCGTGCCGCCGATAAGGCCGATGCCGTCCAGCGTGGAGGTTACGGCGGAGATGTCCCGCGTGGCATCAAGTGCCGTGAGCGATGCGTACAACGTGTTGGCCGTATTGTAGGGATTGCCTGTCCCGCTACCGCTCCACATGGGGTTGGAGATGTGCTCCCCCTCTGCCAGGTCCGTAAAGCCCACGATGTTCCGCGTGTTCGTAGTCTGCCCTGTTTTGTTCGTCACCCATACTTCGATGCGGTTTACGGTGATGCCGCTCAGAATGGTGGGTAGCTGCGCCATGTTGTCATCGTAGCGGTCGCGGAAGTAGTGGGCAAGGAAGAAGTGGCGGTCGGCATCATATTCGTGGGCGGAGAATTCGTAATTGTCCAGCTGTACGCCGCCTCGGCTCTTCACACTCTGCGTGGAAGATTTCTTCTGCGCAAGGATTGCCGAAAGCTTAAGTTTTCCGAACTGTAGGTCGGTGCGGACGCCGAAGAGGCTGGAGGCGCCGCGGATTAGGGAGTTGGTAGTGGGCATTGAGACGTTGCCCGCTTCAATCAGCTTGATGATTTCGTCCTCTTTACCCTCGTAGCGTAATTTCAGTTTCTGCGCATCGAAAGTGAACTGCGCCTCGGAGTTGTAGTTAAAGTCCATGCCCATCTTGTCACCGACCTTGGCATTGACGTTCACGTTTATCTTCTCATCAAAGTCGAACCCGAACACTTTTCTGTTCCGTTCCGATAGCGAGGGGTTGTCCACGTTGCGCATATTCGCGCCTATCTTGAGTTCTGCCGAGCCTTGTGTCTTGATGCGCACCCCACCAGGGCCGAATACCTTGTTCGCAGGGCCGAGGTCGAACTTCATGTCGGTAAAGTCGAACTTCTCTTTCCCCTGCTCCTTGAAAGCGTCCGCGTTCTTTTTCTTGTAATATTCCCGCATGGAGCGGTGAATGCTCCACTGCTGGAATTCGTCCCCGCTCATGTAGAAGGGGGTCTCCACGAACTCTTCGCCGAGCTTTGTTCCGTACCGATAGGAGTTGGACTGCTCGTCATAGAATGCCTCAGTCTTGAGGTTCTCCGGGTCACGCAGGTCTCCGCTCCGCTTATCCCCCCCGTCTTCTGTTTGCGGTGCGGTCTTTTTTACGGGGAACCGTACGGAGTCCGGCGCGGCAGCGGTATTGTTTTCCACGCGCGTGCGCGTATTATATATATGTGTGTCCGCCTCCGTATTCTGTTCCTGTACTTTTAGTTCTTCCTGCTGCCGGGTGTATCTCTCCAGTGCCGGTACGAACTGCCGCGCCGCTACGGTGGTTACGGCGAGGCAGATGGCTAGTACGGTTATTTTCTTGAGTGCTTTCACGCGGCAGGAGGGTAGGTCAGAGCATTTTCAATGCCAGTTTGATGATGGCTTCCACGCTGGCTTGCGGGTTCTCTTTCAGTATGGCGGTGACGGTCTTGTGTACGGCGGCGGGCGGGAAGCCTAAGGTGGTGAGTGCGCTTCCGGCCTCTTTTGCCGCTTCGCTTACCGCCGTGCTTACTGTGCCGGCTGTTGCGGTTCCCCCGGCTGCTCCGGTAAGGGCATCCACCTTGTCGCGTAGTTCCACAATGATGCGCTGTGCCGCCTTCGGACCTATGCCTTTTACGCTTTTCAGCAGGCGGACATCCTCGTTTTGGATAACGCTGACAAGTTCTGCAGGCGTGAAGGCGGAAAGAATCATACGGGCAGTCTGTCCACCTACGCCGCTGATGCCGATGAGCTGCAGGAACAGTTCACGTTCCGCCTTTGTAGCAAAGCCGTAGAGCAGGTGTGCGTCTTCGCGGATGGCCTCATAGGCGAAGAGTTTCGTCTCCTGCCGTCCCTGGATGGCGGAGTAGGTGTTCAGCGAGATGAAGAGTTGGTATCCTACGCCGCCGGCTTCTATGATGGCTTCGGCGGGGGTGAGTTCGGCTATGTTTCCTCTGATGTATTCAATCATGTCCGTTCTGTTATTTCCGGCTCGTGCGCGTATGTGTACACGACCGTACAGCAATTAAAACGCAGGAAATGCCCAAATATTGTGCAGTCATGCAAAACTCCCTGCATCCGGAAACGGGGGCAGGGAGTTTTTCGTGGGCGGGAGTGCTGAGCCTGTGTCCGTTAGTATTCCATCCGGGGCTCCAGTTCTTTCGCCTCATCTATCATCTTCTGCACTTCTTTCTCGGCGGGCACGCGGTTCGTAAGGTTCTTCTGGGCATTCACTTCCTCCAGTTTCTGGACGAGGTTGGCGGCCACCCGGTGGCGTAGCTCCTTGACGGTATCTACTCCAGCTGCTTCCAGCAGTTCGGCAAACTGCGGGCCTACGCCGTTGATGCGGAACAAGTCGGCATGGTTCGCCCACTTTAGGATGAGTTTCGGCGAGATGTCCGTTGCTTCGGCCAGTGCCTTACGGCCTGCGGGTTTGGCGCATTTTTCCAGAAGCTGCTCAGGCGTGTTGATGCCTGCTGCGGTAAGTTTCTCGGCATAGACTTCGCCTACGCCTTCGATGTCGATGATTTTGTAAGCCATGGTACGTTAGTTTTATTTATAATGTGAGTAAAATTTGGGGCTCTCCCGTGCAAACTTACGCAAAAGTATCGGGAATTGCAATGCGGAGTGTGGTTTTTTCGTGCCTTTTCGTTACATTTGCTCGCGGAAGTAACCATATAAACTATTTTTCACGATGAGACATTCAATCTTGTTAGCCGCCTCCCTGGTTCTCTCGGTAGGACTGGTTTCCTGCGGTGGCGCGTCGGAGGGGCTTCCCCCGGCGGTGGACAGCCTTATGGCCAACATGGTGGCCGTTGAGGGGGGGACGTTTACCATGGGGGCGACCCCTGAGCAGAAGACGGATGTGCAGAAGGATGAAAAGCCCCTGCACGATGTGACACTTTCGGCCTACTCAATCGGGCGTTACGAGGTGCGCCAGGATGAGTGGGAGGCAGTCATGGGGACAAACCCCTCGGAACTGAAAGGCGAGGATCTGCCGGTGACGAATGTCAGCTGGGAGGACTGCCAACAGTTCATCCAGAAGCTGAACGAAATGACCGGGCGCAAATTCCGCCTGCCGACTGAGGCGGAGTGGGAATTTGCCGCGCGTGGCGGCAATCTCTCCAAAGGTACGCAGTTCGCTGGCGGTGGCGACAACCACAAGAACGTGGCCTGGTGCTTTGATAACGCGCGGGAGAAGACGCATCCCGTTGGACGGAAGACTCCCAACGAGTTGGGTCTTTACGATATGAGTGGTAACGTATGGGAATGGTGCAACGACTGGTATGCGGACTATCCCGACTCCGTGATGACGGACCCGCAGGGGCCGGCTACCGGTACCGAACGCTGCGACCGTGGCGGCGCCTGGGACAGTACGGCCTCTAGTCTGCGCACCAGCCGCCGCGACTGCGGTAAGCCTACGGTGCGTGCCGTGAATGTCGGCTTCCGGCTTGCGGAATGATCACGCCGCAGCGCATAGAATATATGGAAGCGTTCCCGCATGGCGGGTGCGCTTCCGTTGGTTTAGAAAATGCACTCTTTGAGGTCGCTTTTCGTACCCCTGCGGTTAATTTTTCCTAACCCTAGGGCTACATCTCCGTACCCCTGCAGTTAGTACCTCGTAACCATAGGGTTAGTTTCCAATCCCCATGGGGATGCCTTCGTCGGACCTTAGGCCCATTCCACAGCAGGGCTGCGGGAGAAAAAACGGACAAAGCGGGGAAGTTTCCCCAAGATTGCGTATCTTCGCGCTTGAAACGAAACATTTTTACAATGAAACGCTTTACACTTCTCTTTGCAGCCCTTGTGCTGTTAGCTTCTTGCAGACCGAACCAGCCACAGTCCCCGGGAAACGATGATGGCGGGCAGGTGTCGGTGAACGACACGACGGTTTACGGCAAGTCTTACGAGTTCGGAATGTCCACTTTCAGCATCGTCACGGATGCGGGTGACACGCTTGACCTTGACCGGGGCGAGGGCCACATCTTCGGAAACCTGGATCATGAGGGCGACCGCTTTGCGGTTACTGTCCACGGACAGGGGACGGACACGGCCTCGCTGGGCGTGGCCATCAACTTGACGAATGTCGGGCAGTTCGTAGCGGATTTCTCCGTCTGCAACGGTCGTCTCATTATCAGTGGAGACACGGTGGAACTGCTTGATCTCACGGCGGACAGCCTCATTGCGCAGGGGAAGAGCGAGTACCGCCTGGGGAAATGAACCTTAAAGTCTGACTAACCAGTAATTTGCTGACCGCAATGTTTTCAGGAATAGTCGAGGGAATGGCCCGCGTGGTGGCCATTGAGCAGGAACAGACCAACCTGCACTTCACACTTGAGTGCACCTTCACGGATGAGTTGAAGGTGGATCAGAGTATATCCCATAATGGGGTGTGTCTCACTGTTGTACGAATAGTTGATAACACCTATACTGTAACGGCTATGGATGAGACGCTCCGGCGATCGAACCTCGGCCTGCTGCGCGTGGGCGACGAGGTGAACGTGGAGCGTTCCATGCCGATGAACGGACGCCTGGACGGCCATATCGTGCAGGGGCACGTGGACGGAATGGCGGAATGTACCGCCGTGGAGGATGCTGACGGCAGCCATATCTACACCTTCCGCTATCCCTTTGACCGCGAAATGGCGCGTCGGGGCTATTTTACCGTAGATAAGGGAAGTGTTACCGTGAACGGCGTGAGCCTGACAGTGTGCAATCCGACGGACGACACCTTCCAGGTGTGTATCATTCCCTATACCTACGACAACACGAACTTCCATGCTATCCGTCCGGGGACGCATGTGAATCTGGAGTTTGACATTCTGGGCAAGTACATCGCACGCCTGCGTCACTTTGAAGCGGGATGAGAAAGAAGGAGCTCTTTGCGGAGGTACTTGCCTACTTGGCCCCCATCCACGGCAACGTGGAGACGGAGTTGCACTACGGTACGCCCTTTGAGCTGCTCGTAGCTACCGTGTTATCGGCGCAGTGTACGGACAAGCGCGTGAATATGGTCACGCCCCGGCTCTTCGCAGACTACCCTACGCCGGAGGCGATGGCGCTTGCTGAGCCGGAAGTGGTATATGAGTACATCAAGTCCGTGAGCTATCCCAACTCCAAGGCGGCGCACCTTGTCGGGCTGTCGCGGGGTATTGTGGAGAAGTTCGGCGGTGAGGTACCGCAGACACTGGAGGAACTGACGCAGCTCCCCGGCGTGGGGCGAAAGACGGCGAACGTTGTGCAGGCCGTAGCCTTCGGTAAGGCCGCCCTCGCTGTGGACACGCACGTCTATCGCGTGGCGCACCGTCTTGGCCTAGTGCCCGCTTCGGCAAACACACCCTATAAGGTGGAAGTGGCCTTGCGGCGGTATATCCCCGATGCTGACGTGGCCCATAGCCATTTTTGGCTGCTGCTCCACGGACGCTACACATGCACGGCACAGCGACCCAAGTGCAGCAAGTGCGGCCTGAGCCACCTGTGCAAGGGGCCGATACGTGCCAAGGCGAGGTGATGCCCACGCAGCGCGTCGGCTTTCTCCGGGACGTGAATAAATCCGGCCCGGCTGTTGGTTGTCTGCACCGCATTTCGTATTTTTGCACCGCTACAGACAAACAAACCATTAACCGTATAAACAATGACATTTAACGAAGCTAATTTTAAAAATCAGCGAGTAATCGTGCGCGTGGACTTCAACGTGCCGCTTGACGAGAACGGACACATTACGGACGATACCCGCATCCGTGGCGCACTACCTACCTTGAAGAAAGTGCTCGCAGACGGCGGTGCCCTCATCATCATGAGCCACATGGGAAAGCCTAAGGGCAAGGTAAATCCGAAGCTCTCCCTGGGGCAGATTACGGAAGCTGTGGGCGCAGCGCTGGGCACGCCCGTGAAGTTCGCCCCCGACTGCGCAAAGGCTCAGGACGCCGCAGCAGCCCTGCAACCCGGAGAGGTACTGCTGCTTGAAAACCTGCGCTTCTACCCCGAGGAGGAAGGCAAGCCCGTGGGTGTGGAGAAGGGCTCTCCCGAGTTTGAGGCCGCCAAGAAGGAAATGAAGGTGCGCCAGAAGGAATTCGCCAAGACCCTTGCCGGCTATGCCGACGCATACGTCATGGACGCTTTCGGCACGGCTCACCGCAAACACGCCTCTACGGCTGTTATCGCCGACTACTTCGACACCGACCACAAGATGCTCGGCCTGCTGATGGAGAAGGAAGTGACGGCTGTGGACAACGTCCTCTCCAACATCCAGCGCCCCTTCACGGCCATCATGGGTGGTTCCAAGGTTAGCACCAAGATTGGCATCATCGAGAACCTGCTGGGCAAGGTGGACAACCTCATCCTCTGCGGCGGCATGACCTACACCTTCGCGAAGGCTCGCGGCGGACACGTGGGCAACTCCATCTGCGAAGAGGACAAACTGGACATCGCACTCTCCGTCATCGAGAAAGCTAAAGAAAACGGCGTGAACCTCGTGCTGGCCACCGACTGCATCGCAGCCGACGCCTTCGACAACAACGCCAACACGCAGGTATGCCCCGCTACAGCCATCCCCGAAGGTTGGGAAGGCCTCGACGCAGGCCCCGAGAGCCGCAAGGCATTCGCCGCAGCCATCAAGGGCAGCAAGACTATCCTCTGGAACGGCCCCGCCGGCGTATTCGAGTTCGACAACTTCACGGGCGGCAGCCGCGCCATCGGCGATGCCGTTGCCGAAGCTACGGCCGAGGGAGCCTTCTCCCTCATCGGCGGCGGCGATAGCGTAGCCTGCGTGAACAAGTTCGGCCTTGCCGACAAGGTGAGCTACATCAGCACCGGCGGCGGTGCCCTGCTCGAAGCCATCGAGGGCAAGGAACTGCCGGGCGTAGCAGCTATCCGCGGGTGATGCGTCTGACGGCCGCTCCACGGAGGAAGTTATGCTTCCTAAGCTAAGAAGTTATACTTCCTATCTGGAGCAGCAATCCCCTTCCCGCAGTTTTCCGAGCCGGAAGGCTTGGCGGGGCGGGAACATTTGCCTACTTTTGCAACCATAACCAGTGACTTGATGATGCCTTACGCGTATATATATAATATAGGTATGTCGGCTTCCGCGTGCGCGGATGCCGACTATGCCCGTATTTACTGGGCGGGAAGTGCCCGAATTACCCCCCCATACGCTCTGGGAATCAAGTAGTTACAGATACATAC
>JAFUZP010000025.1 GCA_017476545.1 Alloprevotella sp.
ACTTGAAGGTCACCGATAAAAGAAAAAGCACTTGCGAGAAACTCGTAAGTGCTTGATTTTCAGTGTGGACCAGCCAGGGCTTGAACCTGGGACCTCCAGATTATGAGTCTGTTGCTCTAACCAACTGAGCTACAAGTCCGTTGCACGTGCGTTGTTTGCTTGTGCGGTGCAAAAGTAATGATTTCTTTGGTTACCACCAAATGTGCCGGGCATTTTCAAGGACACGAGGGCGGAGTGAAGAAAAACGGTACAAGATGGGGGAGAAGCGGAAGGACAGGAAGAAAGAAAATGGAGAAGTCAGAAAAAGTGCGGGAGGGGCTGGTTAGAGGCAGGCCGTCAGTTTGAAATGGGACGTTGGTGCTTCCAGCGTTTGTGGCTCCAAAGCCAGAGAGAGGGCTGGCGGCGGATAATTTCCTCGAGCTGGTACATATAGAGTTCTGTGAGTTGGTAGTCGGGGAGCTTGCGCACGTTAGTTGATAAGGGGCGGAAGGTGCAGTGGTAATAGCCCCGGCGAAGGCGTTGCACATCAGCAAAAAAAGCGGCGGCATCCACTTTCTTCGCGATACGCTCCGTTCCCGTAAAAACGGGCGTATCCTGATGTAGGAAGTCCACCCAGTCGTGGATATTGATCGGCTGGGGGCTCTGGTCGCTAATAAAGCCGATGATAGACTTCTGTCCCTGACTCTTGAGTGCGAGGATGCGGCGCAAGGCCTCACTTTTCGCAATGTTTTCTGCCCCGAAGCGGGTGCGGAGGCGCATGAAGACGGTTTCAAAACCTTCGTTATTGAGAGGTCGGTACAGCTGGGCGCAATGGTACTTCTTGTTAACCCAAAGCGGAAGGGTAGAAATCCACTCCCAGTTGCAATAATGGCCGAGGTAAATGAACACGAAGTCGTGGTCCGCGAGTGCGTCTTCCATCTCGCGGATGCCGTCAAAAGTCATCCTGCGCCGTATTTCCCGTTCGGGTATGGTAAGCAGACGACAAGTCTCAACGATATAGTCGCAGAAGAAGCGGTAGAAACCACGCTCTATAGCACGCTGTTCCGCCTGTGTCTTTTCTGGGAAAGAACGTTCTATGTTACTACGAACGACGCTACGGCGATAGCGCACCGCATAGTAAATAATCGGATATAGCAGACTAGCAAGGAAATAGTGCAGCGGTGTGGGCAGCAGGGAGGAGAGGGTGAAAAACTTCTCTACAAGGTATGCAACGACTCTTTTCATAGTAGAACTTATGCAGGCGTAGCGCTTCTCTTGATTTCCCCGGCCACATCGGGTGCAATCTCCGCAAGTGGCTCCATCACAAATGCCCGGCTGGCGGCACGCGGATGGGGGAGTGTCAGGCCGGGTGTGCTGATGCGGATATTCTCCATATACAGTAAATCAATATCAATGGTACGGTCATGGTATATGCCGCCACGGCTCTTCCGCGTCCGCCCCAGTTCCCGTTCTATCTGTTGCGTGATGTCCAGCAGTTCCACAGGCGAAAGGGTGGTTTCAAAGGCGGCGACGGCATTGAGAAAGTCGTGGTCAGAACGGAAGCCCGATGGCTTCGTCTCGTATAGACCGGAGAGTTTCGTCTGCCGACCGATACGCGCTTCCAACAGGCCGACAGCATGGCGGATATTCCACTCCCTGTCACCTAAATTGGAACCCAGTCCGATGTACACTTCCGGCATCAATCCATGATTAGCAAGGCATCACCGAAGGGACCGAACTGGTATCCTTCCTCCAGCGCCACATTGTAAGCATCCATCACCCGCTCGTAACCGCCGAAAGCGGCAGTGAGCATCAGCATGGTAGAGTAGGGCAGGTGGAAGTTAGCAACCATGGACGTAGCTACATTGAAGTCATAGGGCGGGAAGATAAACTTATTCGTCCAGCCTTCGTACTCCTTGATGTGTTTGTCCGGCCCTACGCATACTTCCAACGCACGCTGCACCGTAGTGCCGACAGCCAGAATGCGGCGTTCTTCGTCATGAGCTTTATTCACGATATCGCAGCACGTCTTCCCTACAAACATCTGCTCACTCTCCATTTTGTGCTTCGTCAGGTCCTCCACGTCCGTACTGCGGAAATTACCGAGGCCACAATGAAGAGTGAGGAAAGCCGTATCAATACCTTTTATCTCCATCTTCTTCATCAGCACTTTGGAGAAGTGCAGTCCCGCTGTTGGTGCGGTAACAGCCCCCTCGTGCTTGGCAAAGATGCACTGAAAGCGCTCCAGGTCTTCGGGCTCACTCTCGCGACCGACAAAACGGGGTATCGGCGCCTCACCGAGGGCATAGAGCGAACGGCGGAACTCATCGTGGTCGCCGTCGTAGAGGAAGCGGAGCGTGCGCCCACGGCTCGTCGTATTGTCAATAACCTCGGCCACAATGCTGTTGTCCTCGCCGAAGAAAAGTTTGTTACCGATACGTATCTTCCGCGCGGGGTCCACCAACACGTCCCAAAGCCTCAGCTCCTGATTCAGCTCGCGGAGCAAAAACACCTCTATGCGGGCTCCCGTCTTTTCTTTGTAACCATATAGGCGGGCGGGAAACACCTTCGTGTCGTTGAAGACGAATAGGTCGTGCTCATCATAATAATCAAGAAGATCACTGAACGTACGGTGCTCTATTTCCCCGGTATTCTTGTGGAGAACCATCATCTTGCAGTCATCGCGGCCAAAGGCTGGGTACTTTGCGATGCGGTCTTCAGGTAGTTTGAACTTGAACTGCGAAAGCTTCATGTTCACCGGGGTTGTAATGGGATCAAACTGTTGCATATCTTGTTTTTTAAGTTTCTAGTAATGATTGGAGGCTTTGCAGAGCCTTTTTCCTCGGCCATCGGGAGTTACGTCCATGCGCCGGAAAAATGCTGCGCGCCGTCCTGTACGTAGCGCTTAGCTTCCGCTTTAGGCTTCATTTCCACTTCATTGTTTATTGCCGTAGGCCGGTACATCGCGTTCAGTCCAGGTCGTTTTCTATCGTCTGCTGCGAGAGCCACGCCTCGAATCCTTCCTCTGTAAAGCAGTCCTCCACGCGGATGTCACCCACTCTGGTGCGCCGAAGGGAGGTGAGGTGCGCCCCGCTACCCAGTGCCTCACCAATGTCGCGGGCCAGCGCGCGGATGTAGGTACCCTTACCGCACGTCACGCGGATACGGGCATAGTCGGGCAGGCGCAACTCTTCCAGTACAATGCTGTCTATATGTATGCGCTTAGGCTTCAACTCCACGTCCTTCCCTTTCCGCGCCAGTTCGTAGGCGCGCTTCCCGTCTGCATGACAGGCGGAGAATATGGGGGGCACTTGGTCCGTATCACCCTCAAAACGGTGCAGTGTCTCACGGACGAGCGCGTCTGTTATATGTGCCGTAGGATATACGGCATCCACGGGATGCTCCAGGTCGTAGCTGGGCGTAGTCGCACCTAAGCAAAGCTCTGCCACGTACTCCTTCGTGTGTCCCTGCAACGCCTCAATGGTCTTTGTCGCCCGCCCGGTGCAGATAACGAGCACGCCGGTGGCCAGCGGATCGAGCGTTCCGGCATGCCCCACCTTCAGACGCCGGCCTATACGCTTAGTCAGCAACCGCCGCACGTGGGCTACCATACGGAAGGATGTAGCACGATAGGGCTTGTCAAAAGCCAGCACTTGTCCTTTCAGGAAGTTCATCAGCTACCGAATATGAGTATCAGCAGACCTACGATGCCGCAGTAGGCGGCAAAGTATATCAGTTTGCCGCGTCGCACAATGCCTATCATCCACTTACAGGCGAAGATGCCCGAGACAAAGGCTGCAATGAAGCCCACACTGAGCGCCGTAAGGGACAAACCGCCAAAAGCAGCCTCTACGCCGCCGCGTAATACCTTGACCGTATCCAGCAACGCCTCGCCGAGAATGGGCGGTATGACCATCAGGAAGGAAAACTGCGCCAGCGTGCTTTTCTTGTTACCAAGTAGCAGGCCGGTAGCTATCGTCGCGCCGGAACGGCTGAGGCCGGGCAGCACCGCGAGTGCCTGCGCCAAACCGATGATGAAACCATCGCGTAGGGAGATGCGCTCCTTCCTCCTCGGACGCGCTACAGCCGTGAGTCCTAAGAGTGCTGCCGTAACCAGCAGGCAGCAGCCCACCACGAACAAACCCGAACCGAAGATTTCCTCCACCTTATCCTTGAAGAAAAGACCGACGATGCCGATGGGTATCATTGACACGAGGATGGCCAGCACGTAACGCTGGTCATTGTTCAGGCGTTCCAATCCCCGGGCATTGCAGCGCAAAGGGTGGAAAGTGCCTTTCAGCAGACCTATGATTTCCCGCCAAAGCACTACGAGTGTACTCAGTACGGTTGCGATGTGGACGGCTACGGTGAACATCAGGTTTTCCTCCCCCGCCGTACCCAGCAAGGCAGAGCCGATGGCCAAGTGGCCGCTGCTACTGACAGGAAGATATTCCGTCAGGCCCTGCACGATGCCGAGCAGGAGAGCTTCCAGCGTACCCATACTCATTTATCCCCCTCCTGCGGACGGGGACGGCGCACGATTGCGTAAATCATGAACAGGTAGCCGAAAAGGCACACCAACGGTGCAATGCGGATGCGCAGCGTGCTGAAGATTTCCGGATTGAAGTGCTCCGTGTCCGAACGGCCGCCGGACATGAGCACCATTCCCAGCAGGACAACGGCCACACCGATGCCCAGAAGGATGAAGTTCACCCGGTCAAAAGCGAACACACGCTTATCTTTCTTTTCCATTATCGTTATAGTTAGTTGTGAATCTTTATTTGAGAAATACGTCTTCTTCGTCCATCCGTAAGAAACGGCTCACGCTGAAAAATGCGCACCCCACCGTAAGCAACAGACCGGCCACGAGGACAGTGCCCAGCGTCACGCCGGCCACGAAGGTGGTAAGCAGGCGGCTGAGGAAAAAGTCCAGCTGCCACAGGAAGTACATGCCGGCTGCGAGCAATCCGCCAGCCAGCAGCACGGAGACGACCCCCATGCCCAGCGCGCGCCACAGGAAGGGACGGCGGATGAAGCCCCACTTCGCGCCCGCCAACTTCATCGTGTGGATACTCTCACGGCGCGCATAAACGCTCATCCTGACCGTGTTGTTTATCAGCGCGAACGAGACAACCGTCAGCAGGACGGCAACAACAAGCAGTACCAGTCCCACTACGGGCAGCGCACCGTTCACAGCCTCAATGGCGTTCTGCGGATAGACAACATCCGTCACATAGGCATTCTTGCGCAACGCCGGCTCAAATCGGGCGATGCTGTCCCTGTTGGCGTATTCCGCCCGCAGATACACTTCAAACTCCGCCGGGATAGGGTTCACTCCCTGGAATTCCACGGCATCCGCACCCAACACTTTGCTCATCTCCTCCGCACCGCGCTCCTTCGAAAGGAATGCCACGTGACGCGCATAAGGGGCGGCACGCAGTTCGGACTGCATACGCAGCAACTCGGCGTGGGGCGTGGCGTCATCCATAAGCACCTCCACCATGAAATTCTCCCGCAGGGCACGGCTGAAGCTATGCGCCAACAGCGTGAACAACACTACCACTCCCAAAAGCAGCAGCACCATCGTTGTGCTGATGCAGGATGTCAGCGTGTTGAACCGCCCGCCGGTACGTCTCTTTTTATTTGCCATATCCGTTTATAAAGCTTTCCTGCGCAATGCACCCGGTCTGCGTATGGGCACACTACGCGCAATTTGCCGCAAAAATACAATATCGGGGCGGAAAAGCAAGTCGGCGGCGTATTTTTTGCAGGAAAGAGATGAGGCCGTCCAAGGGGACGATGGAAGCTCCGGGAATCCCACTAAAAAACACCGAAGGGGGCATGGCTATGCTCAGTCCGCTACGCTTCCTACAGCCCGACACATTACTTACAGAAAATAAAAAGAGGGGGACTTCCCGACTTTCCATAAGGCGCGGTTCAGTAACCCTAGGGTTAGTCCGCCGCAACTGTAGGGTTAGTCCGCCGTAACCGTAGGGTTAAGAATGCGCAACCGCAGGGATACGAAGAATACCGGGGTGTACCGGCATTCTTCGGGGCTTCACTCCTCTTCCGCGAAAAGGGGGTCCCAAGCGGGCAGGCGAACGGGCTGCTGGCGGTAGAGCTCCTGCAGGTCCTGGGGGACATACTTGCGCTCGGCTACAAGGCGGAAGAAGTATTCGCGGAACCAGGCGGCGGTCATGACGAGGTGCCCCTTCAGCCCGGCATCGGCACCCCAGGAGTTCTCCACTTTCCACTTCAACGGCCGTCCGTCGGCATCAAGATCCACGCCCATGAGCGTCATAGCGTGGCTGGAGGCACTGGCATAGGTCTGTATGCGCTCGGCCTTGTTCATCGGGAAGTCCGTCCCGAAAAGGTCGCCGTAGGCATAGTTGTCCAGCGAGAGGACTCCGCTCTTCGCATCGTACTGCTTGCCGACGTCGCAGCTCATGTAAAGCATCGTGCTGTCCTTGATGGAAGCGATAGCGATGGGTTCTATGCGCTCCATGGGCAGGTTCAGGTAGGTCCAGTCGCGCCCGTCGTAGCTGTGGCGGTCGTACTGGATGGTGTAGGTCTTGTAGTAAGGGCGTGTGGGGTCATTCATCAGGAGGATGTAGTCGCCCTTCAGGTCGGTACCGACGTAGGTCTGGTAGAATTCCTGCGGGGTGAAAGTGCGTGTCTCCAGTGCCTTCCCGTCAGCATCGCGCATGGTCCAGGTGAACGTCTCCGGGGGCGTGCCAAGACACATGGCAAGGATACGCCAGACGGTGGAGAGCATCTCACCTTTGCGCTGCTGCACAGCCTTGGGTTTCGAGGCAGCGAGGCGGCGGAGTTCCAGCCCGTACTCCCGCAACTTGAGCGAGAGGATGGAGGACATACGGGAGGTGTTGTTGGCGTTGTAGCTCTCGGGCATGACCTCGGCGGGCACGAGGCCATACTTGGTGATGATGTCCTGCGCGCCACAGAAGGTGCCGCCATCGGACAGCGGGTGCTGGAAGAGCCACTGGTTTGTCTGCGTGTCCATGGGTTCGGCGGCGTTGTCAATGACAGCTTGCAGGAAGAGATTGGACTTTTCCAGCTGGTCGTAGAAGAAGTTGTAGCTTTGGGAAAAATGGAAACTGCCGAGACCGTATTTCTTAATCATGCGCGCGCGTAGGACATTCATGCTGGTGAAGAGCCAGCAGCGGCCGCTCTGTTTCTGGTCGGAAATGCCCTTGGATGGAACTTCGTTGGAGAAATGAGTGTCTGTGGCGGCGGGGTTGCCGGCCTGGAGGGCCAGGTCGTTGATTGCGTTTCGGGAGAGCGCGTTGCGCAGGGCGCGGTCGGTGGCCGTTGGCTGGTTGTCTGCCCGGAGCTGGCGGAGCAGGTCGGGCGTGATGCTCCCCGCTACTTGAGCCTGTACGACAAGGGGGAGAAAGATGAAAAGGGAGAGAAAGATTTTCTTCATAGCTGTAGTGTTTGTGGATATGTGTAAAGGCGGCGTGTCAGCCCCGCGTATGCAGTTCGGAATAGTAGTAGTGGGTAATGTAATAGAATAGTACACCGCTCAGCAATCCGCCAAAGACATCGATCAAGTAGTGCGCGCCTATATAGACGGTAGAGAGACAAAGGAGAATATAGAAGGGTAGGGCGACGTAAGCCGTACCCCGGTTGTGGCGGTAGAGCAGTATCATGAGAATGGTACTGATGCCAACGTGGGAAGAGGGAAATGCCGCTGTGGGGCGTTCGCCGGCAGCCTGCATCACATGGACAAGCCAGCTGAAGAAGCCGGAAGGTACGGGTACGCCAGTAAGCTCTGTATGGGTGCGGAAATAATCGCCGAGGGCGGGAAAATGCCGAGCCGTTATATTGGGAACGCCAACTGCCTGAAAGTAGTACTGCGGGCCGGCCACCGGAAGAAAAAGGTATATCAGATAATAAAGTAGGAAGGAGGCGAGGACGATGAAGGCTGTCTTCTCAAACAAGCGACGGTTCTTCTGGAGCGGCAGGGCCAGCGTGATGAGGATGAGGGGATAATAGGAAAAATAGCCGAGATTGAAGAGTTCGCGCCAGAAAGTGCCGGACAGCGCGTTGGGAAAGCTAAGGCTTGGTTGGTCCAAAAACACGAGGTACTCAAAACTGGCGAAGACGTGGTCCATATTTTGGAATGCCTGGCAGAAATCGTATGTCTCAGGATACCAATAAGCGGTCAGTGCGATAGGGAAAAAACTGCGTAGCAGGCGTGTGGCGCGACAGGGGCGGCGGCGGTGGAAAACATATAGCCCGGCCATGACTGCCAGGAAGCCAGCGCGCCAGAGGAGCAGCGAAACGGGATGCTGCATACGCACCCAAAGCAGAGCGACCAGCAGGGCCGTACCCACGATATAGGCGAGTGTGACTTTCTCTATCGGGAGCAAGTTCCGTTTCACCCGCGAAGGCTCCCAAAGACCCCGGCGCTTACGGGTTACGGCGTTTCTGTCAAAAGTAGGTTCCATAGTATTAAAGTTCTCTTTTCAGAGCCATCCGCTGGTACGATACCAGGCGACGGCCTCTTTCACACCGCGTGCAAGGGGGTATTGCGGCTCGTAGCCGAGCTCCTCCCGGGCGGGAAGAATGTCGCAACGCCAATTGCGCTGGCGAAGTATATGGTACTTATCGGTGTTCAGCGTAGAGGTAGTCCCGAACAGCCCGGCGGCGGTCCCGGCTATGCCGCAGGCGGCACGGAGTACCCATAACGGAGCCTTGACGTGCAGCACGCGGTGCACCCCCATCTCCTGCTGCAAAAGGTCGGAAAAGGCGCGGCTGCTGTATTCGCCCCCGTCGGTGAGGAAGTAGGCCCTGCCGCATGCACCGCGCTCCAGCGCGAGAAAGGCGGCGGCGACGAGGTCGCGCACATAAATGAACGTAATGGTCTGCGGCTTGAACCCTACGGAAAAATCAACGTGGCGGGCGATACTCTGCGCCATAAGGAAGTAGTCACGCTCGCGTGGCCCATAGACACCCGTCGGACGAAGTATAACGTAATCCAGTCCGGGGACGCGCCCTAATGCCTGCTCGGCCTGCAGCTTGCTCTGTCCATAGGCCGTATCGGGAACAGGCGTGTCAGTCTCCAGAATGGGCAGACCGTCGGCTTCGCGCGCAGGACCATAAACACTGAGACTGCTGAAATATACGAAACGGCCACGCAACGTACCCGTCTCCATCAATAGACGTGCCAGACGATCCGTCCCGACAGTGTTAATACGGAAAAAATCGTTGCGGTGGCGGCACTTTGTCGCCCCGGCAGCATGTATTACATGGTCGAAAGGGCCGCTTTCCGCCCTGAACCGCTCAAGGGATGCCCGCAATGCGGTCTCATCGTCCAAACGAAGATCAAAGAAACGGATGCGTTCGTCCTGCAGCCACTGACGGCTACTCGAACGGCGGACGGCGGCCCATACCTCAAAACCGCGTTCCAAAGCCTCCTCAACGAGGAAACTCCCGATGAAACCACTCGCTCCAGTGATGAGTATCTTCATAGTTTCTTGCATTTAGAGCTGTTGCATATCGTGGAGACGCTTGTAGTAGCCATCCAAAGCCAGCAGTGAGTCGTGCGTACCGCGCTCTACAATTCTTCCTTCATAGAGCACGCATATCTCGTCGGCGTTCTTTATGGTGGAGAGACGGTGCGCTATGGCGATGGTAGTGCGCGTCTTCATGAGGCGTTCCAAGGCTTCCTGAACGAGCCGCTCACTCTCCGTGTCAAGCGCACTGGTGGCCTCGTCAAGAATAAGTATGTCCGGATTTTTCAGGATGGCGCGGGCGATGGAAATCCGCTGGCGCTGCCCGCCGCTGAGACGGCAGCCCCGGTCGCCCACATTGGTATCGTAACCCTGCTCGCTCTCCATGATGAAGTCGTGCGCATTGGCCACTTTGGCGGCCTCAACCACCTGCTCCATCGTCGCGTTCTCTACGCCGAAACTGATATTATTGAAGAATGTGTCGTTAAAGAGTATAGCCTCCTGATTGACATTCCCTATAAGCCCGCGCAAGTCGGCAATGCGGAAGTCTTTCACGTTGGTGCCGTCAATGAGAATTTCGCCGCCCGTCACATCGTGGAAGCGCGGGAGTAAATCAACCAAAGTACTCTTTCCCGAACCGCTCTGCCCGACAATTGCGATAGTCTGCCCACGCCTAACGGTAAGGTTCACGTCGGTCAGTACGTCCGTCTTACCCGTATAGCTGAACGTCACCCCTTTGAATTCTATCTTCTCCCTAAGCCCGGAAACTTTCTTCGGCGCGATAGATTCCACGATGTCATTGCGCGCGTTCAAAATCTTATTGACTCGCTCTACACTGGCCATACCCTTAGGAATGCTGTAAGCTGCCTTTGAGAAATCCTTCAGCGGCTGGATAATGCTATAGAGTATAACCATATAGAAGATGAACTGCGGGGCATCAATCGGCGGATTGGACGTGTCAAGAATAAGTGTGCCGCCGTACCAGAGCACCAACACGATGAGGCACGTGCCCAGGAACTCACTGACAGGATGGGCTGAGGACTGACGTATGCTCACCCGGTTGGAGGCGCGGCGGAACTCATCCGTGGATCGGTCAAAACGGTCACACATTTTATGCTCCGCCGTAAAGGCTTTGATTATCCGCATACCGCCGAGTGTCTCTTCCAACTGCGCCATCGTTTCACTCCATTTGTTCTGTGCGTCAAGCGATTTGTGCTTCAATTTGCGCCCAATCTTACCCATAATCCAACCCATAACGGGTAGCACGACAATGGTAAACAGGGTCAGTTCCCAGCTGGTATATATCAACACGCCGAAATAGCACACCAAAAGAATGGGGTTCTTAATGAGCATGTCCAACGAACCGGTGATAGAGTTCTCTATCTCGTTTACGTCGCCGCTCATCCGCGCTATGATATCGCCCTTCCGCTCCTCTGAAAAAAACGAAAGAGGCAGGGAAATGATTTTGTGATATACGCTTTCCCGAATATCACGTACAATCCCGGTGCGCATCGGTACCATAATGGCGACACTCGCAAAGTAGCAGCTCGTCTTCAGCAACGTAGCCGCAATCAGGAACAGGCCAAGGAACAACAACGTGCGCGACGCGCCGTAATGGCTCATCCATTCCGAGGTATAAAAATATAAGTTATTGATGAGGATATCCTTAAAGTTCGCCCCTTCCTGCTCCCAGGGTATGTAGGCGTACTGCTTCGTGTCGATGCGGAAAAGTATGTTCAGCATCGGCATGATGGAAATGAAGGAAAAAACGTTCAAGGCCGCCGAGAAAAAGTTAAAGACCAATGACCCGAACATGTACCGCTTATAGGGTGCGACGTAACGACGGAGAACTTTTAAGAATTCTTTCATGGCTTCATTACTATTTCCTGCCGAAGTCAGCGGGAATTTCCCCCCACTTGCCGGTTTCCCACTTCAGCAGCGGATTGGTATAGGTATGCTCCCGCAGCCACTTCTCCGCCCGGCGTATCATACTGAACACCTCTGCGGTCTTCGCGTTCTCCACTAATTTTGTCTTACACCTCCGCTGCCTGACCCACAACATGGCATTGCGGCTGTCACTATACAGCGCATCCTGTCGCCCTTCCTTATCCAAAAGGGCAAGCGCATGGACGATAGCGAGAAATTCCCCTATATTATTTGTTCCGAAGACCGGGCCGAAATGAAACAGTACCATCCCTGTGCGCAAATCCACACCGCGATACTCCATCCGGCCGGGATTGCCGGAGCAAGCGGCATCCACGGCAATGGCTTCCGCCACTACTCCCGGCGGCAACGGCAGTACGGTATCGGTCCGCCAGTCGGGCGGATTCTGCAGTCCACCTGCCGAACTGTTTGAGGTTTTCCGCACCCCGCCTCCTTTCCTGGCGGGCATTTCGGGCGCACCTTCCACAAAGGCGCACGCCGCTTCCTCACGCGTAGGGAAGGACTTATAGCGGGCACCTTCCTGGCCGTTCACCTGCCGCTTGCAAGTTTCCCAGGATGTATAAATACCCGGCTCGCGCCCTTGCCAAACTACGTAATATTTCTCTTTCGCTTTACTCACCTCAACTGTAATCTATCACATCCGTTCCGGCATTTCAATCCCGAGTAAATTCATTCCGAGGCGCACCACTTTGGCCACGTTCGCCGAGAGGACGAGCCGCAAGAGCCGCTTATTTTCGTCCACCTCGCGCAGAATAGGATAGTCATGGTAGAACTGGTTGTACTCTTTCACGAGGTCATAACAATAATTGGCTATGACAGCCGGAGCGAAGTCCGTCCCGGCCTGCTGCACCACGGCCTCAAATTCGGCGGTATGCTGGATGATTTCTTCTTCTTTGACGCTCAATTCCGTATCAACTGCCAGCCGGCAGGAACGGATGTCGTTATCTATGCTGGATTTACGCAGGATAGAGCGAATTCTGGCGTATGTGTACTGAATGAAAGGCCCTGTATTACCGTTAAAGTCTATGCTCTCTTCGGGATTGAACAGCATGTTCTTTCGTGCGTCCACCTTGAGCAGGAAATACTTCAGTGCGCCCATACCGACCACGCGCGCCACGTTCTGCTTTTCTTCCTCGCTCATATCGTCAAACTTACCTGCGGCATCCACCGTCTCACGAGCCTCGCGAATCATGCCGGCCACGAGGTCGTCGGCATCTACCACCGTGCCTTCGCGGCTCTTCATCTTACCGTTAGGAAGTTCCACCATGCCGTAGCTGAAGTGTACAAGACCCTTGCCCCACTCAAACCCGAGGCGGTCGAGCAACAGACTGAGTACTTGGAAATGGTAGTTCTGCTCATTGCCGACAACATACACCATCTTATTGATGTCAAAGTCGCGGAAACGCTGTGCTGCCGTACCGATATCCTGCGTCATGTAAACGCTTGTGCCGTCCGAACGGATGAGCAACTTCTGGTCAAGCCCTGCATCGGAAAGGTCGGCCCAGACGCTCCCATCATCGTGACGCTCAAAGAGTCCTTTTTCCAGCCCCTCAAATACTTTCTGCTTCCCGTCCAAATATGTCTGGCTTTCATAGTAAATTTTGTCAAAACCAACACCGAGTGCTTTATAGGTCTCGTCAAAACCCTCATAAACCCAGCCGTTCATCATCTCCCAAAGCGCGCGCACTTCTGCATCACCCTGTTCCCACTTCACCAACATCGCGCGGGCTTCCTGCATCAACGGAGCTTCCAGTTCCGCCTTTTCCTTAGCAGCGTCTGGTGTCAGGCCTGCAGCGATATATTCTGCTGCAAGTGTGTTTATTTCCTCACGGTAGTGCTTGTCAAACAATACATAATAGTCGCCCACCAAGTGGTCACCCTTCTTACCGCTCGTAGCAGGTGTCTCCCCGTTGCCGTACTTCTGCCAGGCAAGCATAGACTTGCATATATGGATGCCCCGGTCATTGACTATATTCGTCTTGACTACCTTGTTGCCGCAGGCTTCCAACACTTGCGCCAAAGCCCAGCCGAGCAAGTTATTGCGCACATGACCCAAATGGAGCGGTTTGTTCGTATTGGGTGAAGAGTATTCCACCATTATTAACGGACTTTCCGCCGTAACAGGCTTTATTCCGTAGGATTCGGAAGCATTTATCTCATTGAGTAAGGATACCCAGGCTGCTGGAGCGATAACGAGATTGAGGAAACCTTTCACCGCGTTCCATGAGGCGACAAGTTCCGGGTGGCTGATATGTAGGGCTTCACCTATTTCCGCTGCCGTCTGCTCCGGCCCCTTGCGGCTCATGCGCAGGAAGGGAAAAACAACAAGTGTAAGGTGACCTTCAAATTCCACGCGGGTTTTTTGTAATTGCACCTGTCCGGCGTTTACTTCCTGCCCGTAAAGTTTCCCGAGTACGTTGCAAACGGCGGTCGTTAATTGGTGTTCTATTTTCATTTTCTTCTGATTTTCTTTTCCTTACAATCCTATTTATTAAATTTTGGGTGCTAAAATACAAAAAAATATACGAACGGACGCGACGCGCGCACGCAATGTGTATTTTTCAACTACTCAACCATTGCGCGAAAACACCTTTATAAAAGACTTTTCCTATCCCTAGGGATAGTTTTCCGTAACCCTATGGTTAATTTCCTGTAACGCTAGGGTTAGTAAAAAGTAACCGCAGGGATACTCTAATAAAATAGTCAATTATTCCTTTGGAATATACCGAACGAATTGTATTACCCTATCTGACGGAAAAATTCAAAAACGACTATGCCGCCTGCTACAGATACATTAAGGGAATGCTTAGTACCGTATTGGGGAATTTCAAGCGCACCGTCACAGAAATCTACGGCAGACTGGCTCACACCGAACACCTCATGCCCGAATATAACAGCATACTTTTTTCCTTTTTCCAATTGTACTTCGTTCAATTTTATGCTCCCGCTCACTTGCTCTGCCGCCAGAATAGTATAACCTTCTGCGCGCAATTGCTGCAAAGCATCCAGCACATCTTGAAAATATTCCCAGTCCACACTTTCCTCCGCCCCTAAGGCTGTTTTATGAATTTCCGGGGAAGGCGGACAACCGGTTATACCGCAGAGAAAAATCCTCCCTATGCGGAAAGCGTCCGCCGTGCGGAAAAAACTCCCTACATTATGGATACTGCGGATATTATCCAGTACCAGAACAAGCGGTAACTTTTCACTTTTTTTGTACTCCGCTATGTTAAGGCGGCGCATCTCTTCAATGGTAAGTTTATGCATAATCGTTCACACGATAACAGCGTGGACTGCAAAAATAAAAAAGTGTGTGGAAAAAATGTATATAAACCTGTGGAAAATTCATTAGAAGGAGGTGGAAAACAACATTATCAAACATTGAAAAATAACCAACATTGTTTTCCACAAAACCAACTGCCATATGCGTAAAAAATATCCTTATATCCATATAATTCTTAACACCCCAAACCTAAAAATTTTCCGCTTGAAAAATAATCCACAGCGTTTTTAAAAAAGTGCGGTTTCATCGGATATTTTCCCTGTATTACAGCATCTTTAGATTTTATATTATACGTGGAAAATAAGTGTAAAAGTGGGTACAAAATGTTAAGAGGGGGATAAGCAAGCGAATGGGTAAAAAAGTGTCCACTTTATCCACGCACAATTATCATCTTCATCAGTAATAAATCTTATATTCATATCATCTAAAAATAAAATACTATAAAATTAGTATGGCCTGCGGGAGACTTGTGGATTACTTATTGCGCGGAAAGTGGCTTATGATCTGTTCGCGGAGGAAACTTCTGTCTATGTGCGTATAGATTTCCGTTGTGGCGATACTCTCGTGCCCGAGCATAGCTTGTATAGCACGCAGGTTGGCTCCCCCTTCAAGCAAGTGTGTTGCGAAACTATGTCTGAGGGTATGTGGCGATATGGTCTTCTTTATATCGGCCAGTTCGGCGTAATTTTTCAAATTGTGGAACACGGTGATGCGCGACAGGTGCTTCTTGCGCAGGGCACTTAGGAATACATAGTCCTCTTCGCCAGGTTTCGGGGTTATTTCGCTGCGTAAAGTAAACCAATTCCGCAGTTCTTCCTGTGCTGTGTGGGAGATGGGGACGAGGCGCTGCTTGTTTCCTTTTCCGTTGGCAACACGTAGGAAACCTTCATTCATAAACAAGTCCGACATACGCAGGTTGCACAATTCGCTGACGCGTAGCCCGCAGCTGTAGAGTAGTTCTATGCAAACTTTATCACGGGCACCTTCCGTTGTATTTGTTGCTAGGGCGGCGGCCTGTATGGCGTTGATTTCTTCTACGCTGAGGACTTCAGGCAAATGTTTCCCTATCTTCGGTGATTCAAGCAGTTCTGTCGGGTCTTCCTCAGTGTAGTTTTCCAGGAGCAGATAGCGGTAGAAGGAACGCAGGCCGCTGTGGATTCGTGCGATGGACCGTGCGGAAATTCCTATTTCGTGGAGTGTCCAGCTAAATTCGTGTAGGTCTGCCAGCGTGGCCTGCGTGAAGTTTTTCCCTTTTTCGTCCAAAAATTCTTTGTAGCGTGCCACGTCATGGATATATGCCTCACGGGTATTCTCTGACAACCCCTTTTCAAGCAAGATATATGTTTTGTATTTATCAAATAAGTCCATCCCCGTGAAATTGTTTTGCGGTGGGTGGGTGCAAATTTCGCGAAATGTTTTTAACTTTGCCACACGCGACAAAGAAATTTTACTGCTTATGAAATTGCTTATAATGAACGGTCCCAACCTGAACCTACTTGGTGAACGGGAACCCGGCATATATGGTGACGGGACCATGGAGGCATGTATGGACGAATTACGCCGGCGTTATCCTGATGTGGAACTGGATTATTTCCAAAATAACGTAGAAGGACTGCTCATCAACAGATTGCAGGAGGCGAGAAAGGACGGTACGCAAGGCATCCTGCTCAATGCCGGTGCATATACGCACACGAGCGTGGCACTGCATGACTGCATCCGTAGTCTGAATATTCCCGTTGTGGAGATACATATAAGTAATGTACACGCGCGCGAGGAGTTCCGCCATACGTCGCTCATAGCCGCCGCCTGCAAAGGTGTGATAGGTGGATTTGGTATGGATTCCTACAGGCTTGGTATTGAAGCGTTGCGGGGATGAACATGGAGCGACTGGAGGGTTATATGCTCTCGAACAGTACGGCGGAACATCCTTACCTGCACCGCCTCTACCGGGCAACGCAGACACAGTTGCTCCGCCCCCGGATGGCATCGGGTCATCTCCAGGGGCTTTTTCTTAAAATGGTGGCTCAACTCGTCAATCCCCGCCTGGTGCTGGAAATTGGTACGTACTCCGGCTATTCCGCCCTTGCCCTCGCTTCGGGTATGATGCCCGGAAGCAAACTCATCACTTATGAGATAAACGATGAGCAGGAGGACTTTACGCGGCCGTGGCTGGAAGGTAGTCCGTTTCCTGCCGTGATAGAAATGCGCATAGGCGATGTGTTGGAATTGCTTCCGGCAGCCGGTGAGGCGGATTATGATATGGTTTTTATTGACGGAAACAAGCGCGATTATGTAAAATATTACGACCTCGTGCTTCCACGCCTGCGTTCCGGCGGCATCATACTCGCGGATAATACACTCTGGGACGGGCATATTGCCGATGCAGCATACAATGATGACCCGCAAACGCAGGGTATCCTAGCTTTTAATGCGCGGGTGGCTGCGGACGACAGTGTGGAGAAACTCATTCTACCCCTGCGCGACGGATTGACAGTGATACGTAAGAAGTGAAAAAGTTGTATTACCTTTGCAACCGGCAACCGATAGTTAATTTTTCGTTATGGAGACCACAAGACAACAGAAGATAGGGCGGCTCATCCAGAAAGAGCTGAGTGATATATTTCAACGTCAGACCCAGTTGATGCGCGGCGTACTGGTGACAGTAAGCAAAGCGCGCATCTCGCCAGACTTGAGTATATGTAAGGTATATTTAAGTGTGTTTCCGTCTGAACGCGGGGAAGAGTTGATGGATAATGTCGCGGTAAACGTGCGTTCCATCCGTTACGAACTCGGTAAACGGGTGCGCTATCAGCTGCGCATCATTCCGGAGCTGAAATTCTTTTTGGATGACTCATTGGATTATATAGACCACATCAACGAACTGTTAGCGGGCGGTAACTGATGAGTTTCCCTTTTTATGTGGCGCGCCGCTACTTGTTTTCACGGAAAAAGAATAATGCGATAAACATTATTAGCGGTATAAGTGTCGGTGGAATAACGCTCGCTACGGCCGCCATGGTCTGCGTTCTCTCGGGATTTAACGGTTTTCGGGATTTAATAGGTAGCCTCTTCACTACGTTTGACCCACAAATTGAAATAGTTCCGGCGAAGGGAAAGTTTGCCGCTATGGACGACCCGGCACTCACTGCGGTTTCGAAAAATCCGGATGTGGCGGCAGTCAGCGGCTGCATAGAGGACAATGCGCTTATACTCTTCCGGGGGCGACCTACCGTCATCACTATAAAAGGTGTGGATGACGGGTACAAAAATAGCACCGACATACTGTCCATCCTTTACGGAGAGGGTGATTACAAGTTTGAACGGGCGGGTGTACATTTCGGCATACCTGGCTACGGACTTGCCCAGCAGATGGGCGGGCCGGATTTCGGGACTATCCAAATTTGCGTACCCCGTAAGGGAGAAAAAATCAACTTGACGAATCCTATTGAGAATATCAACGTTGATGACATTACTGCCACGGGGTTGTGTTTCCAAGTGCACCAAGGAAAGTATGACAACGGCATGATGCTTTCTTCACTCAGCTTTGCCCAGCGCTTGTTTGAGCAGGAGGGAAACATAACTCAGTTGGAGGTAAAACTGAAGGCGGGAGTGAGCGAAGATAAAGTGAAAGCGGAACTGAAAAAACTGGTGGGTGACCGGTATGATGTTAGGGATAGGTACGAGCAGCAGGAGGATACGTTCAACGTAATGAAGATTGAGAAAGTATTTGCTTTTTTCTTCCTTTCATTTATTGTTCTCGTGGCCTGTTTTAATATTATAGGTAGCCTTTCAATGCTCATTATTGATAAGCGGGAAGATGTTAGTACGCTGCGTAGTTTGGGTGCTACGGACAGTGAAATAATAAAAATATTCCTTTATGAGGGACGGCTTATTACGTTAGTGGGTGCTGTCGCCGGTGTTGTTATAGGTTTGGTGCTGTGTTTGTGCCAACAGCAGTTCGGATTGCTGAAACTTGGGGGTGGTTCTGATAATTTCATTGTGAGCGCATATCCTGTCAGTATCCACTTTTTAGATATCCTTATCGTACTGTTCATTGTTATCTTAGTGGGGTTCATTTCTGTTTGGTATCCGGTTCGCTATTTAAGCAAACAGCTGTTGTAATTTTTCTATCCGAAGTTATAAAAATGGAAAACTTTTGTTAGAAAAAAGAGAAAGAAGTTTTCCAAAAAAATAATTCAAAGAAAAATTTGCATATCTAAAACCTTACTGTACCTTTGTGTCGCATTTCGCTGAAAAGAAAGAGTATTAGAAGTTAATCTTCCCTTTATTTATCGGCATTTTGCTACCATTTAAGAATTCTGTGAGCAAGGGTTGCGGATGCATACTGCGCCTCTTACGAAAGAATGTCGCTAGATGTTTTTGGAAAACTTACAGGAATATTTTTTGGAAAACTTGTTACAATTATAACTAACACTACGGTAATATGTGTATAGATAACTTTCAAATTACAAAGCGGGACGGCAAGACTGAAAATTTCTCGCTGGACAAAATCAAATCAGCCGTACTGAAAGCTTTTTCGGCTGTAGGGCAACCGATTGACAATGACGGGTTGCAGAAAATCATGGGTCACCTGCGTTTTTGCAATGGCATGAGCGTTGAGGATATCCAGAATCAGGTGGAGGTAGCGCTGATGGCAGAGCGGCACTTCAAAGTGGCCAAAAGTTTTATGCTCTACCGGCAGCACCACACCGAAGACCGCGAGGCTGCGGAAAAACTAAGTTTCCTTTTCCGTTATGTTGATGCGGAGAATCCGGCAACTGGTTCTAAGTTTGATGCGAACGCCAACGTGGAGAACAAGAACATCGCCACCCTTATTGGCGAACTGCCCAAGCAGGGATTCATCCGGCTCAACAGACGTCTTATCACGGACCGCCTGAAGCAGATGTACAACAAGGAACTGTCCGACCGTTATCTGTACCTCCTCAATAATCACTTTATCTATAAGAACGATGAAACAAGTCTGGCCAATTACTGTGCCAGCATTACGATGTATCCCTGGTTGCTCAGCGGAACGAGAAGCATAGGTGGTAACTCCACGGCTCCTACCAACCTGAAGAGTTTCTGCGGAGGCTTCGTCAATATGGTCTTCATCGTCAGCTCCATGCTTAGCGGGGCTTGCGCCACGCCGGAGTTCCTCATGTACATGAGCCATTTCCTCCAGAAGGAATATGGTGACGACTTCTACGAGCGTGCTGACCAACCCGCCGACCTTTCGTTAAAAAAGCGCACTATCGACAAAGTAATCACGGACTGCTTCGAACAAATAGTATATAGTATCAATCAGCCCACGGGTGCGCGCAACTTCCAGAGCGTGTTCTGGAATATATCCTACTACGACCAGAACTACTTTGAGAGCATCTTTGGCGAGTTCTACTTCCCCGACGGGAGCAAGCCAAGCTGGCCTGCACTGAGCTGGTTGCAGAAGCGCTTCATGCGCTGGTTCAACCAAGAGCGCACTAAGTGCGTGCTAACGTTCCCTGTGGAGACGATGGCGCTGCTGACAAAGGACGGTGAGGTAATCGACAAGGAGTATGGCGACTTTACAGCCGAGATGTACGCAGCCGGTCACAGTTTCTTCACCTACATGAGTGATAACGCTGATTCGCTCGCATCCTGCTGCCGACTGCGCAATGAGATACAGGACAACGGCTTTAGCTATACGCTTGGTGCCGGCGGTGTCAGCACTGGTTCGAAGAGCGTGCTCACCATAAATATAAATAGGTGTGTGCAGCAGGCCACGCGGGAGGGCATCCCTTATACGGAATACCTTGAACCCATCATCGACCTCGTGCACAAGGTACAGCTTGCTTATAACGAAAACCTCAAGTACCTCCAGGAAAAGGGTATGTTGCCCCTCTTTGATGCCGGCTATGTCAATATCCAGCGGCAATACCTCACTGTCGGCGTAAACGGTATAGTAGAGGCAGCGGAAAGTCTCGGCATCACCATCAGCGACAACAAGGAGTACGAGAGTTTCGTAGGCGATATCCTAGGCCTCATTGAGAAGTACAACAAGCAGTACAGATCCAAGGATGTCATGTTCAACTGCGAGATGATTCCCGCTGAGAACGTAGGCGTGAAGCATGCCCGCTGGGACCGCGAAGCCGGTTACTACGTACCGCGCGACTGCTACAACAGCTACTTCTATATTGTGGAGGACACGAACACCGACCCCATCCAGAAGTTCCGCCTCCATGGCCGCCGCTACATCCAGCACCTCACCGGCGGTTCGGCGCTACACATGAACCTTGACGAGCACCTTTCCAAGGAGCAGTACGCCCAGCTCCTGCGCATCGCCGCTAAGGAAGGCTGCAACTACTTTACATTCAATATACCCAATACGCTCTGTAACGACTGTGGCCATATCGACAAGCGCTATCTCAAGGAGTGCCCCCACTGCCACAGCGAGAACGTGGATTACCTCACGCGTATCATCGGCTACCTGAAGCGGGTCAGCAACTTCTCGCTCGACCGTCAGAAGGAGGCAAGCCGGCGCTACTACGCACACGCGGAAGTGTAGAGTAAGCTCTTTGTCCGCGCCTACGGCACACTGGTTTCTGTTTCGCAACCCCCGAGAGGGGAATAACCAAAGTGCCGTAGGCGCGAACTTTACGTGTAATTAAGAAGAGTTGCGCAGCAACCATTGAATATGCTCAAGTACGTAAATCACGATATAGTATTCCAGGAATTTCCCGACGAGGTAACGCTGGCCATCAATCTGTCCCTGTGCCCGAACTTCTGTCCCGGCTGCCATAGTCCTTATCTCTGCGGCGACCATGGCGAAGAACTCACAGAGGAACGTCTCTGTGCGCTTTTGGAGGATTACGCGGGTGAGGTGACTTGCGTTGGTCTGATGGGTGGCGACAACGATCCGCAGGAGGTGGAACGTCTCTGTGCGCTGGTGAAGCAACGCTTTCCGGGACTGAAGACAGGCTGGTACAGCGGACGGCAGGAACTGCCCGAAGGCATACATCTCGATGCTTTTAACTATGTGAAGGTGGGACCCTACCGCGAGGACTGCGGACCACTGAAGAACCCCGATACCAACCAGCGCCTGTATCGCACGGATGGCTACGAACTGACGGACATCACCAACCGCTTCTGGAAGAAATGAGTGGCGACGGGGGTGCGCAATAGCCGAAAGCGCGGCAGATAAAAGATGTGCGGAGAAAACTTGCCTCCGCACATCTTTTGTATTACCCCTAGGGTTACGGGAAACTACCCATAGAGTTGCACATGCCTAACCCTACGGTCAGACATCCGTAACCATGCGGTTACGGAATATCTTCCGATATCCCCGCGTGACGGGGTCTGTATGCCGTCGGTCTGTTGTATCGGGTGTCAATCGCCCGTTTCCGGTGCCTTGTCAATCAGGTCGAGGAACTGGTCGAGCTTCGGCGTCACGATAATCTGCGTGCGGCGGTTACGCTGCCGACCCAGTTCGGAGCTGTTGTCTGCTATAGGGTTGTACTCTCCGCGTCCTCCGGCAGTGAGGCGTGTGGGGTCCACACCGTACATTTCCTGCAAGGCGATGACTACGCTTGAGGCGCGCAGGCAGGAGAGGTCCCAGTTGTTGCGTATGTTCGTGCGGTTTATGGGCACGGGATCTGTGTTGCCTTCCACGAGTACGTCGTATTCGCCGTAGTCCTTGATGATTTTCGCTATTTTGGAGAGGGTCAGCTGTCCGCGTTCGTTGATTTCGTAGCTGCCGCTCTTGTAGAGCATGTTATCCGCCAGCGAGATGTACACTACGCCTTTGAGTACCTTGACGTCCACTTCCTGGAGTTCGTCGCGCGAGAGGGAGCGGGTCAGGTTGTTGGTCAGCACCATGTTGAGCGAGTCGCTCTTCGATTTAGCCTCCACAAGTTGCTTGATGTACCGGTTGGAAGCGTTGATTTCATCCACGAGTTTGGATATGTTCACGTTGCCCTGAGAGTTCTGGGCGATGCTCCTGTCGAGCGATCCCTGCAGTGTCTGCAGGTCGCGGCGCAGGTCAGCGTTTCGCCGCTGCTCGTCGGCCAGCCGCTGTTCCAGGCTTTTGTTCTCCGTGCGCGTTTCCACGAGCATCACTTCCGTGCCCTGGTGGGCGTTCTGTAGGTCGGCGTACTGTGTCTGCAACGCTGAGTGCCGCTGTTCCAGGTCGGCAAATTTTTTCTTGCTGACGCACCCCGTGGCTGCTATCAGCGTCCCGGCGGCGGCCAGGAGCAGGATGTTTCTTTTCATTTCGCGTAAGTTTTGGTTACACATGTTGTTTCCGTTTGACCTTTCGCGAGGCCTCGCGGTTTAATTCCCGGCGCAAGGTAAGCATATCCCCCGGTATTACGCGCCGCTTTCACACACTTTAAGAAGCCTTTTCACACACTTTAATACTGCCCGTCGGGCGCATCCGCGGCCGCTGCGCCGGAAAGAGCATTGAAAAGTTGTCCGCATAGCCGGAGTTTCTCCTGCGGATATTGTCGGTTTCTTCCCGAATGATGCGGGAAGTTTCCTCCCTTCGGGGAGTGGTGGACGCGAACTTTTTCTTACTTTTGCGTACGGTTACTTAATTCAGTTTCAGCATGGATGAATTAACGGAGCGGTTGGCGGAAGTGCCTGCCTTCAGGGGTTGCGATGCGGAATCGATACGGGGTTTGCTCGCAGCCGTCCCTTACCGTACGCGGCGCAAGGCGGCGAGTGCGCACATCGCGTATAGGGGTGAGGCGTGTACGGACCTGATAGTTCTCCTTGACGGGGAGATTTACACGTCTATGGTACACCGCGACGGGAAGGAGGTCGTGGTGCATTCGCTTGCGGCTCCCGAGGTCCTTGCGCCTGCGTTCCTCTTTGCGGAGGGAGGCTGCTTCCCTGTGAACGTGGTGGCTCGGACGGACTGCCGGCTGCTCTACATCGGGCGCGACAGCTTTGCCGAGTGGCTCCACCGTGACCGCCGGATGATGATGAACTTCATAGGCATCCTCTCCGACCGCTGTGAGCGTCTGAGCCAGCGGGTCAAGGACTTTGCCTTGCAGTCGCTGAAGGAGCGGGTGACGGAGTACCTGCGCATACACCGTCGTATAGACAACGTGCAGTGGCTGGCCCGGGTGCTGGGCGTGGCACGGCCGTCGCTCTCGCGCGTCCTGTCCGAACTGAAGGCGGAAGGGGTCATTGAGCGTACGCTGGAGGGGCTGGAACTGAAAATTTAGTTAAGTTATCTGAAATGTAACCTATGTTACGCCCGCCGCACTGGAAAGGGGCTATCTTTGCCGTCGGAATACATGTTTAAGTAACGGCAAAGATTATGGTAAATGCAGAAAAGGGCCGGGTGTTCGTTCCCGGCGACATGGTTGATTATGCCGATGGCGGCATAGTTTCGAAGGAACTTATCCATACCTCAGGGGGCAGCATGACGCTGTTCTCCTTCGATGCGGGGCAGCGGCTCTCAGAACACAGCGCGCCGTTTGACGCGGTAGTGAGCGTAGTAGAGGGCGAGCCCGAGATTATGATTGACGGGAAGCCGCACTATCCCAAGCACGGCGAGATGCTGGTGATGCCGGCCAACCATCCGCATGCGGTGAACGCGAGGACGCGGTTCAAGATGGTACTCACGATGATAAAGGAACAGACGCTATGAAGCAGATAGACCTCAGCAAGACGGTTTACGAGCTGGTAAACCAATATCCCGAGCTGACGGAAATTATGGCCGGGCTGGGTTTCACGGAGATACGGAAGCGTCCGCTACTCCTGTCCGTAGGCAAACTAATGACTATTCCCAAGGGGGCGAAGATGAAGCACATCGATATGGCCGATGTCGTGGCCGCACTCGTGCGGAACGGCTTCACCATAGCGGGCGAGATGCCCGCATCGGCCTTGTCCGGCGAGCCCGCAAAGGGGAACGGGGAGCCCGGGAAGAAGGAAAGAAGCAGATCGGAGCAGTTGAAGGACTACTTGCGCCGGCTGGGCAGCGGCGAGGACTTGGAGGCTGTGCGCAGGGACTTTGTGGAGAATTTTACTGATGTGGAAGCGGCCGAGATTATGCGTGCCGAGCAGGAACTACTGCGCGAAGGCACGCCGCTGAGCGAGGTGCAGCGGCTCTGCGATGTCCACTCGGCCCTCTTCCATGGGCGCACGCGGGAAGAACGGATAGCCCGTGCCGAGCGCGAAGTGGAGGCTTCCTTGGCGCGGGAACAGGAGCGGCTGCGTTCCGAGGGGCTTGGGGACGTGGAGGCGGACGATGCGGGCGGGCAGAGCGCAGCCGAGCTGGGCCGCATTGAGGGGCATCCGCTCCAGACTTTCTTCCGAGAAAACGAGGCACTGGCCGCACTGCTGGAGGAAGCCCGGGCGGTGCGTGAGGATGCGGACGCGCTGGCCGCACTCCTGCCAAAGGTGAGGGAAGTGGCCGTACACTACGCTAAGAAGGGCGACTTGCTCTATCCGCACCTGAAAGTGAACTACGGCATATCCGGCCCTTCGCAGGTCATGTGGACCGTGGACGACGAGATTCGCGACGCGCTGTCAGCCCTGGTGACCGACCCCCAGCGCGGCGCGGCGTGGCGTTCGGATGCCGCCGCCGTGCTGGAGCGTATAGAGGAAATGGTATATAAGGAGAACAACATCCTCTTCCCGCTCTGCGCTGCCAACTTCACCGAAGGGGACTGGAAGCGCATCTACCGCGACAGCAAGGACTACGCACCGTGCCTCGGCGTGCAGCCCGAGTCGTGGGACGGGGACGGGGCGCAGGCCGGAGCGCCCTTCAGGCATGATGGCGAGGTAGTCATGCCGGGCGGCCATCTCTCCGTGGAGCAGCTCACGGCGATGCTCAACACGCTACCCATGGAGATTACCTTCGTGGATGCCGGCGACATCAACCGTTACTTCAACGAAGGGTCCAAAGTGTTCAAGCGTCCGCAGATGGCTATAGACCGCGATGTCTTCAGCTGCCACCCGCCCAAGGTGGAGCCCATGGTGCGATCCATCATCGGGGACTTCCGTGCCGGGCGCCGCAGCCAGGTCCCCGTCTGGATGGAGAAGAACGGGCGCACCATGTATGTGTGCTACATGGCCGTTCGCGACAGGACGGGCGCGTACCTCGGCACCGTTGAGGTCGTGCAGGACATGGAGTTCGCCCGCGAACATTTCACGAACGGATGATACATATAATATATATAATGTGTATAGCGATGCCGTCGCCGGGTCCGCGCGGACCGTTTCCCGCACTCCCCGGGCGCTTCATTTCACCTCCAGCGCGCGCCGGATGCAGTCGGCCAGCGAAGCGTAGTGCGCCCGCGTGGCCGCGTCGGCGGCGGTAGCACCCTCCAGCCTAGGCAGCAGCTCGCGCAGCAGCTGCAGCACGGCGGGCCGCGCCCTGCTGCCGAGCCCCGCCACTGCGAAGCCCTTCGTCAGGTTCAGCATGAACGTCTCCTGCACCGTCCGGCGGTAGTCGCCGACCGCACCGCCGCCGGGCAGCTCCCTGAAGACGAGTGCGCAGAGCTCCGATAGGTACTCCTCTGCGGGCCACTCGGCGTTCATCTCTCCGAGCAGGCCGATGGAGGAAAGCTGTCCGACCACGTTCTGCGCGACAGGCACGAGGAGTGTCCGCACGTCCGGGGCGAGGCTCATCGCGTAGTCTTCCGCGATGAGCCACGACGGCTCCTCAAGCGCCTGCTCCGCCACGAAGCGCAGGCACTCCCGCTGGCGCGCCTTCGGCACGTTGCGGTATAGGATTCCGCCGTCGTCCTGCGTGCGCCAGTCCTTGTAAACGCCGCCGATGTTCCCGATGACATGCCCCATGTAGCGGAGGAACTGCGTGCGCACCTGCCTGTACATATTGCTCAGGTTCGCGGCGTAGAAGTCATTGCGCTGGTACGTCCAGTCGGGCAGCGCCTTCACCTCGCGCTTCAGGTTGAGGATGCCGAGTGCGCTCGCCTTCACCGCGTCATCGCCCAAGTCCTCCGTCTGGCAGCGTGCGTCGCGCGTCTGGTTCGTCTCCCCGTCGCCGAACCACAGGCGCCGGTTCGCCTTCACCTCCGGCGTGAAGAGGGCCTGCAGGAAGTAGCGGTCGCTCTCGTCATCGTAGGCCTGCGGCATGGGCGTATAACCCCACTTGATGGCCCACTTGTCGTAATCGCCGATACGGGGGAAGATGCCATCGTGCCCGATGCTGTCCTCCGGCTGCGCCACGTAGTTGAAGCGGGCGTAGTCCATAATGCTTGGCGTATGTCCGTGGGTCTCTACCCACTCCTTGTCGCGCAGGCTGTCCACGGGAACCGTACTGGAGCTGCCGAAATTGTGGCGCAGGCCGAGGGTATGCCCCACCTCGTGGCTGGACACGAAGCGGATGAGCTGCCCCATCAGCTCCGTGTCGTACTTCATCTGCCGCGCGGCTTCATCGAGCGTTCCCGCCTGTATCATGTACCAGTCGTGTACAAGCGTCATCACATTGTGGTACCAGCAGATGTGGCTCTCCAGTATCTCACCGGAGCGCGGATCGTGAACCTGCGGTCCGTAAGCGTTCTCAATGGGCGATGCAAGATAGCGGATGACGCTGAAGCGGGCGTCCTCCATTGACATCGTCTTATCGGAGTCGGGCCATTCCTTCGCCACAATGGCGTTCTTGAACCCGGCCTGCTCGAAGGCTGGCTGCCAATCCTCAACGCCTTGCATGAGGTATGGACGCCACTGCTTGGGAGTGGCGGGGTCGATGTAATAGACTATCTGCTTCTTCGGCTCCACCAGTTCGCCCCGCTTCATGCGCTCGGCGTCGGCGGAGTCTTTAGGCTCCAAGCGCCAGCGGGTAATGAAACGCTTCGGCTCAACGCGCTGCTGGTAGTCGCTGTAATAGACGAAACTGTCCGTGAAATAGCCTACGCGCGGATCGAAGAAGCGGCGCGTCATGGGCTTCTCGGGCAGGAGGACGAAGGACACGTTCAGCCCGACGGTGACTTTACCCGTGGCGCGGCCCGCAAAAGTGGCGGGCTGTGAACTGCTCCACGTCTTCACCGTGCGCACTTCCGTGTTCATCGGGAAGCTCTTTATACTCTCAATATAGGACAATGCGGGCAACAGGCCGGCCAGACCGAAGCGTTGCTTGTGCCACTGGGCCAGGCCGAGCGCGGCATTGTCCTCGTTGAAGAAATCTGTCACCTTGATGCGCAAGCGTCCGCCGGTACTCTTCTCCACCTTAAAGGCTCCTATGATGGGGTTGGCATTACTGATGATAACGGCACGGTTGATGGCGGAGAGCGTGTCGCTCACGTTAAGCATCAGTTCCGAGCGGAGCAGGAGCTTATCCTGCACTTTCTCGAAATATACCGTCTGCTGGTTTACCTGCTCACCGCCGTACTGTCCGGTATTGGCCGGCGAGGAGGTGAGGCGTACCGTAGCGAGGAAGCGGCGGCCTACAAGGGATTCGGGAATGTCAAGGAAGTAGTCCTTTCCCTGTTGCGATACGCCGAACATCGGTGTGTCACTCTTTTTGTCGCCCTTCTGCGCCATAGCTGGAGCGCACAGGAGGAGGGCGAAAAGGATGGTCAGTGTCTTTTTCATATATTTATTATAATAATAGAATTTTACGGAAGCTTTCGAAGTTTTCATCCAAGCGGCTGAGCTGGTAGTGCTCTAGCCGTAGGGAGAAAGTGCCGGGGAGGTCGGGCAAGCCAAAGTAGGCCTGTGTAATGCTGGCGAGGTTGAAACTGAGTTTGTCACCGCGTGACATCAGCTGCAGGCAATAGCGGCGGAGCAGTTCCGGCAGGTGGTCGAGCTGGCGGAAGTTGCGGAAGAGCTCGTAATAGCACGGGGCGGTTGCTGTGGGAAGCAGGAAAGCGATGCGCGCTTGCGGCCGGTCTTCGCAGTAGAGGGCGAGCAGGCGGCTCACCTCATGCGGGGTGGCCGCAACAGGCAGTAGCGTTTCCAATATCTTACGGCCGTCAATAAGACTGGCTTTTGCTGCAAATGTTTCCAGTTCTGGCGCATCAAGACTGAGATCGCCGCAACGGTAGAGGCTCACCGCCGCCTTAAGAAACGTGCCGAGGTAAGCCTTCGGTTCGGCGGGTACGAGGCATAGGAAAAACTTCCAGAAGTCCGCGCCGCTAAGTGTGGGCAGCAACGTCTCGGCCAAGAGGTAGCCCGCCGTGCGGAAGTCCGTGTTGGAGAGCGATCGCAGGCAGGTCAGGAGCCCCTCGGCATCGCCCGTCGCCGTGAAGTTCTGTAGGCGGTGTTCAAGCTGTGGGTTATGGCGTTTAAGCATCGGTGTCCTCCTTTGCTTTGAGAAGCACGACGTTCTCCACGTGGTGCGTATGTGGGAACATATCCACCGGCTGTACCTTTTCAATGTGATAGTCGGAAACCATCATTTCAAGGTCGCGTGCCTGCGTGGCCGGGTTACAGCTGACATAGACGATGCGGCGCGGCGCGGCGTTGAGTATAGTGCGGACGACATCGGGGTGCATACCGGCACGTGGCGGATCAGTGATGATAACGTCGGGCCGGCCGTATTCGGCAATGAAGGTATCCGTCAGAATGTCCTTCATATCCCCGGCAAAGAAGAGCGTTTTATCCTCCAGCCCGTTCAGACGGGCATTCTCTTTGGCGTCCTCTATGGCTTCGGGTACATACTCTATGCCCACGACGCGCCTTGCCTGTTTGGCCACAAAATTCGCAATGGTCCCCGTGCCAGTATAGAGGTCGTAAACGAGTTCGTCTCCCGTGAGTCCGGCAAAGTTGCGGGCCACTTTGTAGAGCTCATACGCCTGTTCCGTGTTCGTCTGGTAGAAACTCTTCGGCCCGACTTTGAAGCGCAGTTCTTCCATCATTTCGTAGATGAAAGGCTCGCCACTGTGGCAATGCACCTCAAGGTCGGTGATGGTGTCGTTACACTTTGTGTTATTGACCCACAGCAGCGAGGTTATTTCCGGGAAAGTCTGCCGTGTCCATTCCAGTACCGCTTCGGCCTGCTTCAGCTCTTCTGCAGTGCGGATGCAGAATTGTATGAGTAGCATCAGTCCATCCCTACGCCCGCTCTTGTCGTGAGCGGTGCGTAGCATAATATTACGCAGTAATCCTGTTTGCTGACGGATGTCATAGAACTCTAAACCATGCTGTAAGGCGTACTCCCTTATGCCATTACGTATGCGGTTATTCACGTCGTCCATCAGCTTGCAGCAAGTGATATCAAGGATCTTGTCAAACGCCCCGGCGATGTGGAAGCCTAGGGCGTCCATCACGTCAAAACGCTCATCGCTCTCAATCTGTTCACGTGTGAGCCACTTCTTATTGGAGAAGCCGAACTCAAGCTTGTTCCTGTACTCGGTAGTGTTTCTGCTGCCAAGGATGGGGAGCCACTCACGGGCCTCTACGTGTCCGATGCGCCGCAGGGAGTCCTCCACCTGCTGTTGCTTGTAGCGCAGCTGTTCTTCGTAAGGTAGCATTTGCCACTTACAGCCGCCGCACACACCGAAGTGGGGGCAGGCGGGCGCTGTTCGCTTCGGGGAATATTGGTGAACCTTAACCACCTCGGCTTCGGCGTAGCTGTGCTTCTTACGCGTCAGCTGCAAGTCCACTACATCACCGGGAACAGCATAGGGAACAAAGACTACCAGCCCGTCTATTTTCACTATCGCCTTTCCTTCAGCTGCTACACCCGTAATCTCTACTCGTTCCAGTAGCGGTAAGGGTTTCTTCTTTCTGGACATATTTTTATATTATATGCTTGTCGTTATATTAAATGCTTGTGGTTTTGCTTATCTGTTGCTTCCGTCATCATTCGCTCGCCCCAGAGTAAGACGCGGCCGATTTCCGGCGTAGCAATACCGTATCGCGCGGCGGTTTCCGCAATGGGGCGTAGGCCGAACGGGAAATCCTCCGTGAAATAACGGCTGGACACGTCGGGTATGAAACCACCGCCGGCCTTCAGCATGGGGGATGATATGGATTGGAATGCGGTGATGCTGCGCAATTTGCGGGCAAGGGATGGCGCATCGTGACTTTCATAATAGGTCAGGACATCGGGAACGGCACCTTCACGGATACCGAGGTGGCGGAGCAGTTTCTGTAGTTCTGCGTCCATGTTAATGTACAATTCCGCCGCTTCTTCTGTCCATTCGGCATAGAATGCGGGCACCCCTTTGTAAGTTATGCCCGGCCGCCAGTCATGCCATAAGTCGTAAAGACGAGCTGGATGCAAAAGGGGGTTGCTGTTGGATAAACTTGCCTCAAAATGGGATTCCAGCAGGCTGACGGGTGTCTGCAGCAGGTTTTCAAGTACGCTTCTTAAACCTTCTGGATTATCAAAGCGTTCCGTTGCGACATAAAGACGCGTCTTATGTCCCAGGATGGCGACGCGTTGTCCGTAAGTTTCTGTGCGTGCTATGAATGGTACGCGCTGGAATCCGAAGAGCGGGGTGGTGGGGTGGAGGATATCCTGTGCCGCGAAAAAGAATCCCGTGTTGCAGACTGCGCTTCCTACAGCGGTATTTGGCTCCAGGTGTGGGCGTAGTGCTTTAAGTGTAGGACGGATGGCAAATCCCGGCAGGCAAAGCAGTACGAGATCGCTACCCTTGACGGCCTTTTCCGCCTGGTCTGTGATGAGGCTTATTTTCCCGATGGATTCGTAGTTTTTGTCTGCAACGACAAGGTTTTGAATCCATTCCTTCGGACGTGTGGTGAGCAGGCGCACGTTGCCCGTATGGTGCGCGGCAATGAAGCCTGCGCAGGCATGGCCGATATTTCCGCCCCCGCAGATAGTAATCGTCATAGGTGTTTCAGGGCTTCTACAAGCTGGTCGTTGTCTTTACTGTCACGGACGGCGATGCGTACGACGTTGCGCCCTTCGAGCGTTTTCTTCGTGTTGCAGTCACGGATGAGTATGTCGTGCTTCATTAGCAACTGCCGTGTTAGTTCCGCAGAAGTGTAGGGTGGGAGCACTTGACACAGGAAGTAGTTGGCCTGCGAAGGGAGTACGCGCAGGAACGGCACTTTGCTTAGACGGTTCATGAAGCGCTTCCGTTCTTCCACGAAGCAGTCGCAAGCGTGGTCGTAGTCAGCGACATATTTCCCGTATATCTGCATGTAGAATTCCGCGAAACTGTTGATATTCCAAATGCTGACGTCGTGTTTTATCCAATCCACCAGCGGTTGGTCCGCACTGGCCAGTACGCCGAGGCGCAGTCCGGGTACGCCATAGCTTTTCGAGATGCTCTTCACAACGATAAGATGTGGGTATTGGCGTAGAACTTCCTCATTGAGCAGGGAATTGTCTCGGAAACCTTCGCTGAAGTCCACGAAGCTCTCGTCCACCACGAGCCGCACTCCCTGCTGTTCCGCCCATGCCGCCAGTCGCAACACATCGGCTTTCGGGATGAAGTTGCCGCTGGGGTTGTCCGGGTTGATGAGGAGCAGGGCGGAAATGTCCTTGTCGGCGAAAAAGCTCATGAGGTCGTCTGCCGAATAGCGTAGGTCCGGGTCTGATGTCAGGAAGGGTTCAATGTCCGTCCCTTCCCTGCGGTTCGGGTATTCTTCAAAGGTCGGGAAGGGTATGCCTACCCGCCCCTTCGTTTTCTCCATAAGGCTTTTGATGAGTTCGGCAGCCCCGTTCCCCACGACGATATGTTCCTGCTTTACGCCGAAATACTTGCCCGCAAGGAGCGAATTGACGTACATACCCGAAGGGTATTCCGTCAGGAGCGTATCAAAGTTGGCACGCAGTTCGTCGCGCATCCGCTCCGTCGGGAAATACGGGTTCACTAGGTAGCAGAAATCCAGCATCCTCGGAAAGCGCCAGTGTCCGCCATAGCGTTGGTTGTAACGCCGCATGATTTCCTCTTTGTCCGCGAAGATGGTTTCCGCGATGTCCAGGTCCTGCACGTCGTCTATCTCGTACCACTTTAGTCCGTCGGCCGGTACGGCTTTCATCCCCGCGCCGTCAATGAGCGTCAGCACGCGGAGCACCTGTTCATAATACTCGTTGTTGCCCATTGCTTTGCAGTAGGCTTCAAGAAACGGGACGTACTTATTCCGGCTGAAGTCGCGGCTGAATTTATATATGTTTACGGTTTTGTAATAGAAGTCGGCATCAGCATAGCTGAACGCCCGCTTCGGGACGAAGCTGACGATATAGCCCGACTTGTCCAGCCGTACCATTGTGCCGTCCATCCATGGCTCGTATTTCGCCACAAGGGCGGCATCGGGTTCCGGGCTGCTGATGAGGCGGCGGAGTAGCTGGGGGTCAAAGATGAGGTCGCTTTCTATCAGGAGCGTGTCCTCCTGCTGCATTTCCTCCTTGGCGAGGGAAAGGCTATAAATATTATTGGTTCGCGCGTAGTCGGGGTTGTGTCTGTAAGCTATTTTCAGACGGTCGTCATAGCGTGTCCCTATGTGTGCTTTCAGTCTGTCGGCTTTGTAGCCTGTCACGATGAGCACGCGGCTGATGTTTCCTAAGTCTGCAAGGGCATTGAGCGTACGGTCAATGAGGCGTTGTCCGCAGACGGGCACCATGCACTTCGTGTCCTCGCGCGTCACTTCGCCGAGACGGCGGCCCATACCGGCCGCGAGAATGATTGCTTGCATAAGGATGGAGTCTTTTCGTTTCGCATGGCCGTAACCGCCGAAGTGCGGGTAGGTGTCGGACACGGCGGTGCTAGGCCGTCTGCAAAGTTAGGATTATTTTTGCACATAATAAATAAAAGTGCTACTTTCGCCGTCGATAAGTGATAAAACCGTACGATATGTTACCAGCCAAGACGGACATCGCCGTCCTCATCCTATTCTTCAATCGCCCCGATGCCCTGCGTGCCGTCTTTAGCGAGGTGCGCAAAGCACGCCCTTCCCGCCTCTTCCTTTACCAAGACGGGCCGCGCGGCGAGCAGGATATGCCGGGTATCAATGCCTGCCGCGACATTGTGGCTGACATTGACTGGGAGTGTGACGTACAGCGTCTCTATCAGGAGCGCAACTTTGGCTGCGACCCCTCGGAATACCTCTCCCAGAAATGGGCTTTTTCCATGGCCGATAAGTGCATCGTATTGGAGGACGATGACATTCCGTCCCAGTCCTTTTTCCCCTTTTGTAAGGAGTTGCTGGACCGTTATGAGGACGATCCGCGCATCAGCATGATAACCGGGACGAACTATGACGAGTGCACAGAGGATATACCCTACGACTATTTTTTCGCTACCACGTTCTCCATTAGCGGCTGGGCGTCGTGGCGGCGCGTCGTGGACCAGTGGGACGAGCACTATAGTTTCTTGGACGACGAATTCAACCTGCGCCAGTTGTCCGATTATATCAAGGAACGTAAGTTCCAGCAGGACTTCATAGATTTCTGTCGATACCACCGGCAAACGGGCAAGGCCTATTACGAGACGATTTTCCATGCCGCGATGTTCTTCAGCTCCGGGCTGAGTATCGTGCCGCGTGTCAATATGATAAACAACCTTGGTGCTTGTGGCGAGGGCGTCCACCTCAGTGGGACGAACGCCACGATGCCGCGTGCCTATCGCCGCATCTTTGAGATGGGCCGCCATGAACTGGACTTTCCGCTGCGCCACCCCCGTTATGTCATAGAAAACGTTAAGTATAAAGAGCGGATGTTCCGCATACAAGGGTGGGGACACCCGTGGATTAAGGTCGGGCGCTCCTTTGAGGAGCTTTGGCTCACTATGCGCCACGGCGAGTGGAAGCGCATACCCCAGGCCGTCCGCAACCGCGTCCGCAAACTGTTCGGGAAGAGCAAGTGGGACTGACGCCCCTCTTCCGAAGCGTTTTTGTCCCCATACGGGGGGAGACAGGCGGCAAGTATGGCGTACCCCCTTGGGGTTACGGAAGGACGGCTACGAAGCCACCGGGTTTACAAGCGGGGAGGTTTCTTGTTTTTTGTACACGTTTTCCCGCGTTTGGCTGTGCAGGAAAGATTTTGTAACTTCGCGCCACGAAGTTCAAAAACCAGATAAGTTTTTTCGTAAAAGTATGGACAAAATAGACAGCCTGGATCTGAAAATACTGAAAGTCCTCACGGCGGACGCGCGTGTCCCCCTGAAAGAGTTGGCGGATACGTGCGGCATGAGCCGTGCGGCCGTGCACCAGCGCATCATGCGCCTTATGGAAGCGGGCACCATCACGGGTAGCGGCTATCATTTGAACCCGAAATCGATAGGCTACAACACGTGTACGTACGTCGGCATCACGCTGGAACGCGGATCTATGTACCGCGCCGTGGCGGCACGGCTGGAGCAGATTCCTGAAATTGTGGAGTGCCACTTCACAACGGGGGCGTACACGATGCTCGTCAAACTCTACTCCCACGACAACGCGCATCTCATGGAACTGCTCAACGAGGGCATACAGGGCATTGAGGGTGTCACCTCCACCGAGACGCTTATCTCCCTTGAGCAGACCATACACCGCGAGATACCCATTGTCGCCCTGCCCGCCACCAGCGAGAAACCGCGCCAAGAGAAGCGGGGGCGTAAGCCGAAAAAGACGAAGACCGCACCATGAACTTGCAGGGAGCGCTGCTCGGGCTGTGTACGTTCCTCATCATAGGATTGTGTCACCCCATAGTCATCAAGGCGGAATACTACTTCGGTACGCGGCCGTGGTGGGCTTTCCTCCTCGTGGGCGTAGCCGGAACGGTAGCTGCCTTGCTGATACGGGATTTTTTCTGGAGCAGCCTGTGTGCCATCACGGGCTTCTCTTTCCTTTGGGGCATCAAGGAACTGTTCGACCAGGAGAAGCGCGTGCAGCGCGGCTGGTTTCCTAAAAATCCGAAACGCCGCTACAAGGACGCTTCGGGCGGGGAGACCAGAAATGCGGCGTGAGGGCAAGGAAGAAATGTGACGACTTATAATCAGCAAATACAACCAAATTTAATATAAAGCCTATGCGGGACCGCCCGCAACCAGAATTATTATGAATTTCGACCCAATTAGCGACTACCAAGCACAGACCGACCATTTCCCGAACCACTCCTGCCGCCCTGTTATCGGCATAACAGGCAACTACGGTGACAAGGGGTGCGAACTTGCCGAAGGATACTGGCGAAGCATTGAGGCTGCGGGCGGCATTCCTGTCGCGCTGCCTCCGACGGACAGTCCCGCCCTGTTACTCTCCCTACTTGACAGGATAGACGGCCTTATGCTGAGCGGCGGGGCGGATATCAACCCGCTCTATCTTGGCGAAGAGCCCCTGCCGGCACTTGGCAACGTGAACTCCCGGCGCGACCGGGGGGAACTCCTGATTGTCCGGTTGGCGTATGACCGGCAAATACCTATCCTCGGAATCTGCCGGGGCATACAGACACTGGCCGCCGCACTGGGCGGCAGTATTCATCAGGACTTGGCTTCTTGCCTGCCGGAGGGCACGCCGCTGCTGAAACATTCGCAGGAAATGGCACGTGGCGCAGCCTCCCACTTCATTGAAGCTGAGGAGGGCTCGCTCGTAGAGTCACTGTTGGGCAAGCGCGTGGCCGTCAATTCTTTCCACCACCAGGCCGTGCGGGAGCCTGGCCCCTTGCTCCGCGCTACGGCATACGCCGCAGACGGTGTCATTGAGGCGGTGGAGAGCGTTGAGCACAAGAGCGTCCTGGGCGTGCAATGGCATCCCGAATGCTTCATCCTTGAGGGTGACAAGAGCATGAGCCCGCTTTTCCGCTGGTTTGTGGAAGAGTGCGAGAGCTACCGCCGTGCCGTGGACACTCACAACCAGGTACTTACGCTGGACTCCCACGTTGATACGCCCATGTTCTTCGACCAGGGTGTGCGCTTTGACCACCGCGACCCGAAGGTGCGTGTTGATATGCACAAGCTCACGGAAGGGCGCATGGATGCTGTTGTCATGGCGGCCTATATCAAGCAGGAGGCACGCACGGAGGAAGGACTCGGGCTCGCGCAGGAAAAGTGCGACCGTCTCTTGTATGAGATACAGGAGATGGTGAATGGTGTCAGGGGGGCGCAGCTCGCTTATACGCCAAAGGATGCGTTCCGTCTCAAAGCTATAGGGAAGAAAGCCGTATTTCTCGGCGTAGAGAACGGCTATGCCATCGGAAAAGACCTTGCCAGGATTGAGGATTTACGCCGCATTGGTGTGACTTACATGACGCTCTGCCACAACGGCGATAATGACATATGCGACTCGGCCATGCGCTCCGAAAAGGAATGGGGCGGGCTTTCACCGTTCGGACGCGAGGTGGTTAGGGAAATGAACCGTGTGGGAATGATGGTGGACTTGAGCCATGCGGCGGAGAGTTCCTTCTATGACGCAATCGCGGAGAGCGTGTCACCCGTTGTTTGCTCCCACTCGTCCAGCCGTGCCTGCTGCGACCATCCCCGAAACCTCACGGACGACCAGTTGCGCGCCCTCGCCGACTGCGGTGGTGTGGCGCAAGTTACGTTCTATCCGAGCTTCCTGCGAGAGGACGGCGCGGCGACAATTGATGACGCAGTGCGCCACCTGATGCACATGATCGAGGTGGCTGGAATAGACCATGTCGGCGTTGGGTCCGACTTCGACGGGGACGGCGGCGTGCCGGGCCTCAATTCGGAAGCGGAAATGCTCAACCTGACGCGCCGCATGATAGCGGAAGGACTGAATACCTCCCAGATACGGAAAATTTGGGGCGGGAACTTCATTCGTGTGATGAGCCAGACGCAGTACAAAGGCGAGGTGAAACTCTAATCGGGCGGCTATGAAAACCAAAATACTCCTTGCGTCGCTCGTTACCTTGTGTGCGCTCAGTGGCTGCCGGACCAACGAAACACCTTCTGAGGGCGGCGGCCAACAGGCGGAAGTCGCGCCCGTTACTTTCAATGCGGACAGCGCATACCTGCATATAGAGCGGCAGTGCGCTTTCGGTCCGCGTGTGCCTGGTTCCAAGGCACATGCCGATTGTGCTTCCTATATACAGCGTGAGTTTCGCCGTTACGGGCTCAACGTGGCGGTACAGAACGCCACTGTGACGGCTTGGGACGGGAAAGCTCTTCCCTGTCTGAACATCACGGCGTCCTACCTCCCCGATTCCGCCCGGCGCATCGTCATCGCAACGCATTGGGATAGTCGCCCCTGGGCCGACCACGACCCCGATGAGGCTAACCACCGCACACCCGTGCCCGCTGCCAACGACGGGGCAAGCGGCGTTGCCGTTGTGCTGGAGGTAGCGCGACAGCTCGCCGAACTGCGTCCGGCAGTCGGCATAGACTTTGTTTGCTTTGACGTAGAAGATTATGGCGCACCGACCTGGGCCGAGGGACCCGCCGACGGCAGCGACTGGTGCTTGGGTAGCCGCTATTGGAGTACGCATTTGCCTGATGGCTACCGTCCGCTTTACGGCATCCTGCTTGATATGGTAGGTGGTGCGGATGCCCGTTTCCGTTTTGAGTACTTCTCGCGCCGGTATGCCGAGGCCGTCCTGGCAAAAGTCTGGGGGTGTGCAGCAACGGCGGGTGCATCGGACTATTTCCTCGCCGAGGACGGGATGTCGGCAATGGACGACCACATACCGATGAATGAGCAGGCCCGCATTCCGACAATTGACATCATAGCGGACAACGGCAATGGCTTTGCGGCGACGTGGCACACGGTGGATGATACGCCGCAGAACATCTCGCGTTCCACCCTCAAAGCCGTAGGGCAGACGCTGCTGCAGGTTCTCTTCGAGGAAAGGTGACTTTCCGCATAGACGCAAAAGATACGACAGAAAGTATGACCATCAACGAGACACAAGATCAAATTATCGAAGAGTTCTGTGAACTGGACGATTGGATGGACCGCTACCAACTGCTCATCGATATCGGTTCCGAGCAGGGGCCACTCCCTGCGGACTGCAAGACGGAGCAGAACCTTATTGACGGTTGCCAGAGCCGCGTGTGGCTGGTATGTGAACGTGAAGGCGGCTTGCTCCGTTTCAGGGCTGAGGCTGATGCCCTCATTGTCAGCGGAATCGTCGCGCTGCTTGTGCGGACGCTTTCCGGGCACACTCCGGACGAGATTCTCAACGCCCAGCTCTATTTTATCCAGCGTATAGGGCTGGACGAGCACCTCTCGCCCACCCGTTCCAACGGTCTGCTGGCTATGGTGAAGCAGATGCGGATGTACGCGCTCGCCCTCAAGGCGAAAGGCGGTGTATGAATATAGTTAAACAACCATAAGCGATGAAGAAAAACTTTGTAGAAGAGCTGCGCTGGCGCGGTATGCTGGCGCAAATTATGCCGGGTACGGAGGAACTGCTCCAGCGGGAAACCGTCACGGCTTACCTCGGCACGGATCCGACGGCGGACTCCCTGCACATAGGCCATCTTTGCGGCATCATGATGCTCCGCCACTTGCAGCGTTGCGGCCACAAACCCGTAATCCTTGTCGGCGGTGCAACGGGTATGATTGGCGACCCGAGCGGGAAAAGTCAGGAGCGCAACCTACTTGACGACAAAGCACTGCGGCACAACCAGGAATGTATCAAGCGGCAAGTGGCGAAGTTCCTCGACTTTGAGGCCGAAGGGAGTACGCGGGCAGAGATGGTTAATAACTACGACTGGATGAAGGATTTCACCTTTCTCGACTTCGCGCGTGAGGTGGGAAAACACATTACCGTGAACTATATGATGGCCAAGGAGAGCGTCCAGCAACGCCTGAACGGTACGGCGCGCGACGGTCTTTCCTTCACCGAATTTACCTACCAGCTGCTCCAGGGTTACGACTTCCTGCACCTTTACCGCACGATGGGCGTGAAGCTCCAGCTTGGCGGTAATGACCAGTGGGGTAACATGACCACCGGGACGGAACTCATCCGCCGCACGCTGGGCAGCGACGTGGAGACGTTCGCCCTAACCTGCCCGCTCATCACGAAGGCGGACGGCAAGAAGTTCGGAAAGACGGAGAGCGGGAACATCTGGCTCGACCCGGTACGCACTTCGCCCTACCGCTTCTACCAGTTCTGGCTCAACGTCTCGGACGAAGAGGCGGAGAAGTATATCAAAATATTCACATCTCTGGACCGCCCCACCATAGAGGCACTCGTTGCGGAACATGCGGCCGACCCCGGCCGGCGCACGTTGCAGCGCCGCCTGGGCGAGGAGGTGACCGCTATGGTACACGGGCGCGAAGCGCTGGAGGCTGCAATTGAGGCTTCCGGCATCCTCTTCGGGAAGGCCACGCGCGAGAGCCTGGCCAAACTGGACGAACAGACGCTGCTTGATGTCTTTAGCGGTGTGCCCCAATTCGACATTGACCGCAGCCAACTCGGCCAGCCCGCAGTGGAACTTTTCACGCAGGCCGCAGCCGTCTTCCCCTCGAAGGGCGAGATGCGGAAGCTGGTGCAGGGCGGTGGAGTGAGCCTGAACAAGGAAAAATTGGCAGACTTCCAGCGTCCCGTTACGGCGGAAGACCTCATTGCCGGGCGTTACCTGCTCGTGCAGAAGGGCAAGAAGAATTACTTTCTGCTCACTGTCCGCTGAACAACGCCGCTTCCTGTCCGCTTTCCTGGTGCAGGGAGGAAGGCTTTCGTGCCGGAACGAGCCTGTTTCTTACGGGTAAACGGAAAATGTATCCCGCGCGTCAGTATTTTCTGACGCGCGGTTTTTTAATAATCCTAGGGATTGGCAATCCTAACCGTAGGGTTACGGTGAACTAACCATAGGGTTACAGTGAATGAACCGCAGGGTTAGGAAAAGCCGACTGCGGAGGTATTCGGTGCAGGCTTTGCGGCGGTGTGAAACGGGCCCGGGCTATACGGAGCAGTTATAGGGCGCGTGCGAAAAAAACGGCGGTTTCATCGGGATTTTTTCAGGCCTCTTTGCTGATTAGCCCCGGGGAATTTCACGAAAAGACTAGATTATTTTATGAAATGATAACTTCCGCGTACCACTAAATGTATATTTTTGCATCATCGCTTCGGTGATGTTAAGCCGTGAGGGTTCGCTAAAGTTTGCTCGTGCGGGCAAGAAGCGTGCGACATTCCGGCGGATAAGACATTCAAACCCTATAAAAATAAGAAAGTATGAAACAGACAATGAAACGAGTGCTGGTGGCTGCGGTAGTCCTGTTCGGGATGCAGGCCACGGCAAGTGCACAGTTAGGTGGCCTTGGCAACAAGGCAAAGGGCCTGGTGAAGGGCACTGTGGACAAAGTAGCAAGGACGCAGAAGGAAAAAGCCGACAAGAAAGTGAAGGAAGTGTCCCAGAAGGCAAAGCAAAAGGCCGTGGACAAAGTGCTGGGATCCGTAGGGCGGCCGGACTGCCCCTGGACCATGTCGGCGGAATCCTTCTACAACGGGAACGACCGTAGCAATCCAAAAAACATTAACACCTATATCTGGAACCTTGAGAACGTATCTGACGAAGAGGTACAGGCTCTGCGCGACCAAATGGACGCCCGACTGAAGAGTAACTACAAGCTGCTTAAGGCGCAGGCTGAGGGACTGATAACGAGCAATAATCCGCTCTTCGATGAATGTCTAAAGGCGAAAGAAGAAATCAGCCGCTGGGATACGTTCTACGGTGCGTTGGCTCAGATGTTCTATATCTGCGTTTCCGGCATCCGTGTTGAGGACGGCGGTATCATGGGTGTGGCGGATGCGAAATACCTTGTGCACCATAACGGTGGCGGCGGTCTCGGTGCGTACGCTGTTGGTACGATAAACGGCGATTGCAAGTTTGTGGATGTGCTTTCGTCTGGCGGGGACAAGTATCTTGATGACGAGAAGATAGAATGGGCCAATCGTGCTGTCAAGCGGATGCGGAAGGTGCAGATTTTGGGTTACAATATCCGTGGGCTTGCCACAGAGGTAGGGATGCAGATTAAAGGAACGGACTACCTGCCCGTCCTCTATAACCTCGCGGGGATGTATGCCGGCGTGACGGAGAAGGCTATCGCGAACAACAAGCCCGAGAATATTGAGCGCAAGGCTCGTCCCGCAGCAGGCGCGCTTCATGCATCCCTCAAGGCGAAGGCATTGGCCGTAGCCAAAGCACAGGATTCCAGCGTGACGGACGTAATTATCACGAGCAAGGCGTGGGACGTGAAGCGCAAGGGCGCGGTCATAACCCACCGTTCCGTTTACGGTTACTATCTGGTGAAGGACAAGCTCGGCACCAAGTGCGTGCCCCGCGCCTGGACGCAGGATTATAAAGGTGGCGGCAAGTATGGCGCGCTCCGTGCCGGAGGTGTTGGCACGACGGCGGAGTTCTACGTTAAGTAAAGCCGTGTGAAGATTCTTCCGGGTAGTTCCGGCCCGCTCGCGCTGGGAGGCCCGTAAGCATAAGTCCCCCGCTACAGACTGCCTGTGGCGGGGGAGTATGTTTATCCAAGTGTCTGGCTCCCTTTGTGGAGGTATCCAAAATTCCTGACGGAGCAGGAATTTTTTACCAAATGTCCGGGAATTTGGTTGTTAGTAGTTCTTTCCTATCGGTTGCGGGACAGAAAAACGCCCGCAACTGCAGGCGTTAGAAAATTGTTCGGAAGGTTGCTGGTGGATGGTTGCAGGGCTATGTCGCCGCCTGCCACACGAGCCACGCCGTGTAGGCCGCGTAGAGCAGTATGAGTCCGCCGCCTTCCCAGCGTTCAATGCGGCGCTTTGTGAACGCCATGCCCCAGAGTAGCAGTGTCGATCCGACGAGTACGACGAAGTCTGTCGCGGCGATACCGTTCGTCTGCATCGGGCAGACGATGCCTGTCACGCCGATGACCATCAAACTATTAAAGACATTGCTGCCGATAACATTACCGAGCGCAAGTCCCGACTGCCTCTTCCGGGCTGCGACAACGCTGGTGGCCAGTTCCGGCAGACCGGTCCCGGCGGCGGCGATGGTGAGGCCCACGATGGCGTCGCTTACGCCCAATCGCCGTGCAACGTCGGATGCGCCGTCCACGAAGTAGCTGCTGCCCGCCACGAGTGCGGCCAGACCGATTATTATATATAGGATGCAACGCCAGGTTCCTAAGCGTGCTGGTTCGGTCTCCTCCTTCGTCTCGCTCCTTGGTGCCCGCATCGTGTAGGCCATGAATACGATAAAGACCGTCATGAGTAGCGCGCCGTCCAAGCGGGTCACGTCTCGGTCCATACAGAGTGCAGCCAAAAGCACTGCCGAAATAAGGGCTTGTGGAATGTCCCTCGCCAGTGAGCCGCGCATCACGGTGATTGGCGCGACAGCTGCCGCCGCACCAGTGATGAGCAGGGCGTTGAAAGTATTACTTCCCACGACGTTGCCCACAGCTATGTCGGCGGCACCCTTCAGTGCCGAGGCGAAACTGACGCAGAACTCGGGCAGGCTCGTCCCTAAGGCCACGACGGTCATGCCAATCACCATTTGGGGAACACGGAAACGGCGCGCGATGTCGGCCGCACCGTCGGTGAACAGGTTCGCGCCCCACAGAACGGCGGCGATACCGCTTAGAATAAAAAGAATACTCAGTGCCATAACTGGCCGCAAAGTTAGTATTTTTCAAGAAATATCCCTGCTTTTGAGACGTACAAAAGGTAAACGCAGTTATGTTTTCGTTGCTTATCAGTTTGGCCCGCCTCGTTGCAGGCTACTTCCGCTACGGACAGGCAGTGGAGCGTGTCTTTGGCCCTGACGGTCGCCGCACGCCCGCCTTGGAACGTGGCGGGCGCGAACGGCTTCAATATCATATGGAGTTCTTTCGGATGGAGCAACCAGACGTTGGCCGTATTTACCCTATGGGTGGCACCCGTCTATCTCGCCAAGGAGCGGAAACCCTATGTGGTCACGTTGCTGTCCGCCCTCTTCATGCCCACTGTCTGCGTCACGTTTATCTGTGGTGCAGGGATTGGTTTCGGCTTGGACTGGGGTATTGCCTATGCTATCGGGCTTGCCGGCCTGCTGGCGGCGCGCGTCTGGTTCGTCTGGTGGAAGCGTAAGCACTGACCGACCAGGCCTCTGCCCTCCGTTACGCCAGTTTTTTATTATTGGTGTCCGCTAAAACTTTTTATTTCCATAGAAACGGCTTTCAATCGCTGATTATATGCGATATCGAGTTGTCTTTTTCAAAAGTAAGCCCCTAATCACGTATTATTCTGCAAATTCCATCGGCTGTCCGCTAAAACGAACTCATAAAAGCAAGATGGGCATCCCAAAATTTGCTTTTGGAAGCCTTTAACGGCCGACTATGGAGTAAAATAGTTCAATGGTATGGCCATATTTCGTTAT
>JAFUZP010000026.1 GCA_017476545.1 Alloprevotella sp.
AATGAACAACGAAAAGACACTTGACGGCGCGCTGTGCGCCGGTGTAGGGACTGCGGACGCTGCGACGGCGCAACCCATGGATGCTTCGGGATCCGCTCCCGCAGAAGGTAAGAAGAAGTACGTGCCGCCTACGATGCAGGTTATCCCGCTGGGCCCTCAGCGGATGCTGGCGACGAGTGCGTCTGGTGCAGTACCCTGCACAGATTACTGCGTTGCTGTCGGTCGGGACGCTTCAAATATCTATTCCCCCCTTCTAGGCCTGTTTATGAGGCGGGGACTTGTAGTCAGAGATTACTCTATTCCTACTTATATGCGCGGTGCCTATGACTTTACACCTATTTGTAATGCCACAATCAACGATTTGATAGAGATTACCGAGGAAGAGTACGCAGTGTACAACTTCCCCGACCGATACGAGAGCCTCTATGGATGGGAGGCAGGCAGGCATCCTATGTTAGAACTGCTGCGGCGACCTGGAGTGACTATCACCGGTTGTAGCTATTATGACCGCACTGACCCGTTCGTTAACTACACCGTATATGTTCCAGGTTGCGGCTCCTTGCGCTTATCCTTTGAATTTGATAACATTGAAAATAATGGTGGCACGCCTTCCGACTGTTGGCAATTTGGATAAACCGTATAGTGCCCCTTATCTTGGGGTGTGGTGCGCCATGTAGTCACTGAGCTATACCCCTTCCGTCCCCCCTTGGGGATGGCTGATGGTGGGGGCTATTCGCCCAGGGGCTGTATGTGGGCGTTGGTGACGCGCTCGAGCTTGACGGGCTCGCGGTTCCAGTGGAAGGGGGGGAAGTCGCTGTTGCGGCGGATGCGGTTGCCCCTGAAGGTGAGGCCGTCCACGCTCTTGGCATAGAGCAGGGGGGCGTCGAAGGTGTCGAAGCGGTTGTCCTCGATGCGTACGTTGGCGTGGAAGTAGGCTTGCTGCTCCTGCAGGCGGGGTATCTCGGGGTAGATGCTGATGATGGCGTTGGTGAACTGGAAGTAGTCGGTGAGGCAGTTGCGGAAGGTGTTCTTCCGGATGGTGATGTCGCGGCAGGCTCCGCTCTCGTACCATCCGTTGCAGTCGCCGCAGAGGAGTATGGCCGTGCCGCTGACGTGGTCGAAGGTGTTGCGCTCGCAGCGTGTGCGGCGTGGCGAGCTGAATAGTGCGCCGCGTGCGCGGTTGTTGCGTACGGTGTTGCGGCTGAAGTCCACTTCGGGGTGCCAGGTGAGGTTCTCGAGGCCTATGCCTTCCCCGCCTTGCACGTCGTCGGGGAGTGGCCGGGCGAACTCTATGCGGAAGGTGCGCATCCCGCGCAGCTCCGTCTGGTCGTAGGGGCGTATGGCGGCGATGGTGTTGGGCGCGAAGGGCTCCATGGTGCCGGCATGGATGAACTGTACCTCGTCGCCGCTGTTGCCCCAGTTGAAGCCCCATGCCTGCTCGTGCCCGAAGGCGCAGACGAGGGCGTGGTCGCTGAGGCGGCGGATGACTTTCAGGTATATGCCGTGTACGTTGATGGCATCGTCCATCATGCCTTCGTAGAGCCCGCGCCGGCTGGTGATGAGCCCCTTGCACTGGGAGAAGTGGGTGGCGTCGGCGTGGGTGGTGAAGTAGCGCTTGGCGTGGCCGCTGCGCTCGTTGGGGCAGACGGCGAAGCGGTCGAGCAGGATGTTCTCGCACCGCTGGGCGAGCAGTCCCATGCCGAAGGCGTAGTGCACGCGGACGTTGAGGACGTGGGTGTCGCGGTCTTCGTTGAGGAAGATGGCGGGGGTGGGGCGGTTCCAGTCGCGCGCGGCGACGACCATGCCGGGGCGGAGTGCGGCGTTCTTCCAGTGGGGCGCGCGGAAGAGGAAGGGGGCTATGGGCTGGACCTCGCGGGTGTCTATGGGGAACTCGCCGCCACGGTAGATGAGGTGGTGCGTGGCGCTGTCGAAGGCCATGCCTGTGACGGGGCGGTACTCCCAGTCTTCGCCGCGCGTCTGGAAGTAGCCGTCGTCCGATATGTAGCAGTTCGCCCAGCGCGGCGCGCGGAAGGTGATGCCCCGCAGGGTGTCGGACTCGATAATCTCCAGTGGCGTCATCTTGGGCTGGGCGAAGTCGATGCTGAAGTCGCGCAGGGTGCAGTTGCGGGCGTGTTGCAGGGCGATGGGGATGACGGTGCCGTAGAAGATGAAGTCGGCTCCGCCTCCGTCCAGTGTCAGGTTGTGCCAGCCGGTGAGGTCGAAGACAATCTTCTTGGGCTGCCACTGGTCGTGGTTGGATACGTAGGTGTCCTTCAGTACGGCTTCTGTGGAGTGGAAGTGGTACTCGCCCTTGCGGAACTTGAGTACGACCCGGTCATCCGGCGTGAAGGCGTGCCGCTTCCGCTGCTCGTGCAGGAAGCGGACCAGGCGCGGGGTGCAGTCACCCGCCGATGGCGTGATGCCGTAGTCTTCCATGCGGAATACGTATTTGCGCGCGCCGCACTCGGGGATGGTGGTGAGGGCGGCGAGGAGGAACAGGAGGAGCTTCTTCGTCATATTGTCATGGCTTTTCGTCGGTATCTATCTTGAGTATGCCGCCTGTTTCGGGGGCGAAGCGTATGTGCGTGCTGTACTTCTTATTGAAGAGCTCGCCGCCAAGCCGCTCCACGCGCCCGAACTGGGCGAGGGGGAGGGCCTGCCCGGCCAGTTCCCGCCGCTGGTACGTGACGGCTACTGCCGCACGACCGGGAACGATATAGCGCAGGTCGGCGGCTTCTTTCTTGTCGGGAGCGCCCGTTCCGGCATCTTGCGGCGCTTCGGGCAGCGGGGTAAGCGCCTTTACCGTGAGGCGGACGGGCTCGCCGGCCAAGTCGTCCTTGTCCACGACACCAAGGTGGCGGGAAAAGCGGCAGAGTATCTCGTCTGCGTCGTGCGCCCCGGGCGTGAAATCAAGTATGAAGACGTACTCCTCCGTCGCTGTGGCGGCGGTGAAGAGCCGTAGCAGTCCGGCTTCCTGCCTGTCCAGGTTCTCCAGCATAAGGCGTAGCTGCTCGCCGTCTTTCGGCATATAGTCGGCCTGCCCCTTGACGAGTGCGGAACGGCTCTCGCGTATGTCGTATATCTCCGCTGCGGCCAGTTCGGCCATCTTGGCCTCGCTGCCGGCGGCCAGAATCTCCTCGGTCTTGTAAGCGTCCGCAGCCTCTGCCGGTGCTGACGTGCGCTTCACGGACGGGCGGGGAAGTGCGGGGAGTTCCGGCGCGGTGTCGCAGATGGAGAGGAGGCGGCCGTCGGGGGCGAGCCCTACGAGGGGGGCGGATGTCTTGGGGCGGAACTTGATGGAGTACGCCTTCGCGGGGTCGGCAGTGCCGTAGGCGATGATGTCTGCCCCATCCAGCGTCCATTCGTCGCAGGTGGTCTGCGGGATGTCCTTGAGCCGCAGGTAGCGTTCCGCATATCGGGCGAACTCGCCCGGCGTGTAGGTGGTGCGGGTAGCCCGGAGTGCGACGCGCAGGGAAGTGTTCGGCAGGAAGTAGGTGATTCCGTCTTCCGTTACGCCCGGTTTGTATTCCGTCACTTCCGTCTGGGCGGAAGCGTTAGTGGCGAGTAGTGCAGTCAGGAATAGGAGTTTCTTCGTCATGGCTTTTTTATTAGTTGTCGCAGCCGGCTGAAGGCATCGGGGAGCGCGTTGATGATGTCCGAGGCGATAAGGCTCTCTTCCCCCCACCGTTCTACTGCGATGTCGCCGGCCAGTCCGTGCAGGAATGTACCCAGTATGCAGGCGTCCTGTGGGGTGTAATGCTGTGCGAGTAGCGATGTAATGATGCCGGTCAGCACATCCCCGCTTCCGGCCGTAGCCATACCGCTATTCCCTGTGGGGTTGAAGAATGTCTTGCCCCTGGGCGTGCAGATGGCGGTATAGTGGCCTTTCAGTACGATGTATAGCTTGTGCTTTTCCGCCAGTTCCAGCGCTTCGGCAAGGGTGGAGTAGGAGGTGGTGCTCCGCGTGCCGAGGCGACGGAATTCCCCGGGGTGTGGCGTCAGGATAGTGTCGGGTGGTATCTGCTGCATCCACGCCTTACGCTTGCTCAGGATATTGATGCCGTCGGCGTCAATCAATAGTGGCTTGTTACTATGGCGTACCTGCTCAATGAATGCGATGGCGGTTTCGTCCGCCATACCGATGCCCGAGCCGATGCCAACAGCTGTGAAAGGTGTCGCATCAATGGCTTGGGAGAAATGCTCGGCATTGGGGTCAATGCTCAGTACGGCTTCCGGTAGTCCCGCATGGAGGGCGGAGCGGTTGCCGCCCGGTGTGTGGACGGTAACCTTGCCCGCCCCGCTGCGTAAGCAAGCCCGTGCGGATAGTATGGCTGCCCCGGCCATACTGTCGTTTCCGGCTTGTCCGGCAACGAGTAGCGCACTACCGAAAGTTCCCTTATGCCCGAATGGATTACGCTTTTTCAGCAAGGGAGCGACATCCGCAGCGGTAAGAATTTGACGTTGCGCCTCGGTTACGGCTATTTTTTCGCTTGAGAGGCCAATGTCCAAGACTGCCAGTTCACCGATGAAACACTGGTTATCGGCTAGCAGATGGGCTAACTTGGGGAGTTGCAGCGCAAGCGTTAGGTCGGCGCGGACGATATGGTCCAGAACATTATGGGTATTGTCCTCGCACATGAGCCCGGAGGGCATATCGATTGAAATGACGGTTGCGGGGGATTCGTTCACGAACTTGACGGTCGCGGCAAAGCCGCCAGTGAGCGGTTTCGTGACACCTGTGCCAAAGAGGCCGTCCAGTAGGAGCGTGTCTTCCGTTAGTTTCGGTGTCTTGAACTGTTCCCTTACTTCGGTCAGAGCGATGTCGGGTATTGCCGCGAGCCGCTGTCTGTTCGTTTCGCAGTCGGGACTAAGTTTGCCGTTGATGTTGAACAGGAACACTTCGACCGTGTACCCGCGTTCGGCCAACAGGCGTGCAGCGGCGAGTGCGTCCCCGCCATTGTTGCCCGGTCCAGCCATGACTACCACCCGCTGCTCGCTGTCCCACCGTGCGCATACGGCATCGGCCACAGCTGTGGCAGCACGTTCCATCAAGTCAATGGACGATATAGGCTCGTGCTCAATGGTGTAGGTGTCCAGTTCCCGCAGTTGGTCGGCCGATAGTACCTTCGTCATTCTTCTTCCTCTATCAGAATTTCCACCAAGGCTTCTTGGGGCGTTGCTCGCTATGCGGGTAGCCGCCTTCTGTCAGGTACTGCTCGTAGGTGATGCGGTTAGCTATGATTTGGTATATCGCGCCCCAGTCGGGCAGCCCCCCTACGTTTCGGTCGTCAATGAAGAGATCTACTTTTAATTTACGGCTGAAACTGGGGTTTTCGGCGAGCGTGTCAATGGATTCTCCCTTATCCTCATTGAGGTCGGCATTGACGGCATAGAAGCGCACACCGCGTTCCGCACACCAGTCTATGGCCTGTTGCAGGAGCTCCCCTTCGCGGCAACTCCAAAAAATGAGCTTATGACCGTCTTCCATAAGGCGGCGCAGGGTGGCAGTGGCGAAGGGGCGTTCTTTACCGATGGCAGGGTAGCGGTGTTCTACAACCGTCCCGTCAAAATCTACAGCGATGGTCATGTCTCTTTCGTTCTTTAGTGGTTGATTATTTTCTTGTTCCCGATGATGAGGACACCCCTCTGTGGCGTGTTTGTCGCGCGGCGTCCGTCAAGCGTGTACGCCCTTTCCCCATCTTTTTCCGTACTGGTGGTAATCTCTCGGATGGCAGTGACGGGTAGCGGTAGGTACATCTGCGCGCCACTGACCTTGAGGTAGCTCCTGAACGGGGCGAGGCGGCTTCCGGCATCGGCATGGACAAAAGTGTCTCCCGCTTCATTTAGCAGATAGATGTTCTCTGCTGCGGAGTTCACGGTGAGGGGTTGGTATGTCCCGTAGAAGTAGGGAATGCTTGATGCGTTTGTCATTACGTAGCCTTGCTTGCTGTGCAAGCGTAACTCAACCGCCTCTTCGTTCGTGCTTCCTGTGTAGCGGATAATGGCTGGGGTGTTGGCGGGAATTTCCGTTACGGGCTCAAAGGTGAGCGCGTTGCTGGAATACGTTTTCAGCAGTTCTGCATGAAAACCCTGCGGCACGCTGGTCGCGAAGGGCAGGAATAGGGTTTCCCACATCCCGTCCGCCTTCATTTCGCGCTCATAGGTGAGCTGGTTCGTTTCTACGCTGAAGGGTTTGGGAATGCGTAATGGCGCGCGGTCGGCCAACACAGCGTTGCGCAGCAGTTTGTCCCCGCTAATGACGAACGGCCAAGTGTCAGGAACGGCTTCGGCATCCTCCGCTTTGGTGTAGATGGGGAAGTTCTTGTCGGCGGGGAGTGCCTCAAATGTAAGGGGGTGTAGCGGGAGGGAGATGCCCGACAGGTCAAGCGCATCGGCTTCTGCCAGGTTCAATGCGGCCAGACGGCGGGCATCCCAAGCTCCTGTGAGGGTCAGCACGCCGTTAATCATCTCTTGTGCGGGCTCTTCCCCTACTTGGCGGAACGTGACACCGAGGACGGCGGCTGTGTTGGCTTCGTCCTGCGTGAGTAAGGCGAAGCGGCCTTCGGAGGGGAGCAGTACCAAATAGCGCGGGGTCACTTCGGTGGTGATAACGTAGCCGTTGCTAACGGCCCACGATGCGGGGCTTTCGGAGAACTGCAGCGCGTAGTCGAGGTATTTACCGTTAGAATCTCTCAGACTGAACCGCCCGGTTGCGTCCGTAGTGGCCGTTAGCGGGATGAGCCCTTCGGCGGGTGCGATGGTTCCGTCGCAAAGTAAATGGCTCGCAGCGTCCTCTGCCATGAAACTGTTCCCCGCAATGAAGTCTCCGGCGGCGATGGCTACTTTGCTCCCGTTTGCGGGTACAGCCGCCTCACCCGTTAACTGCCCGAACTTTGTGATAAGCTTGAAAATATATAGGTCGGGCGGCTCATTTTCATTGTGTATATAGTTGCCGAAATAGGAGTCTGTCGTGGCGTTCTCAGAAATGCACAGGAAACGGTCGCTTCCTGCGTTGGCAAAGTTGAATACCCCGTCATGTACCGAGACTTCCCAGGTGCTGTGAAACCTATCGCTGGTGCATAAGTTCGTATTGTCGTTGTCAGTTTTTTTCTTCGTCCCTGCATTGACGGATTCCCCTGTGGCTGCCGATTGTAGGATAACCGTCCCGTCTTCGTCTCTTACGATTCTCCAAACACGCGCTGCCCGTTCGTTCTCAAGGATGTCAGTCTGTGCCCCGTCAATGTACATCGCAGCCAACTTATTGCTTCGTGCGGTATTAGACAACAAGTAGAAGTTGTTTCTCTTGACACCATAGCTGCCGATAAGGTAGAATCCGTCTTCCGTCAGTTCGTCAAGTGTGCGTATGCGGACGAACTTCCCCGGCAGCAAGGTGGCGATGTCCTGCGCCACAGCAGAGCAGGCGGCGAGGAAAAGGGCGAGCAACACGGCAAGTTCGCGCGCGCGCGTATATATATAATATATGTGTATGCCCACGGTCGTCGGTTTTAGTTCTCGGCAAGTTTCAGCAGGTATTGGCCGTATTCGTTCTTGGCCATAGGTTGTGCCGTGCGGCGCAGGTCGTCCTTGCTGACCCATCCGGCTTCGTAGGCAATTCCCTCAAGGCATCCCACCTTGAAACCGGTGCGTTTCTCGATGACCTCTATGTAGGTGGAGGCCTCGCTCAGGCTGTCGTGTGTGCCGGTGTCTAACCAGGCGAAGCCCCGGTCCAGCACTTGTACCTTCAGTTCCCCGTCGTGCAGGAAGCGTTCGTTCACGGTGGTAATTTCCAGTTCGCCGCGTGCCGAGGGCTTGATGCGCTTTGCCACGTCCACCACCTTGTTCGGGTAGAAATAGAGGCCGACGACGGCGAAGTTTGACTTGGGCTGTGCGGGTTTTTCCTCGATGCTCACGGCATTTCCCTGCGCGTCGAACTCCACCACGCCGTAGCGTTCGGGGTCATTGACGCGGTAGCCGAAGACGGTGGCCTTGCCTTCCTCCTCGGCGGTGCGTACGGCCTCGCGCAGCAGGTCGTGGAAGCCGCTTCCGTGGAAGATGTTGTCCCCGAGCACGAGGGCGGCGCAGTCGTCACCGATGAACTCCTCGCCGATGATGAAGGCCTGCGCCAGGCCGTCGGGACTGGGCTGTTCGGCGTAGCTGAGGCGGATGCCGTAGTCGCTTCCGTCGCCAAGCAGGCGTTTGAAGGCGGGCAGGTCCTGCGGTGTGCTGATGATGAGTATGTCGCGTATGCCGGCCTGCATGAGCGCCGATATGGGGTAATAGACCATCGGCTTGTCAAAGATGGGGATGAGTTGCTTGCTGATGCCTTTCGTGATGGGGTAGAGGCGCGTGCCGCTGCCGCCTGCGAGGACGATACCTTTCATGGCCGTATGTTTTTTGGTTGGTCGGTTATCTGAATATGAGTATGCCGAGGCTGATGAGTACGGAGGTGATGGAGAGCCACGTGCCGACCTGCCGGAAGGAGTTCTCGTTGTAGGTGGACTGGCTCATGCGCACCTTGTTGGGTTCTACATAGACCACGTCGTTCTGCCTCAGGTTATAGACGGGGGAGTTCATCGCCTCCTTCGTGCGCATATCCACGTAGTAGGATTTTGTCTCGTTGCCTTCCTGCCGCATGACGAGCACGCGGTCGCGCCGTGCCTGTATGGTCAGGTCGCCCGCTGCGCCGAGGGCTTCGAAGAGCGTGATGTTGTCACGGTTGATGGCGATGCGGCCGGGGTGGCCCACCTCGCCCATGACGGTGACGAACTGGTCGTAAGCATTGACGGTGACGACGGCATCGTTGAGTATGCCGTTGCGGAAGATGTCCTGCACCTTCTGTGCGGCTTCGGAGCGTGTCAGTCCGCCGATGCGTACCCGTCCGAGGCTGGGGATGTCCACGTCGCCGTTTTCATCGAGGATGTACATGCCCACCTGGTTGTTGTTGCTCCGACCCGTGCCTATCTGCTGTTGCACGACGGCGAGGTTGTACGAGATGGCGGCCTGCGGCGTGCGTGCGCTGCTGACGATGATGCTCACCTTGTCGCCCGGCAGTAGCTTGAGCGGTTCCAGGGTGCGGGTGGGCAGGCTCTCGCCCGACTGCAGGTCCTGGAAGTAGAGTACGTTCTCGGGGGAGTGGCAGGCGCATAGCAGCAGGAGGGCTGCGGCGTAGGGGAGGATATTCAGTCTCATAGGTTTTTGTTGTATAGCACGGCAAAGGTACTATTTTATTTCCTAACGCCCCGTGTGCGGGGCATTAGAATTGCACGCCCGGCCAACTTTTCCGAGTGGGGCTTGGCCAGAAGGGCGCATTTCCCTACCTTTGCAGCGGAAATCAAGAACTTGATTTATGCCTTACGCGTATATATATCATAACGGTATAGCCGCTTCCGCCGCTGCGGAGGCCGGCTCTGTCCGTATTTACGGGGCGGGAAGTGCCCGAATTACCCCCCCTCACGCTTTGGTTATCAAGTAGTTACAGGTATACGGCTAAGTATTGAGCGGCGCATCGCGCCCCCTTCGGTGGGGTGTGGTGCGCCGCTTCTGTGTGCATACAAGCCCCATGCCCCGAAGCCCCTCCAGCCCCCCTCCCGTCCCCCCGAGAGGGGGAGGCTTGGGGATGGTGTGAGCGGTAATAAACAAATGCTATTATAAATAAACTTAAAGTATTAAGAAATGGACGAAAGAAAAGAACTGAACGCTGCGCTGCCCG
>JAFUZP010000027.1 GCA_017476545.1 Alloprevotella sp.
CTCGAGGCCCTGGCGCGCCACGCCGGCCTGCCCGCCAGCTTCAGCGTCAGTCCGCCCGCCCTGCCGCCCGGCTACCGCTACGACCCCGCCGCGCAGCCCCCCTGCGAGGCCCTCCGCCTCTACGACCCCCTGGCCGACAGCCGCCGCCTCAAGGCCGACCCCCTGGCCTTCGAGCGGATGCGCAACGCTTACCCCCTCCGCCGCGAGCCCTGAGCCCCCTCCCGGAGGGGCATAAGGAAACGGGCCCCGTTCCATAAGGGAACGAGGCTCGTTCCATAAGGGAACGGCGGCCGTTCCATAAGGGAACCCCCGCCGTTTCCTAAGCACCCCTCCCGGGGAGGCCGCGGCCGCGCCGCGCGCTCAGTCCTGGAACTCCTCCGGGTGCTCGCGGCGGTAGGCCTCCTTGCGCTCCTGCTCCGCCGAGTCCGGGCCGAAGTCCAGGTTCCTCACGTCCAGCGCCTGGCTCAGGGCGCGGCTGCGCAGGAAGCAGCACGTCACGTGCTCCACCAGCTCCGGCCCCTTCCTCCAGGCCTCCTGCAGCGTCTCCGCAGGCTTCGACTTCAGGCGCGTGTAGAACGTCCCCAGCTCGCCCAGGGGCACGGTCATCCCGGACTGCAGCGCGTCGATAATCTCGAACTCCAGCGCGTCCAGCACGGCCTTCACGTCCGCCGAGGCCACCGTGGAGCGCCGCTCTATGCGCTTCTCCAGCTGTTTGCGCGTCAGCGCGTGCTGCTTCGCGCTCTGCACGTAGTAGGCCAGGGCCTTCGTAATCGGGTTCTTGATCGCTTTGATGATGTACGGAATCATAATCTCAGGTTTTTAGTTAGTAAAAAGGGTTTGGTTATGTCTCGCGTGGGTGCGGGTCAGCAAGAGCTACCATTGGTGAACACCATATCCCCAGTAAAAGCTCTACCATCGTAAGTCCCGGAGAATTCAATGTGTCTTTCCTGGGGTGCCCAGGATGGGGTTATGTCTATACAGTTGTCGAATGTGGCTTTGTCAAAGAACTCCTCAAAGTGGTCAGAATCAAAAGAAAGATAATCGTAAGCAAAGCTGGATGTTTCTACGATGATGAAAATACCAGCGGCATGACCATCTTTTTTTACCAGTTCGGGGAGCGTCCCATTCTCAAGGTATTCGCAATTAGCAAGAGGATGAATTCGCTCCAGTATTGCATTAGAGTCGACGCCACCGCAGATTCTGACGAAAAGCGGGTCGCTGGAGGCCGCGCTCGCCGCCAGCAGCTTCGGGGCTTCCATGGGGATTACCTTGAACGTAGGCTTCACATAGGGCCGCTTCCCCCTCGCGGGAGCCGCCCCCGCAGTCTGCGCGTCGGCAGGCTGCATACTCTCTTTTCTCATACTTTCTGTCATAGTTCTATATGTTTTAGTGGGTTGTTAATAATCGCCCAAGCCCCGCACCCCGCAGCTCCGCGCGTTTCCGCCCGCCGGTCCGCCCGCCCGGCCCGCAGCGGTTCAGCGGCGGCACGCGGATCGCGCCCCCGGCATGCGGCAAGCGGTGCACCACGTCCCGGGAGTAGGGACGCAATGCACCGCTTGCCGTACGGGCGCTTGCCCGTAACTAATTGATAACCAAGTGTATGGGGGGGGTAAAATAGACCTTATCGGAGCGCAAAGAAAGGCCGCAGCTTGCAGCGGCTCCGGCTATACCTATATTATATATACGCGCGTAAGTCATCCGATGTAGGTTTACTGGGGGCAAAAGTATGCATTTGTTTACATTAAACCAAGCCCTGGCGGGAAAAAGTCGTCCCGGCCGCCTCCTCCGGGTCTCAGAACGTCACGCGGAACATGCCCCGTATGCCCCACTTATGCTTCTCGGGGAGGTGCTCCGTGTACGTCAGCCGCCGCACGTACTGCACGTGGAAGAGCTTGAAGATGTTATGTATCCCGGCATATACTTCTACGTAGGGCTTCTTCCAGTCCATCGGCATGGAGAGGTACTCGAACGAGCCGTCCGCCCGGAACTTACCGGGGAAGTAAAATAAGCGCCCGTCCGCCGCGTTCTCCGGGAGCAGGGGGTTGTTCTTCGCCGTCAGGTGTCCCCAGAGCACCTTCCCGCCGATGGACTCGCGCCACTTCAGCTTGCGGAGGAGCGGGATGCGGTTGAAGATTTTCCCGTTCAGGTCCCAGCTGGCCATAAGGCTCGCGTAGCGGTCGTTTAGGAACTCCATGTTGTTCACAAGGTTGAAGGTCTTGTCCTGCAGTATGTAGGAAAGGTTAGCCGCCGGCATACAGAGCAGCGGGTAGGGTACGCGGCTCCACTGCGCCCCGGCCTTGAGCTGCATGTCAATCTTACCCCATGAGCGGAGCCAGAAGCGCTTGAAGACGGAGGCCTCCGTGAGGTGGAAGGTGTAGTCGCCGCCCAGCACGCCCTTCAGCCCCGTGGTATGGGAGAGGGTGAATACGGGGTTGTCGAAGTTAGGCTTATACCGTCGCTGCTTGGTGTTTATCCATTTCGCACCGGGCTGGTACTCCAGCGTGAGCGTTGCGTCGGTCGTGACGAGGTTTTTCTTCCATGCGGCAGCCTCCTGCGAGGGTGCGCCGGCCCCGTCCAAGGGTTGGTAGAAGAGGGAGGCCGTCGGCTCGTCCTTTTCGCGCCGCAGCTGCACCTTCAGGCGGAGGTTATTGTCCCATTCGCGGTCGTAGAGGAGGCGGAACGTCTCGTAGTACATCATGTGGTCCACCTTCGTCCACTTCAGGGACGTGAACACGTTGTCCTTGTCCGTGGGGAGGAATTTGTCCGAAGGCGCGATGACATCGTTGTTGTACGACACGGTGAGGTTGTGCACCGGGAACTCGCGCGGCAGGTAGGCCTTAGGCAGGAAGCTGTAAGTTACCTCTCCGAGCCCTTTGAAGCGGTGGTCGCGGAAGCCGTAGGCCACGTATCCTTTCAGGAAGAGATGGGGGTTAAAGGCCGCCGTTGTCTGGGCTGAGGCGCGCAGGCGCAAGCCGTCCACGAAGTTCTGTGTAATGGTGGTGTTCACCGGCCCGAAATCTACCTTCGACGGCCGCTTCGGGTCGGTTGTCGTTTCCACGAAGTTCTCGATAAAAGCCTTGGCTATCCAGAGCACCGGCTTAAAGCCCCGCACGTTTGAGAGTTGGGTTACGAGGCGGTCCATCTGCGCCTCGGTCTCGCTGAGCGGGTCACTGCGGTAACTGCTCCAGAAGGCATCGTCCTTCATCATCGCGTCGGAAAGCGTCAGCTCGTTGCCTTTGAACTTGAAAGACTTGGGAGGGATTTCCTCGAAGGAGAAGTGGCTGTAGTCCGTCACGCGCTTCACCATAAATTTTTGCAGGAAACTGACCACCTTAAGCTCTGCGAGCATATTGTCCCGTACGAGGACTTGTTCGCCCGAAGGCAGCTGTTGGAAGTCCTGGATGATGCGCATGTGCTCCACGTAGTTCACGTCAGAGCGTCCCGGGATGCCCATGTCGGCGCGTAACACGCGGTAGGTGGAGTCCGCTGCAACGAACAGCGCGCCGCTGAAGCCGAAGTCCTGCGGGTTATTCGGCGTGAAGTTCACTTCTATGGCGCGTCCGCCACCTTCCCAAGCCACCGTATCTACGATGAAGTAGCGGTAGAAGTTGATGGCGGAGTGCGAGGATATGGGACTGTTGAAGGGGTACTGGAGCAGCCGTACTTCATCATCGTAGATGTTTACGTCCGTGAAGCAGTCCTGTATGACGGTGGTCAGGATGTCTCCGGTGGAAAAGAGGTCCGTGATTCCGTTGGTGCGCTTACCCTTCACGATAGTCTTGAGCGATCGCGGGTCACGCCGGAAGATTTCCTGCGTAACGCTCTCGTCCACGGAGATGGGCAGGATGAGGCGGCCCGTCTCGTTGCAAGTCTCGATGTTGTCGTGCAGAAAGGCGAACTTCTTAAGCGCGCCGTTTTGGAACATCTGCTCGCTGACATCGTTCAGCGCGAAGGTTATTCGGCGGTACTTGTCGAACGAGTAAAAATTACGCTGCTTCAGGTCGCTGGCACGCTTGGCCGCAATGACTTTGCGCATGAGTTCGACGGCCGGATTGTCCTTGCGGGAATACTTCGCCTTGCGTCCGGTGACGGTTGCCTCACCGAGCTGCGTGTACTCCAGCGGCTCCAAGGCTACATCCAGTCGCTGCGCCCGCTTCAGCCGCACGGTATGCGGTTTGTAGCCCACCATGGAGAAGGTGAGCTTACGGGCGTGGAAGTCCACTTTGTATGTGCCGTCAAGTCCCGATTGCGTTCCGTTGCTGGAGCTGTAGTACACGTTTACGAACGGCAGTACCTCCCCGGTTTTCGCGTCGGTCACGGTGCCGGTGACTTGTTGTGCGGCAGCAGAAGCGACCAACAGGAGCGCGGCGGCGATCAGCAGGAGTAACCTTTTCTTCATCTGGCGTGTTAAAAGACGGATTACACGCAGGCCGGATCAGCGGCCTGTCGTGCAATCCGTTCTGGTCGTAGTGGGTCAGTCAATTTCCTCGTCGGCTTCGTAGCCACCCATCTCGCGGATAGCGTTCTTCAGCATGACATACTGTTGGAAGAGGTGGTTCACCGGAACTTCGTCCTCTGTATAGTCGTGCATGGGGCTCTTCAGGAAGAAGGAGAGGAAACGCTGCGTGCCGTAGCGTCCGGCGCGGGCGGCCACGTCGCTCAGCAGCACGAGGTCGAGGCAGAGCGGGGCGGCCAGGATGGAGTCGCGGCAGAGGAAGTTAATCTTGATCTGCATGGGATAGCCCATCCAGCCGAAGATATCAATGTTGTCCCACCCTTCCTTGTTGTCGTTGCGGGGCGGATAGTAGTTGATACGCACCTTGTGGAAGTAGTCGGTGTAGAGGTCGGGCTGCTGTTCGGGCACGAGTATGCTCTCCAGCGTGGAGAGCTTGCTGACCTCCTTGGTGCGGAAGTTGGCGGGTTCGTCCAGCACGAGTCCGTCGCGGTTGCCCAGGATGTTTGTGGAGAACCATCCGGAAAGACCCAGGCAGCGCGTGCCGATGATGGGGGCGAAGCCGCTTTTCACGAGCGTCTGCCCGGTTTTGAAGTCCTTGCCGGCGATGGGCATCTTCGTCTTCTCGGCCAATTCCCACATGGCGGGGATGTCCACCGTCGTGTTCGGCGCGCCCATGATGAATGGGGCGCCTTCCGACAGCGCCGCGTAGGCGTAGCACATGGAGGGGGCGATGTTGGCACGGTCGTCAGCCTTCATGGCGGCCTCGAGGTCGGCGAGGTGGTAGTGCACTTCCTCACTGACAGGAACATATACTTCCGTGCTGGCGGCCCATAACACTACGATGCGGTCCGCGCCGCTCTCGGCCTTGAAGCGGCGGATGTCCTCGCGTAACGCCTCAACCATCTCCCAGCGCGTCTTACAGTCCTTTACGTTGTCACCGTCCAGGCGTGCCGCGTAATTCTTGTCAAAGGCCGCCTTCATAGGTACAATCTCTCTCAGCTCGTCAGCTACGGGTTCAATGTCTTTCTCCTTGAGTACTTCTGCGTTGATGGCGCTTTCGTAAGCGTTGGCGGGGTAAACGTCCCACGCGGCGAATACGATGTCTTTCAGTTCGGCGATGGGTACGATTTCGTTATACCTGAGGTACTTCTTGTCCTTGCCGCATCCCACGCGGATTTTGTCGTACTGCGTCATTGACCCGACGGGCTTAGCCAGCCCTTTGCGTGCCATTAGGACGCCTGTCATAAAGGTGGTGGTAACTGCGCCGAGCCCGACGCACATCACTCCGAGTTTTCCTTCTGCAGGTTTCATGGGGTGTATTGTTTTTGTGTCTTGTAAATTTCTTATCAAAGCGCGCAAAGATAAGTAAACGGCCTAATAATTCAGAACGCTTTCGTCCTATTTTTGCTTATATGCCTGCGGGCGGTGTGCTTTTTGGCCGCTTGGATGTCCTCTTTTTCTACGCTATTTTGTGTCCGGCACCCCTTTTCTTGTGCGGTGGTCAGCCTCCGTTGGCGATTAGTGCGAGGGCACGGTTTTCAGCAGCCTCCATCTGCTCCCGTTCGCCCGGCGCTTTATCTTTTTCCCCGCACAGGTGGAGGATGCCGTGGATGATGACGCGGTGGAGTTCTTCGCGGTAATCGGTGCCCTGCTCCCCGGCGTTGCTACGCACGGTGTCAAGGGAGATGAAAATGTCTCCCCCGATGCGTTTTCCCTCGGTGTAGTCGAAGGTGATGATGTCCGTGTAGTAGTCGTGTCGCAAGTGCAGGCGGTTTACCTCAAGAATCTTGCTGTCGTCGCAGAAAATGTATGCCACGTCGCCCACTTTCCGCCCGTAGGAGGCGGCCACTTCCCCGACCCAGGCGCTGATGCGTGCGGGGTCAATGTCCGGCATGGGGGCATTGATGGTGTTGAATGTTATCATTGCTCGTTTCTGCCGTGTGCTATTCAAACAGGTTCGGCTGCATCGGGTTCCCGCCGTAGGGGCTGCGGCCGAGGTGGCGGAAGGCCAACTCTGTCACTTCCCGTCCCCGAGGGGTGCGCCGTATGAATCCTTCTTTGATGAGGAAGGGCTCGTAAACTTCCTCCACCGTACCTGCATCCTCGCCAATGGCTGTGGCAATGGTGCTGATACCCACGGGGCCGCCTTTGAACTTGTCTATGATGGTGAGGAGAATCTTGTTGTCTATCTCGTCCAGTCCGTAGCGGTCGATGTTCAGAGCCGTGAGTGCCGTCTGCGATATGCCGAGGCCGATGGCCCCGTCACCCTTCACCTGCGCGAAGTCGCGCACCCGGCGCAGCAGGGCGTTGGCTATGCGTGGCGTGCCTCGGCTCCGCCCTGCGATTTCCCCGGCCGCCTCAGGCGTGATGGGGACGCCGAGGATGCCCGCGCTCCGCGCGATGATGTGCTCCAGCGTGTCCGCGTCGTAGTATTCCAGGTGCATATTGATGCCGAAGCGGGCGCGGAGCGGTGCTGTCAGCAGGCCGCTGCGCGTTGTGGCACCGATGAGTGTGAAGGGGTTGAGGTCTATCTGGATGCTGCGCGCCGCCGGCCCGCGGTCAATCATGATATCAATGCGGTAGTCCTCCATTGCGGAGTAAAGATACTCTTCCACGACGGGCTGCAGGCGGTGTATCTCGTCAATGAACAGCACGTCGTGGGGCTCGAGGCTGGTGAGCAGGCCTGCCAGGTCGCCGGGCTTGTCCAGGACGGGGCCGCTGGTGAGTTTGAAACCCACGCCCAGCTCGTTGGCGATGATATTGGCCAGCGTGGTCTTTCCCAACCCCGGCGGCCCGTGTAGCAGTGTGTGGTCAAGCGGCTCTCCACGGTACTTGGCCGCGTCCACGAACACGCTCAAGTTCTCCACCACCTTCCGCTGCCCGCTGAAATCCGCAAAACGGAGCGGGCGCAACGCCTGCTCGAACTCGCGCTCCCGCTGGGCGGGTGGCGCCTGTTCGGAGCGGATGTCGAAAGTGTCTTCTGTCATAGTGGCCGCTAAATTACGATGTTTTTTACAGATATACGTCCTGTGCGCCCGTTTTTTTGCGTTTTTCGGGAGAGTGCGACTTGTATTATGGCAAGCTGTCTTTGTGTGGTTTTTTCTTAACTATAGGGTTAGTTGTCCGTAACCCTGCGGTCAGTTCGCCGTAACCATAGGGTTAGTTTCCCTTATCCGTGCGGTTGCGGAAAAATTATTGCCCCGTGTATGATAAGCGGGTCGCCGACAATCATCGGCGACCCGCTTCATCTTATGCGCAGCCCCCGCGCAGGCACTTCCTGCGCGGGGGCGTTTGCGTTGTGGCTGGGCGGAAAGCCCCGCCGGACTACTCGTTTGACAGGACTTTCCCAACGAGCGTCGTCACGTCGCTGACATCCGACGTTCCGTCGCCGTTCAGGTCGTCGCTTTCACCCGCCGTCTCTGAAAGCACACGGGCTACGAGCGTTGTCACGTCGCTGACGTCCACCGCGCCGTCACCGTTCAGGTCGAACGGATTGTTTGCCTTGAGCTGTACGCGGCACTTGGCGGCGTTGGCGATTTCGCCAGTGTTCTTGTTGATGAGCAGGGCGATGGCGTTAATCTTCGTCTTGTCCTGCACGAGGCTTACGCCGCTCGTGTTCTTGAGTACGGAGGCGCGTACGGAGTGGCTGTGCTCCGCCACTTCTTCGAGCTGGACGGCCTTCGGCAGGCTGCCCGTCAGCCCGCCCTTGCCGGAGAGGTAGATGCAGACATCGTTGAAGGTTACGCGGACGTAACTCCCCCCTTCGATGAAAGTCTTCCAGATATCACCGGGATAGGAATATCCCGCGTAGTAGTTGGACTGCAGCCAGTCCGACGAGCTCCCTGTCAGCCCGTCGGCCGTCAGTACGTAGGCCAACAGGTATGGGTTGTTGGCGTAGTCTCCGAAGAACTGCACGTGCGCGGTAATCCGGATGTTCTCTTCCGCTTCGTCCCACTGTGCCTCCACGTCCACATTGGCGGGTGCCTCCACTTCGCACCGCTCGAGCCAGGTCTTTTCAATCCCCAGATTTGCCTGCGTGTCGCCATGATAGGCGTCTGTAAACTTCACGCGGTCAAGGTGGGCTGTGGGGAAGCTCCCTACGGTTACGGGGAAAGAATTGACGGACATGATTTCCATCGGGTCGGAGTTGTGGTAAGAAATAGCAATGAAGTCGTCCGGGTGCAGGCGGTCCATCTCCTCAAGCCCGACGTATCCGCGCGGGCAATAGCCGCACCACGTGCCCGTGTATTCCTCCAGCACGGCGCGGTGCTTCGGGAAGTAGTCGAAGACGTTGATAACCGTCGAGACGGATGTCTGCCCGGCCGCTGCAACTTCCGTTCCGTTCACTTTCTCGAGGGTGAGCGTGAGGGGGTATTCGCCTTTCTCGGCCACAGCGGGGAGCTTTACTTCCACGTTGGTCTTCAGTCCGAGCTGTCCCGCGAGGGCGGTGGAGAGCTTATGATGGACCGTCGTGTGCCGTCCGTTGAAATCATAGCTGAAGTCAAGGTCTTTGATGCCTGCACTGCCGGAGTTTGTGACGGTGAAGCTGAAGGGTATATCCTCGTTCTTGACTACATTAAGTGGCTCGCTGTCCGTCTGGATTGTAGCGGAGTTTTCTTTTACCCCGGTGAGGAAGACTTCCATGGCGGAGGAGCCGGCAATGATGCCGTACTGGTTCTGCCAGCGGCGCTTGTAGGTTCTGGAGGTCAGCAGGTAGAGTCCGCCGTCGGCCTCGTCGCCGCAGAGGGCGACAGGGCTGCCATTCAGATCGTTCAGGGGCTGTACGCGGAAAGTGTAACCCACGTAAATGCCCTTATCCGTGAGGGTGTAAGGCGTCTCAAAGGTTACGGTGTAGTAATAGTCGCCGCCTATTTTCACCACTTCGGGCTCTTGCGACATGATGGTCGGGCCGTTGTCCGCTGAGTTCTCTACGGTGAGTTCCTCTGCCAGCCAGAAGGAAACCTCCTTGATGTCGTCCATCCCGCAGAACATGGGTACGCGGGCCCGCGTCACCTTAGCGCCGGCAAGGCTGGGGTCGCCGATGCGGATGGCTACGTTATATACTTCGGCTTTGTTGGTACCCATAGAGGAGTACCCTCGGGTGCCCGTGTCATAACTGAACTTGGCCTCCTGTGCCGCAGCTCCGGCGGCGAGGGCGGCGAAAGCCAGCGTGAATAGGAACTTTTTCATGATGGGATATGCTTGCTTGTTTAAAGAAAAAAAGCGGAGGGGTGGGGATAACCGCACCCCTCCGCCGTGGTCTTTTCCGGATAGTCCGTATTATCTGAGCACCTTCTTGCCGTTCACGATGTAGATTCCCTTGGCTGCGGCGTTCGTGCGGCGGCCCTGCAAGTCGTAGGCTGTGCCCTGCCCGGCGGTAGCCGTTGCGGGCGTGCTGATTCCTGTTTCATCACCGATATAGACGATGTCGGATACGCGCTCCTCACCCCCGCTGCGGTAAATGGCTTGTACTCCAAGCCGGCTGAACCCAGTCTCAAAGAATACAATCTGATGGTAGTCCTCGTAGGCATAGACCGTATCGTAGTTGGTGAAGGAGTAGGGGAGTTCGTCCACTTCGGCGGGCAGGCCGGGGTGGTCTTCCGGGCTGAACGTCATCACATCCTCGTCCGCATAGAGGCGGTAGTATAGGTTCTCGGAGTTGAGGAAGTTGCCATTGATGTCCTCCGCCTTGATGTAGAACGTGATAGTGCCGTAGCCGAAGCTGGCGTCGTAGGGGTAGTAATAGTCCGGCTCTATGATGGGGTCGGCCGGAACGGCAATCTCCTCAACATAAGGCTTGAGAACGGGGTTCGTGATGATGACATAAGAGGCAAGCGTGGTGTTGCCTGCGTTGATGTAGATGGCGGCTCCCGTTTCATTGGCCGTCAAGGTGCGTTTTTCCGTGTCGAGCACGAAGCGGATTTCATCCTTGAACTCGTAGTTCCAGTCGTAGTAGCCGTTTTCCTTGTCATAGAACTTCTCGGCGTAGCCTGCGATGAAGTAAACGTGATAACCGCCCGAGGCATCCAGTCCCAAGTACTGCGGTGAGCGGAACACAGCGTAGGTGTTGCCTTCGCCGTCCTGCTCGATGGTTCCCTTTGCCCAGCCCTCAACATTCACGTTATACAGGTCGGAGAGGTAAACGGTGTTACCCGTAAAGGCCGCTTTCACCATTTTGTGTTCCACGCCTCCGTAGGGGTTGTCGTAAGTCAGCGCATAGGGCAGTATTTCCGTGCCGGCGGGAACTGTAGCCATCTCGTCGTCGATGGCTGTCAGGACGATGCGTTCCGCACCATAACCGGCGTACAGGCCATCGTTATCCATCGCGCCGATTTGCACGTCGTCCAGCTGCTGCAACGACTTGCCGTTCCAAGCGAAACGTACTTCCTGTACGTTGTCCGGCACCATGTCGTCCAGCATTTCGCCCTGATACTCCGTCTGGCCGGCAACGACCCGCATCACGGTGTACGTGAACACCGTGTCGCGTTCGATGACCTCTTCTGTGCTTTCGTACCACTCCTCGGGTGTGTAGCGCTCCTCGAAGATGTCCTGCGGGAAATGCGCCACATATACGCCGTCCTCCTCCGTACTCTTGTCCAGACGGAGGTAGGAGTGTGTCAGCCAGCCCCCCAGTGGATTATAAATCCATATCGTGGAGCCGTCGGGCGACACGACGAATACGCCCTCACTGCCCGTTAGTTCCATGTCGGACTGCCATGCGTCCGTCCCGAAGTAATCAAGGAAGAAAACATGGGCGGAGTACGACCAGTCCGTGTAGAGCGTCCCTTCCGGGCGGTCGGTCTGTACGGCCTTGGGCCGTGCGGTGCTGCGGAGGCCGACTTTAGCCTTAGGTGCCGTTCGAACTATCGCTCCCGGAATGGGGCGCTGCGTGGGTGTGGCAGGCCGAATTTTTCCTGTCTGCGCTACTGATGACGCGGCAATGAATGCCGCCGCAATGAGAAGTGTAAAGTTCTTCATAAGCAGTAATATTTGTGTGTTATACGTATTTCTTTTTCCTAACTCTTAGAGAGTTGCCTGTGCAAAGGTAGGGGATTTTCTCGGAAAGCAACAATAATGAGCAGGAAAAGTGGCAAACGGAGAATTACCCATAGGGTTATGGCGGACTATCCCTCAGGGGCGGTTTCTGCACCCCTCGGTCCTGCACCGTGCGGAGGGAAGTTCAGTACAGCTTCAGCGTGCCGGCGCGGAGGAGTTCGTCGTGGGAGATGCGGTATTTCTTCACTCGTGTGAGGCGGTCGTCGCCGTCGCTTTCTATGATGAGGGTGCCGCGCCCTTCGCCGAGGTCGATGGTGGCCTTCGTGAAGACGGGAGCCGTGAGCGTGTACATGTTGCTGCCGGCGGCTTCGGGGTAGAAGCCGAGCATCGTGAAGACGGCCCATGCGGACATGGTGCCCGTGTCGTCGTTGCCCGGGATGCCGCCCGGCGTGTTGGTGAAGTACTTGTCCAGAGCCCAGCGCGCCCACTTCTGCGTCTTGCCCTCATGGCCGCGGAACTGCGAGAAGTGGTAGGCGTAGTTGATGTCCGGCTCGTTAGCGGGGTCGTAGAGCCCTTCGTTGAAAATCCATTCCAGCTTCTCGACGTATTTCTTCGCGCCGCCCATCAGCTTGGCGAGGCCTTGCACGTCGTGGCCCACGCAGAAGGTGTAGTTCCATGCCGAACCCTCGTGGAAGCCTGCGGGCGGTTCGAAGTTCTCGCCCTGTCGCGGATTGAAGGGCGCGAGGAAGGTGCCGTCGGCATTCAGGGGGCGCAGGGCGCCGCTCTCCTTGTCGTAGTAGCGGCGGTAGTTGAGGGAGCGTTCGCGGAAGAGCGCGGCGTCCTCGTCGTGGCCCAGGTAGGCGGCCATCTGCGCCAGGGCGTAGTCGGCGATGCAGTATTCGAGGGCTTCGGACACGCTGAGGTCGAAGCCGCCGTACATCGGGACGAAGCCCAGCTTCATATACTGGTCGTTGTACTGGCGGAGCGGATTCTCTGCGGAGGCTGCGAGGGCGGACTTCCGTAGGTACTGGTAGGCCTCCTCGGCCTCGGCGCGCGGCAACATACCCTTACAAACGGCGTCGGCCACGTAGGGCGCGGCGGGGTCGCCGTCCATCGTGTAGGTTTCCTGGCCGTAGAGTTCCCACTTGGGCATCCACCCCGTGCGGCGCGCAAACTGCGTCATGGAGCGGAGCATCGCGCGTTGCTTTTCGGGATAGACGAGTGTGAGGAGCTGGGAGACGTTGCGGTAGGTGTCCCAGAGGGAGAAGACGGTGTATCCCCCCGTCTCGGGCGCGCCGATGTTCGGGTGCAGGAGCGTGTGGTATAGGGCCGTGTAGAACACGGTGCGCTGGTCCTCCGTGCCGCCTTCCACGAGGATGCGGCCCAGGGCGTCGTTCCAGCTCTGGCGTGCGTCGGCGCGGAGGGTTTCAAAGCTCTTTCCTGCCTGCTCGGACTCAAGGTTGCGGCGCGCTTCCTCCGTGCTGTTGAAGGAGACGCCCATCAGCACCTCCACCTGTTCGCCCTCCTGAAGGTCGAAGTCCGTCCAGAGGCCTATGTCGTCGCCGGCGATGAGTCCCGCGTAGGACGTGTAGAGCTTGTAGCGGCCGTTGTCCTTGTCCCACTCGGCCTCCACGCCCTCCATGGGCCGCTGCTTCTTCCAGTAGCCCGAGCGCAGCGGCTTTTTGTTGAGCTTCATGTAGAAGTAGATGTGGAACACGGCCTGCGGATTGTAGCAGAACGTGCCGAGCAGCTTGCCGCCCTCCCACTCCGTGTCGGACACTTTGCGCAGCCACGCGCCGCTCTCGTTCGTCAGACCTTCGCCCAGGTTCAGCAGGACGTGGCCCTCACCGCCGTGGAAAGTGTAGCGTTCGCGCGAGCTGCGCGGCGTGGCCGTCACCTCCGTGCGGATGTCGTACTTCGTGAGGCGGTTTGCGTAGTAGCCCGGCTCAGCGTGCTCGTCCGCATAGAGCGAGCCGTAGTTCCTGTAGTCCACGTCCAGCGCGCCGCTCGTGGGACACGTCAGGAGCGAACCCAGTTCGGGGCATCCCACGCCGCTGAGGTTCACGTGCGCGAAGCCCGTGAAGAAGACGTTGTTGATTTCGTAGGGCGTGCTCCACCAGCGCTTGTCCTTGTCGTTCGGGTTGAGGTCCGAACCCATCACGTTGAAAGGCGTGCAGCTCATCAGGCCGTTCGGCGTCACGGCACCGGGGTTGCACGTGCCGTAGTTTGTCGTGCCGATGAAAGGGTTCACGTAGTCCGCCGGCGTCTTCTGCGCCGTGGCGGTCTTCTGCGCCGTTGCCGTCAGCGTGAGCATGGCGGCTGCAAGGGCGAGCGTGCGGAGGGTGCGGTATGCATTCATGACAGTGGGGGTTGTTAGTGATGCGCCCGCAAATGTAGCACTTTCCGCCCGATGCGCCCACATTTATTGTGATGAATGATAACAAAAGGGGTTGTACTTATGAATTATAGACTTCTCCTTGGGTTGCTGCAAAACCCAATTTCCAAAACCGGGTCCAGCAGCAACTGCGAAGTTAGATGAGCCGTTCGGAGAAGACCTTTTTTGGGGCTTCGTGCGTTCCGGGATGCCTATGTTCCGGATTGTCCTGTGCGCTTGGGAAAATTTTCCCGGGCGCACAGGAAAAAAATCCCATGCGCTTGGGAATTTTTTCCCAAGCGCGCGGGACAACCCTTGATTGCCCGTTTGCGCACCCGCTTCCCTGCTTTTCTTCTTCAGGGCTTGCCCGTGTGGATGGATTTGCCTATCTTTGCAGCCGTAACCAAGAACTTTATGATGCCTTACGCGCGTATATATAATATAGGTATGCCGGCTTCCGCACGTGCGGATGCTGGCTTTGCCCGTATTTACTGGGCGGGAAGTGCCCGAATACCCCCCCCATATACTCTGGGAATCAAGTAGTTACAGATACATACGTACGCATTGAGCGGCGCACCGCACCCCTCCGAAGGGAGCGCAGTGCACCGCTTTCGTGTATGTATCCCCAGACCGAAAGTCCCCAAACCCTCCAGCCCCCTCCCGTCCCCCCGAGAGGGGGAGGCGAAGCGCTCACGCGCGGGGAGGCCTACGGCGCGGCGCATGATAACTAGCCAATTTACTATTTACTAACTAAAACATAAAAAGAAATGAAAGACTACAAGACACTTGACGGTGCTTTGTGCGCCGATGGACAGACAGGGGAGGATGCGGTTTCCGCCGCGGGTAAGAAGAAGTACGTGCCGCCCCGGATGGAGGTCATCCCGCTGGGCTGCGGGCTGCTGGTGGCAAGCTCGCCCGTAGATGTCATTATCAAGGGCGGGTTTTCCTATTATGGCGGGGCGGCCTGCACAGAAAGTGATGTATGTAGCTTCATGAATACTATACAGAATTCAATATCTGGGAGCTGCTACCTCAAGGGCTTCACTGGGCCGGGGATCACTTTCGGAGCAAATGCTCCATCGGAATGGACTGAAGCGGGATTCCTCGCTGGCGTGCAGTTCGAAGGTGGCTGCGGTTTTGAGCTATTATATAAGAATATGCCTTATTGGGTTAATGGGACGTACAACGGACACCAAGTTCGGGTCAAGTTGGATTATTCTATAACCAAGCGCGACAGCCAGTAAAGAATAGTACCGAACTAGGAAGAGCCCTATGCCTTCCAGCCTATACACATCGGCCGAGGACATAGGGATCTTTACTTGAAGGTGCGGGTACTCTCCGGGCGCAGCCCCGCTACCCGCTTTTTCAGATAGGCACGGCATTGGGTTTTGCCGTGCCTGTTTTTCGTTGTAACTTTGCGGCGGACGGGTCCCGCGACGACCGCGCGGCCTACAACGAAAACGGAAATCAGAATGAGTTTACAATGCGGCATCGTGGGACTCCCGAACGTGGGAAAGTCCACCCTGTTTAACTGTTTGAGTAACGCCAAGGCGCAGAGCGCGAACTTCCCCTTCTGCACCATCGAACCCAACGTGGGCGTCATCACCGTTCCCGATGAGCGCCTGAACGTGCTGGCGGAGCTGGTGCATCCGGGACGCATCGTGCCGACGACGGTGGAGATTGTGGATATCGCGGGCCTCGTGAAGGGTGCTTCGAAGGGCGAAGGACTCGGCAACCAGTTCCTCGGCAACATCCGCGAGACGGACGCCATCATCCACGTACTGCGCTGTTTTGACGATGACAACGTGGTACACGTGGACGGCAGCGTGGACCCCGTGCGCGACAAGGAGATTATCGACACGGAACTCCAACTGAAGGACCTCGAGACCGTAGAAGGCCGCCTGCCCCGCGTGGAGAAACTTGCACAGGTGGGCAACAACAAGGATGCGAAGGTGGAGTACGAGGTGCTGAAGGCATACAAGGAAGCCCTCGAACAGGGCAAGAGCGCACGCACCGTGCAGTTTGAATCCAAGGAGGCACAGCAGGCTGCGCGCAACCTGTTCCTGCTCACCTCGAAGCCCGTCCTCTACGTCTGCAACGTGGACGAGGCCAGCGCCGCCACAGGCAACGCCTACGTGGAGCAGGTGCGCGAGGCTGTAAAGGACGAGGACGCTGAGATTCTCGTCGTAGCCGCACAGACGGAGGCCGACATCGCCGAACTGGAGACCTACGAGGAACGCCAGGAGTTCCTAAAAGACGTGGGCTTGGAGGAGAGCGGTGTGAACCGCCTCATCAAGGCCGCCTACAAAATGCTGCAACTCGAGACGTTCATCACGGCAGGCGAGATGGAAGTAAAGGCTTGGACCTACCGCAAGGGATGGAAGGCTCCGCAGTGTGCCGGCGTCATCCACACAGACTTTGAGCGCGGCTTCATCCGAGCCGAGGTCATCAAGTACGACGACTACGTGCGCCTCGGTAGCGAAGCCGTCGTGCGCGATGCCGGACTCCTCCACGTCGAAGGCAAGGAATACGTAGTGCAGGACGGCGACATCATGCACTTCAGGTTTAACGTATAGCACACATATATTATATATATAATGGTATCGTCGTCCATAATGCTCCCCTCCGCCCTGGCCGTCGTATGGAACCCTTCGCGCGTCGCTTTTAGCCTCTTCGGGCACGACGTGCTGTGGTACGGCGTCATGTGGGTGGTCGGTCTGGCCTTGGCCTATGCGGTGGTCTATCGCCTCTACAAGGACCAGAAACTTCCGCAGGAGAAGTTTGAGCCCCTGTTCCTCTACTGCTTCTGCGGCATCCTCATCGGTGCCCGCCTCGGCCACTGCCTGCTTTACGAACCCGGCTACTTCCTGTCCCATCCCGTAGAGATGTTCCTGCCCGTGCGCCAGTCGGCCGACGGAGGCTGGCGATGTACAGGCTATGCCGGCCTGGCCAGCCACGGAGGCACGCTGGGCCTGATGATAGCCCTGTGGCTCTATGTCCGTAAGTGCAAGGTGAACCTGATGCGCGTGCTGGACAACATCGCCATCGCCACGCCCGTCACCGCCACCTTCATCCGCCTCGGCAATCTGATGAACTCGGAAATCGTCGGCAAGCCTACGGACTCCCCGTTGGGTTTCATCTTCGTGCAGAACGGTGAGAACTTCGCGCGCTATCCCGGACAGCTCTTCGAGGCGGGCTTCTACCTGCTGCTCTTTCCCGTAGGTCTGCTCCTCTACCGCCGCTTCAAGGCGAAGGTCGGCACGGGCTTCTACTTCGGCTGGGTACTGACGTGCATCTTCGGCTTCCGCTTCCTCGTGGAATTCCTAAAGGATGTGCAGGAACCTTGGGAGCTTGACATGGTGAGTGCCATAGGCCTCAACCAGGGGCAGATGCTTTCCGTTCCTTTCTTCCTGCTTGGCCTCTACTGCTGGCTCGGCGGCAAATACTGCAAGAAACTTGGCGAAACAAAATAACGATATACCGATATGATACGCAAACTTATCCTTGCCCCCGCAGCCTTCCTGCTGCTACTGGGCGGTAGTTCGTGCAGCAGCAAGCTGGGAACCCTCTCGGCGGAGGACTTCACCGTAACCCCGCAGCCCTTGGAGGAATCGGGCGGCAGTGTGCCCTTCACCATCAACGGCCGCTTTCCCGAAAAGTTCATGAAGCGTAACGCCACCGTTGTGGTGACACCAGTGCTCCGCTATGCCGGCGGAGAGACGGCGGCGGTGAATGGTGCGACCTTCCAAGGGGAGAACGTACAGGGTAATCATCAGGAGATTTCTTACCGCCTCGGCGGTAGTTTCACCATGCGGAGCCGCATTGCCGCGTATAGCCCAGAGATGCTGCGGAGCGACCTGTACCTCACCTTCAAGGCCACGGTCGGGAAGAAGGAGGTGGCAGTACCCGATTTGCGCGTGGGCTACGGCGTGCTCTCCACGGCTACCCTGCTGGGGAACGCCCTCGCGGCGGAAGGCTGTGCATGGAGCGAGGACCGTTTCCAGTTTGCCATCGCACAGAAGCAGCAGGCACAGATAAAGTACCTCATCCAGCAGACCAGCATCCGCACATCGGAGTTGCAGACGACTTCCGTGCAGGACTTCCTGAAGACGCTCCGCGACATCAAGGCGGACCAGAAAGCCTACCAGCTGGACAACATAGAGATATCCTCCTTCGCCTCGCCCGAAGGCAATGTCCGCCTCAATACGGAACTGGCACAGGGACGCGGCAAGAGCAGTTCCGCTTTCGTGGAGAACGAGCTCAAGAGCCTCGGGCTGGAAGCCGGTATCGCCTCACGCTATACGGCGGAGGACTGGGAAGGATTCCGCGAACTGCTGGAGCAGAGTAATATCCAAGACCGCGATGTTATCCTCCGCGTGCTTTCCATGTACCCCGACCCTGAAGAGCGGGAGCGGCAGATACGCAACCTTTCGGCGGCCTTTACGGAGTTGGCGGATGAAGTGCTCCCCGAACTCCGCCGTTCCCGTCTGGCCATTAACTACGTAGTGTTCGGACGGACGGACGAGGAGATACAGGACCAATATAAAACGGATGCGGCACAGCTCTCCGCCGACGAGCTCCTTTACGCCGCCACCCTGACCGATAATGATGTGGAGCGCGAAGGTGTGTATGTCACAGCCGCGACGCTCTATCCGCAGGACTACCGTGCCTACAACAACTTGGCCGCCCTGGCATATCAGAAAGGAGACTTGGAACTGGCGCGGCGTTATGCCGAAGAAGCCGTGGAGAAGGCTCCGGATGCCGCCGAGGCAAACGCGAACCTCGCCCTCCTGACGATGGCCGCCGGCCGGAGCGGTAGTAACTTTGAAGAGGAGGTGCAGGGTTACCTGTCCAAGGCGACAGGTGCGAAGAACTATACTGCCGTCCTGGGCTGCTACAACATGATGTGCGGACAGTATGCCACAGCCGCCAAGAACCTCAAAGGGACGAAGACCAACGCGGCCGCCCTTGCCGCCATCCTCAACAAAGACTATCTCACTGCAGCCGAGGCTCTGGCCGCGTGCGCCCGGCAGGACGCTACCACAAACTACCTGCGGGCCATCGTTGCCGCACGCACGGGGCAGACGGAATTTGTCGTGCCCAACTTGAAAGCCGCCATAGCGTTGGATCCTGCTTTCCGGCAGCGTGCCGCACACGACCTGGAGTTTGCCAAACTGGCCGCCGACCCTGCCTTCCAACAGATCCTGCGATGAGAACCGTCCGCCTCCTTCTCTGCCTTTTGTGCATGGCCGGGCTCGCTTCCTGCGGGCCGGGTGATGGAAAAGTGCGTGTCGAGGGTCAGTTCAAGAATCTTGACAATGCGGAATTCTACGTCTATAGCGAGGAGGGCATCCATCCGGCGATTGACACCGTCCGCATTGAGGGCGGCAAGTTCTCCTTCGACCGTCCGTGCACCGAAGCCGAGGTGCTGACATTGCTTTACCCGAACTTCTCCCGTACATATATTATTATAGAGCCGGGGGCCACCGTAACCATCAAGGCTAATGCCGAAAGGCTTGAGGCCGCCGACGTTTCCGGCACCGAGGCGAACGAACGCTTTAGTGCTTTTCGTCTCAAGAACCTTGGACAGCCTAAGGGCGACCTGCACCTCGCCGCCGCGCAGTTTATCCGCGACAATGCCGCGACAATTGATGCGTTGGCCGCTTTCGTACAGTATTTCGCCCAACGGGAAAAGCCCGAGCCCGGCGAGACCCTTTCGCTGCTTGACGTGCTCAAAAAAGGACAGCCGGGTAACAAAGCCCTTGCACGCATAGACCGTCGGTTGCGCCCCATGCTCCAGAACGGGCCGGGGCAGCCCCTGCAAAGTTTCAGCGCGGCCACGCTTGACGGCGGACAGGTGACGCGGGACGACTTCAGTGGCAAGCCGCTTCTCATTACCTTTTTGGCTTCCTGGCAGAGTGAGAGCCATGCCGTCGCCTTCCAGCAGCGGCGGCTTCGGCGGGCCTTCAGCGGGAAGTTACAGCAACTCACCGTTTCCCTTGACACGGACGTGGAGAAGTTCCGGCAATTCGTTGCGTCCGACTCCGTTGCCGCTCCGGTCGTCTGTGACGGACAGGCTTTTGACTCGCCGCTTGTCCGCCAGTTCGGCGTGCGCTACGTGCCGGGCAACATCCTTGTCGGTGCGGACGGGCGCGTTGTAGCGCGCGATTTGAAGAAGGACCAGCTGGAGAACGAGATTGCACGCCTACTATAACCCCCCCACGATATGCTAGCAAAAGTCCTTAGCGCAGCCTTAAACGGCCTGAACGCCTTAGCCGTTACCGTGGAAGTGAACGCAAATTTGGCTAATGGCGGGAGCGGCATGGGCGAGACCGTATTCTACATGGTCGGCCTGCCCGACAACGCTGTGCGGGAGAGTAAGCAGCGCGTGCAGAGCGCGTTGGCCAACTCCCGCTTCCATTTGCCCCGCATGAACGTTACGGCCAACCTCGCGCCAGCCGATATCCGCAAGGAGGGTTCCGGCTTTGACCTGCCATTGGCCATCGCGATGCTCAAGTGCGCCGACCTCGTGAAGCGGCAGGACTTGGGCGGACTGATGTTTGTCGGCGAGCTGGGTCTTGACGGCACCGTGCGGCCCGTACGGGGTGCGCTGCCGATTGCCATAGAGGCGCGGCGGCTCGGTATGGAGGCCCTCTTCGTGCCTCGGGACAACGTGCGCGAGGCCGGTGTGGTGAACCAGCTGAAGGTCTATGGCGTGGAGACGCTGTCGCAAGTAGTGGACTACCTTAACGGTACGCTGGCGTTGGAACCCGTCAGTATCAATACGCGCGAGGACTTCTACCGCGCACAGGCTGCGACCGAGCTGGACTTTGCCGATGTCAAGGGGCAGGAACGTGCCAAGCGGGCGTTCGAGGTGGCGGCGGCAGGCGGGCACAACATCATGCTTATCGGGTCTCCGGGCTGTGGCAAGAGTATGATGGCCAAACGTTTCCCCTCCATCCTCCCCCGGCTCACACTTGCCGAATCGTTAGAGACGACACAGATATACAGCATTGCCGGCAAGATGGGGAAGGATACCTCCCTTATCACGCAACGTCCGTTCCGCAGTCCGCACCACACCATTTCCGACGTCGCCCTCATCGGCGGGGGCGTGAACCTCCAGCCAGGCGAGATAAGCCTTGCCCACAACGGCGTGCTCTTCCTGGACGAGTTCCCCGAATACAGCCGTGCCGCCCTCGAGACAATGCGGCAACCGCTCGAGGACCGGCAGATAACCATCAGCCGGGCCAAGTACAGTGCCACGCTGCCCTGCTCCTTTATGCTCGTGGCCGCCATGAATCCCTGTCCTTGCGGTTACTATAATGACCCGGCACATGAGTGCCACTGCACCCCCGGGCAGATACAGCGTTACATGGGACGCATCAGCGGGCCGCTGCTCGACCGCATCGACTTGCAGCTCGAGCTGACTCCCGTTCCCTTAGAAGAATTGCAGGCCGCGCCGAAAGGCGAGTCCAGTGCCGCCATCCGGGAACGTGTCATCGCCGCCCGTGCCATCCAGACGATGCGCTTCAAGGACAGCCCCGGCGTACACTGTAACGCGCAGATGTCCGCCCGGCAGCTTGAACAGTATGCCCGCCTTGACGCGGACGGCCGCGAAGCCATGCGCCTTGCCATGCAGCGCATGAACCTTTCCGCCCGCGCCTATGAGCGCATTCTCAAGATGGCCCGCACCATTGCCGACCTCGCCCGCCACGAGGACATCACCTTCGAGGATGTGTCCGAAGCCGTAGGCTACCGCAACCTTGACCGGGGCGACTGGGCGGAACGAGGCTCCTGAGCACGGCCGGACCGCCCGGCGGCGGATCTTTTTCCCGATATTCCATGTGATTTGCACCGGGGCGTGATGCCGCGCCTTGGCTTTACGTTTTCAATAGCGTCGGGCACAGCTGCGAGGCATACGGACAGGTGAGTATTGACGCCGTAAGATACGGCCTCGGATAATCTGTAAATGAGTTGTGCGCATACCTCCATCTGAGGTGTGCGCACAACTCGCATTGAGATAAGCGCACACCTCTGCGTGAGCTTCCCGCACACCTCAAATCAGGATGTGCGCACTTTTCCGCCTTCTGCTTTGGCCGTGTGGGAAAATTTCCCTACCTTTGTCGCCGTAACACCGAACTTTATGATGCCTTACGCGTATATATATAGTATAGATACGGCGGCCTGCGCGGCAGCGCGGGGCGGCGGCGCGTGCCGCGCCC
>JAFUZP010000028.1 GCA_017476545.1 Alloprevotella sp.
AAATAATCAAGTCAAATGAGTGGATAAACGAACACTTTCGCGAGCCAACGATGCCCTTTGGGGCACTGAAACCAACTGAACTGATTCAGAAGGTACGGCTTCCACTCACAAATATTAATTTTTAGAACTCACCTATAATTATATGACCGAACTCGAATTACAACAACACCTACTCCGCGAGTACCCACAGGAGAATGCTCGGTGTGAGTGGAAGGAATTTAAGAATCTGAAGAACTCGTTCTGCGGGGACGAGAAGGATGACGTGATTTCCTACGTGTCGGCTATCGCCAACATGGAGGGAGGTTTCCTTGTGGTGGGTGTGCATGACAAGACACTGGAGATTGTCGGCACAGATACCTATAACTATGATCGCCAAAAGGCAATCCTTCGACTGACGGAACGCTGTACTAATCTGTCAAGCGAGGGACTGGACATCGAGGAGTATATCACAGACGACACCCATAAGGTGGTGTGGGTGATTCATATTCCTAAACATCTGCCCAAACGTCCTGTCTATGCACACGACAAAGCATGGCAACGGATAGAGGACTCTTTGGTGGAACTGACACAAGAACGATTGAATGCCATTTTGGATGAGCCTTTGTTCACAGATACCGACTGGTCGGCCGTCATCGTGCCCAATGCCACGATTGATGATTTGGATGAGGTGGCCATTGCCAAAGCAAAGGTGATGTTCAAGAAGGTACACAGTCGTATTCCTGCTGCAGAGGTAAATGCGTGGTCGGTAGAGGAATTCCTGAGTAATGCCGGAGTGATGATTGATGGTGGAATCACTCGTGCCGCTATCATTCTGCTGGGCAAGCCAGTTTCTGTGTTCAAACTCCGTCCTGCCGTAGTGAGAGTCACTTGGTCACTACGTGATGAACACGAAGATGTAATTGACTATGAGCACTTCACTGCACCATTCGTCTTGACAGTTGACCAAATACTTGCCAAGGTGCATAACCTGACGATGCGTGAAATGCCTGGCGGCACGATGTTCCCTGATGTTATGCAGCAATACGATGACTACTCTATGCGCGAAGTGCTTCATAACTGTATAGCACATCAGGACTACACCCTGCAAGAGAGAATCAATCTGGTGGAGAATCCAGGATTCCTGTATTATGCAAATGGTGGCAGTTTTATTCCTGGCTCCCTGCAAAAGGCATTGGCTACACATGGGCCACAGCGTCACTATCGCAATGAGTGTCTTTGCAATGCAATGGTGAACTTCAATATGATAGACATTGTTGGTCGTGGTATCCGCAAGATTTTTAATGAGCAGTGGAAACGGCATTTCCCCATGCCTGACTATGAGATTGACGCAGCCAATAAGGAGGTTGCCGTCCGTCTGTATGGTAACGCCATCAATGAAAAGTACACCAAGCTTCTGAAAGAGAAAAAAGACTTGTCGTTGGAAGACTGCATCTTGCTTGATGCAGTACAGAAAGGACGCCGATTGAATGAAAGTGATGCCAAGAATCTTTTGGAGCGCGGATTGGTAGAGGGAGAATATCCAGACCTGACCATATCCCTGAGCATTGCAAGGCAAACGAAACAATTGCCTGAATACACCAAGGTGAAAGGGCTTGAACGCGACAAGATAAAGCAGATGACTTTGCAGTTCATTCAGAATGCAGGGGAGGAAGGAACCCGAAGAGAGTTTGTCATTGAATACCTCCGAGAGACCCTTCCTGCAAGAAACACCAAGGAACAAAACCAGAGATTGGTAGGTAATATCTTGGCAGAAATGAGTAATGAAGGTTCAGTCACACAAAAGGATAGAACTTGGTATGCGACGACTAGTAAAGACTAAAACAACGACTAGTACACGACTAATAACGACTAGAAAATGACTAATTGAAGGCTTCTAGTCGTAAAAGTAGTCATTTTCTAATAGTTTAGTCGAACTTTAGTCGAAGTTTAGTCGAACTTCTTTAATACGTTATTGCGAGAAGCTCCTATAAACAGGGATGGCAAGGAGAATAAGTAAAATCAAAATTAAGTCGAACTCACAACTTCGTTTAGTCGAAGTATAAGAAGAAAATAAACAAAATATGATATTCGGAAAGAAAATAAGAGAGCTCAGAGATGAGCAAGGTCTGTTGCAACGACAGTTGTCAGCAGCGTTAGAGATAGATACCCCAATGTATAGCAAAATTGAGCGAGGAGAGCGTAAGGCAAAGCGCAGTCAGATTCCTATCATGGCAAAACTCTTCGAGATCGGCGAGAAAGAACTGCTGACCATCTGGCTTGCCGACAAGGTTCTTGATACCGTCGAAAACGAAGATGAGATAAAGAGTGATGCCATCATCTATGCGCAAAACGAGATCAATTCTCAACTCTAATCGAGATTGCAGGAGCAACTACAAGGTTTTTAATCGTATTGATTGGCGATTAAAGACATTTATTGGCTTCCTGCAATACACTCTTCATTCCGGAATAAATCTACAATTCATCCCAAATTTGTGTTTTTCTGGTGGGGAATACGGGGCTCACTTTGCACGAACTCCTGCAGATGTGGGGAAAATGTGGGGAAATTTCAGAAAAGGAAAATCGCTAAACCTTTAAAATGAGAGGTTTAGCGATTGCTGTCGAGTTAAACTCGTACCCAGAGCCGGGGTCGAACCGGCACGGGTTGCCCCACTGGTGTTTGAGACCAGCGCGTCTACCGATTCCGCCATCTGGGCTTCGTTTGCGGCTGCAAAGGTAGCGCACGACGGCGAATTTGCCAAGAATTTGTGCTTTTTTTTGTGATAGGCGGTGCTTGGCGCGCGAGATTTCGTACTTTTGCGGCGCAAATAACAAGATTTCCAAATGGTACTGAATTATATCTGGATTGCATTCTTCCTCCTGGCCTTTGTCATCGCCTTGGTGAAACTGGTGTTTATGGGCGACTTCGACGTGTTCCCTGCCATTATGAACTCTACGTTCGAGACGGCGAAGACGGGTTTTGAGATTTCCATAGGTCTCACGGGCGTGCTGTCGTTGTGGTTGGGCGTGATGAAAGTGGGCGAGAAGGGTGGCGTCGTGAACGTGCTGGCGCGCGGACTCACGCCGCTGTTCTCAAAACTGTTTCCCGACATTCCGAAGGGGCATCCCGTCTATGGCAACATCTTTATGAATATCGCGGCGAACATGCTGGGCCTTGACAATGCCGCTACGCCGCTGGGCCTGAAGGCTATGGAGGGTTTGCAGGAGCTGAACCCGAAGAAGGATACGGCTTCCAACCCGATGATTATGTTCCTCGTGCTGAACACGAGCGGGCTGACGCTGATACCTGTGTCCGTGATGACGTATCGCTTCCAGCAGGGGGCGGCACAGCCTACGGACGTATTCGTGCCCATCCTCATCGCGACCTTCGCGGCTACGCTGATGGGTGTCGTGATGACGAGTCTCTACCAGCGCATCAACCTCTTCTCGCGTACGCTGCTGCTTACGTTGGGCGGCGCTTCGCTGTTCGTGGCGGCGATGTGCTGGGGTTTCAGCCAAATGGACGGCGAGACGATGAACCTCGTGGGAAGCACCGTGGCCAACGTGCTGCTTTTCACCATCATCATCCTGTTTATCCTTGCGGGTATGCGGAAGAAAGTGAACGTCTATGACACTTTCATCGAAGGTGCCAAGGAGGGATTTGAAACGGCGGTGCGCATCATACCTTATCTCATCGCCATTCTTGTCTCCATCGGCGTATTCCGCGCGGCAGGTGCCATGGACTGGCTCGTGGACGGCATCGCGTGGCTGATAGGGCCGACGGGACTGGACACGGACTGGGTGGCAGCCCTGCCGACAGCCCTGATGAAACCTCTTAGTGGTAGCGGCGCGCGCGGCATGATGGTGGATGCCATGTCCACTTACGGCGCGGACTCCTTCGTGGGCCGTCTGGCCTGCATCTTCCAGGGCTCTACGGACACGACGTTCTACATCCTGGCCGTTTACTTTGGTGCCGTGGGTATCCGCAAGACACGCCACGCCGTTGCCTGCGGCCTGCTGGCCGACTTGGCGGGAATACTGGCCGCCATTGGCGTTTGCTATCTGTTCTTCAGCTAACCCAGCTCCGCCTATGGCCAACCTCAGTTCCCTATTCAAGGACACCGCCATCTACGGCCTGTCAAGCATCGTGGGGCGCTTCCTCAACTACCTGCTCGTGCCGCTCTACTCGTACAAGATGCAGGCGGCTAGCGGGGACTACGGCATCGTTACCAACATCTACAGCATCGTGGCCCTGCTGCTGGTCATCCTCACCTTCGGTATGGAGACCACGTTCTTCCGCTTCGTGAACAAGGATAGCGAGCGTCCGCAGCGCGTTTACAGCACGACGCTCTATGCCGTCACCGCCGTCGCCCTGCTCTTCGTCGGGGTAGTGCTGGCGGGGCTGTCCCTGTTCGCAGGCTGGCTGGGCTATGCGGGCGCGCCGCAGTATGTTGCCGTGATGGCAGTCGTCGTGGCGCTCGACGCTATCCAATGCATCCCCTTCGCCTACCTCCGCTACCAGCGTCGTCCGATGCGCTTTGCCTCCCTCAAACTCCTCTTTGTCTTCCTCAACATCCTGCTCAACTTGGCCTATTTCCTTGGTGTGGAGAACCCCTCCGTAGGGGCGGTATTCTACATCAACCTGTTCTGTACGTCCTTCATCATGCTGTTCTTCTGGCGGGAACTTGCGGCAGGCTACCGTTTCGCCCCCGACCGTGCGCTCTTGGGGCGGATGCTTTCCTATACCTGGCCCATCCTCATCCTTGGCATCGCCGGCATCCTGAACCAGACCGCCGACAAGATTCTCTACCCCGGCGTGCGTGGCGGACACGAGGGCAGGGTGGAACTCGGCATCTATGGGGCTTGCGTGAAGGTCGCCATGATTATGGCCATGATTACCCAAGCCTTCCGCTACGCCTATGAGCCCTTTGTCTTTGCCGGGAGCGGCGGTAAGGACAACCGCGCCGTATATGCGAAGGCCATGAAGTACTTCCTCATCTTCACGCTGCTGGCTTTCCTCATCGTGATCGGCTATCTGGATATTCTCAAATACATGGTGGCGCGCGATTACTGGGAGGGGCTCGGCGTTATCCCCATAGTTATGGTCGCCGAGATAATGATGGGCATCTATTTCAACCTGTCCTTTTGGTACAAACTTACCGACAAGACTTTCTGGGGGGCAGTATTCTCGGGCGCCGGTTGCGCGGTCCTCGTAGCCGTGAACATCGCCTTCATCCCCCACTTCCACTATATGGCGTGTGCCTGGGCGGGCGTAGCGGGCTACGGGACGGCCATGCTGCTCTCCTACTTCGTAGGGCAGAAGTATTACCCGATAGCCTATCCGCTGCGCAGCATGGCGGTCTATGTCCTGCTGGCCGCCTTCCTTTTTGTCCTGATGCAGCTGCTGCCTGCCACTTGGCCGCTGTGGGCGCGCCTCGCCATCAATACGTTGTTGATTTTGGCCTTTGCCGGACACATTCTCTACCACGACGTTCCGCTTTCGCGTCTGCCGGTCGTGGGCAAATACTTCAAGGGATAGATGAAACAGGAGTTCGCAACCCTGCCCAACGGCCTGCGCGTCGTTTTTGAGCCGAACACGTCCGAGGTGGTCTATTGCGGCTATGTCGTCCGTGCCGGGACGCGCCACGAGGCTCCCGGTGACTCGGGGATGGCCCACTTCATTGAGCACATGAGCTTCAAGGGTACGGCCCGCCGCCGCGCTTGGCACGTGAACAATTATCTGGAGCGGGTAGGTGGAAGCCTTAACGCCTATACCAACAAGCAGGAGACGGTCTTCCATGCAGCCGTCCTGCGCCCCGACTTCCGGCGTGCTGCCGATGTGCTGACGGACATTGTGTTCCGCAGTACTTTTCCGCAGCGTGAGTTGGAAAAGGAAGCGGAGGTAGTCTGCGATGAGATTGATGCCTATCGCGACACACCGTCGGACTTGATTTTCGACGAGTTTGAGGGCATGATATTTGAGGGGCACCCTTTGGGGCGCGACATCCTGGGTGACAAAACACGTCTGCGGCAATACACGCGCGAGGACCTGCTCCGCCACTCCCGCCGGTTTTTCGTACCCTCCAACGCTGTGTTCTTCGTATATGGGCGGCTGGACTTCGGGGCGGTAGTGCGTACGCTGACCAGACTGACGGCCGACCTGCCCGTGCAGGAAGGCCCGCTTGTTGCTGGTGGCACCACCCTTTTTCCCGCCCTACCGCTGTCTCCCTATACGCCTAGAAAAGTACGAGTGGAGCGTGGAACACATCAGGCGCACGTCCTACTGGGCGGTCGGGCGTGCAGCGGGCGCGACGAAGGCCGCTTTGCCCTCGCCTTCCTTACCAACCTGCTGGGTGGTGAGACGATGAATTCGCGCCTGAATGCCGCCTTGCGGGAGCGTGCCGGGTTAGTCTATACGGTCGATGCCTACAGCTACGTCTATCCAGACAGTGGGGTCTGGCAGGTTTATTTCGGCTGTGACGCGCAGGACGTACTACGTTGTTGCCGCTTGGTGGAGCAGGAACTCCGCCGCGTCATAGACACCCCGCTCTCCCCGGCCCAGCTGGCGGCGGTCAAGAAGCAGCAGGCCGGACAGCATGGTATTGCACGCGAGAACAGGGAACTCTATGCCCAGACGTTCGGGAAGGTATATGCGAATTACGGTGAGCCCTACGACAGGGATGCCGATCTGGAGCGGATGCTTGCCCTGACCGCCAGCGAACTGCAGGACTTCGCTGCGCGGACTTTTGACCCTGCGCACATCACGACACTCATTTATGGCTGACATGGAAAAGCTTTCCCCGCACCCACTCGCTGCCTTCCGCTATTGTCCGCGCTGCGGGGCGGACTTCCACGAACACGACGCGCGTTCCAAACGCTGCCCGGCCTGCGGGTTCACTTATTATTGCAACGCGTCGGCGGCAACCGTTGCCGTTGTCACAAACGCTCGGGACGAGCTGTTAGTCGTGCGCCGCGCGCAGGAACCCGCCAAGGGAACGCTCGACCTGCCCGGCGGCTTCGTAGATCCGGGCGAGAGTGCCACGGAGGGTGTTGTGCGCGAAGTGATGGAAGAGACTGGCGCGCGGGCGGCCCGGGTGAAGGAGTTCCTCTTCTCCCTGCCCAACGCCTATCTGTTCAGTGGTTTTGAAGTGCCGACGTGCGATCTCTTCTTCCGTGTTGAAATTACCGATGAAACCGCCCTTTTTGCGCGCGATGATGCCGCCGAACTGTTTTGGTTGCCGTGGGAAGAGGTCGTTCCTGCCGATTTCGGTTTACGTTCCATCCGCCGTGGCGTGGAGCGGCTGCTGGCCGAAAGGGGGCGCTGACCGGGGGCATTCCGTCCCCCTTGCTGTGTGGTTTCTCCTTCATCCGTATCCGTCTTTTCTTACCCATAGGGTTAGTATTCTGTAACCCTGCGGTCAGTTCGCCTTACCCCTAGGGAAAGTTTTCCGTATCCCTGGGGGTAAGGCCATTTGCTCCGTCACGCAAAGACGCTTTGCAGGACAGAGAGCGATTTCAGTTCGGGGAATTGCGGCAGATGGAGCCGGTAGAAATCCACTGCGAAGCGTAGCAGGCGGCTCCGTTGTGTGCCTGAAAGATGGAACAGTTTCATGCTCTGGTATTGCATCCGCATAAGCTGGGGCAGGTGGCACGCATCCTCCTGCGCGAGGTAGTGCGGATGGCTTGGGCGCGCGGTGCAGAACGTGCTGCTCTGTAAGTCAAAGAAGGCACCGCTGCTGTAGTCCTCCATATTCGGGTAGAATCCGAAGAAGCGCGACAGACGCAGCAGGAAGACCAAGTGGAAGTTGGCGTAATCCGCCGGGCAGGTATCGAACCAGAGCAACGATTGCCAGACATAATTGAACATGGGCTCCGAAGGCGGTTCGCCATGTAGGGCGTGGTGGAGGAATTCAGCAAGGAAGAGTCCTATGGCGGACTTCTGTGGCTCATAATAGATCGAGGTGTAAGGGCAGAGCGCGCGGAGCGACTTCATCCGCTCCAGCCCGCCTGACGCCCGCCCGGGGCGGCTGTCCCACTCTAATTCCACAAGAGCCAGCGGCTGGAGGAGTGCCGGTTTCACGGCTGCCCGGTGGCTAGCAGGAATGCGAACGGCAAAACCTATGCTTCCCTCGCGCTCCGTCAGGATGTCCGCGATGAGCGTTTCATCGTTATATTTCAGCGTGTGGAGCACAATGCCCCGGCTTTTTGTCAGCATACTCCTTGGCTTAATCCTCTGCAAAAGTACAAAAAAACACCGAATTGCTTGGTTGTGTAAAAATAATCCACTATTTTTGCACCCGCAATCAAGCGCAGTGTCCTTGAAACGGGCAGGAAAGCGCGGAAGTTGCAAGGGGCCTATTCGTCTATCGGTTAGGACGAGAGATTTTCATTCTCTAAAGAGCAGTTCGACTCTGCTATAGGCTACGAAATAAAACGACAGATAAAATGGCAAACCACAAATCATCTTTGAAGCGCATCCGTCAGACAGAGACGCGACGCCTGCGTAACCGGTACTACGCTAAGACCATGCGTAATGCCGTCCGTGCGCTCCGTGCTACTACTGACCGGGCGGCCGCTACCGAACTCCTGCCGAAAGTGCAGAAGATGCTGGACAAGCTGGCCAAGACGAACGTAATCCATAAGAATAAGGCTGCGAACATTAAATCGAGTGTCGCCAAGCATGTAAATGCACTTGCCTGAACTTTTCTTGGAGTAATAAGGGCTGAATCCTCGTGATTCGGCCTTTTTTTGTAAATTTGCGCACATAAGAAAGACTATATGGACGAATTTGAACTCATTGCCAAAACCTTCCAAGGACTGGAGACGGTACTGGCTGACGAACTGACCGAGCTTGGCGCGGAAAACGTGCAGGTGGGACAACGGATGGTGTCCTTCACCGGGACGAAGGAACTCATGTACCGCGCTAACTTCTGCCTGCGCACAGCCGTGCGTATCCTCAAGCCGATAAAGCATTTCACGGCGCAGGATGCGGACGAAGTGTATGATGCCGTGAAAACTGTGGAATGGGCGGACTACCTTGACCTTGGGACGACGTTCGCCGTAGATGCCGTCGTGTCGTCCGAGGAGTTCCGTCACTCAAAATTCGTCGCATACAAAGTGAAGGATGCCATCGTGGACTATTTCCGCGAACGGGAGGAGGGGAAACGCCCTAACATCAGCGTGACGCAGCCCGACATCCGCCTGAACATCCACATCGCTGGCAACGAATGCACGCTTTCCCTTGATTCCAGCGGTGAAAGCCTGCACTTGCGCGGCTACCGGGTGGCGACTTGCGACGCGCCCATCAATGAGGTGCTTGCGGCCGGCCTGCTGAAACTGGCAGGATGGCCTGCGGATTGTGACCTCATAGATCCCTTCTGCGGTTCAGGTACCATCGTCGTAGAAGCGGCTCTCATGGCACGCAACATCTATCCGGGCATATTCCGGAAAGAATTTGGCTTTGAGCGCTGGAAGGATTTCGATGCGGATATGCTGGACCGCATCTACAATGACGACACGGCGGAGCGTGAGTTCAACCATAAAATCTATGCCTACGACATCAATATCCCCACGCTGGAGGGTGCCCGCTCCAATGCGAAAGCAGCGGGTGTTGGGGATGCCATAGAATTTCAACAGCGCGATTTCCGCGACTTCACGCGGCCTGAGGCGAAGGCACTCCTCGTTACGAATCCGCCCTACGGGCAGCGGCTGACCCCGCCCGACCTGCTGGAACTCTACAGGGCGATAGGAGAACGCCTGAAGCATGAGTTCAAAGGAAATGACGCTTGGGTAATCAGTTCTAAGGAGGAGTGCTTTGACAGTATCGGGCTGCGGCCGAGCCTTAAAATCCAGTTGTTCAACGGAAACCTGGACTGCGAGTTTCGTAAGTACCAGTTGTTTGAGGGGAAAATGGATGCCTTCCGTGCCGCAGGCGGAGAGATAAAGAGTGATGACGAGCGGCGCAAGATGGACGAACGGAAGCGTTCGCGTTCGGTCCGCGATACTTTCCGCCGCCAGCATATCGGGTCGGATGGTGACGAAGGCATGGATGAGGACGAACGCCAATACGCCATTCTGCGCACTAAGCACAGGGAGTTTGAGCGCAATCTGCAATATAAAGAGCGCGCGGAAGAAGCGCGTTTGCGCCGCGAGGCACGTGGTGCGCGTACTGAAGGGCGTAGGTTCGGCGGAAACTCCGCAGGGTCGAAAGGCCGCAGGGCGGCCTGGGAGGAGCGTCCCCGCCGTTTTGGCGACAAGCCCCGCCGCTTTGAGGACGGAGACCGCCGGTTTAATGGTGGCTTCCGCCGCTTCGACGGCGATAACTCCCGCCGCTTCGACGGAGGTAAGGGGCGGCCTACGGGAAAAGGCTTCGGCGGACGCCGGCCGGATAAAAGGCAGTAATATGGAAATGTGGCGGCGGGGCGTGAATCCGCTCCTGCGCATCTATAACTATTAGTATATGAAATCGTCAAAAATACTTGCGCTGTTACTGATTGCAGCGTCACCGATGATGGCACAGACAAAGAAGGCATTCACGCTTGACGACCTGATGTGGGGCGGTACTAACTACTGGAACATACAGCCCCGCCACCTGTACACGGCATGGTGGGGCGACCAGTTGTTGAAACTGGGTGTAGAGGAAGTCACCCTTTTGTCCGACGCGAAAGGGCGGCCTTGCACGGAACAGAAGCTCTTCACGGCGGCGGAGGTGAAGCCGCTCATCGCCGACACGACCGAAGGCCGGGGGCTGAGCCTCCTTTACGCTACGTTTCCTTATGCGGACCGCAGCGTAGCGCTGTTGCAGACCTCCAAGAGCCGTTTCCTGTATGACTGGAAGAAGAAACAAATCGTCTGGTCGCAGGCGAAAGAGGCCGGCTCCGACAATAATGAGTTCTGTCCCGCCAGTCGTTCCGAGGCTTATACGAAGGACTGGAACTTGTACTTGAAGACCGCCGACGGGCAGGAACATCAAATTAGCCGTGACGGTTCCCGACAGATTCCCTATGGCACGAGTGTGCATCGCGACGAGTTCGGTATCAGGAAAGGAACGTTTTTCAGCCCGAGCGGGCAGTTGCTGGCTTTTTACCGTATGGACCAGTCCATGGTGACCGACTATCCGCTCGTTGATATTGAGCACCGCATTGCGGAAGAAGTTCCTGAAAAATATCCTATGGCGGGAGAGACGAGCCACAAAGTCACCGTTGGTATCTTCAATCCGAAGACGGAGCAGACCGTATGGCTGCAGGCGGGCGACCCGACCGACCGCTATTTCACGAACATCTCGTGGGCTCCCGATGAGAAAACGCTGTACATGATAGAATTACCGCGTAGCCAAGACAAGGCGGAACTCGTGGCATACGATGTGGCGACAGGGGTGCGGAAGGACGTACTCTACACGGAAGAAAATCCGAAGTATGTACATCCGGTTCACGGACTGACTTTCCTGCCTTGGGATGCCTCCAAATTTATTTACCAAAGCGAGCGTGACGGTTACAACCACCTGTACCTGTTCGATGTCAGCGGGCGGGAGATACGTCAGCTGACGCAGGGTGATTTTGTCGTGCTTGACCTGCTCGGCTTCAATGAGGCTACGAAGAGCGTCATTATACAAAGCACGGAGTCTTCTCACATACGCAATAATTATTATAGTGTCAGCGTTGAGACGGGCCGGCGCACGCTGTTGGATAATGGCGAGGGCGTGCATACGGCTACGTTGTCCGGCACGGGGAAGTTTCTCTTTGACCGTTGGAGCAGTCCGACTACGTTCCGGCAGTATGCTTTCCGTCCCACGGCGGGTAAAACCGGCACGCGGGTGTTGCGTGAGGATGCTGACCCGTGGAGTGGTTACGCCGTGCCGGAGATTTCCGGTGGTACGCTCACGGCGGCTGACGGGCGCACGGAGTTGTTCTACCGCATGGTGAAGCCCGTTGGCTTCGACCCGTCAAAGAAATATCCCGCCGTGGTGTATGTCTATGGCGGTCCGGGGCTTCGAAACGTAGAGGAGGCTTGGAACTACTGGGCCCGGCCTTGGGAAATTTACATGGCCCAGAAGGGATTTCTGATCTTTGTACTGGACAACCGTGGCTCGGCAGATCGTGGCTTTGAATTCGAGAGTTGTACGTTCCGCCACCTCGGTGACGAAGAAATGCGCGACCAACTCTGCGGCGTGGAGTACCTCAAATCGCTCCCATACGTAGATGCAGACCGTCTTGGCGTGCACGGTTGGAGCTTCGGAGGCTTCATGACAACGAACCTGATGTGTACTTACCCTGATGTCTTCAAGGTGGGAGTTGCCGGTGGCCCTGTGACTGACTGGAAATACTACGAGGTTATGTATGGCGAACGCTACATGGACACTCCGCAGGAGAACCCTGAGGGTTACGCATCCACCAGTCTGCTTGGAAAGGCCGCACGCCTGAAGGGACGCTTGCAGGTAATCTTCGGTTACAATGACCCCACTTGCGTGCCGCAGCACACCTTCTCTTTTATGCGTGCCTGCATCAATGCCGGAACGCAGCCCGACCTCTTTATCTATCCCAACCAGGGACACAATATGACCGGGCGTGACATGGTTCACCTTCACGAGCGCATTACGCGTTACTTTGAGGACTATTTAAAGGGATGTTCTAAAAATTAACAAGACTGATAGTCAGATGTTTCTGACGATAATTCGATATAATTTTGTACCTTTGCAGTACCAAACGACGTAATCATGAAGAAAACGACGATATATAGGAGGCCGAAGGGCGAGAACCTC
>JAFUZP010000046.1 GCA_017476545.1 Alloprevotella sp.
TATAAATCAATTTACATCAAGGTATAAATCAATTTACATCAAGGTATAAATCAATTTACATCAAGGTATAAATCAATTTACATCAAGGTGTAAATCAATTTACAGCAAGGTGTAAATCAATTTACAGCAAGGTGTAAATCAATTTACAGCAAGGTGTAAATCAATTTACATCAAGGTATAAATCAATTTACATCAAGGTGTAAATCAATTTACAGCAAGGTGTAAATCAATTTACAGCAGGGTATAAATCAATTTACAGCAGGGTATAAAACGATTTACAGCAGGGTATAAATTCTTCTCCGTGCGGGCGCGGCGCCCGCTCCGCGCGGAAAGGAAGAGCCGCCGGCGCTCCTCGGTCGGGAGTTCCGGCGGCTTGCTTCGGGCTGTGTTGTGGGGCTAGGGGCGTGGCTCAGCGCACGAGGTATTTGCTGGAAGTGCGCCGCCCGGTCGCCGCTACCGTCTCTACGATGAGCGGCCCTGTGCCTGCGGCTCCGATGCGCAGGTCTGCCGTGCCGGCTGTGAGGGGGGCTGTGGCGAGCCGCCGCCCGTCGGTGGCATAGACGTTCACGCGGACGGCGGCCGTCGCTCCGCTTACGTGGAGCGTGCCGCCCTCAATGCGCAGGCTGGCCTGCGCGGCGTCCGGGCGCAGGAGGCTGATGCCGGTGGCGGGGCCTATGATGCCGTTCTCCGTGTCCTCCACCACTTCGTAGATGGCGGGCGCGCCGCGCGTCCATTCCACCTTGACGGCGAGGGCGCGGGGGTGCGCCGTGAGGTCGAAGGTGTGCTGCGCCTCGGTCAGCGTGCCGAGCTGCTCCCAGGTTTCGCCGTCGTCCGTGACGGATACGGTTGCGGGTGCGCCGTTGGCTGCGGAGCGGTAGAAGGTGACGGAGCGCAGGAGGCTGGAGCGGTTGAAGTGGTAGGTGAACGCGTTGCGCTGCGTCCCGCTTGGTGCGAAGGCGGTGTAGCCCTTCGCGTCGGTGAGTGCGTCGATGGTGAGCTCGTCCGTATCAAGCGCTGCGCCCCGGAAGGCTGTCCCGTAGTAACGCACGTTGGGCTCTATCTCGTAGAGGCGGAGCCACTTCTCGGTGTTGGCCGTCTGGAGGTAGAGGCGGACGTACTTGGCGGGCTCGCCGTCGCCGTCGAAGTCGCAGTAGGTCATCTCGTCACTGTACTTGACGTTCTGCTTCAGCGTGAGGGTGTAGGCCGTCGCGTTGCTGCCCGTGACGGTGAGGTTGCGCCAGTTTTTTCCGTCCAGCGATGCCTGTACGCGGCCCACGTTCATGTAGTCGCCGTTGGTCGTCCCCATGCAGATCCGCACGTCGCGCAGCGGCGTCTCTTCCTGCAGGGTGATGGTGTAGGCGTCGCCCTGCTGCTGGTTGCGCTTGATGCAGGCGTAGGTGGTGTAGTCGCCGTCGTATATGTAGGCCGGTCCGTGCCCGTCGTAGAGCTCGTCGGCTGCGGGGAGCGTTGCGGAGCTGACTTTAGTGGGGAGCGGGTAGCTGAAGCCGAATGCCTCGCGCGTCAGCTTGAAGGAGTGGGGCTGGTCGGTGTCGTTCGCGAAGACGATGTACTTGACGTGTGCGTCCGGGGCCTCGGCGCTTTCGATGGCAGTCCATTCTTTCCCGTTGCCGGACCAGTAGGCGGTGCATACGGAGCGTGCGCTGTCGGCGATGGTGAGGCCGGCCAGCTTGACGGCGCGCGGGAACTCCACGCCCACGAAGTCGCCCTTGCGGAGCGTTACTGCCTCGCCCATGCGGAGGTAGCCGCTGCCTGTCGCGGCGGAGTAGGTGACGCGCGATGTGGCGCCGGTGTTCGTCACGAACTCGGGGCGGGTGGCTTCCGTCGGGAAGAAGGTGGTGCCGAGAGCGTTCGTCTTGAGCCAGTCGAGGAAGGGCATGAGGGTGCGCTGTGCGGGTTCGGCGATGAGCGTCGTCAGGGAGATGCCGCTTCCCATGCCGTTCAGGTAGTTGAAGTTGAAGCGGTCGGAGTTCCACAGTTCCGTGTGGGCATCCATCCCTGCGGCGTAGGTTTCCCACTTCGCGGGGTCAGTGTCCTGCATATCGGCTGTCGTGATGAACTTCAGGGCGACATCGGCCTGCGACTGCACCTTCAGGAGCCAGGGGCGCAGGTCTTCGTAGAGCAGGCGGTCGCTCTCGGACTCGGATGTGGCGAGTTCGCACATCGTGGCGCATGCGGCCTGTACGTTCCGTAGCTCTTGCAGGATTTCGGCGGACTTGGGCGCGCCGTTGGCGAGTGACGTCTTGTAGCGCGCTACGAGGTCGCCTATGGGCGAACGGTCGTCGTAATAGCGCAGGTAGGGCGCGATGGTGCGGAATGCCGGCGCGCGCTCCGGCCCTACGATGGCGGGGAAGGAGGCTTCCCAGCTGGTGGCATTGACGAACGCGGCGGTGTTCCAGGAGTAGTCGGCTATGCTGAAAAGGGCAATCTTGCTTACCTCGCCCTGCTGCATGGGGTTGGATATAAGTGACTTCGCGCCTTGCAGGTTGCGCTCAAGCGTGGCGTTGGAGTTGATGTGGGTCTCGTCGGCGAAGTTGGAGTACGTATCCATCGGGAAGAGCTTCGTCTTGTCGTTGTCGTTGCAGGGGTAGTTCCACCACCACGACACTTCGCGTCCGAGGATGTCGCGGGCAGCCGCGAGGTCGTTGCTGTTGGGTACGCTCCACACGCCCCAGCCCGTGATGTAGATGTTCACCTTGCTGGGAGTTTCGCCCAGGGCGTTGAAGAAGCGCCGGCGGTCGTTGTCGCCAGCCCAGCCGAGGGCATAGAGCTGCGGGACGAAGTGCAGGGGCTTCACGGTGTCGGCCGGAGCCGCCGTCGGGCGGTTCCAGAGCGCGTCAATTCGGTTCTGGAGCTGCGTGAGGCGGGTTGCATTCAGTGTGAGGGTAGCGTCATCCGTCGGCACGCCCACGTCGTCCACGAATACGCCGAACTGGCGCACGCCCAACTGGTGCATATTGCGGAACTTCTGCATGATGTTGTCAATGACGCTTGTATTGTCAGCATTCGTGAACGCGGTACCCGGGTGTATCGCCCAGATGAAGTTCACCTTCGTGGCGTGCCCGACGGCGGTAATTTCCCGCAGCATATCCTGCGTCAGGTAGCCGATCTGCCGCTGCTCCTCCGTGATGCTCGTAGGATAGGGGTCGCCCCAGTACTGCGAATGGTAGGGGTCGCTCTTCGCGCCATACATATACATGTTCATCTTGTAGCGGGCCATGAAGCGGAACAAGTCCTTGGTCACTTCCGCGCTATAGGGCACACCGTAGTAACCCTCTATCACGCCACGGTCCTTGATGTCGGCGTAGTCGTAAATCTGTACGCAGGGCAGGGTGGCACCAACGTCCAGCATCTGCTCAAGTGAGGCTAGGCCGCAGAATGTGGCGTCCGTGTTCTCGCCGACGATGACGAGGCGTGCGTTGCCACTGCCGCCGTCCGTGAGGCTCAGGATGTGGCGGTCATACTTGTTAAGGCCGAACACGTCGCGTTTCAGCCCCAGCGTCGTGGCCATTTGGTCGGCAACTCCGCCGCTGCCGTTCACACCGAGGTAAACGACGGACGCTCCGGCTACGTTCTCGAAGCTGGGGGTCAGCCCGTGTTCGGACAGCACTTGCGCGGCGCGGTCCCGCGTGTAGCTGTCAATGCCGTCCTCGGCTTGGATGGAGACGGTCTGCGTGAAAGCCACACTTCCCGCTACGGCCACTTGCTCGTGGGGAATGGGATAGATGGTGTAAACCTTGTCCGCCCAGACTGCTACGTGCAGGGCGGTGAACAGGGTAAGGACAAAGACTTTTGCTTTCATATGGATTTGGTTTTGGTTATTTGCTTAGTTCGCTGAGCCGCTCGCGGAGGGCTTTGATTTTGGTCTCCGCGTCACTTTTCTTTTTCCGTTCGAGGGCGACGACCGCTTCGGGGGCATTTTCAACGAAGCGCGCGTTGCCCAACTTCTTTTCTACCCCGGCGAGGAAGCCTTCAAGGTGCTTGATTTCCGCTTCGGCCTTTTCGATTTCCGCCGCCGCATCCATCAGGTTCCCGAGTAGCACGGCATATTCCGTCGTGCCGACCATGAAGCTGGAAGCGTCTGCCGCCTTGGCTTGTGCCTCCACGGCCTCAATCCCCTTCAAGTTAGCCATCTTGGCGATTATCCCTGCGTAAGCGGCAACGGGGTCAGTCCCGGTCACTTGCAACTCCAGCATTTCCTTCTTCGCGATGTTCTTTGCGTTGCGCACAGCCCGCACGCCCTGCACGACTGCCTTGACGGTAGCGAAGTCGTCAAGCATCGCTTCGTCGCCGGGTTGCGGGGCGGGGATGGTCTGTGCGTCCACCATGAGGCTTTCTCCCTCTGTACGTTCGGCGATGTGCTGCCAGAGTTCTTCTGTAATGAACGGCATGAAGGGGTGTAGCAAGTGCAGGAGGTCGTTGAAGTAGTCCTTGACCCGTGTTAGCGTCGCAGCGTCAATGGGGGCGCCGTAGGCGGGCTTCACCATTTCCAGCAGCCAGCCGGAGAATTCGTCCGTCAGCAGACGGTAAATTTCCATTAGGGCTTCAGAGAGGCGGTACTTGCTGAACAGGTCTGCAATCTCTGCCGCGCTTCTGCGTAATTGCGCTCCAAACCATTCCAGTGCCTGCATATTGCTCTGCGGCTGCAGTGCGTCCGCTACCTCCCAGCCTTCAATCAGGCGGAAGCAGTTCCATATTTTGTTGCAGAAGTTGCGGCCTTGTTCGCAGAGTCCCTCATCGAAGAGTATGTCGTTTCCGGCCGGTGCACAGAGCATCATGCCCATGCGTACGCCGTCGGCCCCGAAGCGGTCGATAAGCTCCAGGGGGTCAGGGCTGTTTCCGAGTGACTTGGACATCTTGCGCCCGAGCTTGTCGCGCACGATTCCCGTGAAATAGACGTTACGGAATGGGTACTTGTCCATATATTCCTCGCCGGCCATAATCATGCGGGCCACCCAGAAAAAGATAATGTCCGGGGCGGTGACGAGGACGGACGTGGGGTAATAATAGCTTATTTCCGAGTTGCCGGGGTTGCGTATGCCGTCAAAAAGGGAAACCGGCCATAGCCAGGAAGAGAACCACGTATCAAGCGCGTCCTCGTCCTGCCGTAGGCCGAAGTCAGTGTCTGCCAGTTGGGGGAATTTTTCCACGGCCAGCTGGCGGGCTTCCGCCTCGCTTTCCGCTACGACGAAAGCGTCCTCGGGTATCGCTTCAGCCGTTTGGGAACGACCGGCAAGGGGCGTTTCTATATAATATGCCGGGATGCGGTGTCCCCACCATAGCTGGCGCGAGATGCACCAGTCCTGTATGTTTTCCAGCCAGTTGCGGTATGTTGTCTTATATTTGGCCGGATAGAAGTTTATCTCGCCTTCCGTTACCGGGGGCAGGGCTATGTCGGCAAAATGCTGCATACGGAGGAACCATTGCAGCGAGAGGCGCGGCTCGATGGCCGTGTCCGGATTGCGCTCTGAATAACCGACCTTGTTCGTGTAGTCCTCTACACGTTCCATTAGTCCCGCAGCTTCAAGGTCTTGTGCGATGCGCTTGCGGCATTCAAAACGCTCCATCCCGACGTACAGGGGCGATGCCTCGGAAATTGTTGCATCGGGGTTGAAGATGTCTATCGTTTCCAGATCGTGTGTCCGCCCTAACATATAGTCGTTCGTGTCGTGTGCCGGAGTAACCTTCAGGCAGCCTGTTCCGAACTCTATGTCCACGTAACGGTCCTCAATGACGGGGATGGAACGGCCTACGAGGGGCACGATGACGCGCCTTCCCCGCAGCCACTGGTTCTTCGCGTCCTTGGGGTTGATGCACATGGCCGTGTCCCCCATGATGGTTTCGGGGCGTGTGGTGGCCACGACTGCGTAGTAGCCCTTTTCGTCGCGGTGTATGACATTTCCATCTGCTTCGCTGAAGCGTGCGATGTCCGCAGCGTCAATGGCACCGTCCACATAGTACTTGAGATAATAGAGCTTGCTCCGCTCCTCCTTATAGATGACTTCCTCCGCAGAAAGTGCTGTCAGCGCTTTCGGGTCCCAGTTTACCATGCGAAGCCCCCGGTAGATGAGCCCCTTGTTGTAGAGGTCCACGAAGACTTTGATGACGCTTTCGGACCGCGCTTCGTCCATGGTGAACGCAGTACGCCCCCAGTCGCACGATGCGCCGAGGCGGCGCAGTTGCTTCAGGATGATGCCCCCGTGTTCTTCCGTCCAGCCCCAAGCGTGCTTCAGGAACTCTTCGCGCGTCAGGTCGCGCTTGCGGATGCCCTCTGAGGCCAGCTTGCGCACCACTTTCGCCTCGGTAGCGATGCTGGCGTGGTCGGTGCCCGGCACCCAGCAGGCGTTTTTACCTTCCATGCGGGCGCGTCTGACGAGGATATCCTGGATGGTATTGTTGAGCATGTGCCCCATATGGAGCACGCCGGTCACGTTGGGGGGCGGAATAACTACCGTGTATGGTTCGCGACCGTCCGGGCGGCTGGCAAACAGGCCGTGCTCTTCCCAGTATCGGTACCACTTGCCCTCCGCTTCGGTCGGGCTGTAGGTCGTTGCTAATTTCATATTCGCGTGTTTCTTGTTTATGCTTGCGTTTAACCCCGTCAACCGTGCGCATGTCGGCAGGTCGGCTCCGGGCCTGTCTTCCACGAGGTGCAAAGATACGCTTTTCCACGGATTTTGCATATTACAGCGCGCACTTTTTTCTGCTCATGCCTGCGTAGGCATACCTAGAGGTAGAAACAGAAGGGGTATTAATTGGGGAAACCCATTGCTTCTTGCGGGTTGCACGGAGTTAGCCCTAGGGCTACGTCGCATTAGCCCTAGGGTTACGTTGCACCAACTGTAGGGTTACGAAAAACTAGCCGCAGGGTTACGGGGAATAACCCCCAACGGGCAGGAAAACAAGTGGGAGGGTGGCCGGCCAGTCCGCAGTGGCTGCGCTTGCTTACTTACTGCGAAACTTGTCCGCAATCCAGAGCATGAGCACTGCGCCGAGTACCGCAGTAAAAAGTGACGCCCAGAAACCGCCTGGCTCCGGGAGGTTGAAGATACGGAGCAACCAGCCGCCGAATTGTCCTCCGACGATGCCGAGCAGGCAGTTCACGATGCAGCCGTAGCCGGAGCCACGGCGGATGCGTCCCGCGAGGAACCCCGCGAGCGCGCCAATGATGAGGTAGGATATGAAATTCATGCTGTTTATTGTTTCTGTGTGCGCACGGCCGTTTCCGTCCGCTCTGGGATTCGGCAGGCCGACACGGCAAATGTAAGAAAAAATCCCGGACATGCCATGTGCTTGTCCGGGATTTGCCGTTGCGTCAGCGGTAGAATCAGATGACTCCCTGCTGCATCATGGCGTGCGCCACCTTCATGAAGCCGGCCACATTCGCGCCGCGCACGTAGTTTATGTATCCGTCGGCCTGCCGCCCGTACTTGAGGCACTGCTCGTGAACGTCGCGCATAATCTGGTGCAGGCGCTGGTCCACCTCTTCGGCTGTCCAGTAAATGTGCATTGCATTCTGTGTCATTTCCAAGCCGCTCGTGGCTACGCCGCCGCTGTTCACGGCCTTGCCGGGAGCGAAGGGTGTGTGCGTCTCAATGAAGTGGTCGATAGCTTCTGCCGTACAGCCCATGTTGCTCACTTCGGCTACGCACTGCACGCCGTTCTGTACGAGCTGGCGGGCATCGTTCTCGTCGAGTTCGTTTTGCGTGGCGCAGGGCATGGCGATGTCCACCTTGACCTCCCAGGGCTTTTTCCCAGGGAAGAACTGTGCGCCCGGGAACTTATCAGCATACGGCGCTACGATGTCCTCGCCGCTAGCACGCAGCTCAAGCATATATTCGTTCTTCTCACCGCTGATACCCTCGGGGTCGTAAATGTATCCGTCCGGTCCACTGATGGTAACCACCTTGGCACCAAGTTGCGTGGCCTTCTGTACAGCCCCCCAAGCTACGTTACCGAATCCGCTGACGGCAACGGTTTTGCCCTTCAGGTCAATGCCGAGTTCGTCCAGCATGTGCTTCAGGAAATAGCAGGCACCGTAGCCGGTGGCTTCCGGGCGCAGGATGCTGCCGCCGAATTCCTGCCCCTTGCCGGTCAGTGTGCCGGTGTGCTCGTGCGTGAGCTTTTTGTACATTCCGTACAGGTAGCCCACTTCGCGACCGCCGACACCGATGTCGCCAGCGGGCACGTCCATGTCAGGACCGAGAATCTTGTGAAGTTCGAGCATGAACGCCTGACAGAAGCGCATGATTTCCGCATCGCTACGTCCGCGCGGGGCAAAGTCACTGCCTCCTTTCGCACCGCCCATGGGGAGCGTGGTGAGGGCATTCTTGAACGTTTGCTCAAAGCCGAGGAATTTAAGTATAGAGAGGTTTACGCTCGGGTGAAACCGCAGACCGCCTTTATACGGGCCTATGGCGTTGTTGAACTGTACGCGATAACCGAGGTTCACGTGCACCTCGCCGTTATCGTCCGTCCATGGAACTCGGAAAGTAAGGATTCGGTCGGGCTCAACAAGGCGCTCAATGAGTTTTGCGCGTTCG
>JAFUZP010000029.1 GCA_017476545.1 Alloprevotella sp.
GCTTGGCACGACGTTTACGCTGACGCCTTGGGACGAGGCCAGCGCGATCCGTGGCGGCGGCGCTGCGCTGCGCAACGACGACGGCACGATTACGCCCAACGGTGACTTCCCCGGCCAGAACGTCTGGGTTATCACGGAGAATAGTCCTGCAGACGCAGGCAAGCCGAACTGGAACGGCGACTTCTGGCGTCAGGGCGGCGGGCAGAAGGAAGCCGATGAGAAGGCGCTCCTGCTCTTCGCGAAGGGACATCCTTACGCTTTCTACACCGTTGAGGAATTCGAAGTGCCCGCACCCGAATTGGTCCTTCTGACCTATGTCGTCCAGGATGCCGAGGGTAACGAGCTCGCCCGCCTTGAGCAGGGTGATGTGGAGGAAGGCACCGTCATCACCGACATCCCCGAAGAGCTGAAACGCCCCTTCTCTACTTATACGCATCCCGAGGGTGGCCTGACGGTCAGCGCGGAGGGCGAGAACGTTTATGCCGTGACGGCTACCTTCGACTACCCCTTCCCCGTCAATCCTGAGGAGGGTACCTACAACTACATCCTGACAAAGGATAACACGGCTGCCGTCTATTGCTACGGCTACATGCGTCTTGACGATTCCTGCCTCGCCGAAGGCGCGGAGGGCGACCTGACCAACCTGCGCAACTGGGAAAATAATTCCAGCGAGGCTGCTTTGGAGGCTATTCTGGCCAAGTATAATGCCGGCGACGGGGGCGCGCTGTATGACTATGGCTACAGCTTGAGCCTCTATGGCGACATCCTGTGGCAGATATTCGGCAATCCCTACGACGGCTTTGCCTTCTATTCTCCCACGGATGACGGCTACCTCGTTGTGGAGGACGGCTTCGTGAACTCCAACTATGACGCTGCCGAGGAGGAGCGCTTTAGCCGCGCCGCCCGCTTCCAGATTGTGGAGAACGGGGACGGTACGTACAGTCTCGTTACCGAGGACGGCCAGTATGTCTGCGAGGACGAAGTTTACACCCTCAGCTACTCCGTGACGACTGACGCGAGCCGTGCCGCGCGCTTCACGTTCATGCAGCGCGACAACGATCAGGTCGCAGAACTTTATGCCGAGTACCAGCAGCTTCAGGCTGAGCTTGAGCTTCTCGTGACGGGCGTGGAGGGTGTTGCCGCCCGCTACGCTGGTGAGGTTTCCGCTTACGACCTTCAGGGCCGCCGCCTGCAAGCCGCAGGGCGCGGGCTGAACATCGTAAATGGCCGGAAGGTGCTTGTGAAGTAAGCCTACCTCGTCCTTAACCGTAACCTATAGCTGCGGGGCGTACCACGAGTGGTGCGCCCCGCATTCCTTTTCTTGGACAAGCCAAGCGGCAAGCCGGTTACCGCCGCAGGAAGTGGGAGCAGGTTTGGGATGTAGAATCCTATCCCTATGGTTACGGCGTGCTACCCCTAGAGTTACGGCGTGCTATCCCTAGAGTTACGGCGTGCTATCCCTAGGGTTAGGAATACCGCCTCGTTCGTCGAAGAAATACGACCCGATGACAGGGCGGGTAGGGGAGGTGGTGCAGTTTTGCCGCTACGCCCTTTGCTTTTCCCGTTTCCTTGTGTAAATTCGCCGCTATCAACGATTAACAGAATCCCTATGTCCTTAGAGAAAGACCTTTTCAGCCAGGAAGCCGACTCCCTGCGCGCCGCACAGAAACGTTTTGGTACCGATAAGGCTGCCGCCACCGCCTATATGGAAAAACTGGGGCGTGCTGTCCGTGCTTTGGCTGCCCTGCCGCCAGAGCAGTTGGATGCCGCTATCGCCCGCATTGAGGAAGCTCCGCAGACACAGCCCCTGCAACAGGAAGTGGTGGAGCACCGCCCGGACGTGCTGGAGTGCGATGTGGTGCGCTTCCAGAATAACAAAGAGAAATGGGTGGCCTTCGTCGGACTGCTCAACGGCCACCCCTATGAGATTTTTACGGGCTTGCAGGACGACGACGAAGGTATCGTCCTGCCCAAGGCTGTCACCAAGGGACGCATCATTAAGGCCACGAATCCCGACGGTACGCATCGTTACGATTTCCAGTTCTCCAACCGCCGAGGTTACAAGACTACCGTTGAAGGACTTTCCGAGAAGTTCAACAAGGAATACTGGAACTACGCCAAGCTCATCAGCGGCGTGCTGCGCTACCGTATGCCCCTGGAGAACGTCATCCGCCTCGTAGGCTCTATGCAGATGGAGAGCGAGAGCATCAACACGTGGACGGTGGGCGTGGAGCGCGCACTGAAGAAGTATGTCGGCGACGGTGTCGCCGCCGAACCCACCTGCCCCGACTGCGGCAGTGCCACGCTTGAGTTGCAGGACGGCGCGTATTGCTGCCGCAACTGCGGAGCTACGCTCCCCGATACGCCGGCCGGCGCATAAACCCCGCTAAAAAGCAGAGACCATGAAACGCATCCATACCCTCTTGCCCCTGCTGATGCTCGCTGTCACGATGCAGGCGCAGCACACGAACCTCGCCAGCTATTACGCCGCTGCGAAGGGAAAGGCGGGCCAGGAGCTCAAGACCGCCCTGTGCGGCATTATTTACAGCCATACGACGCGCGACTATGGCCAACTGTGGACGGACTTCAGGAAGACCGACGTGCGGAGCGACGGCTGTGTCTGGGACATGTACTCGGGCATCACCAACTACACGTTCGGCACGGACCAGGCCGGTAACTACTCCGGCGAGGGTGACAAGTACAACCGCGAGCATTCTTTCCCCAACAGCTGGTTTGGCGGCGATGAGGATTCTCCGATGTACACCGACCTGTTCCACTTGTATCCCACGGACGGTTACGTGAACGGGAAGCGGGGGAATTATGCCTTCGGTGAGACGGGAAGTCCCACCTATACCTCCGCCAACGGCTTCAGCAAACTGGGGCCGTGTAGCACTCCCGGCTGCCCCTCGGGAACAGTTGTCTTCGAGCCGAACGACCTGTATAAGGGGGACTTCGCGCGCAGCTATTTCTATATGGTGACCTGCTACGAGGCTCAGCTTGAAGCGTGGTACACCTCTTATGGCACGAAGGAGGGCATCAAGGTGACGCTTGACGGGCAGAAGTACCCCGGCCTGCAGGCATGGCAGCTCACGATGCTGCGTCGCTGGTCCGCCGCCGACGCGGTAAGCGCGAAGGAGACGCGGCGCAACCACGTCGTGGACTCCATCCAGGGCAACCGCAACCCCTTCATTGACTTTCCGGGACTGGAGGAGTACATTTGGGGCGATAAGGTGAGCGTGGCTTTCGACCCGGAGAATTACGGTGCGGAGCCACCTACACCCGTGACGAAGCCTGCCGCGCCGGTATTCAGCCTCGCGTCCGGGCGTTACGCTACGCCGCGCTCTATTTCCGTCACGGCGGAGGACGGCTGCACCATCTACTACCATTGGGGCGCGATCCCCGCTGCGCCGTCGGCCAGATATACGGGAGCGGTTTCCATGCTCAGTCCTGGCACCTACTACCTGCGGGCCTATGCCCAGAATACGGCAGGGACGAAGAGCGATGTGGCCGAGGCCGTCTATGTTTACAGTACGGCGGCGGGCGGCGTATTCACGAAGGTGACGGACGTATCGCAGCTCAAAGCGGACCTGCGCTACCTCATTGTCTATGAGGACGGCGGCAAAGCGATGGGGCCGGTAGGCACTAGCGCAAGCGGCATCAATGTGACCGTTGAGGACGGTACTATAGATATAAGCGGCCTCAGCACGCCGCCGACGGTCTTCACGCTCGGGACGAGTGGTAGTTACTATCGGTTCAAGATCGGGGAAACCTCGAACTATCTCGGCGCGGCCTCCTCGGGGACGAACCTCGCCTCGGCGTCATCTTCCGGCAATGTGAATTGGACAGTTACCTTGTCGGGCGGGAACGCGAAAATATCCAATGCGAAGAGAACAACGAACCAGTTGCTATACCGCGCGGACACTTACAATTTCTTCAAGAACTACGCCAGCAGCAATCTCTCTACGCCGCCGAATGAGTACTATCCCGTGGCACTCTACGTAGAGCAGCAGGGAGCGGCGGCTGACTACGGCAACGGTTACTACCAGCTGCGTAATGCCGGCGGCGCATTCTTACGGGTGGGCGAGGACGGCGGACTCGGCCTGACGGCGGACGGTAACGACCTCGGAACGGTATTCACGCTGCGGCAGGATGCGGAGACGGCCACCTATACGTTATCGGCACAGGGCAGGTCGCTCGCTGCCACCGCCACGCTGGGGACGGTCAATATGGAAGGCACGCCCGACGCGCTCACCCTGGCCGATGACCCGGACGGTTGTACCGTGCGCTTCGGTAGCGGGTTCTATCTGGATGCGGCGGCTCAGGCCTCGGAAACGGCGGACGGCTGGATATTGGGGGAGGCTCCATCGCTGACGCGCAGGCTCAATACGCCAGCGGGCGGCACGAGCAGTTACGCCACGCTCTATGTGCCCTTCGCCTTCGTGGTGGAAACGGCGAGCACGAGCGTATATACGGTCCGTGCAGCTGGCACGGAGGCCGTGACGACGGCCCTTGCGGAGGTCGTACCGCCCGCAACGCCGGTGGTTATCGAGAATGCCGACGCGGCGCAGTCCATACGTCTGACGCCCGTTGCCGGGGGACTTGACGCGACGGCTCCCGCGCAGGACTTACGGGGAACGTTCCTGCCCGTTGCGGCGATGGACGGTGCCTACGTCTTCTCCGCTCCCGACGGACTGCCCGGCTTCTACCGTTACAGCGGCGCGACGCTCGGCGGGAACAAGGCCTACCTCCTGCTCGCGGGCAGCGAAGTGCGCGGTTTCGTACTGTCGGACGGCTCGTCCACGGGCATCCGCAGTGCGGAGAGCGACGTGCAGCCAGTCCACCTGCACGATTTGCAGGGACGGCGCGTGGCGCGTCCCCGGCAGGGTGGGGTGTACATCCGCGACGGGCGCAAGGTCATGGTGCGCTGAGGGCTCGCTGTGGCACAGGCCTCAGTAAGACGAAACGCTTGGGGGTGCAGGCATATCCACCTGCACCCCCAACTGTCGTTTCGGGCGGTAGCGGTTACGCGCCGCGCCTTTCCGTCAGCGTGACGCTCGCGCCGTCGCAGTCCGCACCGGGGATGGGCGGGCGGAGTTTCATCACAGTGACCGTGGCACACTCCACTTGGGGGAACGCTTCCAGCAGGCGGCGGACGATGCGCCCGCAGACGTGCTCCAGCAGCCGCGAGGGTATGCCCATCTCTTCGCGGATGAGGGTGTAAACAGCCGCGTAGTCCACTGTGCCGCAGAGCTCATCACGCTCGATAGCCGCCGCCGCACCGCCAATGTCCAGCGCGGCGGACACTTCGTAGTCGTTCCCCACGGTGCGCTCCTGCGGCAGGCAGCCGTGGAACGCCCGCAGGCGGATGTTGCGTAGCCTGACAGTCAGGCGCGGGCTTTGTGCTTCGTTCGTCATACTTTTCCCTGTTTCTTGGTTTCCGTGCCGCAAAGTTAGGAAGAATTTCCGACTTTCCCGTACTCCGCACGTCCATCCCCGGTGTGCGGGTTGCGGGTGCTGCGGCAGCGGCAGGACGGGTGCTGCGCCGGTTGGGGCGAAGAGGTTTGTGAAGCCCGCGATGCAGGTGTTCAAACTGGACTGCCCGCACGGAGCCGTTGCTCAACCCGTGCAGGGCGGCGCATTGCGGCCGTTTGCTATGTGCGGGGAGCAAATGAGGGCTTTTCCCGCTTCCCCGCAAAAAAAATCCCCGGAAACTTACATTTGTAGGTATTTGTACAGAATTCTTTGTTTACTTTTGCACGTAAGACACACCAAATAGGCGGATATGAAAGTACCTGTACAAACCTTCCCTCCAGTGGCCATGCGCATCGTTCCGCACGGCTTCAGCGGTGCTTTACCCCCCCCCCCCCTTGATTTCCAGCCAATTACCAACTCCTGCGTAGCGGGTGCTATGTATTTCTCACAGCCTTTCTCGGGCCGGGCACGCCTTTCGGACTCTCGTTCTTGGCTTCAGCGATGTATAATGGCAAGGGGGCTAACCTGTACGGGCGCAACCTTTTCCGGGGTCTCTGTCCCGGGCGCGTCCAGAAACGGCTTTGTCGCCTATCGCTGATACATCAGAATAATATAACTACTTATGATTAAGAAATATTTGGACGTGCTGGGCCGTAGCAGTCTGTTTCGCGGGATATTGCCTGCTGAAGCGGAGGCCATGCTGTCTCCCGTCACGAAGAGCCTTGTGCAGCTTTCCCCCGGCGACGTTTACGCGGAAGCGGGTATTGAGTTGCACAGTGCAGAGCTGATACTGGCAGGTTCGGTGGCCGCGTATATGGGTTCAATGGCGAGCCGCATCCACGTGGAGGATCTGGAAGCCGGCAGGCTGCTCTGCCCGGCCTTCATCTTCGGACCTAACCACCGCCGGCCGGTGACGCTTATCGCACGGACGGACGTGGTCCTGCTAGTGATGCCAACCCCATCGTTCCGCGCGATGCTGGACGGGGATCCCCGCCTTTGGCAGAACTTCATCCACATCCTGAACGCAATGACCTCGCACCTGGCCTGCCGTTTGCATCATTTCACGCAGCACAGTCTGCGCGAGAAGGTCGCGCAGCACCTGCTGGACGTGTCGCAGCAGGCAGGCAGCACCGCGTTCTGCCTCACCGAATCGCGCAGCCACTTGGCGAACAAGTTCGGTGTGCATATGCTGTCGGTGCAGCGTGTGCTGAAGGATCTTGAGGCGCAGGGGATAATTACGGTCAAGCGCCGCAATATCCACGTGCTTGACCCCGAACGGCTGGAAAAGCTCGCGTTCTAGACACTGGTCGCTTCCCCGCCTCTGGAGGTTTGCGGGCAGGGCTCCGGCACTCTGCTCGCGCGCTATACGTTACGTTATTCCAATGGGGTCTGTCCGCTGAAACGCTTGAAGCTCTTTCTTAACCCTATAGTTGCTTCTTCCTTACCCTATGGGTAGCCGTCCCTAACCCAGCGGTTACGGTGCACTGACCCTATGGTTAGTTCTTCGTAACCATAGGGTCAGTTTTTCCTGACAGGTTATTTCCCCTTCTCTGTCTTGGCCAGTCGGAAATATTTCCCTCCCTTTGCAGCGGAAATCAGGAACTTGATTATGCCTTACGCGTATATGTATAATAACGGTATAGCGGCCTGCGCAGCCGTATGGACGATATAACTGACTGCGCGCGCTTTTGGGACCCGGGCGATACGTACCGCGTAGAGGTGGGGGGCTGCGCCCCTGCCGCTACATCCCCCCGGAAGAACCCTATGTTCCTAAGCTAGGAAGATAGGGTTCCTGCCTTGGTACTCCGCTGTTCCCCGCCCCGGTTTGCGCGGAAGAGGCGGCGGAGGTCGTCCTGTTCGCCGACGAGCCAGAGCGTGTCGCCGGGCCAGATGGGGCGGTCGGTCGTGGCGAGGTCGAGCGTGTCGCTGTCGTCGAGTTTGTTCTCAAAGCCGACGACCATGCACTGGTAGGTGCTGCGGATGCCGCTCTGGTAAAGAGTCGTTCCGGCGAAGGGGGAGGATTTGCCGACGTTCATCCGTTCCAGCGTGAGGCGGTGCGGGCGGTCGTTAGGCGTGAGGGAGGACACCTCGACGTTCATGCGGCGGGCGAGGGCATCGAGACTCTCGTCGTCGCCCAGCACTTCGAGACGGTCGCCGGGGAAGAGGCGCGTCTGTCCGTCGGGAATGTTGATGCGTCCGCCCCCGCGTATGACGGCGGCAATCATCACGCCGTCGTTGTGGCCGAACTTGAGGTCGCTGAGTGTTTTGCCGCCCCAGTCCGACCCTTCGGGCAGGGCGAGCTGCGAGAGGTGTACGTCGTGGCGCAGCAGCGTGTTCTCGTAGCCTGGCCGCTTGGCACGTGCGCGGATTTCGCGCTGCCGGAAGTTCTGCAGGAATATGCGCTCCATGCGGATGCTGACGTACTTAACCCATTTTGCCACAGGGTTGCGCCGACCGGCTATACGTTCAAGGCACGCCAGCAGCACGAGCAGTGAGCCGACGAGTACGTGCCAGTACCAGCGGGCCGGGGAGAGGAATTCCAGCACGTACCACACCGTGGCCGTGGCGATGGCGAAGCGTGCGAGCAGTGTCACTCCGAATGCGGCGAGGCGCAGCGTGTCGCCCGTCTGTCGCCAGTGCATTACTTCGTCGCTGCGGAGCTTCTTCATCACGATGGGGCGCACGAAAGGTGCAACAATCACGAGGGTCAGCAGTCCGCACAGGGCGTTGCCCGGCCAGTGCCCCAGTACGCCCCGGCTGAAGGGTAGGAGGGTGGAGAAGCTGATGCCGATTGCCGCCCAGGCCACCACGAAGTAGGCGGCGGTAAACACGAGGAGGGAGGTGAGGAGGGCACGGAGGCCGAGTTTAGGCGTGGGCGTTCCGATCGCTTTTTCCTTCGAGGGAAGAGCGGCTTGCGCTTTGTTGTTTGTCATTTCCTCCGGCAACCGCCGTTTGATTGCCTCGTAGGCCGGGGTTGCGGCCTTAATCATGTAGGGCGTGGTGAACGTGGTAATGATGGATACGGCTACGACGACAGGGTAGAGGAAGTCGCTCGTTACGCCGAGACTCACGCCCAGCGCGGCGAGGATGAAGGAGAACTCGCCGATTTGCGTCAGGGAGAAACCGCACTGCATGGCCACTTTCAGCGGCTGGCCGGAGAGCAGGAAGGAGAATGAGCCGAAGAGCGTCTGTCCTACGAGGATGACAGCGATGATGGCGAGGATGGGTAGCCAGTACTGCACCAGCACGGCAGGGTCCACGAGCATACCGACGGACACAAAGAAGATGGCACCGAAGAGGTCCTTCACGGGCGCGACGATGTGCTCGATGCTCTCCGCCTCCGTTGTCTCCGCAAGGATACTGCCCATCATAAAGGCACCCAGTGCCGAGCTGTAGCCTGCCTCTTCCGCCAGGACTACCATCAGGAAGCACAGTCCGAGGCTCACGACGAGCAGCGTCTCGCGTCCGATCCACTTAGAGTTGCGGCGCAGCACGAGCGGGACGATGTAAATGCCCACTACAAACCACAGAATAAGGAAGAAGGCCAGCTGCGCGAGGCTTCCCACGAGCTGTGCGCCCTCCAACCGTCCCACGGCGGCCATCGCGGAGAGGATGACCATCAAAAGAATGCCGAGGATATCTTCAAGAATGAGCACGCTAAGCACGACGCCCGCAAACTTCTGCTGCCGTAACCCCAGCTCATCCAACGCCTTGTAGATGACTGTCGTACTCGACATCGCTACCATACCGCCGAGGAAGAGGCTGTTCATTGACGACCACCCGAAGAGCCGGCCGACCATACTCCCCAGTGTGATCATAAAGGCGATGACGCAGAGCGCGGCGACGATAGGGCCGAGCCCCATTTTCACTATCTTCTTGAACGAGAACTCCAGTCCTAAGGAGAACATAATGAAGATGACACCGATTTCCGACCACGTGTGGACGCTCGCTGTGTCGGCCACAGTGGGAATCCAGGACATATGCGGGCCGGCGAGGAAGCCGGCAAGGATGTAGCCGAGGATGAGTGGCTGCTTCAGGCGCTTGAATACGAGTGTCGTCACGCCCGCCACGATGAGGATCAGCGCAAGGTCGGTTACGAGTTGGGGTAGGGAGTTCATAGCAGGAATGTATGGTAGTTTTCTTTGTTCATGGCGTGGAATGCCGCTCCGGGGTATGCCTTTTGAAGGGGGGCGGGTGCGTGCGGCGTTTCTTCCCGCCTTTTATCTCAAACGCTTCAGGGGTGTTCACGTGTTCTTCTATAAGGTCTATTTCCTGTTTGTCGTAAGTCTTCCAGAAATAGAAGCCTTTTCCTCCGTAGGCGTTATGACTCCGCTTCACCCGCTCGCTGACTATGTAGTTCTCCCACAGGCGGCCGCTGTCCTGCCGTATGAGCAGCGGTGAAAAGTCACCGATGACGGCGTTGCGGATTTCCGTGTCGCGAAAATACAAAATTCTTCAGTGCGTTGAAAAAAATTGTGTAAAATTATTTATTACATGGGAGATTTTTACATTCTTCTGCGCGGTTGGCAGCGTGCGGAGCCACGACGTGCATGGCTTTCTGGGCGTAGGGTGGACTTGGCGCGGCGGTAGCGGGATCATTGCTGCGTGGTTTCCGCGCCGGGCTTTAGCGTAAGGGGTGCTGTGGGGTGATTGGGGTTCACGACGGTCAGGTAGTGGCGTTCGCTGCGCTCTCCGCACCCGACTTGCCATCGCAGGCACTCACTGCTGCGCGGGCAGTCCGCGCAGAGGCATCGCATGAAGTTCTCTGGTGTGTTCATAGCTTGTTGTTTTTAGATGTCCGTCCTACAAAGATAACACAAGACGCGCCCGAATGTAAGTCCCGCCCCGCAGGGGTCGCATTCCCGTGCTCTTTTCCCCGTCGCTCCGGTAGGTCTTCGTTATCATCTTATCCCGAGGAACAATTTTCCTCCCCGGTGTGTGCGGTAGTCCCGGGGAAATACCTTACCTTTGCTGTGCCTGCCGGGAGACATCGGCGGGTCAAGAAGGCGTTTTTGCTTTATCCTTTATATCGAAATCGGCAAAATTTCTAACGGAGAGGATAGGGACAACCGACGCTCATTCTGTTTGTGTATCCTTTTGTGGACAGCCCATGCTGTGCGCAATAAGTGTATATGCGACAGCGTGGGGTTATTGTTTCTCCGTTCATACTCCGATGGTGTTTGCCGATACCAGGTATAATATGAGCAGAACAAGTCCTACGCTTTTCTTGTATCTGTTTAATTTATAAAAGAGCGGCTTCCCGGGGGCTGGGAAGCGCAGGAGAAACATCATGAAAAAGGTATTGTTCTCTGTTGCAATGGGGCTTCTTGCCGTCGCAGGCTACGCGCAGAAGCAGGTTACAATCAAGGCGGGGACTGTTGTCCATCTGCAGGCCGTTAATCAGGTGAAGGCGGCTGATGTCGTGGAGGGACAGACGGTAGACTTTCGCGTTGTGCAGGATGTCACAGTGGATGGTGTATGCGCCGTACCCCTCGGTACACTGGTGAAAGGCGTTGTTTCCGAAGCCCGCAAAAGTTCCCTCGCCGGGACGAAGGGTCGCCTTACAATCACGATAGACAGGATGAACTTGGATGGAGGCGAATCTGTGTTTTTCTCCAATACGGCGGTGCGTGTAACGGGAAAGAACCGTACACCTTTGGCTGTCGTGGCCGGCATCTTCGTATGGCCTTGTATCTTCATCCCGGGTACGAAGGCTGTCATGCCTGCGGGCTACGAGGTGCAGGCTATGGTCGCATCAAATGCAACTATAGCTGCGAAGTGAAATCTTGGAGGGGACGCTCCCTCGTTATAAACATACTAAGAGGGGCGTGCCCAGCCTGGGGCACGCGCCTCAGACTTTCCGAATGGAGGTATCGCGTGGTATAGTCCTTGCTCGTGTATCGCTCACTCGTTAAAGTCCGCCACGAGGTTGCAGATGTTCACCACCACCTGCATGGCTTTCTCCATGTTGGGGATGGGCAGGAACTCGTGCGGGCCGTGGAAGTTGAGGCCTCCGGCGAATATGTTGGGGCAGGGGAGACCCTTGAAGGAAAGCTGTGCGCCGTCCGTACCGCCGCGGATGGCCTGTACGCGTGGCGATACGCCGGCATCGGCCATAGCTTTGATGGCGATGTCAATGACGTGCATGACGGGGTCTATCTGCTCGCGCATGTTGTAGTATTGGTCCTTGACGGTAGCGTTGAGGGTGCCTGCGCCGTAGCGTTCGTTCAGGGCCTGCGCCGTCTTCTGGAACAAGCGTTTGCGCTGTTCGAAGCGTTCGCGGTCGTGGTCGCGGATGATGTAGGAGACCGTGGCGCGTTCCACGCCGCCTTCGATGCCCACTACGTGGAAGAAGCCCTCGTAGCCCTCCGTGCGTTCAGGTACTTCGTCCTGCGGCAGGGCTTGTATGAACTCCGAGGCCACGCGGATGGCGTTCACCATCTTGTCCTTGGCATATCCCGGATGTACGCTGACGCCTGTGATGTCCACCTTCGCACTGGCTGCGTTGAAGTTCTCAAACTCCAGTTCTCCCACGTCGCCGCCGTCCATGGTGTAAGCCCACTCGCAGCCAAACTTCTCCACGTCGAACTTGTGTGCGCCGAGGCCGATTTCCTCGTCGGGGTTGAAGGCTACGCGAATCTTTCCGTGTTCGATTTCGGGGTGCTCCATCAGGTACACCATGGCCTGCACGATTTCGGCTATGCCCGCCTTGTCGTCAGCGCCGAGCAGCGTGTGGCCGTCCGTCACGATGATGTCCTCGCCCACGTGCGCCTTGAGTTCGGGGAACTTCTCGGGCGATGTCACGATGCCCGCCTTGTCGTCCAGTACGATGTCGCCTCCGTCGTAGTTCTCCACGATGCGCGGCTTGATGTCCGCGCCGGAACAGTCGGGGCTGGTGTCGTAGTGTGAGATGAAGCCCACCGTGGGTGCGTCCTTGTCTGTGTTGGCGGGAAGCGTAGCGTAGAGGTAGCCGTTGTCGTCCAGCTCTACGTCCTTCAGGCCTATTTCTTCCAGTTCATCGCGCAGGTAGCGTGCGAACTTCCATTGTTTCTCCGTACTCGGAGTTGTCTGCGAGTCCTCGGCGGACTGCGTGTCAAACTGCGTGTAAGCTAAAAATCGTTTTACGATGTCCATACTGTACCCTTTCGCTAATCTGTTTGTTATACTTGTCGCTGCAAAGGTAGCAATAGTTTTGTACCCCGCTCCTTGTGGACGCGAAAAAGTATCCGTTTCCTGCCGCCCCCGCGCTATCGGGATCGGCACGCTTCGTCCGGCTGTTGCCAGTTCATGCCAAAAGACTTACCTTTGTAGCACGCATGGAACTCAAAGACATACTGAGACTATACGACAAACACCCGCAGGTGAAGGCGCTGCGCACGCACCTGACAGGCAGCAAGCGGAAGGTGGCGCGGACGGACGGTCTGCACGGCTCGTCGGCAGCCGTGGTGACGGCAAGTCTGCAAAGGAGGCTGCCGGAGACGACCTTCCTCGTCCTGCTGAACGACGAGGAGGAAGCGGGCTACTTCTACCACGACCTCTGCGCCCTGTTGCCCCACAGCCGCGTGCTGTTCTTTCCCTCGGCCTACCGCCGCGCGGCGAAGTACGGACAGCGCGACGCGGCAAGCGAGGTGCTGAGGGCTGAGGTGATTACGGCCCTGACGTCGCCCGCGGGAGGCCTCATCGTCACCTACCCCGCCGCCCTTGCCGAGCGCGTGGCGGCACCCGGCGACATGGCCAGACGCAGCGTAAGCCTGCGCACGGGCGGCACCTACGACCTGCCGGAACTGGAGCACCGCCTGCTGGACATCGGTTTCCGCCGCACGGACTACGTGTACGAACCGGGAGAGTTCGCCGTGCGCGGCAGCATACTGGATGTCTATTCTTACGCGATGGACTATCCCGTGCGCATAGACTTCTTCGGCGACGAGGTGGACAGCATCCGCACCTTCGAGGTGCAGACGCAGCTGTCAAGGGAGAAGCTGGAGGACGTGACCGTGGTGCCGGAGATGGAGCAAGGCGCAAACAACCTCGTGCCCTTCACGGACTACCTGCCGGAGGACACGCTCCTCGTATGCAAGGACTTGGCGTTTGCGGAGGAGGTGATGACAAAGATATACGACGAAGGTTTCAGTCGGCAGGCTGCCTCCGCACAGGCTGCCCCAGAGGAAGGGGTACCGGGCAGCGAAGCGAACGACGCCGAACAGACGCTGAACAAAGAGCGGCTGCTCGTAAGTGGCGCTGCCGTCTGCGAAAGACTGAGCGCCCTGCGCCGCATCGAACTCCTCCCCGGCCTGCACGAGGCTGGGACGGGCTTCCACTTCTCCACCGCTCCGCAGCCCATCTACCATAAGAACTTCGACCTGCTGCGCTCGTCCTTCGACGACCTTCACGCGCGCGGGTACAATATCTATATATGTGCGGACAGCGAGAAGCAACTGGAAAGGCTGAGAGAGATAATGGACTCGTCCTGGGAGGGGGCTTCCCCCACCCTGCACGCGGGCTTTGCCGACGCGGACATCATGGCGGCCGTCTTCACGGACCACCAGATATTCGACCGCTTCCACAAATACAACCTCAAGAGCGAGCGCACGCGCAACGCGAAGATGGCGCTCACGCTGAAGGAACTGATGCAGTTCCAGCCGGGCGACTACATCGTCCACATAGACCACGGCATCGGACGCTTCGCGGGACTGGTGCGCGTGCCGAGTGCCGACGGTTCGCAGCAGGAGATGATAAAGCTGACGTACCAGCGCGACGACGTGGTGCTCGTCAGCATCCATGCCCTCCACAAGCTTTCGAAGTACAAGGGTAAGGACGGCGAAGCGCCCCGCCTCAGCCGCCTCGGCACGGGAGCCTGGGAACGCATGAAAGAACGCACGAAGTCGAAGCTGAAGGACATCGCCGCCGACCTCATCCGCCTCTACGCCGCGCGCCGCCAGCAGGAGGGCTTCGCTTTCTCGCCGGACACGTTCATGCAGCAGGAGCTGGAAGCGGGCTTCAAGTACGAGGACACGCCGGACCAGCTGCGCGTGACGCAGGAGGTGAAGCGCGACATGGAAAGCCGACAGCCGATGGACCGCCTCGTCTGCGGCGACGTGGGCTTCGGAAAGACGGAAATCGCCGTGCGCGCCGCCCTGAAAGCCGCCGTGGACAACAAGCAGGTGGCTGTCCTCGTGCCGACGACCGTACTGGCCCTGCAGCACTACAAGACGTTCTGCGAACGACTGCGCGACTTCCCCGTGAAGATAGACTACCTCACCCGCGCACGCTCGCCGAAGCAGGTGAAGGAACTCCTCGCGGGACTGGCGGACGGCACGGTGGACATCGTCGTCGGCACGCACAAGCTCATCGGCAAGCAGGTGCGCTTCAAGGACCTCGGCCTGCTCATCATCGACGAGGAGCAGAAGTTCGGCGTGGGCGTGAAGGAGAAGCTCCGCATGATGAAGACGGGCGTGGACACGCTCACGATGTCCGCCACCCCCATACCGCGCACCTTGCAGTTCTCCATGATGGGCGCACGCGACTTCTCCGTCATCGAGACGCCGCCCCCGAACCGCCGACCGATACAGACGGAGATACACACGTTCAGCCACGAGGTCATAGCCGAGGCCGTGAACTTCGAGATGAGCCGCAACGGGCAGGTGTTCATCGTGACAAACCGCATCAGCGCCCTTGAAAACCTGCGCCAGCTGCTGGCCAGGTACGTCCCCGACGCCCGCGTAGCCGTGGGCCACGGACAGATGCCGCCCGCACAGCTGGAGGAAATCGTCACGGACTTCATCAACTACGACTACGACGTGCTGCTCTCCACCACCATCGTGGAGAACGGCATCGACATCCCCAACGCGAACACCATCATCATCGACGCCGCCCACCGCTTCGGCCTCAGCGACCTCCACCAGATGCGCGGCCGCGTGGGACGCTCGGACCGCAAGGCGTTCTGCTACCTCCTGGCTCCGCCGCTCTCCCTGCTCCCCGACGACGCGCGCCGACGCCTGCAGGCCCTCGAGCAGTTCAGCGACCTGGGCAGCGGCATCCACATCGCCATGCAGGACCTCGACATACGCGGCGCGGGCAACCTGCTGGGCGCGGAGCAGAGCGGCTTCATCGCCGACCTGGGCTACGAGACGTACCTGAAGATACTGAAGGAGGCGATGAGGGAGGCCCCCTCCAGCCCCCCTTCCGTCCCCCCCTCCGGGGGGAAACAAGGCATTTTGTGCGGAGAGGTTTCCAATGCCGCGCTGAACTCCTCCCCCGGAGGGGGGAGGTGGGAGGGGGCAACCGACATCGAATGCGACCTCCACGCCTACCTGCCCGAGACCTACGTCCCCGGCGCCAGCGAGCGCATGATGCTGTACAGGGAGCTGGACAAACTGAGCGAAGAAAGAGAAGCCCCCGACACAACCGCTCTGAACCCCTCCCCCGGAGGGGGGAGGTGGGAGGGGGCCACAGCCTTCCGCCGCCGCCTCGAGGACCGCTTCGGCCCCCTGCCCGAGGAAGCCGAGGAGCTGCTGCGCATCGTGCCGCTGCGGAAGCTGGGCGGACGGCTGGGCTGCGAGCGCCTGGTGCTGAAGGGCGGGCGCATGACGATGTACTTCCCCGCCGACAAGGAGCACCCCTTCTACCAGAGCCCCACCTTCGACGCCGTCATCCAGTATGCCATGGCGAACTTCCGCACTTGCCGCCTCTTCGACGACGGAGGGCGCCGCCGCATGACGGTACGCCCCGTCACGAGCGTGCGGCAGGCCATGGAGATACTGCAAGGAATAGCTCAATAGCACAGCCCCGGCAAGTACGGCGGATCCGCCCTCCAGCTCCGTTATAAGTCCCTCGCGCTTAGGCCGTTCCCTGGCGCGGCTCTTTTTTTGCCCGGAAATTCCATTTTGCCTTCCGTAAATGGAAAAAATTCCTACCCGGGTAGGAAGAAATTCCTGTCTGGGTAGGAAAAAATTCCTGTCTGGGTAGGAAAAAATTCCTGTCTGGGTAGGAAAAAATTCCTGTCCGGGTAGGAAAAACGGACTCCCTGCGCGGAGGAAATTCCCGTCCTGTTCGGATAAAAAACTCCACCCGGGCGGAGGGAGGCCTCTGCCCGGGTGGAGGAAACGCGCGGCGGGGTAGGGGGGAGGCCCGGCCCGCCCTGCGGCGCTACTGGAAATATACGCGCTTCACGCGCTCGGAGACGCTGGTGAGCACTTCGTAGGGGATCGTGCCCAGCGCGTCGGAGAGGACGGTGACGGGGAGCGCGTCGCCGAAGACTTCCACGGCGTCGCCCGCGCGGCAGGGTATGCCCGTCACGTCGATCATGCTTACATCCATGCAGATGTTGCCCACGTAGGGGGCGCGCCGCCCGCCCACGAGGCAGTAGCCCCGGCCGTTGCCCAGGCGGCGGTCCAGCCCGTCGGCGTAGCCCACGGGGATGGCGGCCACGCGCCCGGGGCCCTCCAGCCGGCCCCGGCGGCCGTAGCCCACGGTGCCGCCGGCCGGCACGTCGCGCACTTGCAGCACGGTCGTGCGCAGCGAGGCGACGTTGTGGATAACCTTGTTCGTGACGGGGTTGATGCCGTAGAGGCCGAGGCCCAGGCGCACCATGTCCAGGTGGCGCTCGGGGAAGCGCTCTATGCCGGCGGAGTTGCAGATGTGCCGCAGCACCTTGTGCGGGAATGCGGCCTGGAACTGGCGGGAGGCTTCGTCGAAGAGGCGGAACTGCCCGGCGCTGTAGCCGTCCAGCTCCGGCGTGTCGGCTCCGGCGAAGTGGGAGAATATGCTGCGCGGGATGAGCGCGGCCTGGCGGTGGAGGCGGTCGGTGAGGCGGGGGATGTCCTTCTCGGGGTCGAAGCCGAGGCGGCGCATCCCGGTGTCGAGCTTGATGTGGACGGGGAAGTCCGTGATGCCCTCGCGCTTGGCGGCGCGGATGAGGGCTTCGAGCAGTTCGAAGCTATAGACCTCGGGCTGCAGGCGGTACTCGAAGAGCGTCGGGAAGGAGGATAGCTCGGGGTTCATCACGATGATGTCCGCCGTGATGCCCGCCTTGCGGAGCTCCGCGCCCTCGTCGGCGACGGCGACGGCGAGGTAGTCCGCCCCCCGGTCCTGCAGCGTCCGGGCTATCTCCACCGCGCCGGAGCCGTAGGCGGACGCCTTGATCATGCAGACCATCTTGGTCCCGGGACGGAGGTAGGAGCGGTAGTGGTTCAGGTTGGCGGCGACGGCCTCGAGGCTCACCTCCAGCGTCGTCTCGTGCACCTTCTGCACCAGGGTCTCCTCGATGCGCTCGAAGTGGAAGGCGCGCGCCCCCTTCAGCAGGACGAGCCCGCCCTGCGGCAGGCGGCTCCATAGGTCGGCGGCCTGCGGCGTGTCCGCAAAGAAGTGCTGCTCGCAGGGCAGCTGGGCGAACCGGCCGCGCGCCTTGCACAGTTCCGGCCCGATGCCCACGAGGCGTGCCACGCGGCGGTGGGCCACCATGTCGGCCACCTGGGCGTAAAGCTCCCCGGCGGGAAGCTCGCTCTGCTGGATGTCGGAGAGTACGAGCGTGAAGCCCGACCCCTCGTCCGCCGCCCGCCGTTCGGCGAAGTCCAGCGCGATGTGCAGGGAATTGATGTCGGAGTTGTAGCTGTCGTTGATGATTGTCATGCCGCGCACGCCGCGCTTCACCTCCAGGCGCATGGCCACGGTTTCCAGCAGCGGCATCCGCTCGGCCACGTACTGCGGCGTGCAGCCCAGCAGCAGGCAGACGGCCAGGCAGTGCAGCGCGTTCTCAGCGGAAGCCGCGTCGCTGAAGGGCAGGCGGAGGTCCCCGCGCGTGCCCGCATACCTATATATAATATGTGTGCTGTCGCCTTCCGCCGTCACGCTCTCCACGTAGAGCGGCGCGTCCGCGTCCGTGCGCGACCACCCGAAGCGCCGCCCCCGGAAGCCGCTCTGTCCGAGGCAGGCGCGGACGACGGCGTTGTCGGCATCATAGACCAGCACCTCCGCTCCGTCGAAGAGCGAGAGCTTCTCGCGGCACTTCTGCTCCAGTGAACCGAAGTTCTCCTGATGCGCCTGCCCGATGTTCGTCATCACGCCGACGGTGGGCTGGATAATGTCGCGCAGCGTGGCCATCTCGCCGGGCTGGCTGATGCCCGCCTCGAAGATTCCCAGCTCCGTCTGCTCCGTCAGCAGGCAGACGCTCAGGGGCACGCCCACCTGCGAGTTGTACGAACGCGGTGAGCGCGTCACCTTCATGCGCGGCCCGAGCAGCTGGTAGAGCCACTCCTTTACCACCGTCTTCCCGTTCGAACCCGTTACGCCCACTACGGGCAGGCTGTACTCCTCGCGGTGGCGTTCCGCCAGACGTTGCAGGGCGCGAAGCGGGGAGGGAACGATGAGGAAGGTGGCTTCCGCCAGTTCCCGCGCCCCTTCCTCCACGACAAAGTGGCGCATGCCCCGGCGGTACAGGTCCTCGATGTAGCGGTGTCCGTCGCCCGTCCGTGTGCGCAGGGCGAAGAAGATAGTCGTTTCCGGGAAAGCGAGGGAACGGCTGTCCGTAAGCAGCCAGTCGATGCGCGCTTCCGGTTGGTGCGCTCCCTCGATGCGCGCACCAACAAGCGATGCGATAGTCTCAATCGTATAGTGCATAGCTTTCGGCAGGTCTGCCTGCCCCGATATTCATTTGTTCGTAGCCCACTTGCGCCGGAACGCTTCGCGCTTGCGCTCCAGGGCTTCCAGGAATTTCCTGTATTCCTCCGCGTCCGGGTGCAGCGGGCGGTGCGCTTCGGCCTTTTCCAGCGCGGCCTTCTCGGCGGCATAGTCGCGCAGTTCGTCCGTGAAGGCCCAGTCTGCAAAGCGTTGCCACACGTAGTCCGCCGCCTGCGCCGACGGGTGGAGCATGTCGGCCTCGTAGAAACGGTAGTCGCGCAGCTCGTCCACGACAATCTCATAGGCCGGGAAGTAGAGCGCGTTGGGGTGTCCGGCGCAGAGGCGCGCCACAGCCAGCTGCAGCGTGGCCTTGGCCAGCTGGCTCCCGTGGAAGCCGTACTTCGCGTAGCGGTAGGGGCTGACGGTGAAGACCACGCGCAGTGCGGGGAACTCGTTTGCCAGATCATCCAGCAGTTTGTCCCAGCCCGTGCATATTTCCTCTACGTCCAGCGCGCGCTCCGCGAACTGCGCCGCAGGCTCCTTGTGGCAGTTGCCCACGACGATGCCGCGCGTGCGGTGCTCGTAGATATGGTTTGTGCCGAACGTCACGCATAGCATGTCCGCGCGGCGCAGCAGCCCGACAGCCTCCTCATAGGCCGCCTTGATGCGGCTCACGCAGTCCTCGTGTTTTTCCGCCGAGAACGCGCCGCTGTGCAGCCAGCTGTGCCACAGCCCGTCCCTACCCTCGAAGAGATACTCCTCCGGGAAGAAGAGCGAGCCGAACACTACGATTTCCAGTGCCATGCGCAGGCTTTCGGGATTGTAGAGCACGCCGAACGGGTTCACGCACACCGCCCCTTCGGGCAGGGCCGCACGCATCCTCCCGCCGATGTGTTCGGCGAAGCAGGACCCCACCAGCAGTACGCCCGACTGCGGCCCGAGTTCCACGCGCTCCCTGGGGAGCTCCACGATGGTACGGAAGTCCATATCGGCGCGAAGTTACGCATTTCTTCCCTTAACCGCGCGGCGCAGGGCGGAAAATGAGGGGCGGCACCGCATGCTTTTCTCCAGTCCGTTTTAGGTCGCGTGCCGCCGGCTCTTATCCTTTCTCCGTCCCTCCACCGCGCCCTTGAGAGTGCGGAACGGCGTGTTACGCGTCTTTTGGGAACGGGCACGCGCAACTTTTTCCGCATTCCCTTGCCCTTTTTTCAAAATATTACTACTTTTGCCCCGCTTAACAACCAAGGAGAGGTGCTCGAGTGGTTGAAGAGGCACGCCTGGAAAGCGTGTAACCGGCAAAACTGGTTCGTAGGTTCGAATCCTATCCTCTCCGCAATATAGTTGATTTTCAACAGAAAAGCAATACAAAGGCACGCGTCAAAGCGTGCCTTTGTTGTATATATGCGTTAAGGTCCGAATATCCTGCCCCAATCTTGCATCTGAGCTGTGCGCATACCTCCTTTTGGGGTGTGCGCACAGCTCATGTTGAGGTAAGCGCACACCTCGAGTCAAGGTAAGCGCACACCTCAAGTCAAGGTAAGCGCACACCTCGAATCGAGGTAAGCGCACACCTCAAAAAGAGATTTGGGGGAATCTTGTAACATGTTGATATACTGAACGGAAGAAGAGTCGCTTCGTTGTGTGACATTTCGGGCGAAAAGACCTGAAGGGCATATAAGTCCCAGTTCGGGACAAACGAGTGACGCGCTGGAGGGATAAGGAAAGCTTCGCATGGTAATTCTCGTGTGTGGAATTTTTTTGTGTGCTTTTTATGAAAATGCTTATATTTGCGGCGAATATCGCCGAATCGCCGTAAACGGTGCCTGCTTCATGAGCAGGAATCCCTGAGTGCAGGGTGGGGTATGAACATATTGGAATCTATAACAGCATTAGCAGTTATTCGGTGAACATAGAAACCTGACAAATTTCTAAAGAAAGTAGATAACTGATAATTGTGAATGTCTGCGCTTATAGCGTGGACGTCACTTATCTTTCTACTGGGCTTTGTCAGGGCCTCTATGTTCGATAAGGAGCGTACACGCTTCTTGCGTTCATAGGGGTCTTGATATTTGAGCCCAAAAGAATCCGATAAGTGCTTTTGCCATAGCATAAGCGCAAAGAATGCCAGAAAACATTCTTGTGCCGTCCGTTGCGGACGGCAGCCTCCCTGTGGATGTCAGGGAGGACGATTTGTTGGCTTTGTCGCCAGAGGTGCTCTGTACCCTTCTGCGCGACCATACCACAGGCCATAACATCTTTTGGGCAACTCACGACTATGAGCTGCTCGGAGAAGGTTATGGCTTTTTCTGTCCCATCACTCCCGAAACCATCACAGGCAAAAACGGAACGGTCATCCGTCCGCGTGTGCTCAAAAGCCGTGAACAGCAGACCGACCGCTCCAAGGACATGGCGGAGGTGTTCACGCCATCTTGGATATGCAACGCGCAGAACAACCTTGTGGATGAAGCCTGGTTCGGGCGGAAGGATGTTTTCAACGTGCCGAATGAGGACGGCAAAACTTGGCAGTCCACACCAGGCAAGATACTCTTTCCGGAAGGCAAGACGTGGAAGGACTATGTGCGTGCCACGCGCCTTGAAATCACCTGTGGCGAAGCCCCATACCTTGCAAGTCGCTACGACACCACAACGGGCCATCCCATTCCCCTTCAGGAACGCACCGGGCTTCTCGACCGCAAACTGCGCGTAGTCGGCGAGAACACGCAGAGCAGCGGCGAGTGGCTGGAATGGGCGCAAGTGGCCTTTCAGAACACCTACGGCTACGAATGGCAGGGCGACAACCTCCTGCTGGCGCGCGAGAACCTGCTTCTTACTTTCATTGAATACTATTGCGAGAAGTTTGGCAAGATGCCGATGGAGAAATCCATCAACTACATTGCCTACGTCGTTTCGTGGAACCTCTGGCAGATGGACGGCCTGAAAGGCGTGGTGCCGTGTAGCTGTAAAGATGGCGTGACCGTTACGGAGCAATCCCTTTTTGGCGAAGAAGAGCGCACCCTCCATTGTCCCGGTTGCCAGCAGGAGGACGTCATGCGCCACAACGGCACTTACAGTTTCATCCGCGACTGGCGAAATGGCGGAAAGAAAATACGTTTTATTGACCTTCTTAAATCATAAAAGCCCCATGAGTAGCTACAATCCCGACGTGCTTAACTGCATTGCCAACCTGAGTAATGACGAAGTGTTTACCCCTCCAGAGTTGGCTAATAAGATGTTAGACTTATTGCCGCAAGAGCTGTTCCGCAGTCCCAAGACCACATTTCTTGACCCATTCACCAAGAGCGGTGTCTTTCTGCGCGAAATAGTGAAGAGGCTCGACAGGGGGTTGGAGCAGCAGATACCCGACCGCCAACAGCGTATAGACCACATCCTGCACCATCAGGTGTTCGGCATAGCCTGTACGGAGCTGACCTCGTTGCTGTCCCGCCGATCAGTATATTGCAGCAAATACGCTAATGGCAAGTACAGCATTTCTCACTTCAATAGCAAAGAGGGAAATATCCTATACAATAATATAAAACACACATGGGTGAACGGCAAGTGCAAGTACTGCGGAGCCAGCCAAGCTGTATATGACAGAGGTTCCGAAGCCGAACATTACGCCTATATGTTTATTCACACAGATAATCCCAAACAATTCTTTCCAAATATGAAATTTGATGTAATCGTTGGTAATCCGCCGTATCAATTGAATGATGGTGGAGGATCTGGCTCCAGTGCAAAACCATTATATGATACATTTGTTTTTCAGGTTCAAAGGTTGAAACCTCGTTATGTCGCAATGATTATGCCCTCACGTTGGATGACTGGTGGAAAAGGGCTGGATTCCTTCCGGGATAAAATGATAAAAGACAGACATATTAAAATACTACATGATTATATGGATGCTTCTCATATCTTTTCGGGAGTCAGTATTGAAGGCGGTGCTTGTTATTTCTTGTGGAGTCAAGAACATGATGGGAAATGCGATTACTTTTTGCATCAGGCAAAGGGTAACATTCTATATTCAAATAAAACTCTTGATGAGGATGGCACAAGTGACATTGTTATCCGAGACCCCAATTTAATAAGCATATTAAGTAAAGTACGTAAAATGCATGAGAACACCTTTGATACTATTGTCTCTCCAAGAAATCCTTTCTCAATTAAAGATGATATTTCTTGCCTAATGTCCAATACAAAAACAAAACGTCGAATTCTTTGTAGGATAGATTCAAAAAGAGAAATAGTTTCAATAAAAGATTCTTATAAGTTGATTAGAGGTGATAATTATATCGGAAAATATAAACTATTTATATCTAAAGCAGATGGTGCTGCTGGTCAAATTGGGAATCCTATTCCAGCTAAGATAATTGGAAAGGCAGAATTGGGCGAGAAAGATGTGATATGCTCTGAAACATTCCTCGCAATAGGTCCATTTGATAGCTTAGAGATGACAAAGAATATATCTGTATATATGCAGACAAAATTCTTCAGGTTGTTAGTAGGTATAAGAAAGAATAAAAACATGACACAAAAGACATACTCATATGTTCCCCTCCAAGACTTCTCCCATCCATGGACAGACGAGATGCTATACAAGAAGTATGGCTTGACTGATGAAGAAATCGCATTTATAGAAACCATGATTCGACCAATGGAATAAAGAAAAAAACAATAATATAAGGCGCTCTTTGACTTTTTGTGGATTGATTTCTCCGCCTTTTGGTAGGTAAGTTTTAACTTTGTGCTGATTTTCAAATCAGGACAGATGGAGAACGAAATAAAACCTGTGCTTCGTAAGCAAGCCAACTGGGAAGACCTCTACTTCTACCAGAAGAGCAACGTGCTCTATCAGTTGACCTTTGTCTTTACCAAACGATTCCTCACCAGGGGCGACCGCACCATCGACCAAATGGTGCAGGCAGCCCGCTCCGGGAAGCAGAACATAGTGGAAGGTTCGGCAGATGGTGTCACCTCAATGGAGATGGAACTGAAGCTGTTGAATGTGGCCCGTAGCAGCATCAAGGAACTGAAAGAGGACTACGAGGACTATGTCACCTCCCGCCACCTGCAACGGTGGAAGCCCGGTCACGAACGCTACGACGGTATGCTGCGGTTCTGCCGCAAGCATAATCGCATAGAGGACTATCAGGGCTATTTTGAAAAATGGACAGACGAGGAAATGGCCAACGTTGCCCTTACGCTCTGCCACATGGTGGACCGGATGATGACCACCTATCAGAAACAGTTAGAGGAGACTTTCGTCAAAGAGGGTGGCATCAAGGAACGCATGACCGCAGCCCGCCTGGGCTTCCGCACTAACCAGCGAGAAGAAATAGAACGGCTGAAGCGAGAACTGGAAACCGCCCATAGACGAATAGCAGAGCTGGAGGCGGAACTGTCAAGGAAGAGGTAGATAGATGGACTAGCCGGACTAGCCGTTCTAGTTATTCTAGCCGGGCTAGCCGGACTAGATTTTCAGGACAATCTAGCCTGGCTGGGGAAAACAATCCGCAGAAAAGAAGAGCGCCATAACGCAAACAAATGTTATGGCAGCACAAGAATTACTGAGAAACAAAGTTGGCGAGACGCCAACCATCTATGCTTTCAGCCTGCCGGATGTCCCTAAATACAAGGGACTGCTGAAGGTGGGCTATACCTCAAGGCCGGGAACCGTGCGCATCAAAGAGCAAGGGCACGAGCTGTATCTTGACAAAGAGATAGTGCTGCGCAAGAGTTCCATGCGCCCTGACGGTACCTACTTCACAGACGAAGGTGTAGGCGGCGTGCATTACTACCTGCGCAAGAGCCATATCCCAAACCCGTTTGGCGAGTGGTTCCGCTGTGACGTGAAAGATGTGGAGAAGGCCATCCATGCCGCGATGGAACGGCGCGACAGCATGACGGAACGCATCTACGACTTCAAGATGCGGCCAGAGCAGCAAAAGGCTGTGGAAAGGACGGCGGCTTACTTCACAGCCTTCAAGAAAGACCCTACAAACAAAGGGCTCATACCTCACTTCCTTTGGAATGCCAAGATGCGCTTCGGCAAAACGTTTACCACCTACCAACTGGCCAAAAAGATGGGGTGGACGAAGGTGCTGGTGCTGACGTTCAAACCCGCTGTGAAGACGGCGTGGGAGGAGGACCTGCTGACACACAGGGATTTTGAAGGGTGGCAGTTCTGTCAAAAGCAGGAAGACCGTGAGTTTAATTATGTCAACGAACGTCGGCCGTTTGTTTGCTTTGCATCATTCCAAGACGTACTGGGCAAGAACGCGATGGGGGGCATCAAAGCCACCAATGTGTGGATACAGACCATTGATTGGGACTGCATCGTCCTGGACGAGTATCACTACGGAGCGTGGGGAAAGAACGCCAAGAGTTTTTACGACAAGAAAGACCCCGCCCTGCTACGGGCAGAAGAAGCCGGCGAAATCATCGCGGAGGATGCTGACAGCCGCAAGGAGGTGGAGGCGCGTGAACTGTACGACGAGGGACTGATGCCGCTGCGGACAGGCGCCTATCTGTATCTGTCGGGTACTCCCTTCAGAGCCATCTCGACGGGCGAATTCATAGAGGACCAGATATACAACTGGACATACTCTGACGAACAGTCAGAAAAGGAGAACTGGAAAGGTGCGGACAACCCGTACGCACAGTTACCCAAAATGGTGATGCTGACGTATCAGATGCCAGAAAGCATCAGGGAAATTGCTTCGCAAGGAGAATTTGACGAGTTTGACCTCAACGAGTTTTTCCGCGCAGAGGACGACTTCTTCTTGCACGAGGAATATGTGCAGAAGTGGCTTGACCTGATCAGGGGAGCTTATACGGAGAATGTCGTAACAGAATTGAAGCAAGGCAAAGAGAAACCGCCTATGCCATACAGCGACAGTCGCCTGATTAGCTACCTGCAACATACGTACTGGTTCCTGCCCAGCGTGGCAGCATGCAGAGCTATGGCAGGGCTGCTGAGGAAGCGTGCCAACCGCTTCTTTGACGACTACGAAGTGATAGTGGCTGCCGGCAACGAAGCCGGGATGGGAGCGCAAGCGGTGGTTCCGGTGTATAACGCGATGGGGAATCCCCAAGAGACAAAAACTATCACGTTGTCATGTGGAAAGCTGTCAACGGGCGTAACCGTGAAGCCCTGGACAGGCATCCTGATGCTGAGAAATACGACCTCGCCAGAGACATACTTCCAAGCGGCTTTCCGTGTGCAGTCGCCTTGGACGGCAAAAGACGCCGAAGGAAGGGAAGTCGTCCTGAAGCCATTCTGCTATGTTTTTGACTTTGCACCCAATCGTGCTTTGCGGCAAGTGGAGGAATACAGTTGCCAACTGAACGTGGAGGAGAGTAATCCGGAGAAGAAAGTAGAGGATTTCATAAAATTCCTGCCTATTCTGGCATACGACGGCTCGTCGATGAAGGAAATTGATGCCGCCGGAGTACTTGATATGGCGATGAGCGGCACAACGGCGACGTTACTGGCGCGACGTTGGGAAAGTGCAGTATTAGTAAATGTTGACAATGCCACCTTGCAGCGCCTATTGAACAATCCCGAGGCTATGCGAGCCCTGATGAATATAGAAGGATTCCGCAGCCTCAACGCTGACATAGAGACTATCATCAACAAATCAGAACACGTCAAGCAGGCAAAGAAGACAAAAGACCCCAGCCAGATGACAACAAAAGAGAAGAAGCAACTGACTGAGGAAGAAAAGGAATACAAGAGTAAGCGAAAAGAGATACAGGAAAAGCTTATTAAGTTTGCCACGCGTGTCCCCGTCTTCATGTACCTTACAGACTATCGCGAATACAGCTTGCAAGATGTCATCATGCAACTGGAACCAGAGCTTTTCCGAAAGGTTACGGGGCTGACGCTGAAAGACTTTGGACTGCTGGTGAGTTTGGGCGTATTCAACCGCGACCTTATGAATGATGCTGTATATAAGTTTAAGCGATATGAAGATGCATCACTTAACTACGCAGGCATAGATAAGCATACGGGTTCCATGATTGGAGGATGGGATACTGTGATGGATACGGCAACCATCAAAGAAACTTCTTATGATGAAACGCAAGAAACGCTTCTTCGTTCGGAGTCTGAAAACGGGGAGCAGGAATCTATAAAGACTTCAGGAACCAAAATCGAGCAACGAAAAAGAAGGCCTTGGGATAACCTGAGGGTAGGAGACAGCGTGATTCATAAGAGTTTCGGGCTTGGACACATAGCGGCTTTGGACGAGAAGTACTTGATTGTCACATTTAAGGACCGCGAATCAAAGTTCTTGTTCCCTGGTGCGTTTGAGAGCGGATACCTGAGAATGGAATAGTCGTTTATGGACAAATAAGAATCAGGGGAGGCCTGCTTGGACCTCCCCTGTTTGTATAAAGTGGTTGTGAAAATCTTTAATCCGACTGCGATATTCTCTTAAATAGTCTGAAAGCTTTGTAGTTCAGGCCTGAGCCGTGTGCTTTCCGCAAAAACTTTGGGGAAAACATTGCCGTAAGGGAAAAAAAGAGTAATTTTGCCGCCGATTCTCCCTCGGAGCGCGTTAAGACGCTCCCGTGTGATGGCGAATTAAGAACAGTACAAACTTAATTTAGAGTAACACAACGACTGTATGAAAGAAATCACGCTCAACGGCACCAAGCGTGCCATGACAGGCAAAAAGGCCACTAAGGCCGTACGCCGCGAAGGGCTCGTGCCCTGCAACATCTACGGACAGCAGAAAGATGCGAACGGGGTTCCCGTGGCCGTATCCTTCACGCTGACGGAGAAAGAGGCCAAGAAACTGGTCTATACCCCGAACATCTACCTCATCAACCTGAACCTTGACGGCGAGCCGTGCAAGGCTATTTTGCGCGAAATCCAGTTCCATCCCGTCAAGGACAATATCCTGCACATCGACCTCCTGCAGGTAGTGGATGACAAACCGATAGTTATCGGCGTGCCCATCAAGACGGAGGGACACGCAGAGGGCGTCCGCGCCGGCGGTAAGTTGGTGACGCTCGTGCGCAAGGTGAACGTGCGTGCGCTGTACAAGGATGTACCCGAGACGCTTGTCGTCGATGTGACGAACTTGCAGCTGGGTAAGAGCATCAAGGTGGCCGACCTGAGCTTCGATAACCTTGAGTTGGTGACGCCGGCCGAGGTGAACGTTGTCAGCGTGAAGATGACCCGCGCCGCCATGAGTGCCGCCGCAAATGCCTCCAACGCGGCTGCCGAGGAGGAAGCTGAGGCCGAATAAGGAAACGGCGAAGGCCGGACCAACGATACAGCCCCGCCCCGATACTGCTTGGGGCGGGGCTGCTTTCTCCCTACCACTTCATGAACTTCCTACAAACCTTTCTGCAACGCTTCCGCCAAAGCCCGGCGGAAGGGGGCAGAACCGAAACCGACACCATGCTCTACCTTATTGCCGGACTCGGAAACATCGGCAACGAATACGCCGAGACGCGCCATAACGTGGGCTTCCGCATCGTGGACGAAATCGCCCGCGCCAGCGGCAGCACGTTTGAAGACAAGCGCTACGGTTTCGTGGCCAAGGCGCGCGTCAAGAACCAGCAGCTGTTATTATTGAAGCCCTCTACGTACATGAATCTCTCCGGCAACGCCGTGCGCTATTGGATGCAGCGGGAGAAGATTCCCGTAGAGCGATTACTCGTCGTGGCTGATGACTTGGCCCTGCCTTTCGGCACCTTGCGCATGAAGCCGGGCGGCAGCGAGGCTGGGCACAACGGCCTGAAAAGTATCACGCAGCAGCTCGGTACGCAACAATACGCCCGTCTGCGCTTCGGCATCGGTAGCGGTTTCCAACGCGGACAGCAGATAGACTTCGTGTTGGGCGACTTTACAGAGGAGGAGCAGGCGGTGCTGGACGAGCGCGTGGCTACTGCCGCTGAGGCTGTGCGTGCATTCGCTCTCAGTGGCGTGCAGTTTGCGATGAACCACTACAACAATAAGTAAGACGCGCGCGTATGGAAGCGAGAATCGACAAGTGGCTTTGGGCCGCGCGCATCTACAAAACACGAACGTTGGCCGCCGAGGCGTGTAAGAACAATAGGGTGCAAATTAACGGTGCGGCAGTGAAACCGTCGCGGACAGTCAAGGAGGGCGATGAGGTGAGTGTGCGTAAGCCGCCCGTGACCTATACTTTCCGCGTACTCCAAGCGATAGAGAAGCGCGTCGGAGCCAAGCTGCTGCCAGAGATTCTGGAGAATATCACCTCGCCTGACCAGTACGAAGTGCTGGAGATGGCACGTATCAGCGGTTTCGTGGACAGGGCTAGAGGGACAGGACGGCCGACGAAGAAGGAGCGGCGCGCGCTGGATGAATGGACTGCGCCGGAGCTGTTGGACGGTGGTCCCTTTGATTTCGATGGCGAAGGGGGTGACTTTGACGATGAGGACGAGTAACGTCTGAATATAGCGGCGATGCGCTTTGGCGTTGCCAGCCGGAGAAACGGCAAGCCTGCAGGAAAAATAAAACGGGGGCGGTGACAATTGGTCGCCGCCCCTGCTTTTTGCGTTGTCATCTGCTTAGTTGTTCATCACAATCTGCTTGATGGAGTCGGCCTTTGCCTCTATAGCCTTCACGCGAGCTTTCTGGTCAGCGTTGCGCTTGCTTTCGGTAGCGAGAAGTTTCTCCGTCACGGCCATTCCTTCGGTCAGCTGTACTTCCAGTAAGGCATCAAGGACATCCTCACCAGCCTGGCTCTTGGTGACCAGGGAGTCGTACTTCACGAACCATGCCTCGTAGGCTTGTACGGCCTCTTCGGCAGCTGCATCCACTTCTTCGGCGGCAGCACCACCGCCTGTCTTTGCGTCAGCGCATGATACGACTGCCGTGCCGAAGCAGAGAGCGGCGAACAAGAATAATACTTTCTTCATTTGGAATTGATAGAAATGAGTGTGCGCCTACTCTTTCCAGGCTTTTCGGCTTCCGCCCCCGTGTCCGGCCTCAGGCTATGTGCCTTGTGCGACACGGTTGTCGGGGGCGAAGGTACGACAAACGGGGTTTTCCACCAAACGAATCCGCCACTTTTGATATACGCACCGCAGGATTGGGTAGAAAAGAAGAAGCCTCCCGGGGCGGGGAGGCTTCCGTCTGTTGTCAGCGGCAGGCCGCGATGAAGTCCTTCATCTCCTGTTCGTGCTGGTCGGCACTCTCGAAGAGTTTCCACTGGGCACGGCTGCGCACAAGGTTATGTTCCGGGTACTGCGTCTTGTAGTAGAGGTCGCCGTCGATGTAGTCGGCCAGGAAGCGCACCGTCTGCATGTAAGGGAAGAGCTTGGCTGCATAGGGCAGGTTCTCTATCTCAACGGGGGTGAGGAATGCCGCCGCTCCTTTCAGATATCCCTCGGTGAACGCCTTGAATATGTCCATATTGAAGGAAACGTTTTCCAGGTTGGGGTCGTCCTCCTTGCCCGTGTTGGCAGCCGAGCGGAGGTAGTCACCGAAGTCGGAGAAGACGAAATTGGGCATTACGGTATCGAGGTCGATGACGCAGAGCACGTCCCCGTTCTTCTCAAATAGGATGTTGTCCACCTTCGTGTCGCAGTGGCAGATGCGTTTGGGCAGCTTCCCTTCGCGGTAGAGACGCTCTCCCTTCGTCATTTCCTCGGCGCGGGCTTCAATAGCGTCCACGAGGTCCTGCACTTCGCCGAGCCGGCCGCTCTTGTTTGCCTTGACGGCTTCGCGTAATTGCCAGAGGCGGAACTCCATGTTGTGGAAGTCCTTGATTGTTTCGCCGAGTTCCACGGGGATGTCGGCGAGCCAGCTTTGGAATTGTCCGAATGTCTCGCCCACAATGCGGCTTGTCTCGGGCGTAACCTCGGACATGGACATCGTGTCGGGGATGAAAACCATCACGCGCCAGTATTTGCCGCCTTCGCAGTGGTAGTACTTGCCGTCTTTGGCGGGGATGAAGCGGAGGCAGCGGCGTTCAATGTCGGCTTGTCCGGCGAGCTTTGTGCGGACGTGGTCGGTAACGGCGACGATGTTGCCCATGAGTATATCCACGTCAGGGAAGATGGCATTGTTGATGTGCTGGAGTACGTAGTCGGGCGTATCGGCCTCGGCAGTCGTAACCTTGTAGGTGGTGTTGATTAAGCCATTTCCGAGCGGCTTTACATCAGAGACGGTGCCCCGGATGTCGAACTGCGCAACGATTTGTTGCAGGTCTTTCTGTTCCATGGTCGTATAGGTAATAGTTGGTTAGAGGATAATCTTATGAACGCGTTGCCCGGCGGAGTTGCGCACAACGACGACATAGGCGGCACGCGGGCCTCGGACATCAAGCGACAGGACGGCGGCAGGGGCTTCCGCAGTGGTGCGGGCTACGCACAGACCGCCGAGGTTGTAAACGCATACCTCTGTGCCGGCGGGAATCTGACCGCTGACGGTCAGCGTCTTACCACTACTGTTGAAGCGCAGCTCGGGTACGGTGGCACGGACTGTGCCGATGCCTACTTCCTTCATGTCCACGGGAGAGAAACGCAGCTTGTGGCTGTAAGTGCCGTAGGAGGGTAGCTTATAGGCATCCAGTGTGCCGGGTCCGCACGAACCGTTGCCCAGTCCTTTCTGCGCATAGTCAAAGTGTGCGTAAACTTCCTTGGAGGGGGAAAGTTCCCAGTTGTGGCGGGTATTCTTCAGTGTCAGGTCGTCATAGTGGAGCAACGAGAAGGAAACTTCTCCCTCTGTCTCCACTTGGACACCCTTTCCCTCATCGTCCGTGAGGGCGAGCCAGCGCAATGCCTCGTGGTTACCCGTACTTTGCGGGAAGGCGAACGGCTCGTAAAGGTCGGTCACAGTCGTGGTGTAGCGTCCCACGAACGCACCGGCACGGCGGTCCGAATAGTTGCTCAAGGGGCCGCGGGCATAGTATTCTACGTTCTCCCAGCCTGTGGGGAAGCGCATTTCCATACCGATGCGGCGCAGGTTAGATGCCTCAGGGGAGTAATCCGCAGCCAGTTCCAGCACGCCGTCGGCATAGCCCGTGTAAACGAACTTGTAGGGTACTTTGTGGCCTTCGGCCTCAATGGTGAACGTGAAGCTGCGCCCGTCATCGGCCAACTCGTAGGAAACGGTCTTCGCCCCCACGCCGTTGCCCACGTCGTAGCTCCAGTCATTGCCGTATGGGTCTTCGTTCTCTACGAAGCGATAGTCGGCATACTCCGGTCCGCCCCCCGGGCGGATGAGGTCTCGTCCGTCCACTTTGTAGGAATAGAGTGCAGTGGGCGTAAATACTATCTCTACCTTGTCGTTAGCGAAGATGTAGCGGCCGTTGGACGGGCGTGTCAGGGTAAAGGCGTTCCCTCCCTCGTGCGGGAGTTCCGGCAATACCGTGTTGCGCAGTTGTATCGTGTCCTGGAATGTCGCCACAGGGTAGCCTTGGGGAGCCCAAGGTGTATCTTCGCGCAGGCGCAGTTCGTAGTTCAGGAAGTATTCATGCCCGTTTTCCGGCACCGTTTCATAGGGTATGTCCACCGCCGCCCGTGTGTTGGGCTGGCTGGAGGGCAGTTCCGCTGTTCCCGTCTCCACCACGCGGCCGTCTTTCAGCACGCTCCAGGTCAGGTCGAAGTCCTGCAAGTTAGCTGCTGCATAGCCGTTGCGCAGTGTCACACGCTTGTTCTTGAAAGAAAGGCGCGTCACATACTGGTAAATGTTCTTTACGGTAGTGAGTTCCGCACTCCAGGCGCGGTCGGCATTGACCAGCCCGTTGTTCACGAAGTTCCCCTGATGTGGGCCGGGCTTGTCGAAGCCTGTGATGTACTTGGGATAACCTTGGGCGGTCAGCGTGCCGGCCTTGATATCCGCCGCATCGTAGATGGACTGGTCCACGAAGTCCCAGATGCAGCCGCCGATGCCGTAGGTGGAGTTCATGATGGCCGCCCAGTATTCGGCTAGGTTGCCGACAGAGTTCCCCATGGCATGGGCGTATTCGCACATGAAGTAGGGTTGTCCGCGCCAGTTGTATGAGCTTGTGGAAGCCACGCTGCCCACGGAGGGGTACATGGTGCTCCAGATGTCCGTTCCAATCTGGTTGTCGCGCGTTGCTCCCTCGTAGTGGATGGGGCGGGGGTCAAGGGTGCGCACGGAGTCGTAGGCGGCAAAGATGGCTCTGCCCGTCCCGCTTTCGTTCCCGAGGCTCCAGAAGAGCACGCTGGGATGGTTGCGGTCGCGCAGCACGTTGCGCACGTTACGGTCCACGACGGCGGGTATCCAGTCTTCGCTATTCACGATAGAGGCGCCGTCCTCCCAGTTCTTATGGCATTCCATGTCTGCCTCGGCTACGACGTATAGGCCGTAATAGTCGAACATATCCATCATTTTGGCCTGCCGCGGATAGTGGCTCGTGCGGACGCAGTTCATGTTGGCCTGCTTCATCAGTGTGATGTCCTGCTGCATTGTCGCCACGTCCATCGTGCGCCCGTGCATGGGGTGCGTGTCCTGTGTGTTGGCTCCCTTCAGGTAGATACGGCGGTTGTTCACGCGCAGGTAGCCGGCTGCGAGGTCAATGGTGCGGAATCCATATTTCGTGGCGAAGGCCTGTTCTTCCCGTCCCGTGGCAAGGTCGGTCTGCGACACCTCGAAGGTGTAAAGCGCGGGGTGTTCATTGCTCCATAGTTCTACGGCCTGTCGCTCGAACTCAAGCGTCACGTCGCGCAGACTGTCGCCGGCGATGAAGTCCACGTCAGCGCGCTGTAGGCCTATCTGATGCCCTTCCGGGTCGTACATGGTCACGCGGACACGCTTGCGGGTGGGTTGCAGGTCGCGGTTGCAGAGCGTGACGTTCACGCTCGGCGTGGCCATCTTGCTGGTCGGCGTCACGGTGGCCGTGATGTAGTGGTCGCTGATGAAGGTCTTCGGCGTAGCGAAGAGGTACACATCGCGGTGGATACCGCTCATGTGCCACATATCCTGCCCTTCGAGATAGGAGCCGTCCGACCAGCGGATGACCTGTACGCTGACGTTGTTCGAGCCGGTGCGCACGTAGTTCGTGACATCGAACTCACTGACGTTGTTGGAACCTTCGGTGTAGCCTGCGTAGTATCCGTTCACCCAGACGAAGGCTGCGGAGTAGATGCCGTCAAAATGCAGGAATATGCGCTTGCCGGCCCAATTCTCGGGCAGGTCGAAGGTGCGGCGGTAGGAGGCCGCGCTGTTTGTCATCCCGTCGCGCATATAAATATAAGGCGGCGAGTCGGAGAAGGCGTAGTTCACGTTGATGTACGTGGGCTCGCCGTAGCCTTTCATCTCGAGGCATGAAGGCACACTGATGGTGTCCCATTCGGAAACGTCGGCTCCGTCGCCCCAGAAGTCCTCACCCGGTCGAGTATCCAGCGACTCCGTGTAGTGTAGTTGCCAGATGCCGTTCAGTGACAGCCAGTCCGCGCCCGTCGGGTCAAGCCAAGGCCGGGCGTAGCGGGCGTGGTCGGCATGCAGGGCCTCCGTCGTGGGGTAAGGCATATAGGAAGCGTGCCCGCGTTCCTTGTTCTCTTCAAAAACTTCCGCGTCTTCCCACGGGTTGCGCCGTACGGAGGGCTTTTCCACTTCGGACAGGCTGAAAACGCCGTAGGCGGTTGTCTCCGATGACGTGAGCGCCAGTTGTCCGGCGGGCGTGGCCATGAGGTAGCGCCTGCCGTCGTAGCTGCGCAGACGGAATGTTTCCTCTTCTTCGGACTCTGTGACAAATTCAATTAGCTGGTTATTGAAACTTTGTCCGTAGCCGCTTGCGTCGGGCGACCATTGCAGGGGGCCGCGCCCAGTGTTGAGGGAGAGGTCGATGGCCTTACCGTAGAATTCGTTCACCAGCTGGAACTGGTTGGTTCCTTCCAAGTGTGCCACTTGCACGAGCCGCCATACCTGCGCGGTATTGTCCTGCTCGTAGGGTTCCACGTATAGGGCGGAATCGTCCGCACCATTACCTTTGTTTGAAATCACATCGCCTGTCGGCACGCTGCGGATAACGTAGTAGTGTCCGGTCTGCGGGCTGTCTGCGCGCACTCCGGACACGGCACCGATGACGAGGGCCAGTGCCAGCAGGATGCGTGCAGGGATAGTCCTGTTTTGTTTCATGTTCTGTAATTCTTTATAGGTATTTAACGGGGGACGAATATAGACCTTTTCTCCGGAAAGGCAAAGGGCGGTCGGAAGGAAATGCCCTAAAGCCCCTCCCTGTGAGGGCAGGGAAACGGCTGTGTACCCACGGAATCCTATAGGTCCATAGCCTCTGTATCCATGCTGCTGAGGGATACGGCATCTTAACCATAGGGTTAGTTCGCCGTGCCCCTAGGGTTAGGAAACACTAACCCCACGGTTAAGACGGGCTAACCGCAGGGTTAAGGTTCGTGGGGATGGCACCAGGAGCGAAAGGTCGGGTGGGGGAGGCTTCAGCGTTTGCCCGTCGGGGCGTATCTGACGGTGTGCATGCGGTCGTCGGCATAGATGGCCTCGTGGAATTGCTCGGGCGTGATGCTGACGCGGTCGCGGCTTAGTTCGGGAACGTTGTAGCTCTTGGTGAACAGCAGGCTATGCTCCGGGTCGCGCTGGGGCAGCAGGAATGCCTTGTGCGCCCGGCCTTCCGCATCAAAGTAGGCGATGAAGGCACGGGAGTAGTTACCGTCAAGACGGCGCGAGGCGAAGGCAATCCAGCGTCCGTTGGAACTCCAGCCGTGGTAACTGTCCACATCGGGGGAGTTGGCCTCCGCCAGCGCGTATTCCTCTCCCGTTTCCAGATTTTTCACCCACAGGTCGCAGTCGTGGTGCCAGATGTGGAACTGTCCGTAGTCGCCCAACGTGTAGAGCAGGAAGCGACCGTCGGGGCTGACACGCGGTACGGCGGCACTTTTCCCCCGTGCGGCGCATTCCACTACCGGCTGTGGCGTGCCGAAGCTGCCCGTTGCGGCGTCGAAGGGAAGGTACATCACATCGTACCGGATTCTGTCGTAGAAGCGGAGGATGCTGTCTGTGAGGGCTTGTTCTTCCATGTCCCGGAACTGCGGCACATAGGCGGAGCAGTAATAGAGGCGTGTCCCGTCGGGTGACCACGCGGGGAAAGTCTCGAAGGTATCGTCCGTCTTGAGGATGTTGGCTATGGTACCGCGTTCGGCATCGAAGAGGAGGAGGTCGGACCCATAGTCCACGACCTCAACCTTGTTGTTGTTGCGGAGATGGAACGCCTGCCCCGTCTTGTTGGAGGAGAAGGCTATGAGTTTCTTCGTGGGGTGCCAGGCGGGATAGACGGCGTTGCCGAGCGTCGAGTCGGTCGCCATTTTGTACTTCTCCACCTTTTGCCCGTCCACGAGGACGGTTCCGCCGTGATTTGCACGGACGTGGAACAGCATACGGCCCGTTGAGAAGTTCTGGAAGTTGTGACAGTTCACACAATGGTTCTCTTGCTCGTCAAAGGTGCGGTTGTTTTCGTAAATAGTGTGCTGCTCAAAATTCTCCAAGTCGCGCTGGTAGAGCCCCAACTGGCGGTAGAGTTCATAGCTGGGCTCAATAAGGCGGTAGGACAGGTAGCGGTCAATGGGTTCTTCGGCCACTTGGATGGCATAGGCAGGGTGTTTCACCCAATTGCCGTCACGCTTGGCATAGATTTCTACGGTCAGTGTTTTCCCCTTGGCGGCGGTGAGGAGTTCTTTCCAGGCTTCCGGTTCAAATTCCAGCTTGCCGTCGGATCCGGCTGCGGCCAGTATCTGCCGTCCGCCGCCGCTGATGGCTGCGACGAAGTCCGATCCGGGGGAGGTCACCCGGATGTTGAGCGGGGCGATGTTGGGCGGGATGATGATGTCGCGGTAGTCCGGATAAATCTGTACCGTGTCCGCAACGGCAGTGGCGTTGGCGGGGATTTCCGCTTTCCGCTGGCAGGCGGCCATTAACAGCGTGATGCCTGCGGCGAGGATGAGGAGATATTTGTTCATAGCTGTGCGTCGTATTTGTCTGACGGGTTGGTCGGGTGGGTGGGGCGGCATCAGTTTACACCGCTGCCCGTCTGTGCCTTGCCCGTTGCGATGCTGTCGTTGTTCTCGCAGTAGTAATAATAGATGTATGAGCCGAGCCAGCGGTCTTTCAGTCCCTCACGGCGTTTGTCTTTATCCTTGCCGTACTCTTTCGCGTCAATGAGGAAGGACTGCAGGGTGTTCTGCATAAACTGGCTGACGGGGAATTCCCTGGCCACTTCGGGGCGCTTGATAGCGAGGCAGGCTATGGCCTGTTGCACCGCTTCGGGAAAGGATTGCTTCCTCTGCCGCAGAACGTTGAGGCGCGGGAGCAGGGCTGCGAGGTTCTTGGAGTAGAGGCAGGTGGCGATGGAGGTGTAGAGTGTCTCATTGCTTCCGCTCTCCAACCCGATGTTGTAGCCGAGGAAGGCGGGGCGGCGGTAGTGTTGCTCAAACTTATCCTCCATGGGGGCGAGTTGCTTCACGGCGGCCAGTTCCTCGTCGGAGTCAATCAGGGTGGGGTCCTGTGCCAGCGGGCGGTACTTCTCCACAAAGGCACGCTCGAAAGGCGTGCATTCAATGATGCGCAGGTACTTCTCCGCAAGCTCGCGTTCCTGCATCATGATGGCGCAGAGAGCCATCCGCTTGTAGCGGTACAGGGCTGGGCCGTGCATTACGGTGCGCTCCAGTGCATCGTGGTAAGCCACCTGTACCAAGCCGGCCTCGAAGTCGCAGTCCGTAACAAAGACGCCGTATTCCTCGTTCCTGTTCAAATTCTTGTTGAGGTTCGTGCGCGGGAAATTGTACGGAATATTGAAAAGTCCGTCAAGCAAACTGCCGTCGCGCAGTAAGCCGACAGCATAGTAGGCCGCTACGGGGCGGGAAGGCTGGCGGGCGGCAAGGCCGTCGCTGACCATACCCTCCCAGTCCTGCCGGAACAGCCGGTTTTGCATCCGCGCTGTGAGGACGGCGTTCTGCTGGACGTAGGAGGCATAGAACGTAAGGCCGCAGAAAGCGATGAGCGCAACGGCGGCCCCCTTCCAGCTACTACCCTGCAGCGGTGCGGAACTCCGTTTGCGGAACAGCCGGACACAGCAGGCAACGGCAAAGCAGCAAAGGAAAACTAGAAGTGGAAGGAGGATAACCCAGCCCGGCTCGGCCATGTGGTAGAGCAACGTTCCCTTGCTGGCAAACCATGCCAGCAGTCCGAAGGGTACGAGGAACGACACGCCGCGCCACGCTGCGGGGATGCGGAAGATGTAGTCCAGCTGGCAGGCGGTCGCTGTCAGTAGGGCAGCCAGTACCAACCCGCCTGTCCACTTGCTCTTATAGACCAGCAGGAGATAGCGTCCCAGCCATACGAGGTAGCCGAAGGGCTGGTCGAGGACGAACTTCATGGCTTCGGCATCAGCGCATACAAAGGATTCCTGCTCCGCACGGGCGAACACATCGCCGTAAATGAAAGTGCAGAAGACATAGAGAAGCAGGAAAATCCCTACTTTCACCTGGGCTGGCTTTAGGGGAGGCAGCAAACGCTTCTTCCCGGCTGCTTTGGGAGTGCTGGCCGGACGTGCTGCGGCTTTTACGTTTTTCTTAGGTTTCGACATGATAGAAGGATGTGGGGCTGGTGTGAGGCGGGAGTGCCGGAAAGTTTATTCGGGATAGAATTCCGGCACCCCCGTCAAGAGTTATCCTTATTTTAGCAGGAATTTTTGCGATGTGCCATCAGGACGGCGCAGGATGTTGATGCCGCGCTGTAAAGTCCCTGCATGGCGGCCGTCCAGCGTATAGACTTCGGGAAGCCTTTCGGCGGGATAGTCGGCCACGGCGGGGCGGATGCCCGTAATTTCAGCGATATCCGCATCCGTCAGTCCGCTGATGTACTTGAACAGTTGCTCGCTGTAACCGAGTTCGCGCAGGACGACCCACTGCTTGGCCTTATAGTCCTCAAGTGCGGCCTCGGGCACATAGAGCGCGCCGAGTTCGTAGAGTCTGTCGTTGTAGAGTGCGTAATCGTCTACGTGCCCGGGGGGCGTTGCGCCGAGGAAGAAGACGGCGTCCATCTTGTCGCAGAGGTCAAGGACACCCGTAGCGATGGAGTCGATGCCTTCGGAGAAGATGAGGCGCAGCAGTTGCGGGCAGGCGAAGAAAGCACCCTCGCCGACCGTGCGGACGCTGGGGGGGAGATAGGCGTTCTTCAGCGTGGGATGGCAGGCGAATGCGTAGGAGTCAATGGTTTCCACCGTGCCGGGAATCTCGTAAAATTCCGTGTCGTAGCCGCACGGGAAGGAGATGAGGGTACGCATTTCCTTGTCGTAGAGCGCACCGTCCTGTGTGGTGAAGTGTTCCGAATCTGCTGCCACCCTGATGCGTTCCAGTGCGTTGCAGGCGAGGAACACGCCGCCCTCAACCGTTTCCACGCTCGCGGGGAACTCAATCTCCATCAGGTTTTCGCAGCTTCCGAAGGCACCTGTGCCGACCGTTCTCAGCCCTTCGTGGAGCGTTACCGTCTGGAGCGATCCGCAGTTCAGGAACGCGCCGAGGCCGATGGTCTGCACGGATGAGGGAATATCCATAGCGGTCAGGGATGGGTTCGCGGCGAAGCAATGCTCGCGCAGTGTCGTCACGGAGGCGGGTATCACATACGTCTCTTCATCCCTTCCGCCGGGATGGTAAAACAGCGTGGCCTTGTCCTTGGTGAAAAGCACGCCGTCAATGCTCGTATAGCTGGGGTTTTCCTCGTCTGTCTCTATGCGCTGCAAACAGGGAAGCGTGTAGAAGGTTAGCGCGTCGAACTCCGTAAGGTTCTTACCCAGCGTGATACATTCCAACACATCGTCGTTCACGAACGAGGACGTGTCTATTGACCTGATGCCCGCTCCCAGCGTGATGCGCTTCAGTCCGCCCATGCGCTGGAAGGAGGCGTGGCTTATCTTCGTCACGTTGTCGGGGACGATGAGTTCCTCCACTTTGTCGCAGTTGATGAAGGGGGCGAGGCCGATGGAGTCAAGCCCTTCGGGGAGGACGATCTCCTCCAGACTCTCGCACGAGGCGAGTGCCTGGTCGCCGATGGCCCGTAGGCTTTCCGGCATTTGGAAGGACTTTATGTCGCGGCAGTAGAGCAGGAAGTAGGGCGGCAGGACATCATCCGCCGTGCGGTACTCCTGTCCCGCCCACGTGAAATAGGGCTCACCGCCGCTGACGATGCGCGCTGCGGAGAGATCCAGCGTGTCGAGCTGTCCCTTCGTGGCCGTATTGACGTTCATCCGCCCAGCCATATCGCGCAGGAGGCGGATGTCCGTGCCGTTCAGTTCACCCTCCACACGGAGGTTGCGGATGGTGTACTTGGTTTCTTCCGTGATGTGTTCCGGCAGTGTGCCGGCGGTCTCGAGGCGCACCGTAACCTGTTGGGCGGAGGCGGGTATCAGTACCGCTGTAGCTAAAAGTAGCAGCAGTAGTAGTTTTTTCATAAGCCTTGCGTTCATTTTCGGTTTGTTACTTCCTTCTATCTGGAGGGGAGGGAATGTCCGTGCTCCGACCTCGTGATGCGCAAATGTAGGCCTTTGCCGCCGAACAGCCAAAGGCGGGCGGTATATTTTGGGGAGTTGGGAGTTGGTTGTGGAGAGTTGGGGGGCTGCAAGGCTCTTGAAGCCTTTGCACCCTTTCGTATGCGCAGAACTCGGGGCGGCCCCTATGCACCTGTATCTATTCCCCATAAAAAATATTGAACAGCGCACGCAGCCGGTGCGGGGCGCGAAGGAGTCGGCGCAGTTCCTCCAAGCCGGAAGCGTTCGGAGAGCCGGGAATCCATAACCGCAGGTAGCCGCCGTAGTCATACTTCTCGTGCAGGTGGGCGACCATCCGTTCATAATGCCCTTCGCGCGAGAGTTCGGGATAGTGTGCGAGGCCGTACTGTACGGTGCGCCGCACAACCGTCTCCGGGTCTATCAGGCGGTCGGCTTCTGCCACGATGCGTCCATAGATGGAGCGCGGTTCATGTTCCAGACTGGCGCGGTGGTCTTCACATGCTCCTGCCATTATGGCCAGTTGTTCCTCCGTGAACCATTCCCGCAGCCGCCCGTCTGCCAGCAACAACCGAGCCGAATGCCTGTGGTGCTGCTCGCGGCCGAAACGCAGTCCCAGGTCATGGTAAGCCGCCACGGCGTAAGCCATCTCTACGTCCGCACCAACTGCCTCTGCCAGTGCCATGCTGCGTTCCATCACCGCGCGGGCATGATCCTCGCGGTGTGCAGCATCGAACTTCGCATACTGCGGTACGATGCTCCGCTCTACGTATTCCCGGAGGGTTTTCCTGATGCGCGTTAGCTTGTTCTCCATGCGTACAAAGATAGCGGATAGTGCGTGAATGACGAGTGGATGGAGGGCTTAATTTCTTGTAATATCCGCCAAGATTGCAAATGAGTAAGGCCGCACCGCTTCTAGCCCGGGTTTGTTCTTTCCAGCCTCGCGGGAACTACGCTTTTTAGGTTCCCTCACTCTTTGTGCCGTTGGGTCTTTTCCGGACCATTCCGGCAATGTTGATTTCTATTTTCCGCCAATAATTTAGATTGATCTCGGGGTTAATGTCCTGGACGAATACGGCGAGGAGGCGAGCCAGTCCGTTTCTCTCAACGATCACGTGGAGGTGGACCGGGTTCTTTCCGAACCATCCGATGAGTTTATCTACGCTGACGGGGTCTTGCACGTGTTCCGCCTTTGGGTCTTGGTCTTTTCACCACATGTACGGAACCGTGACAACGGCTATCCGTGCCTCTTCCAGGAGTTTCTTGGCAAACAGGGCAACGACCTCGTCGTCAAGATGTTCGAGCACTTGGAAGCAGGTGATAATGTCCAGTCCTTCGAAGCGGTGGGTCAGGTAGTCCCCGACTATCCCTTCAACCCCTTCGGCCTGCAGCGGGATTTCCAAATCGATGCTTATCTTCTTCTTGCAGGGTAAGAACGTCATCATGTCCACGCCACGCGACCCGACGTCGCAGATGGTATCCTCGGGCCTGCCCAGCATCAGCAGGACGGAGCGTACATATTCGTAATATTTGTATGCTTTCCTGTCGGCGGCATAGTGGGCGGCCTCGGCTGTTTCCGTGCTTTGTGGGGTTTCCAGGCCTGTACCGCCGTGTCTTTCCTGCGTGCATCGTGCGGCCGTTCCCCTTGGGCAATGGGCGGGCGCGGAGCGTATCTTGCGGAGTATCTGTTGCCAGAATGATTGTCGCTTCATAGTTATGGTTTTGTTCTAAGACCTTGCAAAAATAGGTTTTTTCGGGGAAAAAGCAGGCGGTCGGTCCGTTATTTCTTCGCACGGTTCATTCCAGGGACGCGCGCTGGCACCCTGTCGTCCGTGCCTCCATGGTGCGCGCGTGATTTCGCAGCGGGTCATGCTTGCGTCTGTACACTATTTGCAATTTTTTCGCATTCCTGTTTCCTGCGGTCGCTTATGTAAAAACGTTTTTTTATCTTTGCCGCGATGAAGAATGCTCTGGGAATTGTGTGCGCGTGCCTCGTCGCCTTGTTCGTGGCCGCCTGCAGAGGTTCCGCCCCTGAGGGGACGGTGCCGGACGTCGCGCCCTCCGTTTACTACTGGCGGACGACGTTGCGGCTGGACAGCGCGGAGCGTGCCTTCCTGCGGGAACACCGCATCGGGAAGGTCTATCTGCGCTTCTTCGATGTGGCGGTGCGCGAGGGGCGGGCCGTGCCGACGGCTACGCTACGCTTTGATGAGTCCTTGCCGGACTCGGTGCAGGCCGTACCCGTGGTATTCCTCACGGAGGAGTGCCTGCACGCTGATACGGCGGAGCTGGCCGCGCGGCTCGTGGAGCGCGTGGCGAAAATGGCGCGCGTGAACGGACTGCAGGGCGTGCGAGAGCTGCAGCTGGACTGCGACTGGGCGGCTTCCTCCCGGGCAACGTACTTCGCCTTGCTCACCGATGTGCGCGAGCGCCTGCGGCAGATGGGCTGGAGGCTGAGCGTAACCATCCGCCTTCACCAGCTCTCGCAGCCCGCGCCACCTGCGGACTACGGCGTGCTGATGCTCTACAATACGGGCGACTTCCGCCGCCGCAACGGGCGCAACCCCATCCTTGACGAGCGCGACGTAGAGCCCTTCCTCCGCAGTCTCCCGGACTATGCCCTGCCGCTCTGTGCCGCTTACCCGGACTACCGCTGGCAGCTCCTCTTTGAGGGCGGCACCTTCCGCGCTCTGCTCTACGATGAGAACCTTGCGGACAGCCTCGTATATGCCCCAGTTGCGGGCGACTCGCTCTACCGAGTAGTTTCCGCCCGGACGTTGCACGGAGCCTTGCAATCGGACTATGACGTGCGCCTCGTGCCGGGACAGGAGGTGGTCGTACACCGCAGTAGGGCAGACGTGGTGCTGCGCCTGCGCCAGCGCCTCGAAAGTCTGCGTCCCGGATTGCACGCGCAGACCGTCCTCTACCATCTGGACAGCCGCTACTTGAACAACTATAACGCGAACGAATATGAAAAACTTTTCCATGACTAAGTGGCTGGCAGCCGGCCTGCTCGCCCTGCTTGCTGCTCCCTCGGCTCTCGCTTGTGGCTGGGAGGGAACGACGAACTACTACCTCTACCACGTCTTTGAGGGCGACCGCTACGCCAAGCCTCCCGTCACAGCCCGTCTGGCAGACTGGTGGACGCGCTATTCCGGGCAGACGCTCACGGTGGAAGAAGTGGGCGACGTGGAGGTGCTGATGCGCGCCGCACAGCGCAAGAACGACACTGCCATGCAGCGCTACCTGCGCCTCTTGCAGCAGTACCTCGGCGCGGCTCCGACGGAGTTTGACCCTTGGGCCTACCCGGACGAGGCAGAACGCCTCGAGAAGACCCGCACCTTGCAGGAGGTCCGCCGGGAGGCCGCGCAGGGTATGGGTGGACTCCTTGCACCGCAGTACACCTTATTATATATACGCGCGGCGTTCCAGTTGGAGCGTTGGCAGGAAGTGGTGAATGCCTGGACAGGGAATGCCGAAAACCAGTCCTCCAGTGTATTCCGCGACATGGCTAAGGGCTTCTATGCCGGTGCCCTGCGCAAGATGGGGCGCGAAGAGGAGGCCTGCGAGATATATGCCCAGCTGGGCGACCTCCACAGCGCGACCTGGTGTATGCGCGACGGGCGTAATTTGGGCTGCATCCGCCGCCTCTACCAACAGGATGCAAACAGCGCGACGCTACACTTGCTCGTGGAGGACTTCGTGAATAACGCGCAGGAAACTATCGACAACGCGCAGGAACTGGCCATGGGACGTAATGGCTACTGGAGCAAGGTCTATCAGAACGAGGTAGAGCAGTTCACCGCCTTCGCGGAGCAGGTGGCTGCGGAAGGCCGCACGAAGGAACCTTGCCTCTGGCTCACTGCGGCGGCATGGCTCAACTACCTCTACGGGCAGAAGGACAAAGCACGCACGCAGATTGACCGTGCCATGAAACTCGGCGGCAGTCAGGCCGTGAAGGACAACGCACGTGTCATCCGCTTGGCTATCTCCACAGCCAATCCCGGCAAGCTCAAGTCCTACGAAGCCTTCCTGCTGCCCGAGCTGAAGTGGCTGGGCAGTAAAGCACTCACGGGGGACGATGGTAACCCCTATACGAACTCCGCCGTGCGCATCTACAAGCAGCACCTCGCCCCGCTCTACGAAGGGCAGGGGATGCCCCTGGAAGCCGCCCTATTGGAGGATGCCTTCTGGTGGCAGCAGATAGCGGGCTTTGACCATGGAGAGCAGATGAACTACTCCTCGGAGTACGTCAGGAGCCTGCTCTCCCGGAGCAGTATACAGCTGGAGGATGTCTATGACCAGCTCTTCAACCGCTCCGCGACACCGCTGTGCAAGTGGCTCTTCTCCCAACTTCCGCAGCCGATGCAGCAGCGCGACTTCTACGCCGACCTCATCGGCACGAAGGCTATAGCCGAGGGCGATTTCGCCAAGGCCGCCAAATGGGAACAGCAGGTGTCGCCGGAGTTCATATCGAAGCAGTACATTTCCTACTACATGGCGCGCCGCGACTACACGAAGGAACGCTGGATAGGGCCGCGCCAGCGCACGTCCGGTTCGGACGGATGGGATACGGAGGAGCTTACACCCGTCCGCGAGAACCAGAAGCTCGCTTTCGCCCGCGAGGCATCGCAGCTGCAGCAGACCATCGGCGCTTCCGCTTCGCGGCAGGAGCAGGCCGGAGCGCACTACCGCCTGGCCACCATCCTCTACCAGGCTTCCCCGCAGGGCGACTGTTGGTATCTCTCAAAGTACGGTAACTCCAGCGAGGAACAGAGCAGCTACTTGGACTCGCTGGCCTACCGGCATCTCTGCGAGGCGGAGCGATTAGTTACTGATGACGCCCTGTACACGCGCATCCTCTTCGCCAAGAGTTTCATCAACCTTGACGCGAACCGCTACGACGCGGATTACCGGACTTACCGTTTCTGGGCCTACGACTACAGCTGGGAAACGAAACGAACCAGCATCCTGTTCTATCCGGACGCGAACCGGCAGCAAGGCCGCGACTACGATGCGCTGCGCACATGGCTCCGCCGGCATCCTGGTCAGGCCACGGCTTCCTACCTGACGCGCTGCGATGTCTTGCAGACGTGGATGGGTATGGGCTCCTGATGCCGTTTGCTTTCCTCAGACCCCCTTCCTCCCCCGAGCAGCTCTCCCGGACAGCTCGTGGGAGGTAGCCTATTATCCTAAGCGAGGAAGTCTATTTTCCTATTTGGAGCTGATAATCCTCCGGGGCGGTGTGATGCCGCCTCCGGCTGCGCCTGCCTGCCGCTTCCTTGCGGATATATAGACAATAAAGTCCCGTAACCGAGCAGTTACGGGGCTATGTGTTAGCCTGCGGCAAGGAGCCTTCCGATGTCCTCCGCCAGTGCTTGCATGGAGGGGTAGAGGCGGTTCGCTCCGGCCCGGATCAGCGCGCTGTCCGGCAGCGGGCCCGTATTGACGGCTATAGTATGGAAACCTGCCGCGCGGGCGGCCTGCACACCGAGTGGGGCGTTCTCCACAACGATGGCCTCCTCCGCCCGTATTCCGGCACGGCTTAGGCCGAGCAGGTAGGGGTCGGGGTAGGGCTTTCCGCGCTGGCAGTCGCGGCTGGATACGATGAGCTCGGGACGGAAGTAGCCGCTGTATTGGCGTTCGAGGCGGGCAAGCAGGCTCTCCTGTCCGCTGCCCGTGACGACGGCGATGGTGAGGCCTGCACGGCGTACTTCCTCTAGCACGGCTTCCGCACCGGGCATCTTGGGCGCTTCGGGCCACTGGTTGAACAGCCGGCACTTCTCGGCATAGATGTCCTCAACCTCGCGGGGCGTGACGTGGCGGCCCCACTGAGCGGTGGTGAAGAGGTCAATGGTGGATGCTGCAGTACGTCCCTCGTTCATGTAGGTGTCCTGCTCGCAGGCGTCAAGGCCGAACTTGCGGCAGGCTTCAACCCAGCACTTGGCGTGCGCCGGCATGGAGTCGAACAGCACACCGTCCATATCAAAGAGAACGGCTCTTACGGGCATATCGCTCATCCGAGGCGTTCGCGGATAGCGCGGCTCTCAGCTTCGTAGCCGGGCTTATCAAGCAGGGCGAACATATTCTTCTTGTAACTCTCCACGCCGGGCTGGTTGAAAGGGTTTACGCCAAGTACGTTGCCACTGATGCCGCAACCAAGTTCGAAGAAGTAGAGAAGCTGTCCGATGTAGTATTCCGTCAGGCGCGGCAGTACGATGCGCAGATTGGGGACGCCGCCATCCACGTGGGCAAGCTGCGTACCGAGTTCCGCCATTTTGTTCACTTCGTCCACACGCTTTCCTGCGAGGAAGTTCAGGCCGTCGAGGTTCTCCTCATCGCCCGGCACGCGGACTTCTCTCTCGGGTTCGGCAACGCTGATGACGGTCTCGAAGATGCTGCGCTCACCGTCCTGGATCCATTGCCCCATGGAGTGGAGGTCGGTCGTGAGGTCCACGCTTGCGGGGAAGATACCCAACTTGTCCTTACCCTCGCTTTCGCCGTAGAGCTGCTTCCACCATTCGGCGATGTAGTGGAGCTTCGGTTGGAAGTTTGCAAGGATTTCTATTTTCTTGCCGTCGCGATAGAGCAGGTTGCGCATGGCAGCGTACTGATGGACAGGGTTCTCGGCATAAGGAGCCGTCCGGGCCAGCGTTTCCATGTCCTGCGCTCCCTTGACGAGTGCTTCGATATCCATCCCGGCACAAGCAATGGGGAGCAAGCCTACTGGCGTGAGCACGCTGAAGCGTCCGCCGACGTTGTCGGGGATGACGTAGCTCTTGTAGCCCTCTTTGTCGGCCGTAGTGCGTGCGGCACCCTTCACAGCATCTGTTATGGCCACGATACGCTTACGGGCTGCTTCGCGTCCGAGTTGCTTTTCCAACTGTGCGCGTAGCAGACGGAAGGCCAGTGCCGTTTCCGTTGTCGTGCCGCTCTTTGATATATTGATGATGCCGAAACGCTTGCCGCTTAGGTACTCTTGCAGTTCGGCCAGATAGTCTTCGCTGATGTTGTTGCCGGCGAAAAGGATGCGGGGGGTGAGTTCTTCGAACTGGTTCTTTAGCGCTTCGATAACCGCGCGGGCCCCAAGATAGGAACCGCCGATGCCAGCTACGACAATGACATCGCAGCTCTCGCGGAGTTGGCGGGCAGTGCCTTGTAAATCGGTAAGGATTTCGGGCGTGATACTGGCGGGGAGGTGAAGCCATCCGAGGAAATCGCTGCCGGGGCTTGTGCCGTCTTCAAGGGCCTGGTGGGCGGCTTTCACTTCGTTTTTGATACTTGCTACTGCGCCTTGGGGGAGGAATTGCGCAGCCTTCTGGGAGTCGATGGTGATAGTGGTCTGCATCTTTTGTATGTTAATCGTTTTGCAGGCGCGAAGTTACGCATTTCTCTCCGCATGGGGTGGGGAAAAGGAAAAAAGGTTAGGCATTTCTAACGGGCATATCCCACGCACGGTGCATGGCCGGGTGCGCTCTTTCTGTTGCATTCGGAGCTGGCAGCTCGTCCTGCTCTCTCGCACTGCACCTATATTATATATACGCGCGCGTGAAGCAAGAAAAAACCTGTCCGGCAGTGAATGGCCGGACAGGTTTCGGTATGTCTCTGAAGAATATTGCGGAAGTTAGAACTTGTAGCGGTTATCCTTCACGTTCGCCTTCTGGATGAGGCTGGCGAGCAGAGTGCGCATGGCGGTTTGTGCCTGCTGTGCTGCAGCCTGCTCGGATGCCGTCTTCTCATCGTAAGCCTCGGTAGAGGGCGTGCGGCTCTGCACTTGGGCGAAGTAAATGGCGGCTGCACCAGCAACGGGACCGGTGAACTTCCCGTCAGCCGTACGTGCGATAACACCACCGAGTTTGGGCTCGGCAACACCGAGTGCATTGAGCTGCGGCGATTGCAGGAAACTGGTGGATACCGTATCGGTCACAGCACCGGCAAGTGCCTTGGCCGCAGCGAGATCCTTCACGCCTTTCGTGCGCTCCAGTAGTAGGGCGGCCTGCTTCTTCTGCTTAGCGAGTTGCGTGAGTGCCTCTTTTACGTTTGCATCGTCTGCACTGAGGTATTTCTCGTTGCTTACGTTCTTGACACCCAGCACTAGCAGGTGGTCGTTCTGGCGTCCGCACTCATAGAGTTTACTGATGCTGCCCGCTTTGGCTTCTTCAAATACCCAGCGCATAGCGTCTTTCGCGCCGCTCCCGCCGATATTTTCCTGAATGCTGAGGTTGCTCTGCGTGTAGTTGGGCTGGTCGCTGAGGATGTAGCCGGCCTTCGCCGCATTTTTCTCGATATCTGCGAGGGTGCGGTTGTCGGCAAGGAAGCGGTTAATCTTGTTCAATGCGGTATTATAGGTCTCCTTGGAGAAGTTCAGCGGGCACTTAACTACGGCCACGTTATACTTCGTCTCAATATTCTTGCGCTGTAACACTTCCACGACAATACTTCCCTGTGTGTTAGAGAAGACGCGTACGCCGGGTTCCATCTGGTTGATCTCTCCGATCAGTTTGGCATCTTCCTCGGGAAGGCCGGGGCCTTCGTACTGGCGGCTGACCATCCAGACACTGTCCGTGGGTTGCCCATACTTCTTGGCCAGGTCTGCAAGCTTCGCTCCGCCTTGCACGGCCTTGAGGATGGAGTCGGCGCGGGTGGCGCTCTCTTCAGGCGTGGCAGCAACAGCGACAATGCGGCGGTAGAGCACGCTGTCGGCAGCTTGCACCTTGCTGACGAGCTTGAGGGTGGTGATGGTGTTGTCCTGTGCGTTGAAGTAAGCGGGTTTTACGCTGCCTACGGCCATAGAGTCAAGTGCTGCGGAAACGTCCGGCATCTGGCGGAAAGCACCTTTGCTCATGGCCAGGTTGGAGTAGGTGTAGATGGTCTTGCTGCCACCCACCACGCTGGCGGGGTCTTCCCCGGCAAGGAGCTTTTCCTGCTGCGCCTTCACCTCGTTCATGAGGGCTTCGCGGTCAGCTTCGCTGGGGGTTACGGTCACGTCAAGAATCTTCAAGTTGGCCGTCTTGCCGCCATCGTTACGGAATAACTCCTTATATTGTGCGTAGAGTTCCTTCAGGTCGGCATCTTCTACCTTGACATCTTTGTCGGCGACGGTGGAGTAGGGGAGGGCAACTACCTCTGCCTTGGTCTGCACCGTTTGGTCGTCAAAGTTCATCTTTGCGGTTACGGGGTTGGAGATGAACGTGGAGCTGAGCAGGAGGCCATACTTCTGCGAAAGAATCTCCTTGCGCAGTTGCTTCTCGGTGTAGTCCCAAACTTTACGTATCTGCTGGTACTGTTCTGCATAGGCCGTGTTGCCGGCTTGCAGCATCTGCTTCATGTTTTTGTCGTAGTTCTTCAGGAAGTCCTGCAGTGCCGCTACGTCAAACTGTCCCGTCTGCTGGTTGGCGAATCCGAGCTGTGCTAGTATTTGCAGACTCTGCGACTGCCCTGTGCGCAGGGCGTTCTGCTCGTCCTCCTCCGTCACTCGAATGCCCAGTTTTTCGGCCTCGTGCTCAATGACGGAGCTGGTGATGAAGTCCTGCCATACCCGGTCACGGATTTGGTCCTGTTCCTGGTCGGTGAGCGCATCGCCCTGTCCGGCCATGGACTTCTGTAATTTGGCAATTTCTGTCTGCTCCTCCACGAGTTGCTGGAAGTCGGTGTAGGAGAGGTCCCTCCCATATACCTCACCCACTTTCATGCGGTCCATGTTGGAGGTAGTCTGGAAGGAGCGGAAAAATTCCTCTGCGATGAAAGCAAAAAGTGCCAGTCCGATAACGCCTATCAGTAGGGCGCCTTTGCTTCTGATGGATTGTAATGCTGCCATTGTTCGTTATTTATTTATTGTTTGTGTTCGCATTGGTGTTGTCAAAAGGACGGGCAAAGGTAATACATTTCTGCATAACGGCGGAAAAAAACGGTAAGAAAATGACTGCGCGCGTTGCGTGGGGTGTATCTCTTTGCCGTTTCTTACGCTTTCCTTGCCGTGTCGCTGGGTGCTTTTTGCGTGTTATTCTCGTTTTCGGGCATGGGCATGTAGCCTTTGCTCTGCCATACGTGGTATTGTGTGAGCTGTTCGTTCGCCGTGAAGCGGTTGCCCTGTAGCTCCCGATCGGGCTTTTTGATGTGCATGTGGCGGTTGGAGTAGAAGCGGTGCTCGTTCATGTCCCAGTAAAGCTCCTCTGTCCGGAAAGTCGTGCGCTGTTCTTTGTCAAGTATGTACACGTTCCCTTTCAGCCGCCACAGCGTCTGGTCGTAACACCAGGCCGTGTCAGCGATGATGTACATGTTCATCTTGAAGTTCTGGTCGAAGCGTTCAAGGAAAATGCCTTTGGGAAATTCTTGGCGGGGCGGCTTTGTCTTGTCAAACATCCGCCACTCTTCGGCGATGATGCGGTACTTCAGGCGGCCGGAGTCTGAGATGAGTTTTGATACGCCCTGCGTCACCATGACGGGGATGGAGTCTCTTGTGTTCTCCAGTCTGCTAATAGGCGGTTTCTCGTTGCTGCACGAAACAAACGGTGCAAGGCGTAAAGCGACAAGTAGCAGGAGCGGTATGCGCATGAGGCCGCGCGGTGTCCTCCGCGCAGCCTCTGTTCCAAATCCTTTATGCCGTTTGGTTTCCATCCTTTGGGCGTGCCGCGTCAGCGTGCCTTCCACTTGGCGAACCAAGTCTCTACGAAAGATATGCCGATGCACAGGCGCAGATAATTCTCCGTTATCATGCCGCCGCCTTTCGGACGGACGTTTTCGTATTGCGCTCCGAGGTTCAGCATGATTTGGCGGTCGCTGTGCGCAGGTATGATGATGGGGAGGCCTACACCCACGGAAGCCATGATGCTCCTCGGTCCGTCTGCTCCGTTGATGCGGGTGTAAGGGGTGGTGTAAGCCACGCCTGCGCGGTAGCGGATTTTGTCGCGCCACTTGGTGTAGCCGTCCGGTCTCTTGGCGTATTCTCCGCCGATGGCGATGCGGCTCATGTCCTTGAACTGTCCTGTTACCGCAGCGTAAGTGAGGTTTCCTGCTGCGTCAGTGCTTACGACAGGAGCCTGTACGCTGCTCCATTTCTGTAGGGAGTAGTCCACGCCTATGCGGAGGCGGTTGCCGTACTGCCACATGAGCCCTGCTCCGAACGTGTGGGGCAGGCCGTAGGGTGAACGGATGGTGAGCGTGTCGCCACGCGCACCGGCGGTGCCGGCCGTACCCACGATGTCGCTGAAATAGCTGCTGCCGCCCAGTTTGTGCCCTAAGCCGTAAGTCAGACCTAAGGTCAGGCGGTTTTTCTTGCCGATAGGTTGCGTGTACTGTATGCCGAAGTCCACCTTGTAACTCCGTATTTCTGTTGCGTACCTGCGCTGCCTGTTACTGGCGGAAGCGTCGCTGAAAGATGCCACTACGCTGTGTGTCAGGTCTCCCCATAAGTAGCCGCCGTTCACGCCGAGGGAGAAGCCTCGGAAGGGCTGCCAACCCATTCCCAGGTATGCCTCGTGCAGTCCACCGTCGCCGCTGTAAGTATCAGTCTCCGTCACGTCACCGAGGTCGGTTTGCACCGTTGCGGTGCGGTTCATGCTGTAGCCGACGGTACTGTAGGGCAGCAAGCCGAGGCTGACACCGAGATTGCGTGCTGCGCGGAACCCTATTGTCACGTAATCAATGCTCGTGTTGCGTGCGTTCACCTTGCGCCCGTTCTCGTTCAGGTTGCCGTTTTGGAGCGACAGACCTGCATCAAAGATGAAGGTCAGTGAGTCCAGGGCGGAATAGGAAGCGGGGTTCTTCGCGTTTACCTCCGTGCCACCCCGAATCCCTTGTGCCACGCCGGCGGTCGCAGCTGCCGTCGCGCCGTAGCGGTCGTTAAGCAGCCCGGGACCGTAGTGCGAGTAGGGGGAGTTGCTTCCGCTGTTTTGTGCATAAGCGGTGCTAGCAGCTGTTGCTAGCGTGAGCAGTAATGTGCGGTATTTCATGTCGTTTTCCGTTGTCTTTTGTCGTCTTTTTGTCTATCTGTCGCAGCCTTTCTCGTTCACGGGCGGCCTTGTTTGTAGCTCAGGATGGCGTCCAACCCGGTCAGCACGAGATGCGGAGCGTACGTGAAGGGGAAGCCGAGAACCGCTAAGGCTTCAGCCGGCAGTGCCTCCAATGTGTTCGGCAAATCCGCCTCGGCGTTGTCTGCCGCCTTGCGTCCCACTCGGAGCATCGCTTGCCCCATTTCCATTATCCCGCCGCCTGTGAGGATGACTTGCAAGCCGGGATATTTTTCGGACAGGCGTTCGTAATAGCCCTTCATCTCACCCGCAATGCCCCAATATGCTCCTGCGCGTAGGGCGTTTTCTGTATCGGAGGCAATCTCCTGCACACAACCTTGGCGTTCCGCTAACGGCAGGCGTGCCGTGTGCTCGTGCATGGCCCGCAGGCGCATGTCCAGACCTGGAGAGATGTTTCCCCCGAGGAAAATGCCGTCGGCGGTCACCACATCGAGTGTGATACACGTTCCCGCATCAATGATTAGCAGCGGCTTTCCGGGGTGCTGTTTCCAGGCTCCGACGGCGGCGGCCCAGCGGTCGGGGCCGAGCGTCTGCGGCGTGCTGTAGCCGTTACGCAACGGCGCGGATGTTTCGCCCGTCACATGCAGCGTGTCAGCCGGCAGTTCGGTCCGCGCCCAGTCGGGGAGTCCGCCGTTTGGAGTGCCCGTGGCGCAGAAGGCGGCCCGGTCGATAGCGAACTGTTCCCGTACGGCATGTAAGGCTTGTGGGGAGAATGCTTCTACGTGCCGCATCCGGCTGTACTCGAATACTGCAAGTTTTCCCGTCGTATTACCTATGTCAATGACTAAATTCATGCCGTTCCGGGTCTGTCAGCAGACATTGGCGGCGAAGTTAGTGTAAAGCGGGGAGAATGCCAAGCAAATAACATTTTTTAGTACCCGCTCCCGCAGTTCTGCCGCTTGCTGCTTCCGGTTCCCGTGATTCGCCCATCGTTTTCGTCTTACATGTGGGGGTGTCAAGAAATGCGAAAAAATAACTGCGTGCTGTAGCAGGCCACGGCGGGAACAATCCGATATGTAGCGCGAAGATGTCCCTAGGGTTAGAAATTTCTGACCCTAGGGGTAGCACGCTGTACCCATAGGGTTACGGTGAATTATCCCCAGGGTTAGTGCGGGGTGTTCCGGCTTCTTGTGTTAATGACTGCTTTTCAGTCTGTTGGCGGAGGTGCTGTCGGGTAGGATTTGTCTGTCCGTCTGCTTGCTTTAAGTCTGCTTCTGCTTGTTGTTTGGCGAAACATTGGTGTCAATTTCCCGAAAAAAATATGCCTCGTTACCGTTGAGGAAGTGTGATGGCGGCGGGCGGGAATTCGCACACATGAAGGCGTAATAAAAAATATGACGCGGGTGCGCGCGCTCGTTCGCGGGAAAAATTGTAAATTCGCGGCGCGTTTTAAGGACATGATGCATACGTGGCTGCGAACATCCCTGCTTTTCCTCGTACTGCTGCCCTTTCGGGGTGTGGCTCAACAGGAGGTGGATTCGCTCCGGGCAAGTCTGCTGACTTGTGCCCCGGGGCGTGAGAGTTATGCCCTCTACGGACACACGGCGTTGCGCATCGCGCGGACGGACGGGCAGGCAGACTGGACGTTCAATTACGGCGTGTTCGATTTCAACCAGCGCGACTTCGTGTGGCGTTTCATGATGGGGCGGACAGATTATACCGTATCCGCAGTTCCCACGCCGACGTTCCTCAGTCTTTATGCGGCCGAGGGGCGTGAGGTGACAGAGCAGCGGTTGGCGTTGTCGCAGCAGGAGATAGTCCGCCTGCTGGGGCTTGTAAATGAGAATGTGGGCACGCCCGGATGGACTTATCGCTACAATTTCCTGACGGACAACTGCGCTACGCGTGTCATTGAGCTTATCCGCTCAAGTTTGGACGGCACGTTGCAGTTCGCCCCCCTTGACACAGCGCTCACTTACCGCCGCATTATCCACCGCTTCGCCGATGTTCCCGACCCTTGGGGTAGCTTCGGGCAGGACTTGCTGCTCGGGCGTAGTGTTGATACCCTTCTTGCCGTAGAAGGCGCGTTGGCTTTCCCGCTTTGTGCACTGGAGGCTGTACGGACGGCTACGGTCGTCCGCGCTGACGGCAGGCGGTACGCTTTGGCTGCTGCGCCCGAGTCGCTGAATGCAACAGTGTCGGGCGAGGGCTTGGATGGGACGGGTACAGCTCGTGCGGCTTGGGTTGCCACGCCTCTGGTTGTCAGTGGTGTCATCCTGTTGCTTTCTCTGCTTGTCAGTATGTTGCAGTGGAGGGGACGTTTCCTTCCTGCACGAATCTTTGATGATATGGGAATGCTCCTGACGGGAGTGGCCGGGTGTATTGTTACCCTGCTGTTCCTCTTTTCCGCCTTACCTTCCGTGGGAAGCAACCTTCTTGTGGTTTTTCTGAACCCCCTGCCGCTGCTTTACCTGCCGTGGAAAATGCGCAATGACCGCCGAGGGAAAGCGGACGGCTATATCCCCTCCGTACAATTTTTCCTGCTTTCGCTCTGCTTCGTGGTGGCGTTTTTGCAGGATGTTCCTGCGGCTTTTTTGGTTTTGGCATTAAGTTTGCTTGTACGGAGCGTGACCTACCGCGAACTGCGCCGCCCGAAGTTTCCGCTTTGGCGTCGTGTCGTGACATATTCCGTTGCCTTTATGGCTATAGTTATCACCGCACTAAATATTTTCCGCGCATGACCAGCCGCCGCATACCCCTACTCTTCCCGCTGCTGATGGCACTGACAGCCGTTGGCAGGGTGCAGGCTGCGCCTCCCCGGCTTGTGGTGAATATCCTTATAGACCAGCTTCGCACAGACTATTTGCAGGCCTTCATGCCCCTGTACGGTAACGATGGCTTCCGCCGCCTTATGGAGGAAGGCCTCGTTTACAGCCGTGCTTCGGCGGCTTCGGCTGGTGCAGACCGAGCCGCAACCGCTGCATCCGTGGTGACAGGGACAACGCCCGCTGACCATGGAATTGTCGGACTGCGCTGGCTGGACCGCCAGACCCTGCGCCCTGTGGGATGTGTCGATGACGCGTCCACCAACGGCGTCGGGACGCGGGAGGGCGCTTCGCCCCGTTTCCTCGCTGTCTCCACCATCGGCGACGAGCTGAAAGTCGCGACGGAGGGGCAGGCAATGGTGTATGCTGTCGCCCCGTTCCGCGACGTGGCGGTCCTGACCGCCGGACATGCCGCCGATGGCGCGCTGTGGATAGATGATGTTACGGGCCATTGGTGCACTACGGACTATTACGGAACGATGCCCGCCTGGGCCGTCAGCCTTGACAGCCGCCATAGTCCCGCCGCACAAGCGGACGCTGTGACGTGGCAGCCCGTTTCGGACCTCGTGGGTAATTTCAGCTACTTCCTCAGCGGAGGAATGAAGAAGCCCTTCGCGCACAAGTTCGAGGGAGCTTCCCGCTACGCCTTGTTCAAGACCAGCGGACTTGTCAATGCGGAGGTGACGCGGATGGCCCGGACGTGTCTGGAGCGCACCCTGTTGGGGCAGGATGCACTCACGGATTATTTGGCCGTTACCTATTACGCCGGTAATTTCGGGCATCGCCCGGCCAATGTGGCTCCCATCGAGCTGCAAGATACTTATGTGCGGCTTGACCGAGCTGTGGCCGACCTCGTAGAGGCGGTTGAGCGCAGGGTAGGGCGCGAGCGGGTGCTCTTCGTTATTACTTCAACGGGATCGGAAGACGAGGAAACCGATGACCTGCATCGTTACCGCGTGCCGTCCGGGACGTTCGACATGAAGCGTGCGGCGGCCTTGCTCAATATGTATTTCGTTGCAGTGTACGGGCAAGGGCAATATGTCGAGGGCTGTTTCGGCACGCAGTTCTACTTCAACCACCGACTAATAGAGGAGCGTGCCCTCAATATGGGCGAGATGTTCAACCGCGCACAGGACTTCCTTCTCAGGATGGAGGGCGTGAAGGATGTCTATACGGCCGACCGCCTGCTGCAAGGTGCTTGGACACCGGGTATCAGCCGTATCCGGGCAGCTTATAACCCCCGCTACAGCGGTGACGTGTCGCTGGAAATTGCACCCGGATGGCGCGTCGTGAATGCGGAGACGGGCGAGAACACACTCATACGCGCCTCCTACGTTCCGTTCCCTATAATTTTCTTCGGATATTCCCTGCCTGCACAGACGGTCAATACGCCCGTGACAGTGGACTGCATTGCACCGACACTTTCGCAGGCCATGCGGATACGTGCCCCTAATGCCTGCGCCTCCGCTCCTCTGTTCTGAGGAATGAGACTATACCACTAACTTAAAACGTAACAAAACAACACTAAAATATGGATATCATTAGATTCTTACAGAAATTCTTCGGCGATAAATCTTCGCGGGACATGAAACAAATACAACCTCTCGTGGAGAAAATCAAAGCCGCCGCTCCGGCCATAGAGGCCTTAGACAACGACCAACTCCGTGCGAAGACGCAGGAATTGCGCGAGAAAGTGCAGTCGTCGGCCAACGACCTGAAGGAGAAAATCACCCAGCTCAGGGCTAAAATTGAGGAAACACCCATCGAGGAGCGCGAACCCATCTTCTCGCAAATCGACAAGCTGGAAAAGGAAGTCCTCGACCGTTACGAGAAAGCGTTGGACGAGGTGATGCCCGTAGCCTTTAGCGTCGTGAAGGAAACGGCGCGCCGCTTTGCCGAGAACGAAACCTTGGAAGTGACGGCGAACGACTTCGACCGCGAGTTGGCTGCCACGAAAGACTTTGTCACCATAGAAGGCGACAAGGCCATCTACCAGAACCACTGGATGGCAGGCGGCAACGAGGTGACATGGAACATGATACACTACGACGTACAGCTCTTCGGCGGCGTCGTGCTTCACCAAGGTAAGATTGCCGAGATGGCAACGGGTGAAGGTAAGACGCTCGTGGCCACGTTGCCCGTGTTCCTGAATGCCCTGACGGGCAACGGCGTACATGTTGTGACGGTGAACGACTACTTGGCAAAGCGTGACTCTGAATGGAACGGTCCGCTCTACATGTTCCACGGTTTCAGCGTGGACTGCATTGACAAGCACGAGCCGAACAGCGACGCCCGCCGCCGCGCTTATCTGGCGGACATTACTTTCGGTACGAACAACGAGTTCGGCTTTGACTACCTCCGCGACAACATGGCTATGAGCCCGAGCGACCTCGTGCAGCGCGGACACAACTACGCTATTGTCGATGAGGTGGACTCCGTGCTAATTGACGATGCCCGCACGCCGCTCATCATCAGCGGTCCCGTGCCGAAGGGCGAGGACCAGATGTACGAAGAGTACCAGCCCCTCGTGGAACGCCTTGTCGGCGTGCAGAAGCAACTCGCCACGAAGTATCTGTCAGAAGCCAAGACGCTCATTGCTGAAGGCAAGACGGAGGAAGGTTTCCTCTCCCTGTTCCGCAGCCACAAGGCGCTGCCTAAGAACAAACCGCTCATCAAGTTCCTCTCCGAACCGGGCATCAAGGCCGGTATGTTGAAAACGGAGGAGATATACATGGAGAACAATAACAAGCGCATGCCCGAGGCTACCGATCCGCTCTACTTCGTTGTGGACGAAAAGCAGAACTCTGTGGACCTTACGGATAAGGGTACGGCATGGCTTGCTAACGAGGTGAAGAACGATACGTTGTTCGTTTTGCCCGACATCACGGCCGAAATGTCCGTACTCGAGGCAGACACGACGCTCAGCGACGAGGAACGTCTGGCAAAGAAGGACGAACTCCTTGCCAACTATGCCGTACAGAGTGACCGCGTGCATACGCTTCTCCAACTTTTGAAAGCTTACTCCATGTTCAACATCAACGAGGAGTATGTTGTCATCGACGGACAAGTGAAGATTGTTGATGAGCAGACGGGCCGTATCATGGAAGGCCGCCGTTGGAGCGACGGTCTGCACCAGGCCGTGGAAGCCAAGGAACACGTGAAGGTGGAAGCCGCTACGCAGACCTTCGCCACCATCACCCTGCAGAACTACTTCCGCATGTATCACAAGCTGGCCGGTATGACGGGTACGGCCGTAACGGAAGCAGGTGAATTCTGGAACATATATAAGCTGGACGTTGTGGAGATTCCGACGAACCGCCCCGTGCAGCGTGACGATATGAACGACCGCGTATATCGCACACAGCGCGAGAAGTATGCAGCCGTCATTGAAGAGATAGAACGGATGCGTGTGGCGGGACGTCCTACGCTGGTGGGTACGACGAGCGTTGAGATTTCCGAACTCTTGAGCCGTATGCTTTCTATGCGTCGCATCCCCCACAACGTCTTGAACGCAAAGCTCCACCAACAGGAAGCCCTCGTTGTGGCTGAAGCTGGTAAGAGTACGCCCGGAAAAGCATACGTGTGTCCCGATGGCGAAGCCTTTACGGACCGTGCCGCAGCAGATCGTCACTGGAATCAGGTGGTGGCACTTGCTGAGAAGAAGGGCAACCAGGTGGAGGAGGGCGAGATTCGTGAGGAAGAACGCCTCCTCGGTGCCGTTACGATTGCAACGAACATGGCCGGTCGTGGTACCGACATTAAGCTTACGGACGAAGTGAAAGAGGCGGGCGGACTTGCCATCATCGGTACGGAACGCCACGAGAGCCGTCGTGTGGACCGCCAGCTTCGAGGCCGTGCAGGACGTCAGGGTGACCCGGGTAGTTCCGTGTTCTTTGTGAGTCTGGAAGACAAACTGATGCGCCTCTTCGCCAGCGAGCGTATCACGAAGGTGATGGACCGCTTGGGGTTCAAGGACGGCGAGATGATAGAGCACTCTATGATTAACAGCAGTATTGAGCGGGCGCAGAAGAAGGTTGAGGAGAACAACTTCGGTATCCGTAAGCGTCTGCTGGAGTATGATGATGTGATGAACAAGCAGCGTACGGTCATCTACGAGAAGCGCCGCCATGCCCTGCTCGGCGAGCGCATCGGGATGGATATCGCCAACATGGTGTGGGACCGCGTGGTGAATATCGTTTCCAAGGAGGACTATGCCGGTTGCAAGGAGCGTTTCCTTGAGGTGCTGGCGATGGAAGTGCCCTTCACGCAGGAGGAGTTTGAGCAGAGCCGCCGCGAGGACCTCTTCGAGCGTTCTTTCCAGGAGGCGATGCAGAACTTCCGCCGTCGTACGGACCGCATGGCGGAAGTGGCCACCCCGGTTATCAGCAACGTATATGAAAACCAGGGCGCACAATACGAGAATATCATGGTACCCGTGACGGACGGGCGGCTCGTCTATAATATACGCACGAACCTCAAGGAGGCCTACGAGACGCAGAGCAAAGCCGTGGTGCGTGACTTTGAGAAAGCTATCCTGCTCCATAACATTGACGATGCGTGGAAGGAGAACCTGCGCGGCCTAGACGAGCTGAAGAAGAGCGTGCAGAACGCCTCTTATGAGCAGAAGGATCCGCTCTTAATCTTCAAGCTCGAGAGCGTGAAGCTCTTTGACGACATGGTAGATAAGATTAACAACACGAGTGCGGCTACGTTGATGCGCTGTCAGATACCGGTGCAGGCACCGGAGGAAGTACGTGAGGCGGCACCGGAGGTGCGTGAGCGCCAACAGTACCAGACGAACCGGGGGACGGGTGACCCCCTTTCCGACCCGGAACAGCAAGCGGCGGCGGGGCAGGACACGCGCCAGCAGCCGCAGCGGCAGCCGCTCGTGAAGGAGAAAATGCCGGGGCGCAACGACCCGTGTCCCTGCGGCAGCGGCAAGAAGTTCAAGAACTGCCACGGCAAGGGACTTGTGTAGCCGCGCACATGGAAGCCCTATCCCCAAACATAGCGACCGGAACCCCTTCTCTGAGGAGTCCCGGTCGCCCGCATTTCTTCCGCCGGTACGCCCAGTTCAGAAAATTTCCACCCTTTGAGGCTCAAGTCTCCCACTGTGAGAGTTTTTTCCACGTCGTGAAACGCAACTTTCAAGGTGTGAAACTCGCGCCACACTCCGGAAAGTAAAGAAACCTGCGGGTACTCAAACGGATTTTGCCAACAAGGGGCTGACGAGCTTGGCTTTTTCCCGTCCGAATCTAAGCGTATTTACTATTTTCCTAAAGGCTTTTTCCCCTATTAGTGACACGATGAGGTATTTCACTCTCCCCTTAAGCGTTTCCGGCTTTGACCATGAAAACGAATAATAATGTATGCAATAAGTATTAGGGGTTATCAATATTGAATGGTCTTCATAGCTCATCGGGCAGAAAAAATCGCTAGGATAAATTCGTATGGATGGGCGACTTACCGGATTTCCATCCAACACAATGTCAATAGTAGATAAATAGGAGGAAAGGATTCTGTTATTGACCAAACTTGCCATCATATTCGCATTGTCTGAGAAACGAAGGTTCTGGTAACAGTCTAGGAAGCCTTTAAGTATGCCGTTTTTGGGTGATGCACCAAAGACTGCGGTTTGCAGCAAGTTGCTATCCCTCTCATACCCCATAAACAACTCGTCATCTTGCAAAGGATGTAATGGCTTCAATACTTCCACGTCAGTGTCTAGGTAAATTCCTCCCTCATAATAAAGGGCGTGAAGCCTTATGACATCCGACACAAAGGCCCACTTCTTCCGTAAATAAGCCTCCTTCGCAAAGGGATACTTCTCAAGTGGGGAGTTCTGCTCATTCCACTCCCTCAATGACCACTCCGGGTGATACTTTTTCCAAGACTTGATGCAGTCCCTCACAAGTTTTGGTTTCTTACCGTTTCCAAACCAGCAATAATGAATGACTTTGGGTATCATACGACTGTCTGATTGCGCGATGTTCTTATGCTTAGAACACCTTATATCATTGCAAATATAAAGTAAGAAATTGAAAACACAAAATTATTTAGTTTCCAAAAGGTACAAACCTTGGTGCGCCTTTACTCCCCCCTCGCGCGCATTTATATATTATGTTATGCGCGCGTGAGGATGCCACTCCCTGCGCCGCGCCGCACTCCACCGTTTCGCGAAGGACGGGGCGGGTGCGCGTTCTGGGGGAGTACTCAGCGCAGCGAGTCCGTGAGGAGGCGTATCTCTACGGCCGGTGCGATGCGTTCGTAGAGGATGTTGTACACGGCATCAAGGATGGGCATGTTCACGTGGAAGTGGCGGTTGAGCTGCTTCATGGTCTGTGTACCGAAGTAGCCTTCTGCTATCATCTGCATCTCCATCTGCGCGCTCTTCACGCTGTATCCCTTGCCCACCATGGTGCCGAAGACGCGGTTGCGGGAGAACTGTGAGTAGGCCGTCACGAGCAGGTCGCCGAGATATACGCTGTCCAGCACGTTGCGCTCGATGGGATAGACGGCGCGCAGGAAGCGCCCGGTCTCCTGTGCAGCGGCGCAGGTCAGGACGGCCTGGAAGTTGTCGCCGTAGCCCAGCCCGCCCGCGATGCCGGCGGCAATGGCATAGACGTTCTTGAGTACGGAGGCGTACTCAATGCCGATTATGTCGGGGCTGGTCTTTGTCTTGATGTAGGGTGCCGCGAGGCGTGCGGCCACGTCGGCTGCCAGCTGCTCGCTAGTGCTGGCCACGGTGAGGTAGGTCAGGCGGCCCAGGGCCACTTCTTCGGCATGGCTGGGGCCGCCGATGACGGCCAGCCGCTCGTCCGGCACGTTGTAGGCCGAGCGGAAGTATTCGCTCACGGGCAGCTCCTCGTCCGGCACGATGCCCTTGATGGCTGTCACGACCGTCTTGTCCGAGAGCTTCAGGCGCAGCCGGCGCAGGTGGTTCTTCAGGTAAGGCGACGGGGTGACGAAGAGGAGCGTGTCGGCCATGCGGACTGCCTCGTTTATGTCCGAGGTGAAGTGGATGCGGCTGGTGTCGAACTGCACGCTGGAGAGGTAGGACGGGTTGTGCCCCAGGCGGCGGAAGTCATTGATGACCTCCTGCCTGCGCATATACCAGACCAAGGCCGGTCCGACCGCCCCGCCCGTCTCTCCGCCTGCGGCTTCGATGACAATCTTGGCGATGGCCGTGGCCCAGCTCCCGCTGCCCAGTATGGCGATGCGTCCTGTCATGTTCCTTCTATTTTTGGTTCTTCCCTCCCTTGCGGGCTCAGAGGTTTGCCTGCCAGTCCGCTATCTCCTCAAGCGATGGGCGGCGCACTTCCACGATGTTCTTGTATTTCTTTGCCAGCTCACCGATTTGCTGCTGCACCTTCTGTGGGTTCACCTCGGCCAGCTCGGACACTTGGTTATAGCCCACCTTCTGCAAGACAGGTACAAGGTCTTCGGGAATGCCGATGGCGGTGTAGGCGTCGGCCTTGTCGCGCGGTGCGCGGGCTTCGGGCTTCATCTGTGGGAAGAGCAACACTTCCTGGATGAAGGGATTGCCCGTCATGAGCATCACGAGGCGGTCTATGCCGATGCCGATGCCGCTTGTCGGCGGCATGCCGTACTGCAAAGCGCGCAGGAAATCCTGGTCGATGAGCATGGCCTCGTCGTCGCCCTTTGCGGCCAGCCGCATCTGCTCCACGAAGCGTTCCTCCTGGTCTATGGGATCGTTCAGTTCGGAGTAGGCATTTGCCAGTTCCTTGCCGTTCACCATCAGCTCAAAGCGCTCCGTCAGTCCGGGCTTTGAGCGGTGCATCTTCGTAAGGGGTGACATTTCCACGGGGTAGTCGATGATGAACGTGGGCTGTATGTAGGAGCCTTCGCAGAACTCTCCGAAGAGCTCGTCAATCAGTTTGCCCTTTCCCATTGTCTCGTCCACCTCCAGACCTTTCTCCAGGCAGAAGGCGCGTATCTCGTCCTCCGTTTTTCCCTCGCAGTCGAAGCCGGTCTTTTCCTTGATGGCATCTAGGATAGGCAGGCGGCGGAATGGAGCCTTGAAACTGATGACGTTGCCGTCAATTTCTGTTTCGGGCTTGCCGTTTACTGCCACGCAGATACGCTCCAGCAGTTTCTCGGTGAACGACATCATCCATTGGTAGTCCTTGTACTGCACGTATAACTCCATGCATGTGAACTCCGGGTTATGGTTTTTGTCCATACCCTCGTTGCGGAAGTTCTTGCCTATCTCATAGACACCCTCGAAGCCGCCCACGATGAGTCGTTTCAGGTAAAGTTCCGTGGCGATGCGCATGTACATCTGCTCGCCCAGGGCGTTGAAGTGCGTGATGAACGGGCGTGCACTCGCACCGCCGGGAATGTTCTGCAAGATGGGCGTTTCCACTTCGGTATATCCTGCCTCGTCGAGGGTGTCGCGCAGCGTGCGCAGTACGATGGCGCGTTTGTGGAAGGTGTCGCGTACCTGCGGGTTTACGATGAGGTCCACGTAGCGCTGCCGGTAGCGCAGTTCGGGGTCGGTAAAGCCGTCATAGACCTCGCCGTCCTTTTCCTTGACGACGGGCAGGGGCTTCAGGCTCTTTGACAGGAGCGTAAGCTCGCGTGCGTGGACGCTGATTTCTCCCGTCTGCGTGCGGAATACGAAACCCTTTACGCCGATGAAGTCGCCCAAGTCAAGGAGTTTCTTGAACACAGTGTTATATAGTTCTTTATCCTCGTCGGGGCAGATGTCGTCACGTGTCACGTAAACTTGTATGCGTCCCTTGCTGTCCTGAAGCTCCGCAAAGCTCGCCTTTCCCATTATGCGGCGGCTCATCATTCGGCCCGCTATGCAGACCTCGCGCGGCTCGGCTTCGTCCTGGAAGCTTGTCTTGATTTCGTCCGAATAAGCGTTTACGGGGTATTCTGCGGCAGGGTAGGGGTCAATGCCCGCGCGGCGCAATTCTTCTAAAGCCTGCCGGCGACCCAGTTCCTGTTCGCTGAGTTCAAATATGTTCATCCGTAGTGAGTTTTTTATGCGTGATTGCGTGTGCAAAAGTACGAAATACTTTTCTATTATCGGCGGCTTTTGCTATTTTTGCAGCAAGGACAAGCATTTTATGAAGTACAAGAAGACATATACGGCGAAGGAGCTGGGCGCGCTCACGTCCTGGTTCCGCAAGCATAAGGCCGACCTCCCAGCTTCGTTACAGCTGGACGTGGCCACGTTTATCCCCAATTTGCCGCAAACCGTGGAGAAGTATCTTGATATCGTGGAGCGGCATAGCAATTCCGCTACGTTCGGGGCACAGATTTTCCACCTGTTCAAAATTAAAGCGAAGTTGGAGGAAGCGTCATGATTAGTGATAAGGTTTTGGTCGTTTTTAGCGGCGGTCAGGATTCCACGACCTGCCTCTACTGGGCGAAGAAGCACTTTCGCGAAGTCTTCGCCCTTACCTTCATTTACGGGCAGAAGCACGTTCGTGAGGTGGAAGTGGCTGCGAACATCGCGCAGGCAGCCGGTGTGCATTTCGATACCATGGACATATCCTTCGTCAGCCACCTCGGGCGCAATTCCCTGACGGACACCTCCCTGCCGATGGACGAAGCCATCCCCGAGGGCGGCATGTTCCCCAATACGTTCGTACCCGGGCGTAATCTTTTCTTCATGAGCGTTGCGGCCGTCTATGCCCGTGAGCGCGGAATTTTCCACCTCATCACAGGCGTTTCGCAGACGGACTATTCCGGCTATCCTGACTGCCGTGACTCCTTCATGAAGAGCCTTAATGTGACCCTGGACCTCGCGATGGGCGAGCAGTTCAGCATACATACGCCGCTCATGTGGCGCGACAAGGCTGACACATGGGCCTTGGCCGACGAGCTCGGCGTGCTTGACATCGTGCGCAACGAGACGCTGACGTGCTATAACGGCATTCCTGGTGACGGTTGCGGCACCTGTCCGGCGTGCAAACTGCGGCGGCGGGGTCTGGAGGAGTACTTAGCAAGAAAACATTAACCGATATGACAAGAGAGCAAGACGGCCTGCAGGCCCTCGGCAAGACTACCGAATATAAGAGCGATTACGCCCCCGAAGTACTCGAGACCTTTGAGAACCGCCACCCGGAGGGCGACTACTGGGTGCGTTTCAACTGTCCGGAGTTTACTTCCCTATGCCCTATCACCGGGCAGCCCGACTTTGCGGAAATCCGCATCAGCTATATTCCCGCTCAGCGCATGGTAGAGAGCAAGAGCCTCAAGCTCTACCTCTTCAGCTTCCGCAATCACGGCGACTTCCACGAGGACTGTGTGAACACTATCATGAAGGACCTTGTCCGCCTGATGCAGCCCAAGTATATCGAAGTGACCGGGTTGTTCACTCCGCGTGGCGGCATCAGCATCCATCCCTATGCTAACTATGGCGTTCCCGGCACCAAATACGAAGAACTGGCCGCATACCGCCTGAAACATCACGACTTGTAATGGGAAAAAGACTTTCTTGGGTAGGCCGCTCCATCTGGCGGCACAAGTATTTTTGGACGTTGCTGGCCTTCGTCGTTATCGTCGGTTTCGTGGACTCCAACAGCCTGCTTGAGCGGTACCGGCTGCATTCCGCCAACAATGCGTTGCGTGCCGAAATTGCGCAGTACGATGCCCAATACCAGGCCGACACGCGCGCTTTAGAGGAATTGCGTTCCAGTCAGGATGCCATGGAGCACGTGGCCCGCGTCCGCCTCTATATGAAGACGGACAACGAAGACCTGTATGTCATAGAGGAGGAGTAGCATGGAGCAGTTGCGACGCTTGTCCCCCTTGCAGAACGCGCTGTATATGGCAGGTGGTATCCTGCTGGTCATCGGCGCGGCACTGCCTGTCTTTGTCGCCGACTTCGGTACGGCCTTTTTCGTGTTCGCTGCCGGCCTGTTTCCCTTCGTGTGGATGCAGCTGCTGCAAGGCTATGATGGCCGCCGCCTCATAGTGCGCCGCCTGCGCCGTCAGCAGTTGCTCGGCGCGCTTCTTCTCGTGGTGACCGCTGCCTTGATGTTTACGCACTGGCAGCATATCCGCCCGTTGAGTGGCGATGAGTGGAAGGTGACGCTCGCCATTGCCGCCTTCCTGGAGCTTTATGCCGCTTTCCGCCTTCCGCAGGAGTTGCAAAAAGGGGAGGGGTAAGGCCGGGAGAGTGCGCCCCAGTCGGGGTGGCGATGCGCTATCCCATGGGGTACGGAAAACTAACCGTAGGGTTGCGAGAAACTAACCGTAGGGTTAGGAAGAACTGCCCCTATGGTTACGGACAGGTGGTGCCGGAGGCATGTTTTCCCGCCGCATTGCCGACATTCAGCCGCCTCCCCGCTGCGCCCCGTTTCCCGCTTTCAACAAGATGTTTAACGGCTGTCCGCTCCGCGACAGCCCTAGCTTTTCCGAACTAATGACAGAAACAGCCCTTTACCTCATCCCCTGTACGCTCGGCGACACCGCGCCGGAACTCGTACTGCCTGCCGCCAACCGCGACATCATCCTCAGCCTGCGCCATTTCATCGTGGAGGATGTGCGTTCCGCCCGCCGCTTCCTGAAGGCCGTGGATCGTGGCATAGATATTGATACCCTGACGTTCTGCGATATGGGAAAGCACGCCGACCGCTCGCAATTCGCGTCCTATCTGGAGCCTTTGCGGCGCAACGAGGCCGTGGGGGTTATCAGCGAAGCCGGATGCCCCGCCGTTGCCGACCCCGGTGCGGATATCGTAGCCATCGCCCACCGGGAGGGAATGCGCGTTGTGCCCCTTGTCGGGCCGAGCAGCATCCTGCTGGCAGTCATGGCCAGCGGCTTTAGCGGGCAGAGTTTCGCCTTCCACGGCTATCTACCCATTGAGCCTGCCGCGCGCCAACGCCGCTTGCGTCAGCTGGAGACGCGTAGTCGTGAAGAGCGACAGACGCAGCTGTTCATCGAGACGCCTTACCGTAACAGGAAACTCTTTGACGACCTGCTCCGTGCCTGCTCGCCCCGCACGCGCCTCTGCGTGGCGGCGGGACTGACGACGGAGCGGGAATGGGTGCGCTCCATGTCCCTCGGCGAGTGGCGGAAGTGCGGGTTGCCGGAACTTTCGCGCGTTCCGGCCATCTTTGCCATCTATGCCGCATAGTCGCTAAACGGCTGTAGGATAGGGTTGCCGCACGTCACAAGGGAAAAAAGTGATTGCCGGACGAAAAAAAGCTTCTGCCCGGAATACGTTTTCCCGCCTTTTTCCTAATTTTGTGCCACGCAGGGCCGGCGTTCCCGTATTTGTGCGTGTGTGCAGCGGATGGCGGTCCGGAACTGACTCGGCATGTACGGATTCGCCTTCCTCCTCTTATTGCTCATCGGAGTCGGACTGGTCGCTTGGTACGGCGGGCTGTTCCGGTCGGACGGGGAGGGAGAAGATGCTAGGGGGTGCCTGTATGGCCGTGAAAAAGAACCGAAGGAAATGAAAAGTGAGAAGGAAAATAGCGGGCCTCCACAGACGAAGGAGTTTGTAGGGCAGTTGCTCGCCGAACTGGGGTGCAACATTCTGAATGAAACGGAAGGCGGGTTCACGTTTAACTTCCAAGGCGGGACTTTTATCCTCACTGCCCATGATGATAGTCCCCAGGTGTTCATCAGCTATCCGCACTTCTACTCCGTCGCGGGCGATGACTTGGACGCGTTCATCGCGATGCAGCGCGTGGTAAACGAGGCGAACAAACACTTCGGGACCAGTATCGTCTATGAAAGCGATACGGAGGATAATGAGATCGCCCTCTACGGCTGGCGCGAAGTGTTCCTGTTTCGCGAGATAGACGGGGCGGCGCAGTTTCTCCGTGCCATGCTCTCGGGCATTTTCCGCGCAGCCTTGTACGTGGAGGGTGAAATGGAAAAATACAGCTCCGGCCATAGGGCGGAGGACTGACTATATAATAAGTGATAGACGAATGGATACGAAGATGAAAAAGAAAGGGGCGGCCTCTGACGTGAGCGAGTTGCTGGAACCCGCCGACCTGCCCGAAGTACGTAATTCCGCTGTGCCGCACCGCGTCCCGACGGACGGTGAGCCGCTTCTGGAACCCGTGGATTTTGGCAAGCCCGAACCCGATAAGCTGATTAAGGTTATCGGTGTGGGGGGTGGTGGCTGCAATGCCGTGGCCAACATGTACGCACAGGGGATTAAGGGTGTGAGTTGCCTGATCAGTAACAGTGACGCTAAATCGTTGGAGACGCACGGGGCGGTTCCCAGTCTGAGCCTTGGTACGATGGGGTGGGGCGGTAACGTGCAGAAAGGACGGGAGGAAACTGAGAAGCAGGTGGCGGCTATACAGCATGTACTCAAGGACGGTACACGCATGGTCATCATCGCGACGGGTCTAGGTGGCGGGACGGGTACTTCGGCCGCACCGATTTTCGCCCGAGAGGCCCGCAAACTCGGCCTGCTCACGGTGGCTATCGCCACATTGCCCTACTCCTGGGAGGGACGACCGCGCATTGAAGCCGCGCTGGACGGCCTGGACCGTTTGGCGCAAGAGGTGGACTCGCTCCTTGTCATCAGCAATGACCGGGTGCAGGAGGTATATGGTGACAAAACTGCGGTGGAGGGTTATAAACTGACAGACGAGGTGCTTTGTTCCGCAGTCCGCAGCATCGTTGAAATTAGCCTCATGTTCGGCTACATTAACTTGGATTTCGCTGATATTTCAACAACGTTGCGCGATTCTGGCGTGGCTATCATTGCGGATGGATACGGTGAAGGCGAGCACCGTCTCACGGATGCCATCAATGCGGCGGTGCACTCTCCGCTGCTTGACAACAAGAATCTCACAGCCGCGACGCACGTCCTCATCCGTATCACCTGCAATCCGGCTGAGGAACACAACCTCCGTTTCCGTGAATATAACCAGGTGGGGGATTTCCTCCGCCGGTTCGGGCCTAACACATGGGTGAAGCACGGCCTGGACTTTGACGACTCATTGGGCGACCGCGTGAAGGTAACAATTCTCGCCTCGGGCTTCGGCCTTTACAAAACGGCGGAGCCGGACGATTCCGGGCAGCACAATGAGGAACGGAATAAGCGCATTTCCCGCTTTTATCCTAACCTCGTTCCGCCTGTTGCACCTCCCGCAAACGAACTGCCCACGATTCCGGGTCTTGAAGACGAGCCGGAAGAGGAGGTGGAGCAGGGAAAGGATACCGTATCGGAGCCTACGCCTGTCTCAACGTGGCGGCAAGTGTGGGATAAATTGATGGACTACGCCCGACGACTATTTGAGGCGGAAGACTGAGTCCCCTATATGGTGGCTCTGTCCCGTGGCGCGCCGTGCACTTATCTTCCCGAAACCAAGGTTTATCTTTCGGTTTCGGGGATTTTAATGTCTGTCCGTAAGTTCCCTAATACGGAAAACGCCTGCGTACACGCAGGCGTTTAAGTGTTTTATGGCAGGATTTTACCGAATGAACAGCAGTTCGCGGTACTTCGGCAGGGGCCACGTTTCGTCCTCGACGATGAGTTCCAGCTTGTCGATGTGGTAGCGGATGCTCTCGATGTAGGGGGCCACGGTGTCGTGGTAGGCGATGGCTTTCTCGCGCTCCTCTTCGATGCGGTTGGCGGCTTTGCGCGCCTCCACCATGGCGTCCACCTCGCGGACGATGGTGTTGAGGTGGTCGTTGATCTGCTCGATGAGCTGCACGTTGTAGGCGCAGAGTTCATCGGCGCGATCGGCGGGGAACACGCTGCGGAGCTTGAATACGTTGTCCGTCAGGGCACTCTGGTAGCGCGTGGCTACGGGGATGATGTGGTTCAGGCAGAGGTCGCCGAGGACGCGGGCCTCGATTTGTATCTTCTTGTAGTACGTCTCCCACTTGATTTCGTTGCGCGCACGCAGTTCGTGGGCGTTCATGACCTTCATGTGCTCGAACATGGCGATGCTCTCGGGGTCGAGGTAGCGGTCGATGACGAGGGGCGTGCTGGTTTCGCAGTCCAGTCCGCGCTCTGCGGCTTCGGCCTTCCACGCCTCGCTGTAGCCGTTGCCGCTGAAGCGGATGGCCTTGCAGGCGCGGATGTCCTCGCGGAGGGTTTCCAGGACGGCACGCGTGTCGCCGCCGCGTTGAGTTGTACGCTCATAAAAACCCGTAAGAGCCTCGGCGACAGCCGTGTTTAGCGCAATGAGCGCACTGGCACAGTTGGCGCTGCTGCCGACGGCGCGGAACTCAAAGCGGTTACCCGTAAAGGCGAAGGGGGAGGTGCGGTTGCGGTCCGTATTGTCGATGAGGAGTTCGGGGATCTGCGGAATGTCCAGGCGCACGCCTTTCTTTCCCTTCATGCTGAACAGCGTGTCGGTGCTGCTGGTCTCGATGTGGTCAAGGAGTTCTTCGAGCTGCTTGCCGAGGAAGGAGGAGATGATGGCGGGCGGCGCCTCGTTGGCACCGAGGCGGTGGGCATTCGTGGCGCTCATGATGGAGGCCTTCAGCAGGCCGTTGTGGCGATAGACGCCCATCAGCGTCTCCACGATGAAGACGGCGAAGCGCAGGTTGTCCTCCGGCGTCTTGCCGGGGGCGTGCAGCAGGGTGCCGGTATCGGTGGAGAGCGACCAGTTCTCGTGCTTGCCGCTGCCGTTCACGCCGGCAAAGGGCTTCTCGTGGAGCAGGCAGTGGAAGCCGTGCTTGCGGGCAACGCGCTTCATGAGCGACATGAGGAGCATGTTGTGGTCCACGGCGAGGTTGCACTCCTCGTAGATGGGAGCCAGCTCGAACTGGTTGGGAGCCACCTCGTTGTGGCGCGTCTTGACGGGAATGCCCAGTTCGAGGGCTTGTATCTCCAGGTCGCGCATGAAAGCCTGCACGCGCTCGGGGATGGAGCCGAAGTAGTGGTCGTCCATCTGCTGGTTCTTGGCGGAACTGTGCCCCATCAGCGTGCGTCCTGTCAGCACGAGGTCGGGACGGGCGGCATAGAGGTCTTCGTCCACGAGGAAGTACTCCTGTTCCCAGCCGAGGTTGCACGTGACGCGCTTCACGTCGGGGTCGAAGAGCCGCGCCACGGCCGTCGCGGCCTTGTCAAGGGCGGCGAGCGACTTCTTCAGCGGTGCCTTGTAGTCAAGGGCTTCGCCCGTGTAGGCGATGAAGACGGTGGGAATCATCAGCGTGTCGCCGATGATGAAGACGGGGCTTGCAGGGTCCCATGCGGAATAGCCTCGCGCCTCGAAGGTGGAGCGTATGCCGCCGCTGGGGAAGCTGCTGGCGTCCGGCTCCTGCTGCACGAGCATCTTTCCCGTGAACTCCTCCAGCATACCGCCCTTGCCGTCGTGCTCGATGAAGGCGTCGTGCTTCTCGGCCGTGCCTTCCGTCAGGGGCTGGAACCAGTGCGTGCAGTGCGTCGCTCCCATCTCCACGGCCCATTGCTTCATGCCGCCCGCCACGCTGTCGGCCACCTCGCGGCTCAGCGGCTCACCCTGCTCAATGGCACGGCGCAGGGCGCGATAGGTGTCCTTGGGAAGATAGCGGAACATCTTCTCCTGGTTGAAAACATACTTTGCGAAATACTTCGACGGACGCTCCGCAGGCTGCGGAACGGGGACGGGCTGCTTCTTGCTGGCAGCCTCAACGACGTGGAAACGTAGGCTCATCTCTTTATGAAGTCAATTTAAAAATTAAAAAGTAAAAAGTAAAAAGTGAAAGTGAAAGTGAAAAGTAAAAAGTAAAAATTGAGAATGTCATGCAGCAGAACTCTCTTTACGGATAGACTTTCTCAATTTTTACTTCTCACTTTCCGGTTGTGATTTCTTTGTTTACTTGTCCAACTCAAGCTCTTCGGGCGTGCAGGACTCCAGGTAGCGGTATGTACCCGCCTTGTCCACAGTGTATAGGTACACGTTGCCTTCCTTCTTGCCAAGTTTGGCATATTCAAGGCGCAACGAGGTCACGTCCGCCGTGTTCTCAACATTCGACATATACACCATGTCGCCATTGAGCTTTGCGGCGTACACCTTTGTGCCTTCAGGGGAACCAGTGTGGATGACTACCGTCTCGCCCTCGTACTCGCCGAAGAAGAAACGTTCCTCTTCAGCATCCTTCGAGGGAGAGAAGCGACTCACTTCCTTTCCAGCCTGATAGGCTCCGTAGTAAACGACCTTCATGACATGGGCGGGCGTGAAGACGGGGGTCCACGTCAGCTCTGTCCCGGACACTTCCTTCTGTGCCGAGAGGTTGAAGCACAACAGTGTAGCTACAAACAGGAGGGCAGATATTCTCTTCATGATTCTTTTCCTATTTCTCGCTCAGGCGGCGCATGGCTTCTACGCAGTCTTCGCGACGGCCGAAAGCGGTGAGACGTATGTAGCCCTCGCCACTGGGACCGAAGCCGACACCGGGCGTGGACACAATATTATATTTATATAGGAGTTCTTCCCAGTAGCCCCAGGAGGTTTGTCCTTCGGGCACGCGGAACCAAATGTAGGGAGCATCCTCCCCACCGAAGACGCGGAGACCGGCGGTCGTGAGGGCTTCGCGCATGATGCGGGCGTTCTCCATGTAGTAGTCGATGGTTTCCTGCACCTGGCGCTTGCCTTCGGGGCTATAGATGGCGGCGGCAGCACGCTGCACGATGTAGGGCGTGCCGTTGAACTTCGTGCACTGGCGGCGGTTCCAGAGCGGATTGAGCTGTACGCGATCGCCGCTCTCGGCACGTGCCGTCACTTCCTTCGGCACAACGGTGAAGCCGCAGCGAAGTCCCGTGAAGCCAGCCGTCTTGGAATAGCTGTGGAACTCCACGGCGCACTGCTTGGCACCCGGTATCTCGTAGATGCTGCGGGGCACGTCGTCATGACGGATGTAGGCGGCATAGGCAGCATCGTAGAGGATGAGTGCGCCCGTCTGCAAGGCGTAGTCCACCCACTTCTGCAACTCGGCCTTGCGGAGCACGGTGCCGGTGGGGTTGTTGGGATAGCAGAGGTAGATCATGTCCACGGGCTCTGCGGGGAGCGCGGGCGTGAAGTTGTTCTCCGCCGTGCAAGGAGCGTAGGTGATGCGGCTCCACTTGCCAGCCTCCTGCTCGAAGGTGCCGGCGCGCCCTGCCATCACGTTGGAGTCGATATATACGGGATAGACGGGGTCGGTGATAAGCACCGTGTTGTCGCGGCCGAGGATGTCGCCGAAGTTGCCCGTGTCGCTCTTCGCGCCGTCGTTGATAAAAATCTCGTCGGCAGCTATCTGCACACCACGAGGGGCAAAGACGTGCTCCACGATGGCTTCGCGCAGGAAGTCGTAGCCCTGTTCGGGACCATAACCACGGAAGGTTTCGGCCTGCGCCTGCTCGTCCACGGCTTTGTGGAGAGCTTCGATGACGGCGGGCGCAAGGGGACGCGTCACGTCGCCGATGCCGAGGCGGATGACAGGAGCGTCGGGATGCTCCTCTTTATATTTTGCCACGCGCTGGGCGATGTCCACGAAGAGATAGTTCTTCTGGAGGCGGAGGAAGTTGTCGTTGAGTTTTATCATGATTGTTTGTGTTTGGGCTTGAGAGTTTTTGATTGTCGCGACTCAGTCGCGACAGACGGGACGAAGAGGGACGGAGCCGCGAATTAGGGGACGAGGATGGTGCCGTCGAAGACCTTCGTGGCGGGTCCCGTCATATAGACATGGCCGTCGGCGCGAAGTTCGATGGTGAGCGTGCCACCGTCCATGACGATGTCGCAGCGTTCAGGGGCGCGTCCCGTCAAGTGGGCAGCCACGGCCGTGGCGCAGGCACCCGTACCACAGGCCATCGTGATGCCGCTGCCGCGTTCCCACACGCGCATGCGGATGGAACCGTCGGGGCGCACGGTGGCGAACTCGATGTTGCAACGCTCGGGGAAGACGGGAGCTACCTCAAGAGCGCGGCCTTCACGCTCCACGTCGAAGCTCTCCACATCGGGGATGAAGCATACGAAGTGGGGGTTGCCCATTGAAACGAAGGTGCCCTGATGGCAGACGCCGAGGTTCTCCACCCTACCCTCGCGCATCGCGCCGTCGGGTGTGGCAAGCTGCGAGCGGTCGGCAAGGATGGCCTCGCCCATATCCACGGTGACGGTCTCCACAAGGCCATCCGCGCCGAGATGCAGATGGAGCACCTTGATGCCGCTGAGCGTTTCAAGGTTGATGACGGTCTTCTGCGTCAGGCGGTTGTCATAGACATACTTCGCCACGCAGCGCACGCCGTTGCCGCACATGCGGCCTTCGGAACCGTCGTTGTTGAACATGCGCATGCGGAAGTCGCCCTCGGGCGTTTCCGGCGGACAGATGAGAATGAGACCGTCGCCGCCAATGCCTTTGTGGCGGTCGCTCCAGAGGACTGCGAGCTCTTCGGGGTTTTCAATAGGAAAGCGCAGGGCATTGACATAAACATAGTCGTTCCCTGCGCCGTGCATCTTTGTGAATTCTATGGGTCTGCTCATTGTTTCAGGAGGAAAGTATTGCTTAATTGCTGCAAAGATACTACTTTTGCCGCAATAAAAACATTTCCGACCATGAAAATAGCAATAGTTGTCCCCTGTTATAATGAAGAAGCGGTGCTGGCCGGAACGACACGCAGGCTACTTGACGTGATCAGTGCCCTCAACGCCAAGAGCGGTGCGGATGCCGTATTGCTTTATGTGGACGACGGGAGCAGCGACCGGACCTGGGGGCTTATTGAGGGCTATGCCAAGCAGTACGATTGCGTTTGCGGTCTGAAACTGGCGCATAACCGGGGGCATCAGCAAGCCTTATGGGCCGGCATGGAATGGGCCCAGCGGCACGCCGATGCGGCCGTGAGCATCGATGCGGACTTGCAGGACGATGTCTCAGTTATCAGTGAGATGGTGGAGCTTTTCCGCAAGGGCAACGATATCGTCTATGGCGTGCGGCGGGAGCGTACGACGGATACGCGCTTCAAGCGCTGGACGGCCTTGGGATTCTATCGCATTGTGCGCTGGTTGGGCGGCGATATTCTGTACAATCACGCCGACTTCCGCCTGATGAGCCGCCGTGCGATTAAGGCGTTGCTGGATTTTCCGGAGCGCAATCTGTTCCTCCGGGGCATGGTCTATTCGTTAGGCTTCCCGCACACCAGCGTCTATTACGACCGCAAGGATCGTGCCGCAGGCGAGTCCAAATATCCGTTGCGCCGTATGATTTCGTTCGCTTTGGACGGCATCACGTCCTTCTCTGTCCGTCCTTTGCGCTTCATTGTCTATCTCGGTGCCCTTTTTATGCTCGTATCCCTTACCGCTATTGTATGGGCCCTTATCGTCTGGCTTCGCGGAACGGTTGTTCCCGGCTGGGCTTCCCTGCTTGTTTCCCTGTGGTTTATCGGCGGCGCCATCCTGCTTGCCGTCGGCACGATAGGGGAGTACATCGGGAAGATATACAGCGAGGTGAAGCGGCGGCCGCGCTATATTATTGAGAAGGAGGTATAAAGAGAGGGAGACGCCCCGCACGGGCATCTCCCTCTTTCTGTATTCAGTTCCTGTTACTTCACGAGAACCTTGCGCGTCTTGCCGTCTGCGGAGCGCACGATGTTCAGGCCGCGTCCGGCTGTCTGCTGCTTGCGTCCGAGCAGGTCGTAGATGCTTTCCACACCGGCGGGTTGCAGGGCGTTCACTGTGGCTATGCCGTCCACTGTCTCTTGGGACATAAGGGGCATCACGTCGCAGTTCACCACCTTGCCGTTGTTACGGTTGATGAGGAAGGCCACGAGGCTGAGGTTCTTCTTTTCCTGGATAACGCTGGAACGCGGCAGGGCTGTCTCAAGCGTGTAGCTCTGTTCCTCGTCCTTTGTGATGGGCGCATTGATGCTTCCGTCAAGGCCGGCTGTGATGTTCCAGGCCGCTATGGCAACGTGGTTATAGGTTAAGCCGGTCATCGGGTTGCTCCCCGTGACGTATGGTATTAGGAGATCACCTTTGAAGCTGGAGGCGTAGCTCGCATAATTGACGTAGTAATTCGCCTGGCTCCACGCCGAACCCTTTCCTGACAAGCCGTCCTCAATGAGGGCATAGGCGATACCGTAAGGTGCGTCGTTGCGGTTCACGAGGAATGTCACGTCCGTTTTCGCGGTGAAGGCCGTGCTGTCAGCGTTCCATATAGGGGTAACTTTGATTGTGGCTTCCGTCGGGCTGTTTACCTCGCGGTCAATGTCGTTCTGGATAGTGATGTCGTCAAAGAGAGAGGCGTCAGTCGTTCCGTAGAACGGGTCTGTGGAGAGGTTGCGGTTCAGCAGTGCGGAGGGGAAGCCGCTGACGTAACTTGCCAGCGAGGGGTAGTAGGCGTAGTCGGCCAGCGGGATTTGCATCGGGTCGGGCGTGTAGCTGCCTTGGTGGATGGCGATGAGTGCCGTTTCCTCCGCGCGGTTCTCGTGCAGCCAGTCCAGTGCGGCCAAACCGCGTGTGCACCAGCCGCACCATGTTCCTGTGAACTCTTCCACGAGAACACGGCGTTTGGGTTGTTCACCAATGGTCAGGCGATAGCCTTCCACAGTGGGCGAAGCGACTTCGTTTGCCGTGCCGTTCACCTGCTTGAGGCTGACGGTCACTTTTTCCGTCTTGCCAGCCGTTGTGCCTGCGGGTATCGGGATGAGAACCTCCGCCGAAGTATCCAGACTTGTGAGCGCTGCAGGAAGCGTGTAGGTGTTTTCTTCGCTTTCCTGCCCGTCAATCGTGTAGGTATAGCTGATGGAGGAAACGCCATTCAGTCCTCTGTTGGTCAGTGTCACGGGGAGGGAGTTGTCTTCCCCCCCGGCCAAGGTGACCGTCTCCGTTGCGCTTTGCAGTTCGGCGGCGTTGCGGGCGAGTCCGGGGTTGGTGATGAGCACTTGCAGCACGATGTTGCCGTAGTTGTACCCTTCAAGGCTCTGCCACTGAGGTTGTCCTACGTCAGTTTTGAAGTAGAAGGCGTCCTTCGTGCCAGCCTCGCCATAAGTAATCATGGGATACTTATGGTAGTCGTCTGCGATGTTTGTGGGCGTGAGTGAGTAGCCTACGTAGAGCGCCTCGCCCACCTCAACCGGTTCTTCCAGCTGCACCTCCACGAAACCCTCGGCGTAGGAAACGAGGTTAGCCTCGGGTACGTCGGTTTTCACGATGTCGGCCGCGTCAGCGCTGGCCGGCAGCTGCTTACTTATCCATACGGAGACATCCTTGAAACCAGTGGTAGTTGTCATCATGAATCGGATTCCGTGGATAGTGGCACCCGCTATACTGGCGTTGTCTGCCGGGTTAAGGCGGATGGCCATGTTGTAGGTTTCCTGTCTTTCCGTACCGAGGGCGCCGACTTCATACGGGCTGATGTCGCCAGTCCCGAAGTGTCCCCACCAAAGGCGGTCGGCCGCGTCTTGCGCGTGTGCCGTGGTTGCCGTTGCCAGCAGGGCGCAGGCAAGGGCGAAGTGTGTAAAGATTCTTTTCATAAGCCGTTTTGTTTAGGTTTAGAAGTCCTGTCTATTATTGATGTCTGCGGCAAAGGTGCAAAAAAGTCTTGGAACAGCCAATTTCTTCCGGCATTTCTGTTTCGGACGTAGGTACTTCCGGCTGCTGGGGTGGGGCGGGAACGCCCTTATTCCGCCTTTTTTACGACTTCATAGAGTAGTAAGTTCTGCCTTACGTCGCAGCTTTTCCGCCCGAAGTCGGCCACGAGGCGGCATGAGTATCCGGGGTGTTGTTCCCGGAAGCGCGCGATGTCCTCTTCTCCCGTGAGCAGATAGCCCCGTCCGGGCAGGCCGGAGTCGCCCCGTCCCGTATTGAAGCGTGCGGACTCTTCCGCGCTCGGAAAGGGTCGCAGGGCGTTGTGCGTGTAGAAGTTGAGGGTAAAGAAATGCATCATGCCGGACTCGTCGTTGATGTAGGAATAGACGGGCATTTCCTTGGCACGGGCCTCAATCAGCGGTGCCAGTGGCTTGTCCGACCGCGCGCTGAGTACGGGCGGCAGGACGAAAGCGTCGATAAGTATCAGCGCGGCCAGCGTGTTGTACAGGCCTCCGCTGACGGCGCGCGGCAGGCGTTGCAGCGCGTAGAAACAGGCGATGAGGGCGATGCTGACGGCGAGGTAGAGGTAGCTCGGTGCTGTGGCGGTGCGCAGTGCGTCCAGCGTGGAGTAGTGCGGATGCCCGTTGCTGCTTACGCTCTCCACCGCAGCGGGAATCCAGTCCGCCTGTAGTGCGAAGTACAGCCCCGTTCCGAGCAGCACGAGGGCGGCCAGCGTCCACTCGAACCACCGCAGTACCTGCGGTTTTGCCTCCTTCAGCCACAGGGCGAGGCGCGCTACGAAGTACGCAAGGAAAGGGTAGGCGGGGAGCAGGTAAACGCCGCGCTTGCTTTTAGGAACGAGGTAGAAGGCAATGATGAGCACCGCCGCAATCCAGACGAAGCGCTCCGTGCCGTCCAGCCCCTGCCACCACGTCCGGATGCGGGTGTGCAACGGTTGTTTCTCTGCCTCCCCCTTCACGAGGCGCAGCCTGCGGCGGCCGATCGGGGCCAGCAGGCAGAGCAGTGTCCAGGGCAGCAGGCCGCTGAGGAGCATCGGGACGTAGTAGAGCGTTCCGTGCTCGTGGGAAGGGTAGGGCATACGGCCGAGGAAGCGCAGGACGTTCTCCTCGAAGACGAGGTAGAGGAATTTTTCGCCGCCCTGTAGGTAAGCCGCGTAGTACCAGAGAGATGGCAGCGCGAGGGCGGCCAGTGCGATGGGGACGAAGCGGAAAAGGCTCTTCCAGCTCCTTCCCGCTTCGGCGGACGGCGCGCTCAGGAGCGCATAGCCTGCGCCTACGAGGCAGGGCAGCAGGATGGCTACGGGTCCCTTCGTGAGCGTGCCACAGCCCATCCATAGGATTGCGGCCAAGGGCAGGCCGCGCAGGCCGCCCTCCACCCAGCGGGCGACGGCATAGAGCGCAAGGATGATGAAAAGGGTGAGGAGCATGTCCACGCGGCAGTTCATGGCGGCGCGGTGGACTTCGCTGCAGGAGAGGAACACGAGGGCGGCTATGAAACCCGTCTGCGCGCCGCGCCGCCGTGCGAAAAAGCGGAAAGTGGCCAGTGCCGCGAGAATGGCGGCCAGGGCGGAGGGCAGGCGCGACGTGAACTCCGTCACTTCGCCCTGCGGCAGTGAGCAGGCCGCGATGGCCCAGTGGAGCATGGGGGGCTTGTAGGCGAACTCCCCGCCGTTGTTTTCCGGCAGGATCCAGTTGCCGGAGGCCAGCATGGTCTGCGCCACGACGGCCTCGCGCGGTTCGCCTTTTGTGTTGAAATCGGACAGGCCGAGGAAGGGCAGGAGGGAGAGGGCGGCAATAATCAGGAGTCCCCGCGCCCAGTCCCAGTGCCCGCCCCGCAGGGCAGTCTGCCAGCTCGTACGGATATGTTCTGGAAACGCCACGGTTTGGCCTATGTGCTTAGGGTTCAGTGATTTCCTCCGCCTCGGCGAAGGTATCCGGCAGCGTGGCGGGCAGTTCGTAGGGGGCTGCGCCGTTCCCGGCCTGCGTGGCGGGAGTCGCTTCATCGGCCACTACGACGGCTTCTTCCATGGGCGGTTCCGGCCCGGCTTGGTGTGTGGTGGCTGCGGCGCGCCGCTGGAATTTCCATAGCTCCAGGGCCGACCATAGTTCCAGCAGGGCGTAGAGCATATAGGCCGCGCCGAGGATGATGAACGGCAGTGCGGCCGCCAGTTCGCGGTAGGCCAGTACGACGATGCCTGCGCCCGCCGTGATAAGCGGGATGAGGAAGGTGGCGCCGTTTATCTGCACGCCCATTTTCTGCATCCGCCAGCGGGAGTATATCTGCACCATCGCGGCGATGATGAGCAGCGCGGCGAGGACGAACATGGAGGCGTGTACGAAGAAGCCCGGCATCAGCAGGAGCAGCAGGCCGAAGACAATGGTGACGGCTCCCATCACGGGGTAGAGCGCCGTCTCGCGGCGGCTGCGGTCCTTGCGCAGCAGGCTGAGCAGGGAAACGAGGCCGGGGATGATGAGCAGCACGCCGACTCCCTGCACAATCCAGGCGGGGGCCTGTTCGGAATACATCACCAGCAGTATGCCGACTGCCAGCAGGCAGAGGGCGCGCACGGCTTTGTTGCGGACGAGGTTTTGCATATTCGTAGCGGTTTTACAGCGCGAATATAGGGCTTTCCGCGCGAACGTGCGGCATCCGCCCCCTCCTTTTCGTGCGATTTCTCCGCGCACCGGGCCGGGCGCGGCGGGTCTGCCTCGTAAGCGTCCGGCGGGCGCGAGCTCCTTACCCCAAGGGATAGCCGTTCCTAACCCTGCGGTTGCGGCGCACTGACCATAGGGTTAGTTCTTCGTAACCCTACGGTCAGCATTTCCTGACTGGTTATTTCCCTGCCCCGGGCTTGGCCGGATAGATACATTCCCTGCCTTTGCTGTCAGAATTGATAACCGGATTATGCCTTACGCGTGTATATTTAATAGCGGTATAGCCACTTCCGCGTGTGCGGAGGGCGGCTCTGCTCGTATTTATGTGGCGTGAAGTGTCCGAATTACCTTTCCGATAGCGAATAATATGAGTTTATGGATGCGAACGGGGAGCACACAGCTTTCGAATATGAGTTCCTTATGGGAGACGGGACGGTGCAGCCGATGTGGCTATCGTGTACGACTGCGGCTGACTACCGCCAGCGGTAAACGACAGGCGGCGCAGATGGAAGTCTGCGCCGCCTGTGCGTCGGTATGCCGTCGGCGTGGTTAGAAGTGGATGTCCACGCCGATGCCGATTACGTCGTTCGTGCGGTCCATCAGGTCGCTCCCACGGAATACGCCCGCCTGTACCTGGTTGCTGATGCCGCCTATGAGCTGCTGGCGCGCCTCATCGCTGATGGGGAAGCCCAGTCCGCCCTGCTCGACGGGCGTGGCGGCGGCGGTAGTGATGCCTTGCAGCGTGCGGGCGAGACCGTTGTAGTCCTCCTGCGTCTTGCGGCTGCTGTAGTAGAACGTCTTGAAGTAGGCGAGGTTAATCCCAACCTTTTCGCTCACTTTGAACTTCACGCCGCAGCCGAGGGAGTAGCTGCTGGTGGTGAAGGAGAGGTCGCTGATGTACTTTTTCTCCTTGCCCAGTCCGTAGTTCGTGGTCTGGCCGCCCGCGCTGACGGTCCACTGCTTGTTGATGTCGTACTCCACGCCAGCGAGGAGCTCCCACGTGTTGTGGTCAAGTAGTTTCTGCTTGTTCTCGAACTGGTGGGCCTGCTTGTCGAAGTAGTAGTGCGCGGCGATGTTGGCGCGTAGTTTGGGGGTGAACTCGTAGCCCGCGCCGATACCGAGCAGGGCAGGGATGTCGTTGGCAACCTTGACCCCGTCCACGAACTCGGCTACGTTGCTGAGCAGGCGTGCCTGCTCGGCGGTCGTGGCGGACTGGTTCTTCAGGCGCAGGCGCGTCTTGAACTCATAGCGCGCGCCAATGGTAAGGGGGCCTTTCTTGTAGTCTACGCCGATGATGGGCGCAAAGCCCCAGCCTTTCTGGTCGCAGTTCACTTCCACCTGTCCGATCATCTGGCCGAGGTAGCCGATGCGTGCGGGTAGGGTGGGGTCGTCGGGGAAGTGGGCTGCAGACTGCGTAGCCATCCCGGCGAGTACGTCGGTAACTCCGACGGGTTGTCCCGCCGGCGTGGTGAGCTGGATGTCCTTTACGTAGCCGTAGTAGTTGCTCGTGGCATAGACAAGGCGGCCGCCGAGGCTGACGGAGAGCTCGGGCAGGATTTTGTAACCTACGCCTATCTGCGCGCCGAGGAAGAACTGCTTGCCGCGCATGTAGGTATTCAGGCCGTAGCCGTTGCCCACCATGGGGTCCGTAGTCCCCAGCATGGCCTGCGTCATGCCGTTGAGCGCGGAGGGCACGACGGACACTACGCTCTCGAAAGAGCCGAGGCCGTCCTTGAACTCGCACTTGCCGCCGCCACCGACAACGCCGAAGTGGAACGAACCGAACCAGCGGTCGCTGACGTAGCCGAGGTCCACGGCGGGCAGGATGGGTGCGACAGCGGTGCCTTTGTATCGCTTCGTCATCTGTCCGCCGTTCTGTAGGCCGTAGGCAAAGGCGGGGAAGGTACTCTCGACCGTGCGGGTCTGGAACGCGCTCTGGTTATTGAAGGCGAAATGCCAGCCGTTGTTGAGGAAACCGATACCTGCGGGGTTGTAGTATGCCCCCTCGATGGAGATGTAGCCCTCTTGGGCCGGCATTCGCAGGAACGATGCTCCGTGGTTCGTGTTCGTCAGGAAACCTCCTGCCAATGCGGGGGAGGCGCTGGCAACCAACGCGGCTGCAAAAAGAATGGTCTTCGTGTTCATTTTCTCTGTTATATTGTTAAAAACGGCGGCAAAGGTAGGCTTTTCTTGCACAAGTGCCAAACAAATGTGCAGCAAAGTAGAGCGCGTACTCCCCGTCGCCGCGTGATTTAACACTTAGCTCCGCGATTTTGCAAGTTAGCGTCTCAAAATACGCGCATCTTTTCGTATCTTCGCGGCCGGAAAGGCGCGGCAGGTTGTGCGTTGCTCCGGGTTCGCGCCACACATATACTATATATAAATAGGAATACATGTTCGACAATTTATCCGAAAGGCTGGAACGGTCTTTCAAAATACTGAAGGGCGAGGGCCGCATCACCGAGATAAACGTGGCCGAGACGATGAAGGACATCCGCCGCGCGCTCATTGACGCCGACGTGAACTACAAGGTAGCGAAGACCTTCACGGACGGCGTGAAGCAGAAAGCCCTCGGGCAGAACGTCCTCACGGCGGTGAAGCCCGGCCAACTGATGGTGAAAATCGTCCACGACGAGCTGGCGCAGCTCATGGGCGGTACGGCAGCAGCGTTCAACGCAGAGGGACGGCCCGCTGTCGTCCTGATGTCCGGCCTGCAGGGTTCGGGTAAGACGACGATGAGCGGGAAACTCGCGCTGATGATGAAGACCCGCCATCACAAGAAGCCCCTGCTCGTGGCCTGCGATGTATATAGACCTGCTGCCGTCGAGCAGTTGAAGACGCTCGGCGCACAGATAGACGTCCCCGTCTATAGCGAGCCGGACAGCAAGGACCCCGTCAGCATCGCCCGGAACGCCATCCGCGAGGCCAAGGCGCGCGAGTACAACCTCGTCATCGTGGATACCGCAGGCCGGCTGGCCGTGGACGAGCAGATGATGCAGGAGATAGCCGCCATCAAGCAGGCCATTGAACCGCAGGAAACGCTCTTCGTGGTGGACTCCATGACGGGTCAGGATGCCGTGAACACCGCGAAGGAGTTTAACGACCGTCTGGACTTTGACGGCGTAGTGCTCACCAAACTGGACGGCGATACGCGCGGCGGTGCGGCGCTCAGCATCCGTACCGTTGTGGACAAGCCCATCAAGTTCATCGGAACGGGGGAAAAGCTCGAGGCACTGGACGTGTTCCACCCCGAACGCATGGCCGACCGCATCCTGGGTATGGGCGACGTCGTCAGTCTCGTAGAGCGCGCGCAGCAGCAGTACGACGAGGCCGAAGCGCGCAAGCTCACGAAGAAGATTGCCAAGAACCAGTTCGGCTTCGATGACTTCCTGGAGCAAATCCAGCAAATCAAGAAAATGGGCAACATAAAGGACCTTGCGTCGATGATACCCGGCGTTGGCAAGGCCCTCAAGGACGTGGAGATCGGCGACGATGCCTTTAAGGGCATAGAAGCCATCATCCGCAGCATGACACCCTACGAGCGCCAGCACCCCGACGTGCTCAACCAGAGCCGCCGTCTCCGCATCGCGAAAGGTTCCGGCACGGATATCCAGCAGGTGAACCGCCTCGTGAAGCAGTTCGAGCAGACACGCAAGATGATGCGCGCCGTCACAGGCGCCAAGATGCCCGGCTTGATGGGCCGGCTGCCCCACATGCCTCGTCGCTGACCAGCCTTTCGTATAACTAACAAATACTTACCCCCCCCAAATCCCAACAGCTATGGAAATTCTTGACGGAAAGAAGACGGCGGCCGACATCCGCCAAGAGATTGCAGCCGAAGTGGAACGCATGGTGCAGGCCGGACAGAAACGTCCGCACCTCGCAGCGATACTCGTGGGACACGACGGTGGCAGCGAAACCTACGTCGCCAACAAAGTGAAAGCCTGTGAGGCCTGCGGGTTTCAAAGCACGCTCCTCCGCTTCGAAGATACCATCACGGAGGACGAACTCCTTGCCGAGGTACGCCGCCTCAACGATGATCCCGGCATAGACGGCTTCATCGTACAGCTCCCCCTGCCGCGCCATATATCCGAGCAGCGGGTCATAGAGACAATTGACTACCGCAAGGACGTGGACGGCTTCCATCCCATCAACGCCGGCCGCCTCTTCGCCGGACTTCCCTGCTACATCTCCGCCACGCCCAAGGGCATCTTGGAACTCCTGCGCCGCCACGGCGTGGAGACGGCGGGCCGCCGTGTCGTCATCCTCGGGCGTTCCAATATTGTAGGCAAACCCCTCGCCGGACTCATGATGCAGCGTGCATACGGCGATGCTACTGTCACCGTGTGCCACAGCCGCACCCGGAACCTTGCCGAGGAATGCCGCCGCGCAGACATCCTCGTGGCCGCTATCGGCCAACCCGGTTTTGTTACGGCCGACATGGTGCGTCCGGGTGTCACCGTAGTAGATGTCGGCACGACCCGCGTGCCCGATGCCTCACGTCCCCGGGGCTTCCGCCTTAGCGGGGATGTCCGCTTTGACGAAGTGGCTCCCTTGTGCGCGCACATCACGCCCGTTCCCGGCGGCGTAGGCCCCATGACCATCGCAATGCTCATGCAGAACACCCTTGCCGCAGCGCGGGGTGACATCTATCCCCGCATTACCGCCGCAGACTGACAACTGTTCGGCACCCATCGCGTCCGCATCTACAGGCTTGCGTATATGGCTATCCGGAGGACCATTACGACTCCTACACCATTGACGAGATAAATGAACGTTTTCGTTAAGCCAGTTGAACAGGAGCTTACTTTATGTCATGGCGAGAAAACGCCTGATGTTAATCGAACCCAGATGCCCTTGCCCGTTGACATTCCGCAGTTCGCGCTCTGCGCCTACCTCCTCCTCGCAAACCTCGCCGCCTTCATCGCCTACGGCGTGGACAAGCACCGCGCCCGCCGCCACGCATGGCGCATACCCGAAGCCACACTCCTCGGCCTTGCCGCCATAGGTGGCAGCCTCGGCGCCTGGCTCGGCATGAAAACCTTCTACCACAAAACCCTCCACTGGAAGTTCCGCATCGTCGTCCCCCTTCTCCTCTTCCTGCACGCGGTGCTGCTGTATTATATATCTGGGCTGTAAGTGCATAATCTCCCCGTGTGGCCCTCTACCAGGTTGCATAAAATACGTGTGTACGGAGCGGAAATTGCGCAGACGGCGTTATCTTTGTACTATGGAAACAGCGAACCTCACCGTGGGAGGCAGCCTTGACCTGTTGTGAATTGCTTACAAATTAGTATCTTTGCACTATAAGAAACATCACCAATACTGAGAAGGACGAACGCTCGTAAGTTGTGAATTGCTTACAAATTAGTATCTTTGCACTATAAGAAACATCCAATCTGCGCGGCACTACCATCGCTAGCGAGTTGTGAATTGCTTACAAATTAGTATCTTTGCACTATAAGAAACATCTCAGCAGCGCGAGCTTGTCCTCATCTGACAGTTGTGAATTGCTTACAAATTAGTATCTTTGCACTATAAGAAACATCATGCTGGAGTTTGATAACTTTTAATTGTTTGTTGTGAATTGCTTACAAATTAGTATCTTTGCACTATAAGAAACATCCTTTCTCATATTCTCAGTCAACATATAAGGTTGTGAATTGCTTACAAATTAGTATCTTTGCACTATAAGAAACATCCCTCTGGGCGTGAACCTAAAGCACCAGGAGGTTGTGAATTGCTTACAAATTAGTATCTTTGCACTATAAGAAACATCCGCAGGACGTCCAGTGTCTTCACGCGAGCGGTTGTGAATTGCTTACAAATTAGTATCTTTGCACTATAAGAAACATCCATGTTGCAAATATGCTTCCAGTTGCGCAGTTGTGAATTGCTTACAAATTAGTATCTTTGCACTATAAGAAACATCTGGATATCGAAGCACTCGTCAAGGGAGCGCGTTGTGAATTGCTTACAAATTAGTATCTTTGCACTATAAGAAACATCGTAGACACGCCTCACACTTACGGCATGGGAGTTGTGAATTGCTTACAAATTAGTATCTTTGCACTATAAGAAACATCGTATTACGGGGTAAAATTTGCCAAAAGTTTGTTGTGAATTGCTTACAAATTAGTATCTTTGCACTATAAGAAACATCCCGCCGTCTGCGGGGAGCGTCAGCACTTCGGGTTGTGAATTGCTTACAAATTAGTATCTTTGCACTATAAGAAACATCAACCGCGAAACCGCTTACAGCGATTTTGCAGTTGTGAATTGCTTACAAATTAGTATCTTTGCACTATAAGAAACATCGGCCAGCAATAATTACACCACCGACTGTTAGTTGTGAATTGCTTACAAATTAGTATCTTTGCACTATAAGAAACATCTGTGCTGACATTCGAGGCTGAGGAAACATTGTTGTGAATTGCTTACAAATTAGTATCTTTGCACTATAAGAAACATCTGTTAGTGTCGTTTGAATAACATAACTAAGTTGTGAATTGCTTACAAATTAGTATCTTTGCACTATAAGAAACATCGACCCCGAAGCCGTGATGCAGCTTTTGGCAGTTGTGAATTGCTTACAAATTAGTATCTTTGCACTATAAGAAACATCAAAACCCCAACAGCCCCGCACAGATAAAAGGTTGTGAATTGCTTACAAATTAGTATCTTTGCACTATAAGAAACATCTGAGCCTACGCCCATCGGGTCGGGCAAAGCGTTGTGAATTGCTTACAAATTAGTATCTTTGCACTATAAGAAACATCACTACGAAAGTCAGTAACGACACGGTAGCGTTGTGAATTGCTTACAAATTAGTATCTTTGCACTATAAGAAACATCGAAAAGTGAAGACCATATATCCGTGCGGTCGTTGTGAATTGCTTACAAATTAGTATCTTTGCACTATAAGAAACATCCGGGCGCGGAACTGAAATCCAGGTCGGCGGGTTGTGAATTGCTTACAAATTAGTATCTTTGCACTATAAGAAACATCAAAGGATTTTGATGGGTATAAGCATACCTAGTTGTGAATTGCTTACAAATTAGTATCTTTGCACTATAAGAAACATCTCGTTATCGGTAATGTATTGCATGATAGCGATTTGGGTGCAAAATTAGAAAAGAAAAAAGGCGTTTGTTTCTTATCAAGTTTGGCGGGTCGGATCCAGTTCTGGCTCGCCTAACTTTTGCTGCGCATAGAATTCGGAAAAGGTGTGCGCTTATCTCTGTTTGAGGTAAGCGCACACCTCAACTCAAGATGTCCGTATATCTCAGCCTGAGGTGTGCGCACATCTCAGACGAGGATGTGCGCACTACTGGTTAATGACGTTCAGGGGGCGGATGAAAACGCTTCCCTGCTAGAATAATTCAAGTTGTTGACCAGCCGCGCGCGGCGGTTGGGCTTTTTGACCGTAAAAAAGTTGGATATTCTCAAATTGCTTGTCTGTAATAGTGAGAATTCCAATCTTTCCGTATTCCGGCATCAAAGCTTTAACGCGGCGCACGTGGACAGCCGCATTCTCACTACTGGCACAATGACGCACATAGATGGAAAACTGAAACATCGTGAAGCCGTCGCCCATAATATCCTTGCGAAAGCGGGCAGCATCCTTTCGCTCTTTCTTTGTTCCAGTTGGGAGGTCGAAGAATACGAGTACCCACATAATCCTGTATTCGCTGAAACGTTCCATACCGTCAGTCCATTTCGGGATAACTGATTTTGCGCAGTTCCCCACTAAAGCACTTCGCCAGCGAAGCCGTCGTTGTGGTGGCAGCTACCATCAGCGGACTACGCTGACCGCCTATGGTCACATCGAGCGTAGGGATGCTGAGCAGGCGGGCTTTGAGGTCGCGCGTCAGCAGACTATAGTCCTCCGTGCGGACGATGTCCAGCACAAGTTCGTCCACATAAGGGCGGTACGGTTCCATGATGTCGTCGGCAAGGCAATAGGCGTTGTATCGGTTGTGGTGGTGGATGCCCAAGGTGGGGAGCAAGCCGCTGGAGACAAGTGCACGGGCTATGACGGCGCGAAGAATGGCGTAGCCATAGTTCAGCAAGTTGTTGGGAGGTGCTTCCTCGCGACCACGTATGAAATCCGCCACTTCACGCGCAAAGAGGTTCTTCCAATAATAGGCCGCGGCGCGGGCCTCAAGATTGTCAGCATCACCGCTGCGCACGTCCTCCACCCATTTCCTCATGCAACCTGTTTCAGCATCGGTATGCTTACGGAGCACCGCCTCCTGATTGGCAATCTTTTGGCGGATGGTCTGCTGCCACAGTTGTTTGCGGAGAGGGAGCGAGGCTTCTATCTGCTGTGTGAAGCGTTCGCGCTGCGTGTTGTGCCCTTCAAGAGGCAGAAGCAGGCCTACGGGCATACTGCGCTGGTCGCAAGTAATGACGGCACAGTTGTTCTCCAACAAAGCCTCCAACAGCCCGTGGGTGATGGTAAGCCGTTTGTTATCGAGGATAACCACGCCGATGTCCTCAACCGGTATGGTGCGGACGGTCTCTGCCTTAAAAGCCTCAGAGAGATTCTCGCAGTTTTCCACTTCCGGCATCTTCCACACCAACTGCCCGTTGCGCAGAGAGAGGTAGGCTGGCGTACTGAAATAGAGTGTTCGTTTAATCATTAAAGATTTCGCCCAATATGGTTATCTTAACTTTGTGAGGATTGAGATTATACAATGAGCTTAAACTTTGGATATTATAAAAACGTTTATCCTTTTTATTCAGTTGTGTAATATCAAATTGACTTTCTGTATGTCTACGGAATCTATATACTGATGCCGATAGGTTTTGAACAAAATACAGATACTCCCCCAATAGTGCGTAGTTTTTCTCCCGAAGAGCGGAAAGGTATTCTTCCTCCTCCATTCCTAAGATGAAAGCATCGCCTATTTGCATACTCATCACGAATTCATACTTGTCCTCGGGAAGATGTGTAAGCAAATCTTCTGGCAAATTATCCCTATCGACCACTTGCGTCCACACTTCCATCGGATTCTCTATGATAGCAGGTAACCCATATAGTCGTCGCTGCACAGCATGCCAATTAGTACAGAGATGTTCTTTGATGCTACCATCGGGGGCTTTATATAAGGCAACGTGGTGGTTTCCTCCTGGTTCCACAAAGGCGATGGGCTCATGTTTTTCGTTATAACGCAATGGCAGGGCCTTGGTGGAGCGCGTAAACTTCCTCACCGTCTTAATAGGAATGGTCTTAGCGTCATCAAGGTATATAGGATCTTCTTCAAGATTGCGCAGATTATCAAGAGCTTTCTTTACATCGCTGCGATAGTCTTTACCGGGTTCAAAGCCTCGGTTTAGCCGCTCCAAGATGCGCTTACGGACACCCCCGTCTACTATCTTGTCAAGAACGTCCTTGATACCATCTTTCACTTTGATGCTTGGCATACCTGTTTTCCTGTCAATTGTTTGCGTTACACTATAGGTTTCTTTGCCGTTGAAAAGGCAACCCATTCCTCCCAAGATGCCATACTTGCGAACAATCTCTTTCTGAAATTTTCCGTCACTATTATAGCGGGATATCTGCCCATAGACAAATTCATCATGCAAGGAAGTGCGCGGAACAACCAAACCCCGCTGACGTAATATGCGGCGACCTCCCTTGAACTCATATCTCTTCCCTGGAGTCGTAATGTGTTTTCCGCTACGCTGGGAGATTAGTATTTCACTGACGGCGGCTTTCGCTTCCGAATATGCAATATGTGGTTGAATTGCAATCCATTTTTCCAATAGGGTCTTCTTCTCATTAAACTTTACATGAGAATCCTCTACTTCCTTGTGCATATCATCCTTTGATGCCCACAAGGTGTTGATACGTTGAATCATGGATTGCGTGGTAAGCGCAATAGTAAGGGCATCTACGGCATGGTGTCGGTTGTCAAGTCGCTTGTTCCACTCCTTAATGCGCTCAACTTGACGCTCAACTCCGGCACTGGCATAGCGGGCAAAGTTCAGATCGTGCAGAATCGTATCATACCCCCACTGGTGGCGCAGAAAATCAGTCACACTCCCACTTGTGGCATATACATTGTGGCATATCTGTCGAAGAATTTCAATGGACTTTCGTGCTATCATCTGGCTTTGCCGCAACTGTCGGTCAATGAAGTCTTCCCAAAGCTTTTTATCATCTTCGGTCTCTTTGCCCTGTTTCTTTCGTTCAATGTAGTCTCTAAAGGACGCAAGAAGATGATTATATTTTGTGTGGCTAATCTTCTTTGCCTCATACAAATCGTTTACACGTTCTATGAACTCCGCTTCTTTTCCGCAGTCACGCATATAATCAAGCGCCGTACGCTCTTTCTTATCACCATTGCACTTGCTACACGAGCATGTTTGGTTGGAGAAACTATCATCAAACAATAAAGCCTTTGGTATGATGTGTTCTCTATCTGCATCAACGGCATTCAAAAATTCAGAAAGACCTATACCTTTACCACAATAGATACAGCGCCCATCTGTTTCCTCCCACATCCTATATTTCATTATGCGATTCCTTGTAGGAGTTAGTCCATACTCATTACTAATCCTTTTTTTGATTTCCTCATTCCTCCTTCTATTCGCATTAATATCCCTGTTGGCTTCCTCGCGTTCGTCCTTGCTTTGTTTCAACTTTCGCGCAAGCTCTACACGAATTTCATCGTCATCCTCCAAGGGATATTTCTTCAGAAGCGTATTCACGATGTTTATCATCTGATTAAGAATCTTCTCAACCACCGGCTGCCGCATTTCATTCTTCTGGATCTGGGGAAGCTGCTTTTTCAAGGGTCTTGCCGCTTCTTGCTCGGATGTGATGCTGTTGGAATGGTTGTATCCTGCCTTCATACAAGCCTCACTATACTTATCCCCTTCCATCAAATAAGGCAGAATCTTGCGAATGGCTTTTGTGGACTTGTTTGCATAGCCGGAAGTCTTGAATGAGATACCACATAACGCATCCAAAACCGCCTCGTCTTTGATGCCAAAACTCTGTAGTTTTATCCTCAAGTCCTGCTCCTCATGAATAGAATAGATAAAATGCCAGAGTCTTTGCAACGGTTGTTTCTCAAAGTCGCGATTCACAACTGCTCTCATGGAGAGTTCTCCTGTTTCTATGTCCACATATTCTTCCCCTCCAATAGGCATATCAAACTTTAGGTAGCCTTCTATTTCCTCTTTGCTCAAACTTCCGGAGGCGAGAGCCTCGGCGATTGCTATCCGAGTTTTGTTGCCCTGCAAAGCTTGAATACTATCTGCCTTGACAAGCCAATCTCTTGCATTAGTGATACCAAGTATTTCGCGGACTTTAGCTACTTTTATCTTCATATTGCACTGAAGATACTCCACGAGAGACTTTCGCTGTTCAAGGGTGATGTCGAGATTTTCATTCCTTTTATTCTTAACCGTAAAGTTATTGACGGATTCCCATATCTTGTCTAATTGAGCCAAAGGGGATGATAAAGGGGCTACCCGAGGGGCTTGCCTTACATCTTTCTCTAATGAAACCAGGAGTTGCTTCTCAAGTTCACATCTACCAACAAGATGCTTGCACGACTTTAATGGCCGCTGGTAATAAATAAAGTTGAAAAAATCATCAACAACTTCATCTGTCAAGACTTTTGGATAGAACGTTTGCTGGGTAGCAAGTATCTTTCGACACTCTTCTTCATAAGCTGCACGAGGATACACTTTGTCCTTTATCCTGAAAGAGTAACTGGTGCCGTTTTTCTGAATATGCTCGGATTCCTTGAGCTTTTTGGCAAAGTACTGTCCAATTGTCAATCCCTTGTTTTGAAGTTCAGCATATCGTTTGTTGACCGCTGCCACATACTCTGTCTGTTTGCTGTCTTGCTCATTGTCCTTACTGTGCTTATAACCACGTTTTTGGTTAAGATGGTATAAAATTCTACCTAACTCGCGCAAAGAGACCTTTTCGGTAACAGCTTTAGCCCTCAACTCCCATAGTTTCAAAGGGTTTAATTTAACCAGCGTTTCATCGGGTAGCATATCATACGCCCGCAATCCATCTGTGAGTTGCTCGCGGCGCAACTTGTAACGGTTGTTGCATTTACGAGCTGTACGTTTTAGCGTACGTTCTTTATTAGTAGGTATTCCTGCTCCCTTACTGAAGGTATCTTCCTCCCCTTCAAGGAGCGGAACAGTACGGCTACCTATCTTTAATATCCTAACAGGTTCATTATTCTCATCCTTTTCCACTAAAGCCCATCCTATGGAGCCTACACCCAAGTCTAAGCCGAGTACTTTTTTCATGGCGATTTCGTCTATTTATACATTATTTGGCGGTAAAATTAGTAAATACTTTGCGTTCCGCTTGCACAATTAGAAATAAATCATCACTTTTGCAGAACTATTTGTAGCAATTCACAATAAGGATTATTCCGTTGTGAAAACATTTAGGTGCCCTCGTCCTTTATCGGGGGCTTTTTTTGTTTTCGTATGAGAAGTGAATTATTCCATCCAACCATGACTATATATTAATCCCTCTAAAAGGCTTTTTATGCCTAACCGCAGGGCGGTTACCCTTGCACCGACATGCTCTCTGCCTGTCGCGAACTTGAGGGTCCTCTACCAGATTGCATAAATTACGTGCGTATGGAGCGGAAATTGCGCAAAAGGCGTTATCTTTGCGGCAAATAATGACGTAACTTTACATACCGCATCATGAAGAATACGTTTTCCCTGCTCATTGCCCTACTTGGGCTGGTGGCTGCCTGCAACAGGCTGACTGTAAACAATACACCGGTGAAAGACCTGGACTTGCAACGTTACCTCGGTACGTGGTATGAGGTGGCGCGCTTCGACCATCGCTTTGAGCGAGGTGTGGAACAGGCGCGTGCAGAGTATTCTTTGCAGGCGGATGGCAGCATCCGGGTACTGAACAGCGGTGTGAAGGACGGCGAGCCGAGCATAGCGGAGGGTAAGGCAAAACTGACGGAGACGACCGCCTTGCTGCGCGTGTCGTTTTTTGGTCCGTTCTATTCCGACTACCGTGTACTGCTTGTGGATAGTGCCTACCAATACGCCCTAGTGGGTAGCGGGGCGGACGACTATCTTTGGCTGCTTTCGCGTACGCCGCAACTCACAGACAGCGTCCGCGCCGTGCTTCTGAACGAAGCCACGCGTCGGGGCTACGACACGCGGAAGTTACTTTGGATAAAGCATTAATGATGAGAACCTGACCGCTGTAACTTCCCAATGACCATTGAAAGCCATCCCCTCCAGCCCTTCCTGCCTTCCAACGCCCGCGTGCTGATGCTCGGCAGCTTCCCGCCGCCACGTGCACGCTGGAGCATGGACTTCTTCTACCCCAACTATATCAATGACATGTGGCGTATCATGGGGCACATCTTCTTCGCCGATCGTCAGCACTTCGTGGATGAAACACACCGCACGTTCCGCCTCAACCTTATCATCCCCTTCCTCGAAGCAAAAGGCATTGCACTCTACGACACTGCCACATCCGTGCGCCGCCTTAAGGACAACGCCTCAGACAAATTCCTCGAAACAGCAGAGTCCACCGACATCCACGCACTAACCAACCGCCTGCCCCACCTGCAAGCCATAGCCACCACAGGACAAAAAGCCACCGAAACACTCCTAGAAACCCTCCAGTTCCACAGCGGTGCAATAGAGCCACCAGCCATAGGCAGCTACACACCATTCCAACTCCACAACCGCCCGCTTCGCTTTTACCGCATGCCCAGCACCAGCCGCGCCTACCCCCTCCCTCTCGACAAGAAAGCCGACCACTACGTCCGCATGTTCCGTGAGCTCGGAATGTTGGAGAGTACGTAAATGCTTCCTTACTCCTTTTCACTTCTGAAAATTCAGAAAATATTGCAACTTTCCGCTGAGTCTTACCACTAAGACTATCTTGATAAAAAACGCAGGGCTACTACCATTTTCCGCGTGAACTCTTCCGCAGATCGAAGATTCAACGGTCGAAGGGCTGAACATCAGAATTCCAGTTGTTTCTTGCCGATATCGGCAAGAAACGGCTATATTTGCAGGCAAAAGTACGTAATTTCTTGCCGATAGGACCTTATGGAGTACATTTCTGTCAGTCAGTTTGCCGAGAAGTATGGCGTTTCTGAACGTACCGCGCGCAACTATTGTGCAGCGGGAAAGATTGAGGGGGCGTTCCTTGTTGGGAAAACATGGAACATCCCTGAAGATGCGGCAGTTCCAGAGCGGAAAAATTCGCGAAAGAGGGCAACCGTACCACTATTAGACATGCTACGCGAACAAAAAAGTTTAGGGATGAAAGGCGGCATTTACCACAGGACGCAAATAGACCTGACGTACAACTCCAACCACATTGAGGGAAGTCGCCTGACGCACGAGCAGACGCGCTTCATCTTTGAAACGAACACGCTCGGAGTTGGGGAAGAGGCTGTGAACGTGGACGATATCCTGGAAACCGCCAACCATTTCCGTTGCATTGACCACATCATAGACACGGCCACTCAGCCTCTCACGGAGCCGTACGTAAAACATCTGCACTCGCTGCTCAAGTCGGGCACGTCCGACAGCCGCCGCTCATGGTTTGCCGTGGGTGAGTATAAGCGCCTGCCCAATGAAGTAGGCGGCAACGAAACTTGCATTCCCGAGGAAGTGCATAAGGAGATGAAGGCACTTCTTGCCGACTATAGGGCTATACGTTGCAAGGAGTTGGATGACATCCTTGACTTCCATGTTCGCTTTGAGCGCATCCATCCTTTTCAGGATGGCAATGGTCGTGTGGGGCGTCTCCTGATGTTCAAGGAATGCCTTGCCGCAGGCATTGTGCCCTTTATTATTACCGACCGCCTCAAAATGTTTTATTATCGTGGCCTTCAGGAATGGGGACATGCGAACGGCTTTCTTCGCGACACCTGCCTTACGGCGCAGGATGAATACAAAGCCGTGTTGGACTACTTCAGGATTGCGTACCTATAACAATCCTGTTCCCGTTGGATTTGCCTGAACGCCTTATAAAACTCCTCTCAAGCCTTATAACTCCATATCAATCTCTTTGACCACACTATGCTACATCATACCTTTTATTTCCCTCCATTGAAAAAGTCTTTCATCCACAGTAGCGAGAGCAATGCATAATAATTTCGCTTTAATGCTGATACTACAGGGTTGGATTTGCCCAAGGCTGACAAATACTTAGGATCTATTGATTTCTGTTCAGAGAGCATTTCGTGGAAAGAAGTCTTATCTCTATCCCTACAAGCATAAATCATGGCATCTTGTGTCAATATTGCTTTCTCACGATAAATCGCGCTCAAATAAGTGTCGCCTTTATCCTTAAAAGAATCAAGCAGACGATTCATCGTCTTTACATAACAAATAAATCTTTTCTTCTTTTCCGGAAAAGAGGTTTGAGACGATAGCGTTATAGAGGTTGGTCTTGATAATTGGTAGTGATATACGCCTTTATCCACATAAGCGATCTTCTGAGCATAATATAAGAGCAATGGGGATACCTGCCAATCTTCTCCGATAGAGAAACTTTCATCGGCTTTTAGATCGTTATCTAAATAAATTGATCTTTTTATCAGGATTCCACATACAGACTGACAGCCCTTATCTCCAATGCATTCTTTAACTATTTCGTCTTTGGTCTTTGAAATGTCACAATACCTTTGTTGAATCGTGTTGTATTGGGTCTCTATCACATGATTCGCCACGACCAAATCTGCGTTAGTAGCAAGTTGTTCAGAAACGAGAGAGGAAATAGCATCTTTCTCAATAAAATCGTCTGCATCAACATGAAAGATAAAGTCACCAGAAGCAAGTTGAATCGCCAAATTTCTTGCCGCTGGAAGTCCCTTGTTCACAGGAAGGTCACAATTCTTGTCCGTTCTATACGATGGGGGTAATGCTCCAGGCACTTCTGTATTTCTCCTACGCTATTATCACAAGTGCAATCATTAATGAATAGAAACTCCAGGTCTTCATAGTCCTGAGAAAATAAAGAATCTGCACATTTTCCAACATACTCTTCAACGCCATAAACAGGGACCGCTATTGTAACTTTTGGTGCTTGGTTTTTGCTCATAGTGTTATTTTTTCAAATGATAAGTTGCTCCCTTTCATGTTCGTCTTGCAATTAACCCGCAGCAAAGGTAGTTATTATTTTGGAATGTGATTATATGTAAATAGCTTTTTGCAAAAGAAGCACCTATAAACTATGGTTGTCTATTGCTTTATATTGGTGTCCGCTAAAACTTTTTATTTCCATAGAAACGGCTTTCAATCGCTGATTATATGCGATATCGAGTTGTCTTTTTCAAAAGTAAGCCCCTAATCACTTATTATTCTGCAAATTCCATCGGCTGTCCGCTAAAAC
>JAFUZP010000030.1 GCA_017476545.1 Alloprevotella sp.
AACGTCAAATAATCAAGTCAAATGAGTGGATAAACGAACACTTTCGCGAGCCAACGATGCCCTTTGGGGCACTGAAACCAACTGAACTGATTCAGAAGGTACGGCTTCCACTCACAAATATTAATTTTTAGAACTCACCTGTATCTTAATATATAATAAATGTGTAATGTCAGAAGGGATAGCCGATGGCGAAGTGGAGATTAAGGCCGTCCTTGAAACGCTCCAAGTTATAGAATCCACGCTTGGAAGTAGTATAGGGCGCATGGAGGCCGATACCAAGGTCAAGGCGCAGGACGAGGAACTCCAGGTCGTAGCGCAGTCCTATTCCTGTACCGAGAGCTATTCGCTTGAGGTTCGCGGCGCAGAACTTGGAGTTTGGGCGGAAGGGGTCTGCGCGCAGGAGCCAGACATTGCCTGCATCCAGGAACACGGCACTATGGAGCGAACCGAAAAGGTGATAACGTAACTCGGCGTTAGCCTCCAATTTCACGTCGCCAGTCTGGTCTATGTATGCGTACTTACTGACGGGGCTACGGTAAGCACCCGGTCCGATACTTCGTACGGCGAATCCCCGCACGGAATTAGCGCCACCCACGTAGAATTGCTCGCTGTAGGGCGCGCGCTCACTGTTGCCGTAAGCCAACAGCACACCGCCGAAGAAGCGCGTTGCAACGGACAGGTCCTTAGAGATTTTCACGGAGTAGTGCGTCTCCAACGTGGCTTTCAGGAACTGGGCAAAGGGACTGCCGAACATTTTTTTGTCGTGGTCATCAAACCCTTTCCCTGCCAAGGCGTATGCTCCAGCGAACACATTGCCGGCCTCCTTTGCGTGCAGTTGCAGCCAAAGGGGATTGCGGTGGTTGCTAGTAGAGTTGTAGGTGAAAGTATAGCTGATGGCAGGAATGAACTGGTCGCGCATCGACACGTACAAGGCCGGGTTCATGGCCATGATAGAGTCAAAGGCAGCGGTCGTGTTTATCGTCTTATTGAAGTCTATGCCAAGCGGTGTGAGTTCGTGTAGCATATTGGCCTTCCTGTGCCAGTTATAGGTAGCACGAAGACCTGCGCTGACCAACGTAAAGAATCCCGCACGTCGTTTCCAGTCGCCGTCAAGGGCGAAAGTCGTTTCGGCAGGGAAGCGCAGCCGGCGACGCGAGATGAAGGGCGCGTAGAAGCGGGGGAACTTAAACGCGAGCTGCGCACCGAGTTCGTAGCTGTCAAGGATGGAGCTGCCTTTCTTGACTCCCGAACGGAGTTGCCATTCGTATGAACCGAATATCTTGAACGATACGGTCTCGCCCCCCCGGAAGGCGTTGCGCTTGTTCATGGAATAAGAAAGCCCCGGGCCTATCTGCTGATTGCTCTTCAGCGTGGCGTTCATCTCAAAGTCGGAGTCGTAAGGCTTGTCAAGCAAGGCCGTCACGTAAATATCCAGTGTGTCACAGTCCTGTGCCGTATCACGCGGGACATAGCTCACGTCCATCTGGCTGAAAATACCTATCGCATTGAGTTTTTCGTAAGTACTGCGCTGGTCGGAGTAACTGTAGCGTTCCCCACGTCGGTGCGAAATGGCATGCCGCCACATCCCCGGGCGTAGCGGCATCTTCTCGCCACCATAGTTATAGGTATAGCCACGACGTGTGCGCGTTTTGTCGAGCACATCGCGTTCCGTCCGCCGCACAGCCACATAAGTATGCCCTATATACCACGGATGGAGTGCCTGCGCGGCGATGCCCGGCTTCGGGAGTACACGAAGCTGTACGCGATTCTTCCGCTGCAACGTGTCGGCCTGATATGCTGTGTAGGCATCCTGCCAGTAGTAATAACCATGCTCCCGGAAGAGCGTGCCTATACGGGTCTGCTCATTGGCGAGGTTCACCACGTTGAAACCATCACCGCTCCGCAATAGTCGGGCACGCGATGTCGCGGCCAACAAGCTGTCCTGCTGCGTGCTGTAAGGCAGGTACTCGATGGAATCCAGCAAGGAAAGCGGACCGACCTGCACGTTATACTTCACCTTAGCCTTCTTCGGGTCACGCTGTGTAAGCGTCTCAGACGTAACGCTACCATGGAAGAAACCGTAGTTACGCAGGGTGTTTTGCGCTACTTTTGCCCGCATATCGGGCGAAACAGTGCTGATAAGTATGGGCTGCTGTGCGAAACTCTTAAACATCCAACGCCCAAACTTCGATTTACTATCCACTAAACTATTATAAGCCCATAGACCGAGTTGAAGCGGTGAGCGGTGGTAGCTGGAACCGAACAGGGCATTATTGGGCTGGTAGGCCAGCACGGCCTCCACTTCCTCCTTAGCCGTTTCAAAGGCCGCACGCGTAGTTGCCGTCTCTTCCATAACAGATGCAGTGCTAGTGGCCACCTCGGCTGTGATCGTCCCGCCCTTAGCGTCCTCTTTCAGCTTGTCAATAAGTTCGCTGTCTGCCTTGCCGGAAAGCGCATTATCCACAGCCTTCACCGCATCGGAAATGGTCGTGATGACCCCCACGGAGTCACGGCGGATTTTCACCTTCTTCAAGACAGGTGTCGCACTGTAGTCTATCTTCTTAATGCCGACATAAAGCTGCTCGTCATCGGGGATTTTGGAGGTCGTAGAGCACGCCGTGAGCAGCAGGGCGACTCCCATATATATATATATCGGTATGTACTTCTTCATAGGTCATGCAGTATTTAGCGGATGCTGTCGGCAGGCGCGGCCGGAACGGTGGTAGGAGCACTATGCTCCTTCTTGCGACGGAACAGGAACAAGTCGGTAAACTTGTCTGCCTTGCGGCGCACGGAGTAACCCACGCCGGTATTCGTCAGCAGCCCCTCAAGCGGGTCTTGCTGGTCACGGTCGTAGAATACGCGCAGGTAGCGCGTCGCACCTCGATTCATCTTATACTCCACTGAAACGTTATTGATGATGCTCTCCGCCCGGTTGTCGGCATTTTTGCCCGCACTGACACGCCCACCGATAATCACACGGATACGGTCGTCCCAGAAACGCTTGGCAAACTGGAAACTATAATCCGTCGTCTGCGTGCCAGCCAAGGACGTGCCGGTCTCTACGCCTAAGCTCACGTCAATGGTCTTCAGGGCATTGCCTGCGATACTCTGTATCTCGTTTTGCAGGAAGGCGTTCAGGGCATTATTAGCCTTGAAGCCGCTGGTCTGCGCCCCACCGTCCGTGAAGTACATACCCGTTGCCATCATGGCCACAGCGGCCTTATTGCGCTGTTCGGGGGACATGGCAGCAAGCTGGTTCTGCACGGAAAGGTCCTCGGGAGCATTGATGGTGAACTCCAGCCCCATCTGGTCAAGCGGTTTCGTGAGTGCCACCCCGACATCAAAAGCCACGGCGCGCTGCTGTTCGTCCTCCGTGACAAGCACCTTCATCCGTTCGCTTGCGCGGATGTTGAGCGTCGGGTTCATCGGGTCGCCGGTAAACTCAATCGTACTTCCCTCCTGCAACTTGAAGGTGCGCAGGGGGATTACGGGCAAGTCGTACTTCATTTCGCCGTCCTGCGCCGTGAGCTTACCCGTCAGGCGCATATCGCCTTGCGGCGTGATGCGGAACGTCAGTGCGCCTCCACCGTCGAAGTTCGCGTAACTCTGTCCGTCTTCGGAAAGGAAGCAGCGGAAGTGCGCCGCGTCGCTCACGTTAATGCCCAGCGCGAGGTCGAAGTTCATCGGTTTCTCCTCGGTGGGTTCCTCCACCTCTACGGAGTCCGTAAAACTCATGAAGGTAACGAGGTCGTCCAGCCGGTTGTCCGTCGTCAGCGGCGAGTCCTTAAGGATGTACGTCACATCCGTCTTGTCCAAGATATCCAGCTTCCCGCGTATGGAGAGGTCGTCCAGCGGTCCCTTCACCGTTCCCGCGAAGTCTGTGAACATCTTACCGAACACCATTGACTTGCGCGTCCGCTTTGCGTTGATGAGTTCGAAGTTCTTCGCGTTCATACCCAAGTCGAGCGTCATACGGCTTAGGTCGGTCATGTCGATATTACCGTTCACCACCAACGGCTCAGTGCCTGTTGAGCGGAGCTTGTAGTCGTCAAAGACGATGCGGGAGTTATTGAAAACTATAGGTTTCTCATCCATCCCGAAACGGAAGCCATAGGCATCGGAGTAGATATGTGCCGAGTCAAGAAGCAGTTCCCCGTTGATGGTCGGTCTGTCCAGCCGTCCTTTGACGCTCAGGTCACCACCGCCGCGTCCGTCCAGCGCGAGGTCGGAACCCTCGAGGAAGGCGTTCGCCATGGCCAAGGGGAAGTCATGCAGATGCGCCGTCCCGTCAAAGGTGTCGTCCGCCGTGTAGTAAGTTCCTTCCGCTTCCATCACCTCTTCGCCGTTAGAGCTGATATAGGCCGAAGCATAGTGCTCTCCCTCGCTCTTCGGCAGGTAAACGACCTCCGCTCCGAGGTTGCCAAGGCGCGTGCCCTCATAGGCAAAGCCCTGCGCTTCCAGCGATCCCATCGCACTAACCTCCTTGTGCGTGTCAAGCAGGTGGAAGTCCCCTGTCAGCACGCCGTCCAGTTTCGGCAGGTAGGGCACGACATTGGAAAGCTCAGCCAGGTTCACATTACTCAGCGACACGGTGATGTCGTTCACGGAGTCGGCGTCTGCCCCCGCGCTATACACTTGCAAACCCGTGCCGTCGTCTGCCAGCAGGTCGATATTGGCGCGTATCTGCTTGTTGTCACCCAAGAAGACATAGTTGTCTCTGTTGATGGTAAAGTCACGATAGGCCAGCACGGGATGCTCGGGATAAAGCGTGAGGTTCACGCCGTCCTCCATCAAGTCGGCACGCATACCCAGGTCAATGCCTTTCTCCCCGTCGCTGTCGTAGAACTTCATCTCCAGGCCGCCACCTTTAGATAGCAGGTAGCCGTGCAGGCGCGCATCAAACTTGTTCGGGTTTTTCTTCGTATAGTTCTTCACGAAGCCGTCCAGCGTCACGCCCGTCGTGTCTTGCGCGATGTCAAAGTGTACGGTATCCACGAGCAGGTTGCCCGTCTTGAGCGCACTCAGTCCCGCTGTCCCGTTCAGCCCGGTGCGCGGATGGGCGTGCAGGTCGGCATAAGCGGAGCGGAATGTGTAGCCCTGGTAGTTCAGGTAACTGCTGACGGGATTGTCCGGCCCTGCGGAGAGGTAGAGATCCATCGGCGGCAGCTCGCGCTTGAGTGCCTCCTGGTCAATTTCTTTGCGCTCCACCTGCTTCATCGCCTCATCGGCCAGCCGCGACAGACGGTTAGTCAGACGGTCCAGACTGCCTTTCGCCCCAGCCCGTAGCACAAGGTCCCCGCTCTCGGCGCGAACCCACGTAGAGTCGCCCGCCGTGGTAAAGGCGAAGTCAAGGTCTTCGGAGCGGAAACCGTGTGTGGGCGTACTGAAGTGGATGCTCTCCAGACGGCCGTCAGTATGTATATTCTTAAGATTCTTATCGGCGGAGAAGTTCGCGCGGAAGCGTCCGCCCGTAGTCAGCGTATCCGCCGTGACACCGAGGCCGCGCAGGTCAAGGTGTGACAGGTTGGCGTCCAAGCTGCCTTGGTAGCCCGCCGCGCCCAGATCGGCACGAAGCGTCCCGCTACCCTGCACGTTGGGGTTCTGCGCATTGAAGTTCGCCACGGCCTTACCGCCGGCGATGTCTGCGTCGAGTTGTATGCCGCTCAGGTCATAGTCACTATAGGCAAGCCGCTTCACATCCGCCCGGGCGTGTATCTTTGCACCGCGCCGCATGGGGTCGAAGGCGTTACCGCTGGCGTGCAGTTGCCCGGTAAAGGGCGACAACGCCATATCCGGCAGGAAGGAACGAAGCGGGAAGTCGCGCGCCGCCACGTTCACATCAAAGTTTTCCGTCTGCGTATTCACGCTGCCCGTGGCCAGCGCGGAGCCTTGGCCAGTGCCGACCTCGGTGGTAAAGCGGTAGTTATCGTCTTGGAACTTCACGTTCCCCTTCGCCGTCATACGGCCGGGCAGGCTCACCGTCTGCGTCACGTCGGGCAGCAGCTCGCGGTAGAGCGCGGGAAGCTTCGGGCCGGTGATGGCCGAGAAGGTTACGTCACCCTGCGGCCGCGTCTGCAAGTAGTCAAGGCGGCCTGTCGCCTTCGCCGTCACTACGTCGGGCATCTTCAGGAACAAGTCCTTGAAGCGCAGGTGCTGCACGTTACCGCCCAGCTGCCCTTTCACCGTCAGCGGCAGGTGCGGGTAATGTTTCATCAAGGCGGGATCCACGTATCCACGGCTCAGTCGCTCCACGTCCTGCCAGCCCAGCGTCGCATCCACGTCCAGTGTCAGGTCGCCGTGCGGGTCGGTCAGGGCAGACCAGGGGATGTCCCCCCCGATGCGCAGCGTAGAGTTCCCCGTCCGCAGCGTGGCTTCCGGCAGGCGCAACCGCTCGTTGTCCATATATACCTCACCGTTCAAGCCCTCCACGGCAAGCCCGCTATGCTTCTCGCGCATCGTGGCGTCCTTCAGGTTCATGCGCAGGCGGCCGTCCCCCGTATAGGTCAAGCCCTCCACGCGTGTGTTCACATCCGTCAGCACGATGTCCGACGGGTCTATCCGCCCCTTGGCGGGTTCGTCCAGGGGCTGCCAGGCGGCCAGTCCCGCCATGTTGTCCGCATAGTCCGCGCCGGTGCCGTCAGCCCGGCGGCTCCAGGTTCCGTCGCGCCCATTCTGCTTGTAAGCAAAAGAGGAATCTTTCAGGTCAAATCCTTGGAAGGCATAGTCGCCGCGCCCCGTATCAAAATGGCCGTTCTGCATGACAGCCCGACGGACGTCAGCCATCACCCACACCTGCTCTGCCCCCGTGTGAGTCCCATCCGCTAAGGCGGAGTCCGAGGGTGCGGCAGCAGGCAAGGCTACCTTGGCGCGCACGTTCTTCAGCTCGGCCGCATAGACATCCACCACCCAGCGCGCCGTCGTCTGCGCCGTGTCCTCCTGCGCCGTATGGCTCAGGCAGACGAGCAGGTCGGCATCGCGTACCAGGGCGTGCTGCAAGCGGACGCGTTCCGTCTCCCACCCCACCCCGCGCAGTTCCGCACGGAGTTCGCCCAGCGTACCGCGCACATGCGCACCGCCGATGAGCGACTTCGTATCCACCTGTGCATCCCGTAGCACAATGCCGTCCACATTGGCCTGCGCACGGAACAGCGGCATAACCTGTACGTTCAGCCGCAGACGCGAGGCGCGTAGCAGGGTATCGCCGGCCTCACGCGCCAGAACGCTGTCCACAGCCAGCCCCAAGGGGAACGAGAGGCGCACGCGCGACGCGCTGACCTCGTAGCCCGTCGCCTCGGACAGCGCAGCCGTAGCCTTGCGCAAGGCAAAGTCCTGCACAGCCGGAACATACAGTAACACGGAAAGCAACAGGAACAGCGCGACAGGTAGGGCTATGAGCCACCATATCACGCGCGCAAGCAATAGTAATATAGGGCGGTGCAACTTAGGCATAGTGCGGCGAATATACGGCAAAGACGCAGAAAAGACAAGCCGGGAGCGAAAGAAAAGGGCGCACGGGGCAGGGGCCGGGGGGAGTTGGGAATTAGTTGGTGGGGAACCAGGGTTGGTTGGTATGGGAAGGGACACATATATTATATATACGCACGGGCACGGGCACGCGCGCGTGTGAGCGTCCTAAGGGATTACCAACAAGCAACAATGCGCCCGGGGTGCCGCAATGCGGCACCCCGGGCTGTACATTCTCCCCCATTGGGGGGCTATCGCTGCGGGAGCGGCAATCTGCCGCCAACTCCCGACAACTATCTCCTAATAACTTTCTCCCGGCGGTCAGCGCTCCGCGCCGTCCTCCCACAATCCGGGGCCGGAACCTGCAGCGCGGCGCTTCTCGCGCGTCAGCATCTCATTACCGGGGTCCGTGCCGATGGGAATGGAGGTCGTCAGCAACGCCTCGCGCTCGTGGAGGCGCACTGCCCGCATACTGGGCTTGGTGTACTTCTTCAT
>JAFUZP010000031.1 GCA_017476545.1 Alloprevotella sp.
CTTCCTTCCTTCCTTCCTTACTTACTAATCCATACCGCTATACATATACGGGCGTGCGCCCGCATTAGCGTCCTCCTCCCCTGCGGCCGTGCCGTGCGGGGAATCTGCACGTGCGGAGCGGGGAAGGCCTGCTGAAACTGAACCGATAATTTGCCAACTAATTAACACAAGATGTTTATGAAGAAGTTTATCACTATTATGGCACTCGCCTGCTTAGGGGTGTTTCCAAGCCGTGCGCAGTACATCTACTTTGTGAACCTCGGTTTCTCTACCAGTGAAGACCGTGGGCCTGAATTCTTTGATGAGAACTTGCGCACACCCTACAAGGGGAAAATCTCCTTCCGCGCCCCTAACCGCCTCATCTTTGAGAACGTGTACATAAGTCTCTATTGCGTTTATTTGAACGCGGAGAACGTAGAAGGCTTCACCATTGAGCTGCACGGGAAAAACATTATTGAGGCACCGAGCACCAACCCCATCAATAGCAATACCTCCCTGCGCTTCGAGGCGGCGGACGATGACGCTTCGCTTACCATCAGGGGCGGTTGGAGCAACAGGCAAGGCCTCTGCAACGTGACCGGCTCTGGCGACATGGAGTTCATCGGCGGGACGTATCACTTCAGTGGCTCAGATTGTGCCTTGGCTTCGCTTGTGTCTGACTATGTTGTCCACGGCGCGTTGCGTTTTGAGAACTGTACGGCGACTTTGAAAGCGAATGGCGATGTCGTTTCCGGCTTCCGCTCCGTGGAGTTCGCGGGCTGCTGTATTTCCAACCCCGAGGACGTCTCTTATGCGAGTGAGAGTGCTTACACGACCGCCAGCGGGGAGAAGGTGAAGGAGATGGGCATTGAGCCGGGATTTGACCTCTACGTTGGGGGTAGGCAGGTGACTCGGACGAATGCTGGTGACGTGCTCGGTACGGGCAAAGTCCGCTACGATGACGCTACCAAGACGCTCACGCTGGACGGCGGCGACTATATCATGGGAAAGGGAGACAGCAGCGCGCGAGAGAAGCAATACGGCATCTGCAGCCACATTGACGGCCTGACCATCATTGTGACCGACACCACCTACGTGAGCCAATCGCTGAACCCCAGTGCCTCCAAGGTGGCCGGCCTTGGGCTCTTCGGCAACACAACCATTACGGGCTCGGCCGCCCTGCTCTGCGGCGGCTATGACAGCGGCATCACCGTTGGCTACAGCTCCGCGCTGACCGTGGATGGCAACGTGACCCTGACGGGCATGGACGGCCAGTACGGCATCTCGGGTTCTACGCGCACCGAGTCGGGCGTCGTCCTCTTCAACGCCGGTCTCACCGTCAGGGGCGGGGCCACGGTGCGCGCCAAGGGCACCAAGCAGAGCCTCTACGGCTTCCAGGACTTCGTGCTGGAGGACAACCACACGGTAACGTCCCCAGATGGTGCCGTATGGAACACGTGGCACCATGCCGTGAGTTACGGCACGGGCATCACTTCCAACGACGTGAAAAACGAATTCGTGGTGATAGCCGCGCCCGCGAATCCCTGCGACCTGAACAAGGATGGCGCGGTGGACGTGTCCGACGTGACGGAGCTCGTTTCCTACGTGCTCAACCCTGACGGCAGCCACGCCACGGACTACGACCTGAACAAGGACGGCGCGGTGGACGTCTCGGACGTGACGGAGCTCGTCAGCACGGTGCTGGCGCAGTAAGGGTGGCCAAAGCCCCTCACGCTCCCACCTCAGCTGGAGGCTGGCGGATCGGTGGTAATATTAGCCGGTCGGCGGAGAAATATACTCCGCCGACCGGCTTGCGTCATACCGACCACGGCAAGTCATGTGCGGTGACCTGCCGTGGTCGTGAGGGGTGACCTGCTGTGGTCATGGGTGGCGACCTGCTGAGGTCGCGGGTGGTGACCTGCCGTGGTCATGGGTGATGACCTGCTGTGGTCATGGGTGGTCACCTGCTGTGGTCATGGGTGATGACCTGCTGTGGTCATGAGGGGTGACCTGCTGTGGTCATGGGTGATGACCTGCCGAGGTCATGAGTGGTGACCTGCCGTGGTCATGAGGGGTGACCTGCTGAGGTCGCGGGCGGTCACCTGCCAGGTGAAAGGGGTTGGGTGCTGCCCTCCCGGATACGAAGTCAGGCGGGAAACCCCATGGGACGATGGGGCTTCCCGCCTGATGTGATAATGGTGTAGTGGCTTCCGTCGCTTACTCCTCGACAGCTGCCTGGGCGGCAGCGAGACGTGCGATGGGCACGCGGAACGGGGAGCAGCTGACGTAGTCAAGGCCTGCCTTGTGGCAGAACTTCACGCTGGTGGGTTCGCCGCCGTGCTCGCCGCATATGCCGCACTTGAGTGTGGGACGTACGGCACGCCCCTTCTCCACGGCCATTTCTACGAGCTGGCCTACGCCGTGCTGGTCGAGCACTTGGAAGGGGTCCACTTTGAGGATTTTCTTCTCCAGATATACGGGGAGGAAGCTGGCGATGTCGTCGCGCGAGTAGCCGAAGGTCATCTGCGTGAGGTCGTTCGTGCCGAAGCTGAAGTACTCCGCGTGGGTGGCGATGCGGTCGGCCGTCAGTGCGGCGCGCGGGATCTCGATCATGGTACCTACCTTGAAGGGTATTTCCATGCCTTCCTCCTCAAAGAGCTTGGCGGCCTCGGAACGGATGACGTTCTCCTGCGCTTCGAACTCATAGAGTATGCCGGTGAGGGGTACCATGATTTCGGGGTGCGGGTCGAAGCCTGCGCGCTTCAGCTCGATGGCTGCGCCGAGGATGGCGCGGGTCTGCATGGCGGTAATCTCGGGGTAGGTGTTGCCGAGGCGGCAGCCGCGGTGGCCGAGCATCGGGTTGTGCTCGGAGAGGCTCTCTACGCGCTGCTGGATGTATTCCACGCTGACACCCATCTGCTTGGCCATGAGTTCCTGTCCTTTCAGGTCGTGCGGTACGAACTCGTGGAGGGGCGGGTCGAGCAGGCGGACATTGACGGGGAATCCGTCCATGGCCTTGAAGATGCCCTTGAAGTCTTCCTTCTGGAAGGGGAGGAGCTTGGCAAGTGCGCGCTCGCGCCCTGCTGCGTCCTCGGCGAGTATCATTTCGCGCATGGCGATGATCTTCTCGTTGTCGAAGAACATGTGCTCCGTGCGGCATAGGCCGATACCTACGGCTCCGAAGCGGCGTGCCACTTCGGCATCGTGCGGCGTGTCGGCGTTGGTACGCACCTGGAGCTTGGTGTACTTGGAGCAGAGTTCCATGAGCTCGGCGAAGTCGCCGCTCAGCTCTGCGGCCTGCGTGGGAATCTCTCCTTCGTACACGCGGCCGTTGCTGCCGTTGATGCTGATGTAGTCACCCTCGCGGAAGATTCTTCCGTCAATCTCTACGATGCGCTTCTTGTAGTCTACGTTGAGCGCGCCAGCACCGCTGACGCAGCACTTGCCCATGCCGCGTGCCACGACAGCCGCGTGGCTCGTCATACCGCCGCGTGCGGTGAGGATGCCTTCGGCTTCAGCCATGCCGGCGAGGTCTTCCGGGCTGGTCTCTAGGCGCACGAGCACCACTTTCTTCCCGTTTTTGTGCCATTCGGCGGCGTCATCAGCGAAGAACACGATTTGTCCGCAGGCGGCACCCGGACTTGCGGGCAGGCCGCGCGTGATTTCCTTCGCCTTTTGCAGGGCTTCCTTGTTGAAGATGGGGTGGAGCAGCTCGTCCAGCTTCTGCGGTTCGCAGCGGTTGATGGCCGTCTTCTCGTCAATCATGCCTTGGTGCAACAGGTCCATGGCTATCTTCACCATGGCCGCGCCGGTGCGCTTGCCGTTGCGTGTCTGTAGGAACCAGAGCTTGCCTTCCTGCACGGTGAACTCCATATCCTGCATGTCGCGGTAGTGGTTCTCCAGCTTTGTCTGGATGGCGTCCAGCTCCTTGTAAATCTCGGGCATGGCTTCCTCCATGCTGGGGTATTTGGCGGCGCGCTCTTCCTCGCTGATGCCTTGCAGGGCAGCCCAGCGACGCGAGCCTTCGAGGGTAATCTGCTGCGGCGTACGTATGCCTGCCACGACGTCTTCACCCTGTGCGTTCACGAGCCATTCGCCGTTGAATACGTCCTCACCCGTTGCGGCGTTACGGCTGAAGCATACGCCCGTGGCGCTTGTCTCACCCATGTTGCCGAATACCATGGCCATTACGGTTACGGCCGTGCCCCATTCCTGCGGTATGCCTTCCATCTTGCGGTAAAGGATGGCGCGCTCGTTCATCCAGCTGTCGAACACGGCGCAGATGGCACCCCAGAGCTGCTCCATGGGGTCGGTGGGGAACTGCTTGCCTGTGCGTTCAAGTATGGTCTGCTTGAAGAGCGTAACGAGGCGCTTCAGGTCTTCTGTTTCCAGTTCGTTGTCCAGTTCCACGCCTTTCTCGGCCTTTACCTTTTCAATAATCTCCTCAAAGGGGTCTATTTCCTCCTTGCTGGCGGGCTTCAGCTCAAGCACTACGTCGCCGTACATCTGCACGAAGCGGCGGTAGGCATCGTATGCGAAGCGTGCGTTCCCCGTCTTGCGGGCTAGTCCCTCTACGACCTCATCGTTCAGACCGAGGTTCAGGATGGTGTCCATCATGCCCGGCATGGAAGCGCGTGCACCGCTGCGGACGGATAGGAGCAGGGGGTTCTCGGCGTTACCGAACTGTTGGCGGGTCAGTTCCTCGATATGGTGGAGCGAGCGGGCTACGTCGTCGCGCAACAGGGCTACCACTTCTTCTTTCCCGATGGCGTAGTAGTCGTTGCAGGTATCAGTCGTAATGGTGAATCCCGGGGGGACGGGAACTCCTATGTGGTTCATCTCGGCAAGGTTCGCCCCCTTGCCGCCCAATTCGTTGCGCATGTCGGCGCGCCCTTCGGCCTGTCCGTTGCCGAATGTGTACACTCTCTTTTGGTTGCTCATGAGTATTGCTAAAAATTATGTTTGTTTTTGATTTTTCTAAGTGGCCGCAAAGGTAACACTTTTCCCTTGAGTGAGCAAAAACTCGGCTCACTTTTGTTGGATTAGTGCAGAATTTAGTTTTCCGGTTCCCTTGTTGTCTGCGAAATGCGTCCCGCCGATGCGCCCTTGCCCCATACCGAAATTATATATCGCACGCGTAGCGTGTGTGTGGCGCGCGCGTATGGCAAACCGCTTCCCCTGAGCGGGGGGAGCGGTTCGCGCTTAGCTGGCAGCAGCCCATTGCGGGCATGGCCGCCTACGTCCCGAGGTAACGGACGAAGACCTTGACTTGGGCGCGCGTGAAGCGTCGCTGTCCGTTGCGGTAGCCTTTGCTGCGCAGGGCGCGCAGCATTTCCGGGTCGCTGTTCAGCCAGCGTTTCATCTTGCGTACGCTGGCTTCAGGCCGCACGGAAGGGAAGTAGTAGCAGGCCAGTTCGCGGCAGCTGCTCGCCTGGGGCGTGCGTGCGGGACTTACGGACGTGCGGTGGCTGAGTTCTTCGGCTTTTTTCATGGCGAAAATCTCATGGGTTGGTTGGACATGGCACCGCAACCTGCGTGTCCGGCGCGTCCCGGGGCATCAGACGCAGCCAGCCCCGGCTGACAGGCAAAATTAGTTATGTGAAACGGGGACTGGAAGCAAAAAGCAAAAAACTTGCAGAAGTTTTCCTGCACCCAGGGGCCGGGCGTGTCAGCTGGCGGCAGTTTTTCCGCTCCTCAGGCTCGCTATTTCCTAACCCTATGGTTACGGGAAACCAACTCTGCGGTTACGGCGAACTGACCCTAGGGTTACGGGCTGCTATCCCTATGGGTATTTTCCCCGTACCGGCATTCCTGACCCGTTTTTCCACAGCGAAGTGTTCCGTTTGTCCGTTCTTTTGCCCCAAAACGCTATGAAAGAAAAATTTTTGTTAATAAAACTTGCAGATTTCTGTGGAAGTCCATAGTTTTGCAGCGTCAGAGAGATAATTTTACGGGTGGGTTGTTCCCTCCCAACGTTTAACTAAAACTAATTGAACTATGAAGAAATTTTTTCTGACTATGGCTTTTGCCGTTAGTGCACTGGCAATGAATGCCCAGGGTTTCGTGGGCGGCGAACTAGGTCTGTGGCGTGACTGGCACGCAAACAGCACTGATTTCACGCTGGCTCCCGAGGTTGGTTACAATCTGTCCGACAAATTTGCCATCGGTGTGGCCCTCAATTACGGTCATTTCTACAATGACGGAGTAAAGGCGAATGGCTTCGGTGTGAATCCCTATGCACGCTATTCGTTCGTGAAGCTCGGTCCTGTCAGCCTCTTTGCCGATGGCGAATTCGCTTTCAATACGTTCAAGTTTAAAGGTGGCGGCGATGCCATGAACAGCTGGGAGATTGGTATCCGTCCGGGTGCTGCCGTAACGCTGACCAAGCACCTCTCTTTCGTTACCCACGTAGGCTTCCTTGGCTACAGGGATGCTGATGATGGAATCCGCGACATAGTGGATACGGGCTTGGGCTTTAAGTTGTCGGGCTATGACCTGACGTTCGGTCTCTACTACAACTTCTGACCCTCCGTCTTAACTGCGAGAAAATCCGCGCTCCCTTCTGGGGGCGCGGATTCTTGTTTGTGGGTGTCGCCTGCGGCTCAGGCTCCGATGGTGGCAACAACATACTCCGAGCGCGTACCGATGCGGAACTTACCGCCCCAGATGCCTATGCCCGAGGTGACGTAGTAGCGCGTTGAACCACGCTGGTGCATTCCGAAAGCGCACTCGTAGAGGCGGTCGGTTATCCAGGATATAGGCCATACCTGCCCGTGGTGCGTGTGTCCGCTGAACTGGAAGTCCACGTCGCAGTTCTCTGCCTGCTCCAGATTGTAGGGTTGGTGGTCGAGCAGGATGATGTAACGCTCGCGGTTCACCTCGCGCATGATACGGTCGAGCGGTTTGCGGCGCAGATTAGTGCGGTCGTCGCGTCCTACGATGCAGAGGTTGCTGCCGAGATAGACGAACTCGTCGCGCAGCAAGCGGATGCCCGCATCGGCGTAGAACTGCTCGGCACGCGGTTCGGTGGCGTAGTACTCGTGGTTGCCCAGGCAGGCATACACGGGTGCGGTGAGCCTGCGGAACTCCTCGGCGCTTCCTTCCTCAAGGAGGGGACGCACGCTCACGTCGATAATGTCGCCTGCAATAAGGATTGCGTCCGGTCGCTCGGCGTTTACCATATCGACCCAGCGCGCCAATTCGGCCCGGCGGTTATGGAAACCGAGGTGCAGGTCGCTCATCAGGACGATGCGGAGCGGGCGTTTCAGTTCCTTACCCGTCGTCAGGGCCAGCGCTTGGCGGTGCTTGTTGCGGTAGTGGAGGTTGCCGTAGAGGAATATCCCGCCGATGAGCAGCGCGACGAAGAGCGTCCCGCGCCAGCTGTCCTGTAGGAAACTGGCAGGGACGATGCGGAGAAGCCTGCCGGCATCAAGGACAAGGAAGACCATGGCGAGGTAGAGTAGCACGATGAGGGCGGAGGTGCCCACTTCATAGAGGGCTGTGGCGTGCTGCATGGGCAGGCGTTCGGCCGCATCAATGGCGTAGAAGGCTATCAGGCATAGGAACGTGCAGAACAGCAGCGTGCAGATCGTCGCGCTGAGCCAGCCCGGCAGCGGCAGGATGCGGTAGATGTGCCACAGGACGTAGGCGTTGCCCAGCAGGGGGACGAGGAGGAAGAGGTACATCATGGCGGGGTGGTCAGAACACGAAGCGCATGAAGTCGTTGAAGATGGCGTAGGCCATGAGCAGGATGAGCAGTGTCATGCCGACCTGCTCCGCGCGTTCCATGAACTTGTCGCTGGGCTTACGGCGCAGGATGACTTCGCAAAGGAGGAAGAAGGCGTGGCCGCCGTCAAGCGCGGGAATCGGGAGAATGTTCATAAAGGCGAGCATCAGCGAGATGAAGGCCGTCATTTCCCAGAAGCGGTCCCACTGCCAAGTGGCGGGGAACAGGGAGCCTATGGCACCGAAACTCCCGACACTCTTCGCCCCGTCGCGTGTGAAAAGGTACTTCAAGTCATCCACGTAGCCGCACAGCACCTTCCATCCGTGGCTGATGCCCGCCGGGAAACTTTCGAAGAAGCCGTAGCGTACGGTTTTCTTTTCGTAGCGGGTGAAAGGATGGTTCCACATGACACCGAGACGGAAGTCGGCATCCAGTGTGCCGCGAAGCGTGTCCACCTCGCCGGAGGTGCGGCAGACGGCAAGCGTTACCTGTCGCAGGAGCAGGGAATCGGCCGCCGTTGCATGGCTGCGTGGCGAGGTACAGCTGCCCAGCAGGGCAGGGCTGCTTTCTTCCGGGACGCTCTTGGCGGCCAGGATGTCGCCGATGCGGGCGAGCTCATCGGTGAACTCGTTCCACGTAGCTATGGGCTTGCCGTTGAATCCCACGATGCGGTCGCCGGCCTGGATACCGAGTCCGTCGGCTGGCGACCCCGCCATGACGCTGTCCACTACGCTGGGGGCGAGTGCGAGCATGAAGGGTGGCTGCTCTTTCATCATCTCCAACATATTCAGTTCCCCGGGGAGCGGAATCTTTACCTCATGACCGGCGCGGAGCACGGTCACCTCGCGGGCTTCGCTGATGGCGCGGTAAACATCGCCTATGCTCTGGGTGTCGTCGAAGCGGGTGAAGGCTACGCGCTCCGTCCGCAGGGGGATGTCGCCGTCACGGAAGCCCAGTTGCTGCGCGCGCTCGTTGTACTTGAGCCCCTCCGTCATGCGGTCGATGGGGACGTAGGTGTCTCCCCAAACGAATAGTACCATTGCATAAATGAACAGGGCAAGGATAAAATTCACAAAGACACCGGCTAGCATCACGATAAGGCGCTGCCAGGCGGGCTTGGCGCGGAACTCCCACGGCTGTACGGGTTGCTCCAGTTGCTTCTTGTCCATGCTTTCGTCAATCATGCCCGCAATCTTGACGTAACCGCCCAGGGGGAGCCACCCCAGCGTGTACTGGGTGTCGCTCTTCTTGGGCTTCCATTTGAGGAGGCTGAACCAAGGGTCAAAGAAAAGGCAGAACTTCTCCACGCGGATTTTGAACAGGCGTGCGGCGAGAAAATGGCCGCCTTCGTGGAGTACGATGAGGATGCTAAAACAGAGTATCAGTTGGAGTGCGCGAATCAGAAATACTTCCATTGGTGCGTAGTTGTCGTTTTGGCGTTTAGTGAATGGGTATCAGTGTTATTTTTTCAGGCTGCCGGTGAGACGTGCAGCTACGAGGCGGGCCTCCCTATTGATGGCGGGGTAGTCGTCCAGTGTGGGGGCGGGGACGAATGGCACGCGTGCCAGCGTTTCTTCAATAATGCGCGGGATGTCCATGAAGCCGATGCCGCCTTCCCTGAAGCGGAAGTTGGCTATTTCGTTCGCCGCGTTGAGGACGCATGGCGCAGACCCGCCGCGCGCTATCGCTTCGTAGGCAAGGCGCAGACATGGGAAGCGCGACGTGTCGGGCTGCTCGAAGTGGAGCGCACCTAGGCTGAAAAGGTCGAGCCGCGCCCCCGGAAGGGGTAGGCGGGCTGGATAGGAGAGGGCGTACTGGATGGGCAGGTGCATATCGGGCGTGCCAAGCTGCGCAATGACGGCACCGTCCTCAAACTGCACGGCAGAATGGATGACGCTTTCAGGGTGGATGACGACTTCAATAGCCTGCGCGGGCAGTCCGAAAAGCCACTTGGCTTCAATCAACTCAAAGCCTTTGTTCATCATGGTGGCCGAGTCGATGGTGATTTTCGCCCCCATCGTCCAGTTCGGGTGTCGTAGGGCTTGCTCGGCGGTCACGCCTTGCAGTTCCTGCACGGTGCAGTTGCGGAACGGTCCGCCCGAGGCGGTGAGCAGTATCTTCTCGATGCGGTTGTGCTGTTCGCCGTTCAACGACTGGAAGATGGCGGAGTGCTCGCTGTCCACCGGCAGGATAGGGCAGCGGTTCTCTATGGCCAGACGCATGATAGCTTCGCCCGCGACGACTAGTGTCTCCTTGTTGGCGAGCGCAACGGCCTTCCCTGCTTTCAGCGCGTGGACGGTGGGGGGCAGTCCGGCGAAGCCCACCATCGCGGTGAGTACCGTATCAATAGGTGCTGCTTCTACGACTTCACAGAGTGCCTGCGCGCCGGAATAAACTTTAATGGGGAGGTCGGACAGCGCATCGCGCACCAAGTCGTATTTATCCTCGTTGGCAATGACAATGGTGTCGGGGTTGAACTCGCGTGCCTGCCGGATGAGCAGTTCGGCGTTGGAGCCGGCCGTCAGCGTGTGCGCCTCGAACTTGTCCGGGTGTTGGCGGATGATGTCGAGCGTCTGTGTGCCGATGGAGCCGGTTGAGCCGAGTATGCAAATTCTTCTCATGGGGTATTCAGTTCTAAAAGCCCGTTGGGTAGTTGCAGCTGTAGCGTGCGCATTTTCAGGTCGAAGCTGAGGAGAAAGTCATCGTGGTAGGGAATGATGGCTTCCGTACCGTCCGGACGTTGCAGGAACAGCAACACGTTAGCCGTACTGTCGTTCACGTTGGTGATGGTGCCTATGTCCGTACCGTTTTCGTCCTGCACGCGGAATCCTTTCAGAGCTTGCAGGGAGGGCAGTCCCTCGTCTTCGCCCTCGGGGACGCAGGCGTAGGGGTAATACGCCTCGGCCCCCACGAGCCGTTTGGCGGCAGTTTCCGTATCGCAACCCTCCAGTTTCAGGATGACTGTCGCGCCGCCCTTGAAGCGGTACTCCTCCCAGAAGAAGGGCACGAATATGCCGTCCAGCTTTAGTGCCACGTATTCCGCGCTTCCCCTGTCTATGATGTCGTCGGTGTAGCGCAGCTCCACTTCGCCCCGGATGCCCCGGGTCTTTGCGATGTAGCCTATCTGGAAAACTTCTTCTTCGCGTATCACGTCTTGCCGTTCGGTGTGTGGGGGATGACTTTGCCTTAATCTATGCGTTCGATGACGGCGCCTAGTGCGCGCAAACGCTCCTCTATGCGTTCGTAGCCCCGGTCTATTTGTTCAATGTTATCTATGATACTGGTTCCTTCGGCTGACATGGCGGCAATCAACAGGGCGATGCCAGCGCGTATGTCCGGGCTGGTCATGCGCCGCGCGCGGAGCCGCATGGCGTTGTCGTGGCCGATGACGACGGCGCGGTGTGGGTCGCAGAGAAGTATCTGCGCCCCCATGTCGATTAGCTTATCCACGAAGAAGAGGCGACTCTCAAACATTTTTTGGTGGAACAGCACAGAGCCTTTCGCCTGTGTCGCTACAACAATGAGTACGCTGAGCAGGTCGGGGGTCAGCCCCGGCCATGGCGCGTCCGCAACCGTCATGAAAGAGCCGTCAATGAAGGATTCGATTTCATAGTGGCTGTGGTAGGGGATGAAAATGTCGTCGTCCCGCCGTTCTACCGTGACGCCCAATCGCCGGAAAATGTCGGGGATGAGCCCGAGCCCCTCGTAGCCGACGTTCTTGATGGTGAGCCCGTTGCCTGCTATGGCTGCCATTCCGATGAAAGACCCCACCTCAATCATGTCCGGCAGGATGCGTATTTCCCCGCCGTGCAGGCTCTTGACGCCCTCAATGGTGAGTAGGTTGGATGCGATGCCGCTGATGCGCGCTCCCATGCGGTTGAGCAAGAGGCAGAGTTGCTGTATGTAGGGTTCGCAGGCAGCGTTGTAGATGGTTGTTACCCCTTGTGCCAGGACGGCCGCCATGATGATGTTGGCCGTTCCGGTTACGCTGGCTTCGTCCAGTAGCATATAGGTGCCTTGCAACTGTCCGGCACTGATTTCGAACGTACCCCGTTCCTCATCGTGGTGGAACTGCGCGCCGAGTTTCTTGAAGCCATAGAAGTGCGTGTCGAGCCTGCGCCTGCCGATTTTGTCGCCGCCGGGTTTGGCAATGGCAGCGTGGCCGAAACGGGCGAGCAGCGGGCCGAGCAGTAGGACGCTCCCCCGCAGGCGCGAGCAGCGACTCAGGAAATCGGGACTCTGGAGGTAGGCCAGGTTGATGTCGGCGGCACGGAAGGTGTAGTCGCCCGGTGCGTTGCGCCGGACTTCCGCACCCATATCGCTGACGAGTTGGATAAGGTTGTTCACGTCAAGGATGTCCGGGACGTTCGTCACGCGAACCTCATCGGCCGTGAGGAGTGTTGCGGCAATGATTTCTAGGGCTTCGTTCTTGGCTCCCTGCGGCGTGATTTCGCCTTGCAGGCGGTGGCCGCCCTCTATCTTGAAGGATGACATATGGCAGAGGTGTGCTGCGTCAGATTTGTATGGCTCCCGCTGTGTACGCCTCGATGTCTCGCGCCACCTTGTCGTCGGTTGCGCCGTCCCCTTTCCATGCGGCAAGGTTGCGTTTCATGCGGTTGGCAATCTGGTAGGTGCGCAGGTCGCGTTCCTTTCCTGCCGGCATCTGTCCGATTTGCTCCAGGGCTTTTTCTAGGAGATGCCCGTAGTGGCGGTGGCGTATCTTTGCCTGCGGGTATTCCAGTCGCGGCGGGCGTTGCGCCGTGTCGCGGCGTTGGATTTCCACGGGGTAGTCTATGTCGAGCTTGTAGTCCGTTATGTAGGCCAGATGGTCCCAGAGTTTGTGCTGATAGTCGGGCACTCCCTTCATCTTCGGGTTGAGGTGCCCCATCACTCTTACCGTGTGTTCGGCGTAACGCTGCCGCTGTTCGCGGTTCTCGATGGTCATGGCATATTCCGCCATCTGCTGCACGAGCCGTCCGTATTCCGGCAGGCGTAGTTTTTCTCGTTGCGTATTGTAGTCCATGTTACTTGGTGTATTCGTTTTCAGTGCGTGACAAATTTTCCAGCGGGTTGCGGGGTGCTCCTGCCTGATAGGCTTTCAGGTAGAACGGCTCGAAGTAGGCCGTATCCTCAACCGTCCCTTGCAAGAAGCGTCGTTCGGCCAACGGAAACATATTCCGCGCCCTCGGGACGGCTCCGTCCGCGAACCGCGCATTTGGGTGGCGGATGATATCGTGGCATTTCGCTGCGCCATTGCCGAGGAACAGGACGGGCTGTTCGTCCAGTAGCTTGCGGTAGGTTCCTTCATCTACGATGTCGGCCTGTGCAGGGCGTACCTCCCGTAAGGCGCGGTCGTACACGGCGGCATACACTTCCATGCGGCGCGCATCAATCATGGGGCAGAGCAGAGTGCCTTCCTCCACCTCCTCGCCGAGTAGTGCCGGCACGCAGATGAGCTGGAGTGTCGGCACGCTGATGAGTGGCAGGGAGCGGCCGTAGCATACTCCCTTGGCCTCGCTCACGCCGATGCGCAGTCCCGTGTAGGACCCCGGGCCGCTGCTGACGGCTACGGCATCAAGCGGGATGGCATGGCTGTCGGCAAAACTCACGGCATCGCGTACAAACGGAGCGAGAACCTCTGCGTGCCGGTGCCCTTCGCGGCTCTCGTCCTCGTAGAGCAGGGCACCGTCTTGCGAGAGTGCCACGGAGCAGATGTCCGTAGAGGTTTCTATGTGGAGAATGCAGGCCATTATATATTTTTCTTAAGTAGGCGCAAATTTAGTTTAATTAGGGGGAAGGGCAAAATGAAACGGGGGCTTTTCATTCCCAGAGCCTCCGGCGGGTGCGTCCGGGCGGGGGTGGTGGTTGTTCCTTTTATCGGTTTTTTGGATTATCCAGGCCGGGTTACGGACACCCGCCTTGGGGGGAGTGCGAATTACCCCTATGGTTACGAGGAATTATCCCTAGGGTTACGAAGGATTATCCCTGGGGTTACGAATTACTGGCGCATGGGTTATTTCTTGTTTTCTCCCAGCAGGATTTTTACTACTCTTATATGAGAAAGAAAACCAGTGTGTTATTTTATTTTGTTTGTGTACTAATTTTATTGTGTTTCGGCGTGTGCGGCTGGAGTGTCCGGGTGTTGGCGGCGGACTTTCCCTGGGTTGTTCTTTTTTTCGGTTCGCCGAAATATAGTGCGGGGCGGTAGCTGAATGCCGCCGCCCCGCCTTTTGGGGGAAATGGAGGGGGTGAAGGCCGCCCTCCATCCATGCTTCAGAGTTTCTTTATTCGCCGGCCTGCGCTTTGGCGTTCTGGATCATTTGTTCGCTCGGCATTACGTAAACCTCCACACGGCGGTTGGCCTCAAGCGTAGGCTGCGTGGTATCTTCGCCCATGCCCTTGACCTCTTTCAGCTGTGCGTAGCTGATGCCGTTCTGAGCCATGAAGTTGCTGACGGCGGATGCACGCTGCTCGGAGAGCAACTGGTTCTTTTGGCGGCTCTGCTCGGCGGTGGAGTTCTTCCAGCCCTGGCTGTCAGTGAAACCGTACACATAGAGATCCATATCTGCCTCTAGGTTTTTTGCAAACGTAGCCAAGTCGCTCTTGGCCTGTACGCTTAGCTCATCCTTTCCTGTGGCGAAGAGTAGGCCGGAGGGGAACGTCACTTTGACGTACGTAAGACCCGTTTCCTCGTTCTTAATCAGTTCGGCTTCGGCGTTTGCCAGTTCGGCTGCTTTCTTGGCCTTGTCCATTTTGTTGCCGATGAGTACGCCTGCACCGCCACCAACTACGGCGCCAATGCTGGCACCGATGGCGGCACCCTTGCCCCCACCTGCAATGGCACCGATGATGGCGCCGATAGCTGCACCGCCGGTACCGACGGCTGTACCCATCTTAGCCTTGTTGCTGGCGTTCTGAATCGTGCTGCATCCGCTCAGGATGAGCAGTGCGCTGAGAAATAGCGCAGTGACTTTTGTTTTCATACCTTGTTTCTGTGTTAAATGTTAAACGGTTTGCGAGGCAAAAGTACGGCTTCCCCCGAAAACGTGCAAGCCGCCAGGGCTTTTTTTGCGCAGGCTGATTGCGCCCTCGCTCAAATTCCACACATATTTATATATATGTCCGCAGAAAATTGTAACTTCGCGCCCGAAATTCTAAAACAAGGAAACGAATATTTCTACTATGGCAAAAGAACTCAAAGACCTGACCAAGCGCAGTACGGATTATTCGCGCTGGTATAACGAACTCGTGGTGAAAGCGGATCTGGCGGAGCAGGCGGATGTCCGTGGCTGCATGGTGATAAAGCCTTATGGCTATGCCATTTGGGAACGGATGCAGCAGGAACTGGACCGAATGTTCAAGGAAACGGGTGTGCAGAACGCCTATTTCCCGCTCCTCATCCCCAAGTCGTTCCTTTCTAAGGAGGCGGAGCATGTGGAGGGATTCGCCAAGGAGTGCGCCGTAGTGACCCACTACCGTCTCAAGCAGAACCCGGACGGTGACGGCGTAGTCGTGGATCCCGCAGCCCGCCTTGAGGAGGAACTCATCATACGCCCTACGAGCGAGACGACTATCTGGAACACTTATAAGAAGTGGATACACTCGTGGCGCGACCTACCCGTGCTTTGTAACCAATGGTGCAACGTGATGCGTTGGGAAATGCGCACCCGTCTGTTTCTCCGCACCTCCGAGTTCCTTTGGCAGGAGGGGCACACGGCGCATGCCACCCGCGAGGAGGCAGAGGAGCGCACCCGCCAGATGCTGGGAATTTACGCCCGCTTCGCCGAGGAATTCATGGCCATGCCGGTCGTGCAGGGCGTGAAGAGCGAGACAGAACGCTTTGCCGGCGCACTGGATACTTATACCATTGAGGCGCTCATGCAGGACGGTAAGGCATTGCAGAGTGGTACGAGCCATTTCCTTGGGCAGAACTTCGGAAAAGCCTTCGGCGTGCAGTTTGTAAACAAGGAGAACCAGTTGGAATATGCCTGGGCCACCAGTTGGGGTGTTTCAACCCGACTGATGGGTGCGCTTATCATGACCCACTCGGATGATAACGGCCTCGTGCTGCCGCCGCGCCTCGCGCCGCTGCAAGTCGTCATCGTGCCCATTTATAAGGCTGAGGGTGACCTGGAGAAACTGAACGCAGTCCTTGGCGGAATTGAGGCGGAGCTACGTTCGCGCGGTATCCGCGTTAAGTACGACAATGCCGATAACAAGCGTCCCGGATTCAAGTTTGCGGATTACGAACTCAAGGGCGTACCTGTGCGTCTCGTGATGGGTGGGCGCGACTTGGAGAACGGTACGATCGAAGTGATGCGCCGCGACACACTGGATAAGGAGACACGTACGACGGAGGGCATCGCGGACTACGTACAAGCACTGCTCGCAGAAATCCAAAATAACATATACGTGAAGGCGAAGAACTTCCTGGATACGCATATTTATGAGTGCTCCGATTACGCCGAGTTCCGCGAGCGGATTAAAGATGGCGGCATGTTCCTGTGTCCTTGGGACGGGACGGAAGAGACCGAAGCGCGTATCAAGGAGGACACACAGGCCACTATCCGTTGCGTACCCTTTGACGTGGATCAGACCAACCCTGGGACGGATATGATTAGCGGCCGCCCTGCAAAGTACAAAGCACTTGTAGCCCGTTCATACTAAGCGCTTGCGTTGCAGTAGCTGCGTAGTCATCTATGATTTCAGCCAACAACCTGAGCGTTGAGTTCTCGGCCCGCCCCCTCTTCAGTGGCGTATCGTTCGTTATCAATCCCCGCGAACGTATCGCCCTTGTCGGCAAGAACGGTGCAGGGAAATCTACGTTGCTGAAAATCCTTGCAGGGCAACAGACGCCTACAGCGGGCCTGTTGTCGGTAGAGCGTGGCATCAGTGTCGGCTACCTGCCGCAGGTGATGCCGCTGAGCGATACATGCAGTGTCCGAGAGGAGGCAGAAAAAGCTTTTTCCTCGATACAGGAGCTCCAACAGTCCGTAGCGCGGATGGAGGCGGATCTTGCGGAAATGTCTGCAAACGCGGACAGTCCCGATTATCTAGCTCTGGTGGAAAAATTCTCTCATGCGAGTGAACGGTTGCAGATGATGGGGGGATTAAATTACCATGCCCGGTTGGAGCGCACCTTGCTCGGCCTCGGTTTTTCGCGGGACGACCTTGACCGCTCCACGAGCGAGTTCAGTGGTGGCTGGCGTATGCGGGTAGAACTCGCCAAGCTTCTGTTACAGGCTCCCGACGTACTTCTCTTGGACGAGCCGACGAACCATCTGGATATTGAGAGCATACGTTGGCTCGAAACTTTCCTGGCCCGAAGTTCCGGGGCGGCGGTCATCGTCAGTCACGACCGTGCCTTCCTGAATAATGTGACCTCGCGGACGATGGAAATCTCTTGTGGCATACTTACCGACTACCGCGTGAAGTATGACGACTATGTGCGGCTCCGTGCCGACCGGCGCGAGCAGCAGTTGCGCGCATACCAGAACCAGCAAAAAGAGATTGCCGAGATAAAAGACTTTATAGAACGCTTCCGTTATAAGCCAACCAAGGCTGTGCAGGTGCAGAGCCGCATCAAGCAACTGGAGAAGATTGTCCCGATTGAAGTTGATGCGGTAGATACGTCCTCTTTACACTTGAAGTTCCCGCCTTGCGAGCGCAGTGGGGATTTTCCTGTCATCTGCGACGGGGTGGGTAAGGACTATGGTGCGCATCGCGTATTCTCCGGGGTAGATATGACTATCCGGCGCGGAGAGAAAATTGCTTTTGTGGGAAAGAACGGTGAGGGTAAGACTACGCTCGTCAAATGCATCATGCAGGAAATCCCATACCAAGGGACACTGAAAATCGGGCACAACGTCAGGATAGGTTACTATGCACAGAATCAGGCCCAACTGCTGGACGGAGAACTCACGGTGTTTGACTCGGTGGACCGTGTCGCAACGGGTGATGTGCGCCTCCGCCTGCGGGATATTCTCGGGGCCTTTATGTTCGGCGGCGCGGAGTCGGAGAAAAAAGTGAAAGTCCTAAGTGGCGGCGAGCGCAGTCGCTTGGCTATGATAAAGTTGCTGCTGGAACCGGTGAACCTCCTTATCCTTGACGAACCGACCAACCATCTGGATATGCGTACGAAAGATGTGCTCAAGGAGGCGTTGCTAGCCTTTGACGGCACAGTCATCCTCGTGTCGCACGACCGCGATTTTCTGGATGGGCTTGCTGAGAAGGTGTATGAGTTTGGCGGTGGTCGTGTGCGGGAGCATATTGGCGGTATATATGATTTCCTATGGAAAAAGGATATTGACTCGTTGGACGAGCTCCATTTGTCTGCCTCCCAGCATGTAACGTCATCGAAACCGGTATCGGAGGGCGGTGGCGGGCGACTTACTTACGAACAGCAGAAGGAACGGGCGAAACTTCTCCGCCGTGCCGAAAAAGGCGTGGCACAATGCGAGGCGGATATCGCTCGGTTGGAAGAAAAAATCGCTAGTATTGAAGCCCGCCTCTCTACCCCGGAAGGGGCGGCGGATGCGGCTTTGGCGACAGAATATGCCGCCAGTCAGAAAGAACTGGAGCTGGCGATGGAAGCGTGGGAGGCGGCAGAAAACCATCTTGCCGCCTTGTCTGAAGAACACCTATAATATATTATAATGCGTATTATGACAAGCAGGATTTTTTTTCCATTGGCGGCTCTCTTTGCCGTTACAGCCATGGGGCAGACGCTCAAGTCGGGCATTGACAAGTCGGCCATGAACACCAAGGTCAAGCCCGGTACCGACTTCTACGATTATGCTACGGCGGGGTGGCGCAGTGCCCATCCCCTTACGGCGGAGTATAGCCGCTACGGGCAGTTCAATGTGCTTCAGGAAGAAAACCAGAAGCAGCTGCGCGAACTCATTGAAGGGTTAGCGGCGGAGGCCCAACCGCAGGGTTCGCTCGGCCAGAAAATAGGGGGGCTCTACCGTCTCGCGATGGATAGTACGCGGCGTAATGCGGAAGGCTTTGCCCCCATACGCCCCCTGCTGGAGCGCATCGCGGCCGTGAAAACGCGCCCGGCCTACCAATTCCTGGTGGCACAGCTCGCGCGGAAGGGCGTACCCTCCCTGATGTTCAGCGTTTACTGTGCGGCGGATTTACGCGAGGCGGCGATGAACCTCGTTCAGATAGACCAAGGTGGGCTTTCCATGGGCGAGCGGGACTATTATCTCGGCGATGACGAGAGCACCGTCCGCATCCGTGAGGCTTACAGGCAGTATGTGTACAACCTCTTCCGCATGGTGGGTAACGACGAGGCGGCTGCTACGAAAAAGCGCGACTATGTGCTGGCCGTTGAGACACAGATTGCCGAGGCCAGTTACACGGCAGTGAAGCGCCGCGATGTGGAGGCTAACTACCACAAGATGGGGTATGCAGAGTTGCTTGAGGAGTACCCCGGTATAGACTGGGGCAATACGTTGCTCGCCCTTGGCTATCCGTCTGTGGAGGCGGTCAGCGTGAGTCAGCCCGAGCCCATCCATGAGGTAGAGAAAATTCTCTCGGAGGCCAGTCTTGACGCGCTCAAGGCATACGCGGAATTTAAGGTTATTGACGATGCGGCCGATGCTTTAGATGACGCCTTCCGGGCGGAGAGTTTCGGCTTCTATAGCCGCACGATGCGCGGTGTGGAGCAGGACAAACCACGTTGGAAGCGTGCGGTTGGTTCGGTGGATGACGTTATGGGAATGGCACTAGGTCGCCTGTACGTGGAGAAGTACTTCCCCGAGAGCAGCAAGCAGCGTATGCTTGAGCTTGTGGAGAACCTGCGTGTGGCCCTCGGTGAGCGCATACAGGGGCTGACGTGGATGGGGGACGCTACGAAGCGGCAGGCGATGGAAAAGCTTGCCAGTTTCTACGTAAAAATCGGCTACCCTGATACCTGGCGTGACTATAGCGGCCTGCAGATTGACGAGCAGCAGAGCTATTACGAGAATCTCTCACGGGCGAATGAGTTCCTTCTGGCGGACCAGATTGCACGGAGGGTCAATAAACCTGTTGATAAGACGGAGTGGCTGATGACGCCGCAGACCATCAACGCTTACTATAACCCCACAACGAATGAAATCTGCTTCCCGGCAGGCATTCTTCAGCCGCCTTTCTTCAATCCCGAGGCTGACGATGCGGCCAATTATGGCGCGATAGGCGTTGTCATTGGCCACGAGATGACGCACGGTTTCGATGACCAGGGTGCGCAGTTTGACAAGGATGGAAACTTACGCAACTGGTGGACGGACGAAGATAAGGCACGCTTCACGGAGCGCACGAAGGTGATGGAGGAATTCTTTAATGGGGTGGAAGTCCTGCCGGACATGCGGGCGAACGGAAAGCTGACCCTTGGTGAGAACATCGCGGACAACGGCGGACTGAACGTTGCCTACCAGGCCTTGCAGAATGCCATGCGCACCCGACCGCTCGGTATGCAGGACGGCCTGACGCCCGAGCAACGCTTCTTCGTCTCCTACGGCCTCATTTGGGCGGAGAATATCCGCGACGAACAACTCCGTCAGTATAATAAGACCGACCCCCACAGCCCGGCCCGCTGGCGCGTGAACGGTGCATTGCCTCATGTCGATGCGTGGTACAGTGCCTTCGGAGTGGGTAAGCGCGACAAACTCTTCGTACCTAAGGCGAAACGCGTAGCCGTTTGGTAAGCAGCAATGATACACCTGCCTGACGGTCTTCCCGCTCTGCAAGCACTTCGTGCAGAGGGTACGGTCTGCGCCTCTTACCTCCTACAGCAGGCTGCCGTTGCCGGAGTGCCCGGTGATGGTAGTCTGCGTGTGCTTTTCTTGAACCTGATGCCGGAGAAGGAACAGGCAGAGCTGGACGTTTGTCGTGTGCTGGCCGCCAGTAAGCTGGATGTACAGCTCATTCCCGTCCGTTTTCGCGGGCAGACCTATAAGACTACGCCGCAGGCGCACATGGAAAGTTTCTACTTGGAGGTCGAGGCTGTGCAGGGAGCCTTCTTTGACGGGCTCATTATCAACGGTGCGCCATTGGAACACCTGCCCTACGCCGAGGTGCGCTATTGGGATGCTTTCTGCCGCCTGATGGATTGGGCGGGAAACCACGTCCGCAGTACGTTCCACGTCTGTTGGGGGGCGCAGGCCGGGCTCTACTACCATTACGGCATTCCCAAGTTTCCCCTCCGCGAGAAGCGCTTTGGGGTGTACGTACACCGCGTACTATGCCCGGATAGCCCACTCTTACGCGGTCTTCCGGCGGACTTTCCCGTACCTGTGAGCCGCCATACAGAGGTGCGTGCCATCGATTTTCAAAATACTCCGGTGCGTATCGTTGCTACTGATGCGCGGGGCGGGGTGGGGTTGGCCGTGGATGAAGCCGCCCGCCGCGTTTTTTCTATCGGCCATCTGGAGTATGAGCCCCTCCGTCTTGCCCGCGAGTATCAGCGTGACGTGGCCTTGGGGCGGCCCATTGCCCTGCCGGGGAACTACTATGAAGGCGACAATCCTGCCGCCCCGGTACGCCATGTGTGGCGTACGGCGGCGGAGTTGGTGTATGGCAACTGGCTGCGCTATTACGTCGCACCCGGCAATTTTTTCCAAGACCCTGCGGTTACTAAAAATTAACCGCAGGGTTATTTTTCCGTAACCCTAGGGTCGGTTCGCCGTACCCCTAGGGTTAGTTCCTGTGTACGCGGTGGCGCATATTCTTCCTGCTTCTGTAGGGCGGGGCTGATTCTGTGGATAGCGGGACGCGGCGTGCGGAGAAGTCTCCGCACGCCGCGTAGGATTGGTGTCGTGTCGGGCGGTGATTCGTCACCAAGGCCACCGCGCTATTGTAGCAGCTGGGCTTGGTGGACGAAGCAGTCGGGGAAGATGTCCTTGGCATTGGACTGGCGATGGCGGAAGAGCCCGTACACGCAGCTGCCACTGCCGGACATGGCGGCGTAGGTGGCTCCCATGTCGTAGAGCGTCTCCTTAATGGCGGCGATGCGGGGGTAGCGCGGGAAGACACTGGACTCGAAGTCGTTTGTGACGCTGTTGCGCCATTCCTCTACGGGGCGTTCAACTGCCTCGCGCAGGCTTTGGGCGGGTTGTTTGGGCGTGATGCCGGCATAGGCTTGGGCGGTGGATACGGAGTCGGCAGGCTTGACGAGCACGAGAATCCAACCGCGCAGACTGAGGGGGATGGGAGTGAGTATGTCGCCAATGCCAGTGGCATAAGCAGGTTTCCCTTGGATGAAAAAGGGGCAGTCGGCACCGAGGTGTGCGGCGCGCCGTTCCATTTCGGTGTTGTCCATGCCGAGGCAGAACATATCGTTGAGCAGGCGCAGCATGGCGGCGGCATCGCTGCTCCCACCGCCGAGCCCCGCACCGGAGGGGATGCGCTTGAAGAGGTATATGTCCAGCGGGGGTATCTGCGGGAAGTCGGGGCGCAGCTCCTCAAGGGCGCGTATGACGAGGTTGTCCGCCGGTGAGCCCTCCAGCGCGTTGCCGGCCAGCTGTAGCAGGTAGGGGGCTGCGGAGTTGCGCAGCTCACGTACCTCCAGGTTGTCCGTTAGGGGAATTGGGTAGAAGACGGTCTCGATGTTGTGGTAGCCGTCGGAGCGTCGCTCCGTGACGTGCAGGCCGAGGTTAATCTTGGCGCAGGGGGTGGTAAGCATGGTTGCGTGTTATTGGTTCTGTTTCGAAGGTAGGATGTTTTTCGGAAGGGCCTACGAAAAGTTTTTCCTATGGGTACGTGGCCGTTTCCGTGTGTCAGTATTCGCGCGGGCCAAAGATGGCCGATCCGATGCGCACCATCGTGGAACCCTCGTCCAGCGCGATGCGCCAGTCGCCGGACATGCCGTAGCTGCGTTCACGGAAGTTCTCATCTGTGGGGAAGTGGTTGCGCTTCGCTTCCTCGAAGAAGCGGCGCGCTTCCCGAAAGTCCGCGCGGATGCGGGCGGTGTCGTCAGTATTGCTGGCCATGCACATAATACCGCATAGTTGTACGTTGCGCAGTTCCTTCCACCTACCCTGTGCGAGCAGTTCCCGTGCCTCGTCGGTTGTCAGTCCGAACTTGTTTTCTTCTTGGGCCACATGGAGCTGGAGCAGGCAGCGCAGGGTACGGCCGCAGCGCGCTCCCTGCCGGTCTATTTCCTCCAGCAGACGGAGGGAATCAACGGCGTGGATAAGGGAAATGAAGGGGGCAATCTGTTTGACTTTATTGGTTTGTAGATGCCCGATGAAGTGCCACTCAATGTCTGCCCCGTGCAGGGCGGCTTCCTTTTCTACGAGCTCCTGCACGCGACTCTCACCAAAGATGCGCTGTCCTGCAGCATGGGCTTCCCGGATGCAGCTGGCAGGGTGGTACTTGGATATGGCGACAAGGCGGACTTCCGCCGGGAGGTCCGCCCTGAGTTGCGTAATACGTGCGCCGATGTTATCCATCCTTTGCGCTTATTCTTCCGCCGTTTCTTCCACCTTCCCGCTTCCGGCAGTTGCGCCTAGGGGGTGATGGAAAACATCCATGATGGGGGTCTCGGCGAGGCTTGTTATCTGGTAGTCCATCATAGTCCCTTTCAGGCCGGCATCAAGGCGTTTGACGGCATCGCGTAAGTCGGCAGCTTGTACGAGGAGAGCCTGCGACACGCGCTTTTCCTTGCCACTCTTCTCGTCAAGCGTTATGATGGATATTTTCGCTTTGAAGTAGCGGTCTGCCGCATCGTCCGTACTTTCAAACAACTCAACGTAACGCGCTTTCTTGATGTCGCTCACCTCGAAGATGCCGCTGATGTAGTGGGAAAGCTCTTCTATCGTACGCTTCTCTGCCTCCGTGAAGCTGAGTGCGTCAATGAGATAAGGCTCGGAAACTTTCTTGAGTGCACCGTCTTCCATTGTCTTCTCGTACTTGACGGTGCATTGATACCATTCGCTCATAGTCTTTATACGTGTGTAGTTATATTATATGCGTATAGAAAAGGTGGCAGGCGCCTGCCTTACATCTGCAATTGCCGCAGGTCAAAGCCCGGCATGAGGCAGCTGCGGTCCACGTCGCCCCGTATGCCGCTCAGCCTACCGCTGCAACTATATTGCCACATGATGTAGGTGCGTCCGTCCTTCAGCACGGGTTCGGCGGGACTATAGCAGGCTATCATCCAATGGTAGTCCCGGAACATATTCAGGAAATGCTTGTTGTAGAAGTTCTGGTACGTGTAGAGCAGCGGTTTCTTACCGTAGTAGCGCGTGACGGCCTCTACGAACTGTCGCAGGTTACTCACGAAGGCGGCCTCCGAACCGCTGAACTTCTCGATGTCAATCAATGGGACGAGGTCCTGTTCCTCGGGCTTGATGACTGCCTTCATCAGCTCCAATTGCTGCCGCCAGTCCACGTTAGGGCGGTAGAAGTGGTAGCTGCCTACGCTGATTCCCGCCCTACGTGCTCCTTCAAGGTTGCGGCGGTAGTAGTCATCGCGGAGATTGTTGCCCTCAGTGGCCTTGATATAAGCGTAGGAGATATTCTCATTGCGCGCCAGTGCGGCCCAGTCAATGGAGTATTGGTAGTGCGACACGTCAATGCCTTGGCGGTAGTTGGCGTTGATGCGCCCTTTTGGCGTTTGCTGTTGCTGGACCTGGGGCTTGTGCATATCCTGCTGCGGTGCGACGATGCGCTCAGCGGTGGCTTTCTGCTGCGGCGCATCGGGTTCGGGGGGAAGGGTTCCGGCGGCGTAGCTCTCGTGTTTCTTCTTTGGATCCTTACGGCCATAGGAGGGTAGGACTGTAAGCAGAGCGAGTATGATGGCGGTGAAGGTGATCGGTGATAGCTTCATCTTTTACTGTTCGGTGTTTCAAGTTGCAAAGATAGTGCTTTCGCCGCTAAGCGGTGGCACGGGGAGCGTTAATTAGTGTTGCGTTGTGGCACTTCCTCCCTCGTGTTGTTTTCCATCAACTGGAAGTCCTTTTTGCGTAGCTTGAAGGAGTTGGTGAGGTATTTGTCGCGTACAATTTGATTTTCCGCCAGTTCTTCAGGCGTTCCGGCAAAGAGAATTTTTCCTTCAAATAGCAGGTAGGCGCGGTCTGTGATGCAGAGCGTTTCCTCAACGTTGTGGTCGGTGATAAGGATGCCGATGTGGCGTTTTTTTAGCTGCCACACCACTTTTTGGATGTCCTCTACTGCGATGGGGTCCACCCCTGCGAAAGGTTCGTCCAACATGATGAACTTGGGGTCTATGGCGAGGCATCGGGCAATCTCCGTGCGCCTCCGTTCGCCGCCGCTCAGAGCCGTGCCCTTGTTCTTGCGCACTTTACCGAGATTGAACTCTGCGATGAGGCTTTCCATCTTATCCTTGCGGTAACTGTAGGGGCGGCCTGTCATTTCGAGAACGGACATGATGTTGTCCTCAACGGACATGTCACGGAACACGCTGGGCTCTTGCGCGAGATAGCCGATGCCGTACTTTGCGCGTTTATAGACGGGAAAGTCCGTAATTTCATGGCTGTTGAGGAATATTTTTCCCCCATTCGGCACAACGAGGCCTGTGGTCATATAGAAAGAGGTCGTCTTGCCGGCACCGTTCGGGCCGAGCAATCCGACAATTTCGCCCTGTCGCACGTCAAAACTTACGCCATTGACAACCGTACGGCGGCCGTATTTTTTTATAAGTCCCTCGGTGCGCAGCACCATCTGGTCGTTCTCTGCCAACCGGGCCAGGTCTTTCTGAATGTCGTCCATGTGTCTGTAGCTCTTTGCTGGGTGCGAAGTTACGAAAAATCCCCGCACCGGGAGAGCGTGTGGCGGGGATTTGTTCGCATTTTAGGGAAGTTTTAGATTTCCGCGTCGGCGTAGAGGAAACGCTTGATGCTCTTCTTCGGCGTTTTCTCGAATTCCTCGGGCCAGATTCGGATACCGGCTAGTTGTTCGTAGTTGTTCACCATGAGGTTCAGGTCTTTGCGGTTCTGTTCCATTTGTGCCTCGATCATGGCTTGGTCCAGGCCGTCTTTTTCCGCTTGCTCGGTGTCGGGATAGACGAGGGCGTAGAGACGCTCGTTTTTCTGGATAACGACGCATTCCGCCACATATGGCAGGGTGTTCAGCTTCTCCTCAATTTCTTCCGGATAGATGTTCTGTCCGGAGGAACCAAGGAGCATGTTCTTGGAACGTCCACGGATGTAAAGATTGCCTTCCTCGTCCACAAGTCCGAGGTCTCCCGTGTGATACCATCCTTCAGGGTCGATTGCGGCCGCCGTTGCTTCAGGGTTTTTGTAGTATCCCAGCATGACATTTGCTCCGCGCACTAGTATCTCGCCGACGACATTCTCGGGATCGGGGCTGTCAATACGCAGTTCCATATTCGGCACTATCTTGCCGCAGGAACCCAACTGCTGCTCTTTCCAGTCGTTGTATGTGATGATGGGCGCACACTCCGTCGCGCCATAGCCAACTGTGTAGTTGAAGCCGATGCGGTGGAGCAGGGCATCGATGTCACGGTTGAATGCGGCGCCGCCGATTATGATTTCATAAAAATTGCCGCCGAACGCCTCGTAGAGCTGAGTACGTATGCGTTCGCAGATCTTATCGCTGATGACAGGGAGGCGCAACAGCACCTTCATGCTCGGTGTCTGTAGCTTCGGGAGGACGGCCTTCTTGATGATTTTCTCGATGATTAGGGGGACGGAGATGATTAGGTCGGGCTTCACTTCGCCGAACGCCTTGAAGATGATGTTCGGGCTGGGTATGCGCGTGAGGAAGTAGATGTGCATCCCGCTCATGAACTCGTAGAGTAGCTCGTAAGCCATGCCGTACATGTGGGCAAGTGGCAGGATGCTGATGACTTTCATCCCGGGCTTCAGAATGTGGCCGAGCACCTGATTGGCGAAGAACATGTTCGACCAAAGCGCGCGGTAGGGTATAAGTACTCCTTTGGACTTTGAGGTTGTTCCGCTCGTATAGTTCAGTACGGCCAGTGCGTCCGGGTCGCTAGCAGGGCGGTAGTGTACGTGTTCTGGGCGGAAGAACTTCGGGTATTTTTCGCCGAAGAACCGGTTGAGGTTTTCGCGGGCCTCTGTGAGGCGTTCCGAACGGGAGACGAGCAGCTCGTAGTCCTGTAGTTGGATAATACCCTCAAGTACGGGCATTTGTTCCGCGTCCAGAGTAGGCCATATCTGGTCGCCTACGAGGAGCAGGCGGGCGTCGCTGTGGTTTACGATGTCGTGTACCTGCGGAGCCTTGAACTCGTGCAGGATAGGGACGGCTACCGCGCCGTAACCCAGAATGGCGAAGAAGGCCGATGCCCAGGCCGCGCAGTTACGCCCGCATAGGGCTACTTTGTCGCCCGGCTGCAGGCCGGCATGTTCAAAGAGCAAGTGCAGTTTCTCGATTTTCCGGGCCACGTCGTGATATTGCAGGGTGACGCCCTGATAGTCTGTCAGTGCGTCGCGGTTCCAATTGTCCCGTATGCTCTGCTCGAACATGCCTACGAAGTCTTGGTACTGGTTCATGTCTTTCTTAGTTTTCTTTGGTGGTTCTTGTGACCGAAATGGCACATTTTCCAAAATTTTGTGCAAAAGTAGGCAAAAATCCTGATAGTGTATAGTGAAACGCGAATAATGTTGCATTTTTTCTCGTCGCAGCCTTGCAGCACCCTTTTCGGAGGGGTATTCGCTGCTCTGTCCTTCCTTTTTGGCAGCTTGCCGCCTCCGCGTTTGGTGCATTCGGGCGTTCTGCGTAAATTTGCACGGAAAACGGATGTGCCTGCCGCACCCTGATGTCTCACAATACAAACGAATTTGTCTCCAATGCCTCACACCCGCCGCTTGCGCCGTCACCTGCTGGCGTTCTTTCTGTTTGTTATGCTCGTCGCTGTGGCGGGTTGGTTTTTCTTTTTCCCCATGACGGGTACGCCCGGCACTTGCATCTACCTCCGCCCCGGTACGGAGCAGACAGACCTGCGCGCAGCTCTTGAGACAGCAGCACGCGCACCGCAACGGGCGGCATTCCGCCTATTGGCCGACTTGGCGCACTACAACGGGCACGAGCGTGCCGGCCGCTACCGCCTGGACGGGGTGGGTGCACTCAACTTACTTCGTAACCTGCGCAACGGGCAGCAGGAGCCGCTCCGCTTGAGCGTACCGCTCGTTTGGACTCCTATGCACCTGGCCAAGCGGTTGGGTGACCGCCTCGCAGCGGACTCTGCGGCTTTTGCCAAAGCCTTCGCCGATACGGCATTGCTTGCCGAGCTTGGCTGCACGCCAGCAGGGGTGTTCAATATTATTATCCCGGACACCTATGAACTCTACTGGACGGTGACTCCCGGCGACTTCCTGAGGCGCATGAAGCGGGAGAGTGCTGCGTTTTGGACGGAAGCGCGCCGCAGTGAGGCGGAACGTCAGGGGCTTACGCCGAACCAGGTGGTCGCGCTGGCCTCTATCGTGGAGAAGGAAACGGCCGACGGGGCGGAGAAACCGCGTATCGCGGGACTCTATCTCAACCGACTGCGCCAGGGAATCCGCTTACAAGCCGACCCCACGGTCAAATTCGCCGTCGGAGACTTCGGGTTGCGCCGTATCCTGAACTCCCACCTCAGTACTCCGTCGCCCTATAATACCTACCTCGTTTCCGGTTTGCCCCCTGCACCCATCTGTCTCCCTTCGCGCGAGAGCATCGAAGCAGTGCTTTCCGCAGAGCAACACAACTATATATATATGTGCGCGCGCGAGGACTTCAGCGGGACGCACCGTTTCGCGGAAACTTACGCCGAGCATCAGCAGAATGCCCGCCGCTACGTGGCTGCGCTCAACCAGCGGGGAATCAAATAGCGTGCAGCGTTGCGTACGCATAACAGGAGGGCGGGCAGACAAAACCAAGCTGAACAGCCGGCTTGTCTGCCCGTCCTAAATGTATCTGTCCGCTGTTGGAAGATGCCGTCGCGGCAGACGGATATCCTTACCCATAGGGTTGGCGTTTCCTACCCCTGCGGTTAGTCCTTCCTATCCCTGCGGTTAGTTTCTTGTACCCCTATGGCTATTCTTCCTTAATCCTCGGGTCGGTCCGCAGTCTTCCTGCACCTTTCTTTACCACGCGAAGATGGGATAGTCTTTCATCGTTGCGTTTACACGTGCGCGGACTTTGGCGATAACGGCTTCGTCCGTGGGAGCGTTGAGTACTTCCTCAATCATTTCGGCTATTTCCACCATGAAGTCTTCCTTGGCGCCGCGCGTCGTGATGGCGGGCGTGCCGAGGCGGATGCCGCTGGTCTGGAAGGCGGAGCGCGTGTCGAAGGGCACCATGTTCTTATTGACGGTGATGTCGGCGCTGACGAGGGCGTTCTCGGCCACCTTACCCGTGAGTTCGGGATACTTCGGGCGCAGGTCCACGAGCATGGAGTGGTTGTCCGTGCCGCCACTGACGATGTCGAAGCCGCGCTTTACAAGCTCCTCGGCCAAACGGGCTGCATTCTTCTTCACTTGTGTCTGGTAAACCTTGAAACTGGGGTCGAGGGCTTCGCCAAAGGCAACAGCCTTGGCAGCGATGACATGCTCCAGAGGACCGCCCTGTTGGCCGGGGAATACGGCGCTGTTCAGGAGGCTGGACATCATGCGCACTTCACCCTTCTTCGTTGTGATGCCCCAAGGATTCTCAAAGTCCTTACCCATCAGGATGATGCCACCGCGCGGACCGCGAAGCGTCTTGTGGGTGGTAGAGGTGACGATGTGGGCATACTTCACGGGGTTATCCAAGAGGCCAGCGGCGATAAGGCCGGCGGGATGAGCCATATCTACCATGAAGATGGCACCTACCTGGTCGGCAATCTTGCGCATACGGGCATAATCCCATTCGCGACTATAAGCCGAGCCGCCGCCGATGATAAGTTTGGGCTTGTGCTGGAGGGCAAGCTGTTCCATTTCGTCATAGTCCACACGTCCGGTCTCGCGGTTCAGGTTGTAACCCACGGGATGGTAGAGGATGCCGCTCGTATTGACAGCTGAGCCGTGGCTGAGGTGACCACCATGGTCGAGGTTCAGTCCCATGAAAGTATCGCCGGGTTTCAGCACAGCCAGTAGAACGGCGGCATTGGCTTGAGCACCGCTATGGGGCTGCACGTTGGCGTATTCTGCGCCGTAGAGCTGCTTAATGCGGTCGATGGCGATGTTCTCCGTTTGGTCAACCACCTGGCAGCCGCCGTAGTAGCGGTGGCCGGGATAGCCTTCGGCATACTTATTCGTAAGGCAGGAGCCCATGGCCTGCATTACCTGCTCGCTGACAAAATTTTCAGAGGCAATCAGTTCGATGCCCCGCAGCTGGCGTTGGTGTTCTTCCTCTATGAGGCGGAAGATTTCGGTGTCTTTTTGCATATTTGTTTAGGTTAGTTGTTTTTTCAGGGATTATAGGAAACTTTAGGAGAGCCGAGGTATTCTTTTAGGCGCGCACGTCGTCCAGGGTGAGGCCGAGTGCGTCGCAGAGGATGGCCTGGCGCATGAAGAGTCCGTTCTTGGCCTGCTGGAAATAGTAGGCGTGGGGGCTGTCGTCCACGTCAGTACTGATTTCGTTCACACGGGGCAGCGGATGGAGGATGCGCATGTTGGCGCGAGCGTCGCGCAGCATGTCGCGATTCAAGATATAGACGTCCTTCACACGTTCGTATTCGTCCAGGTCGGCAAATCGCTCACGCTGGACACGCGTCATGTAGAGGATGTCCGCCTCCGCAATGGTGGCGGCGTCAAAGCGTTCCGTCTCCGTGAAACGTATGCCGTGCTCGTGGCAGTATTCTTTGTACTTCTCGGGCATGGCGAGCTCACGCGGCGCAATGAAGGTGAATGTGGGGTTGAAGTGTCCCATAGCCTGTAGCAGGGAATGGACGGTGCGCCCGTACTTCAGGTCGCCCACGAGGTGTATGTTGAGGTTTTCCAGCGTGCCCTGCGTCTGGAGTATGGTGTAGAGGTCCAGCATGGTCTGCGTGGGGTGCTGGTTGGCGCCGTCGCCGGCATTAACAATAGGCACGGGACTCACTTTCACGGCACGTTCGGCTGCGCCCTCGATGTAGTGGCGCATGACGATGACGTCGGCATAGTTGCCCACCATGCGTATGGTGTCTTCCAGCGTCTCGCCCTTCGTAGAACTGGTGACGGCGGGGTCGCTGAAGCCGATGACGCGGGCACCGAGGCGCAGGGCTGCGGTCTCGAAGGATAGACGCGTGCGCGTGCTGGGCTCGAAGAAGAGCGTGGCAACGATGCGCCCGTCAAGGATTTTGCGGTTGGGCTGGCGTTCAAATTCACGCCCCATGCGGAGCAGGTACTCCAGGCGTTCGCGCGAGAGACCTTTGATGGTGGTAAGGTTGTTGAAAGTGGTCATGGGTGGAACTTTTGGTGACGGGCGCGGATTATCGGCGTCCTTAACGGAAGCGAAAATAGCAAAAGAAAATAAAAGCACCACGCCGGGAAAGGAAAAAATGTGCGGACAGACGATTTTTTTCGTTTCGTGCACGGCATATAATAATAATGCCTTATCTTTGCAGCATACCTGCGGATAATGGCCGGTGCTCCTGCGGAAAGTGGGGCCTGCCCACGGCCGTGTGAATTATGCGGCTCCTTTTGGTAAAATGATCCCATAACAATTAAACACAACAATCACAGCATTATGAAGGACTTAAAAGGCACAAAAACAGAGCGGAACTTGCAGACGGCGTTTGCCGGCGAGTCACAAGCGCGCAACAAGTACACCTACTACGCTTCCAAAGCTAAGAAGGACGGTTACGTACAAATCGCCAAAATCTTTGAAGAGACGGCGGCTAACGAGAAGGAACACGCCAAGATTTGGTTCAAACTGCTGCATGGCGGCGCAGTACCCGGCACTGAGGAAAATCTGCTTGATGCTGCCGAAGGCGAGAACTACGAGTGGACGGACATGTACGCGCAGTTCGCTCGCGAGGCACGCGAGGAAGGTTTCCCCGAAATCGCAGCAAAGTTCGAAATGGTCGGTGCTATTGAGAAGCACCACGAGGAGCGTTACCGCCGCCTGTTGAAGAACATCGAAGATGCCGTAGTCTTCAGCCGCGACGGCGACTGCATCTGGCAGTGCTCCAACTGCGGGCACATCGTCATCGGGCCGAAGGCGCCGGAGGTTTGTCCCGTTTGCGACCATCCGAAGTCCTACTTCGAGCTCCGCGCGGAGAACTACTAAAGCATCTTTCCGCGGAGCGTTCAGCTACGGATAGCACGCTAAAAATTTTCCCGCATACGGACATAAAATTGTCTGTATGCGGGAATATTTTTTTATTGGTGTCCGCTAAAACTTTTTTGTACAAATAAAAATTAGGCTGAAACCCTAGTGTGGGATTCAGCCTTTTTGTTACCTTTGTTTTTACCACAAAACTTCGATAACATGAACAAAGGTACACATTTTATCGGACA
>JAFUZP010000032.1 GCA_017476545.1 Alloprevotella sp.
CTGCAGCAGTTTGGAGAGCCTTAACCTGAGTAGTTTCAATACTGCCAACGTGACGAACATGGCCGGCATGTTCAACGGCTGCCGGCAGCTGGCGAGCCTTGACCTGAGCGGCTTCAACACAGCCAAAGTGACAAGTATAAGTGCTATGTTCACTGAGTGCCAGCGCCTGACGAGTCTTGACCTGGGTAGCTTCAACACAGCCCAGGTGACGACGATGAACGCTACATTCCGCAAGTGCATTTGGCTGAGGACGATATATGTTGGTAGCAGCTGGACAAACAAGAATGTGAAGTATTCCAACGAGATGTTTTTGGGCTGTCACTCCATTGTGGGCGGGCAGGGCACACAATATGCTTGGAACCGCTACGAGGCTTCCTACGCCCGCATCGACGGGGGGCCGTCCGCACCCGGATATCTGACGGCAAAAGCGTACGACCTCCATGTGGGCGGTACGCAGGTGACAGGCGCGAACGCCGGGGACATACTGGGCAACGGCAGGGCCGTTTTTGACGCCGCGACGAACACGCTGACCCTCCGTGGCGCTAACATCCGCGTGTCGGGCGTGAACGGATTCGGCATCTACAGCACGCTGGAGGAGCCGCTGACGGTAGTCCTGGAAGGGAAGAACACCGTGAGTTCCGCCGACTGGACGGGCATCTTCACCGGGAGCGGCATCACGTTCCAGGGCTCCGGGCAGCTCGCGCTGAACGGCCGCACCGGCATCTCTGTCGGGGGAGCCGGCACTGCCACGACCGTCGCCGTGAGGGAAGGGGCGGAGGTAACCGTCGCCGCCACCGCCTCGGGCATCACGGGCTGCACCAACCGCGACCGGACGGCCTATTACACGACGCTCGCCGTGGATGGCAGCGGCACCCGCCTCGCCATCACCGCCCCCAGCGGTGCGGCGCGCAGCCTGAAGGGCTTGTCGCTCGGCGAAGGTCTGGAGATTGTGGAGCCCGCAGGCGGCAGTTTCGTCGCCCGCCAGCATGCCATCTGCACCTCGGCACGCGAGCTGGCCACGGAAGTGTTGATTGCTTCTGCAGGCAACCCTTACGACCTGAACAAGGATGGTTCGGTGGACGTGTCGGACGTGACAATTCTGGTGGGGTACGTGCTCAATCCCGACGGCACGCACGACGGGGACTACAACCTGAACGGCGACACGGCCGTGGACATATCGGACGTGACGGAGCTCGTCAGCGCGGTGCTGGCGCAGTAAGGGTGGCCAAAGCCTTCACAGCCTTCCCCTGCCTTCCTCAGGGGGCAGCAAGGCACTCTCACGCGCGGTGGAGGCAGGCGGCGCACAGACAATAATCCGGCATACCCTGCGGTCAGCTCTTCCTGACCGCAGGGTTAGTTTTTCGCGACCATAGGGTTAGTTCGCCGTAACCCTATGGGTAGTTTTTCCTATCCCTGCGGTTGGGGTATTCTATCCGCAGGGGCATCTTTTTTCGTCTCGTGCGGGTATTTATATAGCCGGGCGGCGGAGCGCACCAACTCCGCCGCCCGATTTGTTTGTTCTGCGTGTAAGGAAAGGTGCTGTGGTAGGTTATGCGTTGTCCTTTATGCAGTCCTCGTGGCTGAGCAGGTCGGCTACGATGAAGCTGCTACCGCCTACGAAGAGGGTGGCCTCGGGTGAGGCTGCGCGGAGGGCTGCCCTGACGGCCTCGGGTACGGAGGCATAAGTTGCTGCGGCAGGGAGTCCGGCTTGGGTAGCGAGGCGGGCGAGCTCATCGGCAGGGAGCGCGCGGCGTACGGAGGCTTGCGCCCAGTAGTAGTGGGCCTGTTTGGGCAGGAGGCTGAGCACGGTGGCTACATCCTTGTCGGAAGCCATGCCGAAGACGATGTGTAGTTCGCCTTCGGCGGCGATGTGGTGCAGACGTCGGGAAAGGTAGGCCCAGCCGCCGGCGTTGTGGCCTGTGTCGCAGACGAGGGTGGGGCTGCGGCGCAGGATTTGCCAGCGTCCCTCAAGCCCGGTCAGGGCGCAGACTTCGGCGAAGCCTCGGCGGACACTTTCCGGGGTGATGGCTTTCGCAAGCGGGGTGTTGCGGAGGAGGGGCAGGGCGCGAAGGATGGTATTGGCGTTGCGTGCCTGACAGTCGCCGGAGAGCTGGCCGCAGACGGTGCCGTAGGTGCGTGTGGCGTACTGCATCGTGCCATCGGGCAGGGTTCGCGCGTCCAGCACTTCGGGCTGTTCCTCCGCAAACGTCAGCGGGGCGCAGACCTTGCGTGCGACCGCTTCGAATACGGGTCGCGTCTCGGGCAGGGCTTCGCCGATGAGGGCGGGTACGCCGGGCTTGATGATGCCGGCCTTCTCGGCGGCTATCGCGGCGAGCGTGTCTCCGAGGAGGTCGGTGTGCTCCAGACTGATATTGGTGATGAGGGAGAGTTGCGGGGTGATGATGTTTGTGGAGTCCAGTCGTCCGCCGAGGCCGACCTCGATTACGGCGGCATCTACGCGGCTTTCCGCGAAGTATTGCAGGGCTAGGGCTGTTGTCAGCTCAAAGAAGGAGGGCGCAAGCGGCTCGAAGAAGTCGCGCTCCCGGGCTACGAAATCCACGACGCGTTGCTCGGGAATCGGTTCGTCGTTGATGCGTATCCGCTCGCGGAAGTCGCGGAGGTGGGGGGAGGTATAGAGCCCGACACGCAATCCGCCGGCTTGCAGGATGGCGGCCAGGGTGTGCGCGCAGCTTCCCTTACCATTTGTGCCGGCCACGTGGAGGGTGGGGTAGTGCCGGTGGGGATGTGCGAAGTGGGCATCGAGGGCGTGCGTTGTCTGTAAGCCCGGCTTATAGGCTGCCGCTCCCTGCTGTTGGAAGAGCGGGGCGGCGGTGTAGAGGTAGTCGAGTGTCTGCTGGTAAGTCATGTCGTGGGTTTGTTGCTCCGGGACTGTGCGGAAATATCTGTGTGGTGATAACAAACATCCCCTCATCCCTCAATGGGGACGAGGGGGATGGGGGGGCGTGTCGCTGTACTTACTGGAAGTAGCTGCGGAAAGTCTTGAATATTTTCTCCCGCACGGCACTTGTGGGCTTCAGGCGCGGGCTGTCCTTCATCGCTTCGAGGGCGGCGCGCTCTTCGTCGCTGGGCTGCTCGGGTATGTACACGCTGATGTTTACGATGATGTCCCCGGTGCCGTAACCGTAACCGCGCACGGCGGGAAGTCCCTTGCCCCGGAGCCGGAGCGTCGTGCCGGGCTGCGTGCCGGGCTTGATACTTATCCGGGCTTTTCCGTCCAGCGTGGGAACATCCACGCTGTCGCCGAGCATGGCTTGTGGCACGGTAAGCAGAAGGTTGTAGATGAGGTCCTGGCCGTCGCGGATGAAGGTTTCGCTCGGCACTTCCTCAATGAGGACTTGTATGTCGCCCGCGATGCCGTTGTGTTTTCCGGCGTGCCCCTTCCCGGGAACGTTGATGACCATTCCCTCGGCTACACCTGCGGGGATGTTTACCTCTATAATCTCTTCGCCACCGACGACGCCTTCGCCGTGGCAGTGGTGGCATGGCATTTTCACGACCGTGCCCTCGCCGTGGCACTGCGGGCAGGCGTCTTGCACCTGCATCATGCCGAAGACACTCTGGCGGGTGCGGACAACGTAGCCGGAACCGTGGCACGTTGGGCAGGTCTCCGGGGCTGCGCCTCCCTCGGCGCCGCTGCCGTGGCAGTCGGGGCAGGGAACATTCTTCTTTACCTTGAACTTCTTTGTCACGCCGGTGGCGATTTCCTGCAACGAGAGGCTCACCTTGAGGCGCATATCTCCGCCTCGGTACTGGCGTGTCTGCTGGCGGGAGCGTCCGCCCATGCCGCCGAAACCGAAGCCCATGCCCTCGAAGATGTCGCTGAAGTGGGTGAAGATGTCGTTCAGGTCCATCCCGCCGGCCCCGAAGCCGCCGCCCATGCCGCCCATACCCTCTACGCCGGCTTTGCCGAACTGGTCGTAACGGGCGCGTTTGTCGGGGTCGCGGAGCACGTCATAGGCCTCGGCGGCTTTCTTGAACATATCTTCCGCCTCCTTGTTGCCAGGGTTGCGGTCGGGATGGTACTTGATAGCCGTTTTTTTGTAGGCCCGTTTGATTTCGTCGGCCGTGGCGGACTTCTCAACGCCTAGTATCTTATAATAGTCTTCTTCCATAGTGCGTGGGATTTGGCTACTGTCCTACGGCCACTTTCGCGTGGCGGATTACTTTCTCGTTGAGCATATAGCCTGTTGCGACGCAGTCGATAACTTTTCCTTTCTGCGCATCGTCTTGCACGGGAACCATGGCGATGGCTTCGTGGAAGTCCACATCGAAGTCCTTGCCCTCGGTCTCGATTTTCTTCAGCCCCTGTTTGGCAAGCGTGTCCCGCAGCTTCTTGAAGACGAGTTCAAGGCCTTCCTTGAGACTCTCCGCATCCGTAGCCGTTTCCATGTTCTGCTCAGCACGTTCCAAGTCGTCAAGAATCGGGAGTAGGCTACTGATGGTTTTCTCTCCCCCATTGAGAATGAGGTCGGCCTTCTCCTTCAGCGTGCGCTTACGGTAGTTGTCAAACTCGGCGGCTTTATAGAGCAGCTCGTTCTTCAGTGCGGTAATCTCTTCCTGCGCGGCGGCAAGGAGTTCTTCAGGCGTCTGCGCCAGTTCCTTTTCAGCACCGTCGGCCTGTTCTTCTTCGGCGGTATTTTCCGCTTCACCGGCCTCGGGAGCAGCTATTTCCTGCTCCGCCAGCTCTTCTTCCGTGTATTTTTCGTCTTTCTTCATTGCGTTGAAAATTTTTTATGCTTTTATGCATAAGACGTGCCAGTGTACATACGCTCGCGTATCTCCTTGATGTGCGCGTCGTGAATGTAGTCTTCGTAGGTCATGAGCTTGTCTATACAGCCGTTTGGCGTGAGCTCGATGATTCGGTTGGCCACGGTGTTGATGAACTCATGGTCATGGCTGGCGAAAAGTATGTTCCCACGGAAGAGCTTCAGATTGTTGTTGAAAGCCTGAATACTCTCCATGTCAAGGTGGTTTGTCGGCGTGTCAAGAATGAGGCAGTTGGCGTTCTTGAGCTGCATACGGGCTATCATACAGCGCATTTTCTCACCGCCTGAGAGGACATTGACGGCCTTCTGGATTTCCTCGTCCTTGAAGAGCATCCGTCCTAAGTAGGCCTTGAAGAATACCTCATTGCCCGTTCCGAACTGTCCGAGCCAGTCGAGCATCGTCATCTGCGTATTGAAAAAAGCTGTGTTGTCCAGGGGCAGGTAGGCGGTAGTGATGGTTACTCCCCACTTGAACGTGCCTGCGTTTTGCTTCTGGTTGCCGTTGATGATTTCAAAGAGGGCTGTCATCGCGCGCGGGTCGTGGCTGATGAAAACGATCTTGTCCTCACGCTCCACATTGAACGTGAGTTTGTCAAAAAGCACCGTACCGTCGTCGGTCACGGCACGCAGGTCGTTCACTTCCAGCACTTGGTTGCCAGGCTCGCGCTCCATCTGGAAAATGATTCCGGGGTAGCGGCGCGTGCTGGGTTTAATCTCCTCCACGTTGAGCTTCTCCAGCATTTTCTTGCGGCTTGTCGTCTGTCGGCTCTTGGCGACGTTAGCGGAAAAACGCCGTATGAACTCCTCAAGTTCTTTTTTCTTCTCCTCAGCTTTCTGTTTCTGGTTCTGCGCTTGGCGTAAGGCCAGCTGTGAGGATTCGTACCAGAAGCTGTAGTTTCCGGCAAAGAGCGTTACTTTTCCGAAGTCGATGTCCACCGTGTGCGTGCATACTTGGTCAAGGAAGTGGCGGTCGTGGCTGACGACAAGCACCGTGTGCTCAAAGTTGCCGAGATAGTCCTCTAACCATTCAACAGTCTCTAGGTCGAGGTCGTTTGTCGGCTCATCAAGGAGCAGGTTGTCGGGCTCTCCGAAAAGCGCCTGTGCCAACATAACGCGGACTTTCTCCTTACCGGAGAGTTCTCCCATCAGCTTCTGGTGGAGCGGAGTCTTGATTCCGAGACCTTCAAGGAGCTCTGCGGCATCATTTTCCGCCGTGTAGCCCCCAATTTCAGCAAACTTTTCCTCAAGTTCCGCTACACGGATGCCGTCCTCATCGCTGAAGTCCTCCTTCGCGTAGAGTGCCTCACGCTCTTTTGTGATATCCCACAGGACGGAGTGGCCGCGCAGTACGGTTTCCAGTACCGTGCAGTCATCAAATTTGAAGTGGTCCTGCGAGAGCACGCTCAGGCGTTCACCAGGCCCCATCTCTATGGTTCCTTTCGTCGGCTCAAGCTCGCCCGAGATGGCACGTAGCAGTGTGGATTTACCGGCACCGTTTGCGCCGATTATTCCATATATGTTACCGTTTGTGAACTTCATATTTACATCCTTGTAGAGGACGCGTTTGCCAAATTGGATGGCAAGGTTCTGAACACTTATCATTCCGTATTTTTCTTTTTTGTGTATGTAATTACAAAATTATCTGTCTTGATGTAGCCGACAAGCTGGGGGTGCTGGAAGTTTTTGTCCGATGCGCAGAGCGTCTTTCCCGGACGGGCCGTGAGCCTTACCTCGCTCATTACGTTGAACGTTCCCTCCTCCGCCGCTTTGAAGGCGCACTCCTTAGCACTCCATAATACCACGGCGCGGCGTTCGGCCTCATTGCCCAAGAGCGTCATCTCCGTTTCGCTAAGGAAGCGGGGGGCTACCCTAAGCGCGCGCGGTGTCCACGTTTCAATGTCCACGCCGACGGGATAATCGCTGGTAGCGATAGCGACAAAGCGATGGCTGTGGCTGATGCTGATGTGTCCCGTCGCGCCTTCAACAGTGGGACGCCCCGAGGGGCGGCAAGTGATGCGGGCGTCCGGCCCGAATGCCTCGTGGAACAGTACGCGGGTGGCGAGCCATTCCAGTCGCCGTTCCGCTCCCTTAAAACGCCGCGCCGCCGCTTCCCCGTAGCCTGCGTCGGCCGGAAGGAGGCGGCAGAGAGCCTCTTCGCTTTCCTCTATGCGCCAGAGGAGAAGGTGAGGCGCGCCTTCAGAAAGGTAACTCTGTGGAAGTGTCAGCCGTGGCACCGGATGTCGTTTCAGTGTTGCTGGCTTCCGGCGCGCTTTCCTGCTGTTGCGGAGCGGCATCGGCAGGCCGCGAACCTTTTGGCGTCAGCATTTCCATTTCTTTTGCCCAGACTTCGGTGATGTAATGCACCGTTCCTTTCTTGTCTGTCCAGTTGCGCGTGCGGATTTCGCCCTCAATGTAGAGTTTGTCCCCCTTGTGTACGTATTTCTCTACGGTTTCCGCAAGTCCGCGCCACATGAGGATATTGTGCCATTCCGTCCGCTCAGGGACTTGTGTCCCGCCGGGTAGTGTGTAGCCGCGTGTGGTGGTGGCCAACGGAAATGCAGCCGTACAAACTCCGGCCTCAACGTATCGGATGACCGGCTCCTTGCCGACATTTCCGATGAGCATTACTTTGTTTAATGACATGGCTTATCTAATTCTGTCCGCCGCACGCACCAGATCCTCATCCTTCTTGATGGAATGCCGCGCGAGGAGGGTGAAAATGAGCGTTAGTAGGGGCAGGAAGGCGCAAATCCCGGGCTGGAAATTCGTCTGGGTGTGCATGGAGAAAGCCACGACATAGCTGACGTAGGTGACGTAGTATGCGATGACGCCTGCCACCGTCCAGTTGCAGATGCGCATCTGCCTGCGCCTGTTTTTGTATTGGAAGATGTTGGCAAATGACAACACGATAAGCAAGATGCCGAAAGCCAGCACGCCGTATGGCACGCGGGGCATACCTGTGTACGGTGACGCGCCGTAGGGATTGAATCCCAGGGCTGTCATCAGGTAATAGCCGTTCTCCTGCCAGAAGCGTGCCAGGGGTGTTGTAAGCGTAAAGGCCGGAACGAGTCCGGCCAATAGGAGGTACACGCTTTGTATGCGCTGTATCATGTGTTAGTCCTGGCGGTTTTTGTCCTTCGCAGGGTTGCGGAAGTAAATTTTGTCGTGTATGAACTCGTCCTGTGCCATCAGGGTTGGCTTCGGCAGTTTCTCGTAGTAGCGCGAAATTTCTATCTGCTCACGGTTTTCAAACGTTTCCTCCAAATGGTCGCTACCCGAGGCAAACTCCTGCAGCTTCTTGCTGAGATCGGTTTTCATCTGGGCGGAAATTTGGTTGGCACGCTTGGACATGATGGCTACAGACTCGTAGATGTTGCCCGTACCCCGGGCGTAGTCCATGATGTTCTGGGTGAGCGTGTTCGTTGACGCTTTGCTCTTTTTGTAATCCATGTGCGTATAATAATTTATATGTGTTTGTCAATTTTCGCGTAGCCGCCGCTCCTCATCGCTCCGGCGGTAATTCTTCGGCACTTTCGAGAAGTATTCGTTCGCCTCATCCATGTGCTTGGATTCCGGGTACTCACTCGTAAATCCGTAGTACTCGTCGATGGCGTTGCTGTAACGCTCCTCCTGCCGTGCCGCGATACTGTTCTTGGCATAATCGAACTTGGCCTTGAGAATGAGGAAGGCGAAGTCCTCGCGGCGCTTGCTGTAGGGAAAGTCCTTGATAGCGTTCTCGGCGGTGACGATACAGGCCTGGTAATTGCCGTTTTGCCCGTTCAGGAAATAATTGCCAAGGTCGTAGTAGAGCTTCGCATTCAGGTATTCCTTTTCCACCAGCTTGTCCTGCAGTTCGAAGATTCTGTCCTGCGCATCGTTCCTGAGGCGGCTGTCGGGATACGTTTCTATGAAGTTCTGGAATTCCGTCACGGCTTCGTAGGTGGCCGTCTGGTCAAGTTTGGGCTCCGGCGTGGACTTGTAGAGCGCCATGCCGCTATTGTAGCGGGCTTCTTCCGCATAGAATCCTTTCGGGTAGTTCTTGTAGTAGGTCTGAAAGGTGGTAGCGGCGGCATCATAGTTCCGCGCCTTGAGTTGGCACAACCCCAAGAGGTAAAGAGCTTCCTCGCCCCTGTCAGACCCTTTCAGCGGTTTCACGACGTCGCCCAAGAGCATGGACGCGCGGTTATAGTAGCCTTCCGCGAAGAACTGCTTCGCCGCTTCGTATTTCTGCGCGTAATCTGCGGACTTTTGCAGGGCATTGTAGTTTCCGCAGGATGCGACCGTAAATGCGGTCAGGAGGGTGAGGAGGATATTTCTCATTTGGGCTTGTTCCGTCTTTATTCGGCGCGCAAATATACTGCTACGCGTGTGAAAAGCCAAACTTTTTGGGGTATTTATCCGCAACGGGGCAGAGGCGGCGTACAGGGGGGCGGATAAGTTGGCTGGTGGCCGGAGCGGAAAGCGCACTCCCTGCTGAAATGCTCCTTTTGCTGCGCGTCACTTTTCGCGGACCGTCATCCCGCTGTTTCGCACCCTAGGGTTAGTCCGCCGTAACCATAGGGTTAGTCGTACCTCACCGCAGGGTTAGTTTTCCTTATCCCTATGGGTACGGAAAGGCTACTATAACTCCCGCTCCTGCTGCCCGCCGAGTTGTGGGGCTGTTCCTGCGTCTGTGCGCTGCTTCCGGCGCGGTGGAAAGGCTGCGTTCGGAGGGTGGGGCGGGCTTTAGTCCTGTTTGTCCAGTGCCAGCAGTTCGTCGCGGAGTTGGGCGGCTAGGATAAAGTCCAGTTTGGCCGCCGCAGCCTTCATTTGCTTTTGCAGGAATTCGCGGCGTTCCTCTATCGGGAGTTCCTTTCCGTAGGTCGCTTGTGATTCTGCGGCTATGGCCATATCCTCTTGGGGCGCATAGCCTTGCTTTTCCCGCTTTTGCTCGGCACCGATGCGCGCCAGCTCGTTGCTTCCGATGGCCTTACGTATCTGTTGGGGCGTTATGCCGTGTTTTTCGTTGTAGGCAATCTGCTTCGTGCGGCGGCGTTCTGTCTCGTCTATGGTCTGCTGCATTGAGCCGGTGATGCGCTTGGCGTACATGATGACGCGCCCGTTTACGTTGCGCGCCGCGCGCCCTGCCGTCTGCGTGAGGCTGCGGGTATCCCTCAGGAAGCCCTCTTTGTCCGCGTCAAGTATAGCTACGAGTGCCACTTCGGGTAGGTCAAGTCCTTCCCTGAGCAGGTTTACGCCGACTAGGACGGTATAGGTGCCGCGCCGCAGGTCTTCCATGATTTGCACGCGCTCCAGGGTGTCCACATCGCTATGGATGTAAGCCGTTCGCACACCGTTGCGGATAAGGTAGTCGGAAAGTTCCTCGGCCATCCGCTTCGTTAGCGTAGTGACGAGTACCCGCTCGTTCTTTTCGGCGCAGCGGCGGATTTCTTCCATCAGGTCGTCCACGGGGTAATCGGTATCGCGCACCTGTATCGGCGGGTCTAAGAGGCCGGTCGGGCGTATGACTTGGTCCACCACGACGCCCTCGCTTTCATGGAGCTCGTACTCGGCGGGTGTCGCGCTGATATAGATGGTCTGGTGTGTCATTTCGCGGAACTCGTCGAACGTAAGCGGGCGATTGTCCAACGCAGCGGGCAGTCGGAAGCCATACTCCACGAGTGCCTCCTTGCGGCTGCGGTCTCCGCCCCACATAGCCCGGATTTGCGGAACGCTGACGTGGCTCTCGTCAATGACTAACAGGAAGTCCTTCGGGAAAAAGTCCAGAAGACAGTAGGGACGCTGGCCGGCCTCGCGCCCGTCAAAGTAGCGGCTGTAGTTCTCGATGCCTGCGCAATGTCCCAGTTCGCGTATCATCTCGATGTCGTAACTGACCCGCTCTTCCAACCGTTTCGCCTCTAATCCTTTTCCAGCCTCCGTTAGTTCCTGCAACCGCACGACAAGGTCGTCTTGTATGCGGCGGATGGCCATTTCTTGCGTTTCCTTTGAGGTGAGGAAAAGGTTGGCCGGATAGATTTTATACTGATCGAAGGTGGCCCGCCGTGCTCCGGTAGTAGCGTCTATCTCCTCAATGGTATCTACTTCGTCCCCCCAGAACGTGACACGGAGTATCTCGTCGGCATAGGCCAGATATACATCTACGGTATCGCCGTTCACCCGGAAGTTGCCTGCACGTGGGGCTATATCATTCCGCGAATATAGACTATCTACTAACCTGCGCAGCAGCGCGTTGAGCGCGAACGTTCGCCCAATGCGAAGTTCTATGACGCTCTCATAGAAGGCTGCGGGGTTCCCCATGCCATAGATGCAGCTGACGCTGGAAATTACAATGACGTCGCGGCGACCCGAAAGCAGGGATGACGTGGCGGCAAGGCGTAGCTTGTCAATCTCTTCGTTGATGGCTAGGTCTTTCTCAATATAGGTGTCAGTGGATGCGATGTAAGCCTCAGGCTGATAGTAGTCGTAGTAAGAGACGTAATACTCTACGGCATTTTCGGGAAAGAAGCCCTTAAATTCAGAATAGAGCTGGGCTGCAAGCGTCTTATTGTGGCTCAAAATGAGCGTAGGCCTCCCCACATTGCGGATTACATTGGCGATGGTGAACGTCTTACCCGAGCCCGTGACGCCGAGCAACACCTGGGCCGGCAGTCCGTCCTGCACGCCCTGCGTCAGCGCAAGTATTGCCTCAGGCTGGTCGCCCGTAGGCTTATAATTGCTTTGAAGTTTGAACTCGTTTCCGTTCATGCTGTATTATTCCTGTGTATCGCCGTGGACAGGCTGCGTTGTGCTTTGCCTAAGAGAAGCGCACCCATGCGTGGCTATTTTTTCCGCCCCGGATAGTTCTCTGTGTGCCTCGGCTGAGAATGTGTCAGACCTGGTATAAGGCAAGAAAGATGCGGGGGTGTGGGATGTTCACCCCCGCATCAATACGGCTTTCCTTCGCTCAACGGAGAATTTTCTGTCCGTTGCGGAGATATACCCCCTTTGTAGGATGGTTCACGCGGCGGCCTAGCAAATCGTAAGTGGCTGCATCGGTTGCCGGCGCGGTGTGTACGGAATTGATACCCGTTGCGTTCAGGTCCAGCTGGGTGGCATTCAGCACTTCGTTGTCGCGCAGGTCGGCTTTATTAACTTTGTGCACGATGGCAACGAGGCGGCGGCCGGTTCCCCCGAATCCCTTCTTCTCCACTTCCGGATAGCTGACGTTGAAAGTGCCTTTCTCGGTGTCTATTTCTAAGAGGTCCCCGAGTGGCGCGGTGTTATAGCTGTGCAGCGCGACTCCGTTGTGGCGGAAGACGGCGGCCAAGTCGGCCGGCGCATCCGGATCATCCATGCCGGTCTGTCGGTATTGCGTAGCGGTCATACCGTCTTCCACGAGGCATACGGAGAGGTAAACCTGGCTATCCACGAGGTCGCGGGCTACACGACCGCTGACGCGCACTTCGCCTCCTTCGCGTTTGAGGCTGACTTCCGCTTTTGCAGGCATAGCGGCTGCTTTAAGTAAGGCTTCCGTATAGGGTGTTGGGGCCATACCCCGGACACCTTGTATCACGCTGCTCTCGCCTTCAAGTACCGCCCTGTTGTACATTATCGCGGGGTTGTACTCGTTCTCATAGCCGCCGAAGATGTAAACAAGCTCGCGGTCGGTTGCTGTTGTGAATACATCCTCGCGGAAGCCACTGTGGTGGGAAAGGTAAATGTACGGCCCTTCAAACTCTTCCAAGGCCTTTTCAAGGAAGTATGCCATCTGGGGGCAGTTCACGCAGAGCTGGCTTGTGAATTCCTCGATGAGCGGTACGCGCTGGAAATTGTCGTATGTAACGTAGAGTTTCGTCGTGCCCGGACGGCCTGCCTGCGCCTCCGCACCGTTTATCTCTGTGACGGTAGCCGTCCAGTCCACGTTGGTGCCTTCTGAGAGGCCGCTGTGCAGCAGTGTCGTAAGGACCGTGCTTCCGTAGGCCGCGATGGGAGCGGGGAGTGCTACGTCGCGGACCGTCGGAGTGACTGTCCCTTCACCCTTCATGGTCACTTTGACGGAAGTGATCGGCGTGTCGGAAAAATTATGCACGTAGAGACCGCCTTCAAAGTCCGCGTCAGGGGCTACGGTCTGCGGGTGCGTCGTGTTCTGGGCGTAGGCCGTGTTCGTTAGGAACGGGGCGGCCGTATCGTCCAGCAGGGCAGCAATGAGCAGCGTGCCCCGGTCTGTGTATTCTTCCCACGCCTTCTTCGCCAGATTGACGAAGCACGATTGCGGTACAGTGGCGGGTGCGTAAGCCACAAGCGGGTAGGGCGTACCGATAGTCTCGTAGGCTTGGACGCCGAGATATATCTTCTCGTCGCCGATGACGATGGGTTCGTCAAAAAGCACGTCGTTCCAGCCTTCCGTGAAATCCGCATATTTCGTGCGCACGTTATTGGCAGGCGTCCCTATGCTGGCAAGTATGCCGGAGCGGCTCTGCCGTGCTTGCTTGTAGTCGGCGCGTAGATAGCAGCGCACGCCTATTATTTTCTCTCCCTTCATGCGCTGCAGAGCCGGGTCCGTAGCAGGATCGAAGAGGACGAGGCCTTGTACGAACTCGTTCTTATTGCCTCCGAGTGCGCTCAGTTCGCTGTCGGCAGGATTTGCCGGGGCGTAGCTGTAAGGTACCTGGGCGGCGAGTGTGGCACAGGCCGCGCAGCAGATGATTGCGATGAGTTGCCTTTTCATGATTCAAGAGGCTTCTGGTTTAACGCGCTTAACGGATAACTTTCCGTCCCCCGACGATGTTTACGCCCTTTGCCAGCCGGTTGATGCGCCGTCCCTGGAGGTCGTAGATAGCAGCTGGGGTTTCCGTGGTGTTTTGCTCAACGGTGCGGATGCCGGTGATACCCTGTATTTCTCCTTCCGCGCTGTTGAATACTTGCATATAGCGGCCTCCCTTCGCCCCGTCGCGGTGTACGAATGCCACGAGGTAGAGGTTTTGGGCGTTCCATGCGGGGTCAAGTGTCGTTGTGTATGTACCCGTGATGGCACTATAGCCTTCGCCGCCGCCGTCACCATTCTCTAGCTGGAGCGTGTCCCCTTGGCGGTCGGTCAGAATCTCGCGGATGACGTTGGCGTGTGTGTAGTGTCCCATGGACTCTTCCTTCTCTTTTTCGGTCCAGAAGAGCTGGCTGTCGCTCTCAACGTCGCGTTCCATGAGATAGACGGTCACTCGGGCGTTCTCGCCTTCGGGAAGGATGCCCGTGGTGCAGTCGCCATCCAGGACTACCGTAAGCGTCTCGCCGTCTTCGGCCACCTCGCCCTCAACGATAACGGAGAGGAAAGTGGGAACTGTAAGCGTGGCATCGAAGAAGCGGGTGGCGTAGGGTTCAAGCAGGACGCTGAACATGGGGGTCCAAGCGGCGTTCTGCTGGTACAGGATGTTATCCGTATTGACGGCTCTGTCCACGCTCATGGAAGGGAGACTCACGGCACTGGAGTCATTATCGGCCAGTAACAGGGCAAGGACGGTAGCGTCATCGTCGCCTGTCATAAACTGGTCGTCGAGGTGCTGGCTCACATAAGTGAACTTATCAAGTTTGTCAGCGAGGCTCGGCCCTACATAGTCATCGTAGTAACGAGGGGACATATAGCTGTTCTCGGACTCGTAGTACTCAATGAGCGGGCGTCGCGTGTACTGCGCGGCGACATTCTTGGGAATGCCTATCATGGGGAGGGTGAATACCTGTCCGCTGGTGTTTTCCTCACCGTTCACTTTGGTGATGCTGAACTCCACATCGCCGGACTTGAAGCAGTAGAGCGGGACGAGTACGGTGCCGCTGGCGGAGCCCGGAGTTATGGCTGTGCTGAGGTTTACCTGCATACTGGATGCCTGGTCGCCCTGCCGCGAGGTCACTTCTATGTTGCGGATGCTTTGTGAGCCTGCGTTTCTGATGCGTACCAGTGCGCTCGAGGCCTCTTCGGTCTGTATCACGCCGTTGTGATGCAGGCTCGTGATGGTGGCGACATTGTTGAAAGTGCCCTTTGTGTCCTGTATGGTGAGGAGTATGGGCAGGATGCCACGGTCGTTCATATCGATCCAGTTGGCATTACCCTCGCTGTCCACATCGCCGTCCACCCACAGGAAGCAGCTCCGGGGCGTGTTGTGAGGGTAAAGGGTGGGGATGGCGCAGACATTGGCCGTGAGGTTGGTGAAGAAGCCGACAACAAGGCTGTCCACGTCCTCGGGGATGACGTAGTCGGTCATGGTCATGGTGTTCCAGCCGGGCGTGCTGGAGGAGTAGTTGTAGCGCACGGTCGCCGTACCTGTACTGAGATCCTCGCCATTAAAGGAGCTGCGGACGAAACCGTCGTATGTGCCGGTGCTTTCCGAGGTGTCCCAACCGACGCGCATCGCCTTGACGGTGCCGCCTACATATGGCTTGAGCATTTCCTTCGTCAGCACGATGGCACATCCGACCTTAGAGTCAATGTCGAGCGAAAGCCCGTCGTATTCCCAAATCTGGTCGTTAGGTTGTGCATAGCCCACCTGCGTGCGCCCCGTTGTGCTGGGGGCTTGCTGTGCGGAGGCCGGGGTAGCGGCCGTCAGAGTCAGGCCGAAAGCCGCGAGGAGGGGGAGGTAAAACTTCTTCATACGCTGTTAGTTTTATTTTGTTATGGAATAATGCGACGCACGTTCATGTAATTATATCGCAAAGGTAGAAATAATTTATTGGAAGCGGAACGTTTGGACGCAAAAAATATCCCCTTCGGAAAAAGCCGCCTTCGGACGCTTTTTTTACCCCGTAGGCTTAGGCGTTCCTAACCCTAGGGTTGGCGCACCGTAACCCTATGGGTAGTTCATCGTAACCCTATGGGTAGTTCATCGTAACCCTATGGGTAGTTCATCGTAACCCTATGGGTAGTTTTTTTGCTTCCTGCATGGGGCAACTGTAGGGACAGATGATCGGCGGCCTCGTGGCTGCTGAAAACAAAAAAACACGCGCGGAGAGGTTTCCGTGCGTGCCTGGAGAGTATTCCGTTATGGCTGTTCAAGACAGAATCGCGTCGGGCAACGGGCGCAGGTTGTAACCCGAAGCCATCGTCTCACCGTAGGCTCCGGCAGTGCGGAGGGCGATGAAGTCGCCACGGTGGCCGCCCGGGAGTCGCACATCCGTCTGGAAAACATCGCTTGACTCGCAGATGGGACCTACGACATCGTAGGTTTCTTCAGCCTCTTTGGAGCTAAGATTTTCAATCTTGTGGTAGGCGTTGTAGAAAGCCGGGCGGATAAGTTCCGTGAAGCCTGCGTCCAGAATGAGGAAATTGCGGCGGCGCACCGGCTTCACGTAGAGTACGCGGGAAATGAGTGTGCCGCACTGTGCGACTACGGAACGGCCGGGTTCAAAGTAAAGCTGCTGTCCGGGGCGGAGTTCAAGGTGTTGGCGGTAAACGTCCACATAGCCGTCGAAGTCTGGGACGGGATATGCATCGGGCTCTTCGTAACTTACGCCGAGACCGCCCCCGACGTTAATGATTTCCGCAGTGGGGAGGCCTTCCGCCTCAAGCAGGCGTTGCAGTTCGTTGATGCGCCCGCAGAGGGGGATAAACTCGTCCATGTTGAGGACGTTACTGCCGATGTGGAAGTGCAGCCCCCTATAGCGGACGTTCGCCATGCCGGCTGCAATGCGGACGGCCTCTACGGTGTCTTCCACGGGGATGCCGAACTTGTTCTCGCTGCGCCCCGTGGTGATTTTTTCGTGGGTATGGGCATCGACATCGGGATTGATGCGTAGGCACACGGGGGCGGTCATGCCGAGGGCTGCGGCCCGCTCGTTTATCACTTCAAGTTCGGGCAGGCTCTCCACGTTGAAGCAGCCTATGCGCTCCCGCAGGGCGAGGTCGATTTCCCAGTCGGCCTTGCCTACGCCTGCAAAACTGATTTCCTCGCGGGGAAAACCCGCCGCGATGGCCGCGCTCACCTCACCACCGCTCACGCAGTCGGCACCGAGGCCTGCACCGCTGATGATGCGGAGAAGCTCGGGGCGTGCGTTGGCCTTGACAGCGTAATGGTAGTGGATGTTCGCCTCACCGTGGCGCGCGGCGTCAAGCGCGGCAAGCGTCTTGCGCAGGAGCTGTATGTCGTAGTGGTAAATGGGCGTGCGGACGCTTTCAAACGTCGCAGTATCAATATGCATAAGTCGTAGTAGTTTAGTTGAACAAGTGGGCACTGAGGGCTTGCAGGGCGGCTTTCTTGTCAGCCTGCCTCACAAGGAATGATATGTTATGGTCGCTCCCGCCGAAGGAAATCATGCGGACGGGAATGCCGCAAAGGGCATCCGTGATGCGTGACTCGTACCCCACGTTCTCCCAGCGCAGGTCACCGACAACGCAGATGATGCACATGTCGTCATCCACCACAACGGTGCCGTATTTTTTCAGCTCGTCAAGGATGGGTACCAGGCGGTCGCGGTTGTCTATGGTCAGGGATACGCCGACCTCTGACGTGGTGACCATATCAATACTTGTTTGGTACTTCTCGAATATCTCGAACACCATGTGGAGGAAACCTGTGGCCAAGAGCATCCGACTGCTGACAATCTTAATCGCAGTTATATTGTCCTTTGCCGCTACAGCCTTGATGGCGTTCGGGATGAGCTGGTTGTCGATAATTGTGCCCGGTGCGGTAGGGTCCATTGTGTTGAGCAGACGGACGGGTACACCGGCGTAGCGGGCAGGTTGGATGCAGGTGGGATGAAGAATTTTCGCGCCGAAATACGCCAGTTCCGCCGCCTCTTCAAAATTTAGGTGGCGCACAGGTTTTGTTCCTTCTACGAAGCGGGGGTCGTTATTGTGCATCCCGTCAATGTCCGTCCATATCTGGATTTCTTCGGCGCGCAGGGCGGCTCCGATGAGGGAGGCCGTGTAGTCCGAACCGCCCCGCTGTAGGTTGTCCGTCTCACCGCGCGCGTTCTTGGCGATGAAGCCCTGCGTGATGTATAGGTCGGCTTCAGCGTTTTCTTCAAGGATACCCTCAAGCGCTTTCCGTATGTAGGGCTGGTCCGGCTCCCCGTTCTCACTCAGCCGCATGAAGTCAAGAGCGGGAATTAGGTGTACCTTCACGCCCTGTTCGCGCAGGTAAGCGGTGACCATGGTGGTACTGATGATTTCGCCCCTGGCGAGAATGGCTTTTTCCGCAACCTCGTCAAACTCAATGCTGGAGAAGGAGTGGAGGTAGGTGAACTCGTTGTCTAAGAAGTCCGCCATGCGCTGACGGTACGTGCCGGACGTGTAGAGTTCGCCCACGTAGGCCGTGTATTTGTTGCGTAGCTGGTTGATGGTGATGTTTGCCCCTTCGGGATTTCCCTTTTTGAAGTAGTCGGCGATTTCTACCAGGGCGTTTGTCGTTCCGGACATGGCGGACAAAACGACGACATTCTTCTTCTCCTTCGTAATGAGCGCAGAGACGTCTTTCATGCGCTGGGGGGTGCCGACGGACGTTCCCCCGAATTTTAATACTTTCATGTGGATGCTGCTTGCTTTTTCCTGCTTTCAGTGCGGAATATCGCGCGGGTTTAAGCTAATTCAAACGGGGTGTTGTATTCTTTTGTGACCTCTTGGAGCTTGCCTTCGTCCATTCTGTAAACAATACCGGGATAGTTTTGCAAAAGGTTCAGGTTGTGCGTGACCATTACGACAGCTGTCCCTTTCGTACAAACCTCCTTCAGAATGGCGACAATGCCGTTTCCAGTGTCCTGGTCCAGGTTGCCGGTCGGCTCGTCCGCAAGGATAATTTTTGGTGTGTTGAGCAGTGCGCGGGCGATGGCGGCGCGTTGTTGCTCGCCACCTGAAAGCTCATGCGGGTATTTCGCGGCCTTATCCTGCATCCCGACAAGGGTGAGCACTTCCTCAATGCGGCTGCTGCGCTCTTTGCGCTTCTTCCATCCCGTTGCGCGCAGCACGAAGTCGAGGTTAGCCTGCACGGTACGGTCGCGCAGGAGTTGGAAGTCTTGGAACACCATGCCCATCTGCTTCCGCAGTTCGGGCAGTCGGCGGCGCTTCATGCGACAGAGGTTATAGTCCAGTACGGTGGCTTCGCCGTTCTTGAGGGGCAGTTCGCCGTAAATGGTCTTGAGCAATGAGCTCTTACCCGCCCCGACTTTGCCGATAATGTAGATGAATTCTCCTTCGTCAACGTGGAATTCAACGTCATCAAGTAGGCGGTGGCCGTCTTTTTCAAGCGTGATGTTTTTTAGGTCTATGAGCATAACTGGAAAGTTAGGTTCGTGTCTCAGTCAAGTTTCAGGACGGCAAGGAATGCTTTCTGGGGCACCTGCACGTTTCCTATCTGCTTCATGCGCTTCTTACCCCGCTTTTGTTTTTCCAGAAGCTTGCGTTTGCGGCTGATGTCGCCGCCATAACATTTCGCGGTCACATCCTTACGGACTTGTTTGACGGTCTCACGGGCAATTATCTTTGCGCCGATGGCCGCTTGTATGGCTATGTCGAATTGCTGGCGCGGCAGTAATTCTTTCAGTTTCTCGCACATACGCCGACCGAAGTTTACACTGTTGTCGAAATGAGTCAGGGTGGAAAGCGCATCGACCGGTTCGCCATTGAGCAGTATGTCCAGCTTGACAAGTCTTGAGGGGCGGAACTCTATCGGGTGATAGTCGAATGAGGCGTAACCCTTTGAGATACTTTTCAGCTTATCATAGAAGTCAATGACGATTTCCGCAAGGGGCATGTCGTAATAAATCTCCACCCGGTCCCCACTGACATACTCTTGCTTCACCAGTTCCCCGCGCTTGCCGAGGCATAACGTCATGATAGGACCGATGTACTCTGTCTTAGTGATGATGCTCGCTCGGATATATGGTTCTTCAATATGGTCAATGTCGCCTACGTCTGGCATACCGGCAGGATTGTGCACCTCTTTCATGTCTAAGTGCTTGTCAAAAACGTGGTAACTGACGTTCGGGACAGTCGTGATGACGTTCATATTAAACTCCCGGTCTAGGCGTTCTTGGATAATGTCCATGTGCAACAGGCCGAGGAAGCCACACCTAAAGCCGAAACCAAGGGCGACGGATGATTCCGGAGCGAACGTCAGGCTCGCGTCATTGAGCTGTAGTTTTTCCAGACTGGCGCGCAGGTTTTCAAAATCTTCCGTCTCAACAGGATACAGCCCGGCAAATACCATCGGCTTCACCTCTTCAAAACCGGCGATAGCCTCCGTACAAGGATTAGCGACGCTCGTGATAGTGTCGCCCACCTTTACTTCCGTTGCGGTTTTGATGCCGGAAACGATGTAGCCCACGTCGCCGCAACGCAACTCCTTGCGGGGAACGAGCTCCATCTTCAGTACGCCTACTTCGTCTGCGGTGTACTTCTGCTTTGTATTGACGAAGACTACTTCTTCCCCGCTGCGTATGCTGCCGTTCACAATCTTGAAGTAAGCGATTATTCCCCGGAAGGGATTGAAAACGCTGTCAAAGATCATGGCTTGCAAAGGCGCGGCCGCATCACCTTTTGGGGCGGGGACCTTCTCCACGATGGCACGGAGAATTTCATCTACTCCCTCACCTGTGCGTCCAGATGCGCGGATGATTTCTTCACGCTTGCAGCCTAGAATTTCGATTATCTCGTCCTCTACTTGCTCGGGCATGGAGTTTGGCATATCGCATTTGGAGAGTACGGGAATAATCTCCAAGTCATGCTCGATAGCCATGTATAGGTTAGAAATGGTTTGGGCCTGCACGCCTTGGGTGCTGTCCACAAGGAGTAAACAACCTTCGCAGGCCGCAATGGAGCGTGACACTTCGTAACTGAAGTCCACGTGTCCCGGTGTGTCAATCAGATTGAGGGTGTAATTTTCGCCGTCGAGCTGGTATTCCATCTGGATGGCATGGCTTTTGATGGTTATGCCGCGTTCGCGTTCCAAGTCCATGTCGTCCAGCATTTGCCCTTCCGTCACCTGAATGGTTTTTGTCCGCTCCAGCAGTCGGTCGGCAAGCGTACTTTTTCCGTGGTCAATGTGGGCTATGATGCAGAAATTGCGGATGTGTTGCATGTGAGGTGGTGGGGCAGTTAAAATTTTTCGGCGTCTTGAAAAGAAACGGCGTGCGTCAAATCTTTTTCTGAGAGTACGACTTCGGCGGGGGCACTGATGGGCCATTTGATATTGAGCACGGGGTCATCGTAACGTATGCTGGCCTCGGATTCGGGTGCATAGTGGTTATCAACCTTATAGGTGAATACCGCCTCGTCGCTCAATACCTGGAAACCGTGCGCGAACCCGCGCGGAATGAACAGTTGCCGCTTGTTTTCCGCACTGAGAACCACGGCTACGTGCTGCCCGAAGGTAGGGGAGTCGCTGCGCAAGTCCACAGCAACGTCCAAGACTTCCCCTTGCAGGACGCGCACCAGTTTGGCTTGTGCATCGTTCCCGCGTTGGTAGTGGAGACCGCGCAGTACGCCCCGGGAAGATTTCGACTGGTTATCTTGGATGAAGTCCACGGGATGGCCGATCGCGGCATTGAAGTCACTCTCGCGCCACGTCTCCATAAAGTATCCGCGCGCGTCTTCAAAAACTTTCGGTTCGAGGATATAAACTCCCTCTATTGCTGTCTTAATGTAGGTCATTACGGTATATATAATTATATATGTGCGCAAAGTTAATGCCTTTTGTGCGTAGTAGCAAGCATTTCCACGGGATTGTGCCCACTTTTCTCGTACGTGAAACGCCCCGCAGCCTGTTTCGGTATGCGGGGCGTTCCTTGTTTTTTGTATTGAGCGTCAGGCCCATTCGGCCTTAAGCGTCTTCCCACTGATGCTGAAACGCACTGTGTGCGGACTATCTGCCGCCTCGGGCGCATCCATCACGAGCTCGCAGATTTTATCCTCCACGTGTGTCTGGATAGCGCGCTTTAAGGAACGGGCACCGTACTGTGCGTTGAAGCCGTCCTTCACGATGAGTTGCTTGGCTTCGGGTGCCAACTCAATGGTCAGTTGCATATTGTCCAAGCGTTTTTGCAGCTCGGCCAGTTCCAGGTCGGCTATACGCATGGCATCCTTTTCTCCTAGCGGCTGGAACATGATGATGTCGTCCAAGCGGTTCAGGAACTCGGGCGAGAACTGCCGCTGTAGTGCCTTGCGGACAATGCCCTCGGCGGCTTTGCCGTCCATCTCCCTGCTTTGGGTGTCGAAGCCTATACCTGCGCCGAAGTCTTTCAGCTGCCGCGTGCCGCTGTTGGAGGTCATGATGATGATTGTGTTGCGGAAATCAACCGTCACCCCGTTTCCGTCCGTCATTCTTCCTTCGTCCATGACTTGCAGGAGCATGTTGAATACGTCCGGGTGCGCCTTCTCTATTTCGTCCAGCAGGATAACGGAGTAGGGGTGGCGGCGCACTTTCTCCGTGAGCTGTCCTCCCTCATCGTAGCCTACGTATCCCGGAGGTGCTCCGACCAGACGGCTGGTGCTGTACTTCTCGCCATATTCGCTCATGTCTATACGGATAAGCGCATCTTTTCGTCCGAACATCCATTCTGCCAGGCACTTGACGAGATACGTCTTGCCCACCCCTGTCGGCCCGACAAAGAGGAAAGTGCCCACGGGGCGGTCGTTGCCCTTCAGTCCGAGCCGGTTACGGGTGATTGCCCGCACGAGTTTGGTGATGGCATCGTCCTGTGCGATGACCTTTTCCTGCAAGGCCTGCTTCATTCCGCGCAGGCGTACGCTTTCGTCTTGTGCCAATTTCTGCACAGGCACGCCGCTCATCGCGGAGACCACAGCGGCCACTTCTTCCGCATCTACCTGCTGTCGGTTCTCTTTCTGCGTGGCGAGCCATTCGGCATTCATGCGGTCAAGTTCCTTCCCGAGGTTACTCACTTCATCGCGCAGCCGCGCTGCCAGTTCGTAGTTCTGCGCCTTGGCGGCATCACTCTTCTGTTGCTTCAGCTCCGCTATGCGTTGCTCCAGTTCTTCCAGCTCTTTCGGTGCGCTCAGGCCGTTGAGGTGCTGTCGGCTACCTGCTTCGTCAAGGGCATCAATGGCCTTGTCGGGAAGGGCGCGATCCGTGATGTAGCGTTCTGACAGGCGGACGCAGGCTTCCAACGCCGCGTCAGTATAGCTTACGTTGTGGTGCTCTTCGTACCGCCCCCGGATGTTGTGCAGGATTTGCAGCGTTTCTTCCGCACTTGTGGGCTCAAGTTGTATTTTCTGGAAGCGGCGCTCAAGCGCACCGTCTTTTTCTATGCTTTTACGGTACTCGTCGGTTGTTGTCGCCCCGATGCACTGCACCTCGCCACGGGCGAGTGCCGGTTTCAGGATGTTGGCCGCGTCAAGCGTACCCGCCGCGCTGCCCGCGCCGATGATGGTGTGTATTTCGTCTATGAAGAGGATTATTTCCCTGTGATCCTTGAGTTCCTGCATCAGGCGGCGCAGCCGCTCCTCAAACTGTCCCCGATACTGTGTTCCGGCCACAATGGAAGCCATGTCGAGGGCTACGATGCGTTTTCCCAAAAGGTTTCGGGGAACTTTCCGCGAGGCGATAAGACCCGCTAACCCCTCCACTACGGCACTCTTTCCCACGCCGGGGAGGCCGATAAGTACAGGGTTGTTCTTTTTGCGCCGCGACAGGATTTGTGCAATGCGCAGGATTTCGGCTTCGCGCCCTATGACGGGGTCAAGTGCACCCTCGGCTGCCAGACGGGTAAGGTCCGTCCCGAAATTGTCCGTCACGGGAGTGTCACTGGTTTGCTTCTCGGTCTTTGTCTGTTGGCTGCCGGCTCCGTTCTTCTCTTCCTTCGGGAAGTCGTCCGCATCATCCGTTGTAAAACCGAAAGCCGAACGGACATCGCTGTTCATGTTTAGGCGCGCGGCAACTTTTGTGTACGTAACTCCCAATTCGTTGAGCGCTTTGCGTGCTTCGTTGTCCTTGTCGCGCAAAATAGCCAAGAGCAAGTGTTGCCCATCGGCGTTTGCCGTACCCGTCAGCCGTGCCTCGAGAAACGCCAGCCGCATGACGCGCTGTCCGTCACCCGTCAGTTGGATGGTCAGCCTCCCTTCCTCTTCGATAGAGGGAGGGGTGGGGGAAGGCATCGTGGTGGACACGTTGGAGTTGCTGCCCATCAGGCGTTCCGCTGCCTGGCGGTGCCCCGCCTCCAGCTTCGCGCGGAGCGTATCGATATCTGTTTCGGCCATATCCAATATCTGGAACGCGCATTCGTTTTCGCTATGCAATAGCGCAAGAGCGATGCACGATGTATCCACTGCAACGGAACCAAGGCGGCGGGCTTCCAGCTTACTGCGGGTAAGGATGCGGGCCAAAGCAGGCGAAAGTTCGTATGTCATAAGTTGTAAGTGTTCGTGTATGTGTAAAAACGTGAGTGACTCGGTAAATGCCAGCCACAGGCCGGCTTCTCTCTATTAAGCAAAAGGCGTGCCATTTGTCATCGGCACATGGGTTATCCGAATGCAAAGATAAGGTATTCTTGCGGGAATGGTAGCCTATGGTGAAAAGAATTATAGGAAAAACATACGTAGCAGCGCACGCAAGTGGTGCTGAGCGGGAAAAGTTTTCGCTGATACGCGCAGTTTTACGCAGGTTCTGCGGCTTTTTCGTGCCTATCCCTGCGATTGGTTTTTCGTAACCCTAGGGTTAATTCTTTGTAACCCTGCGGTTAGTTTCTCGTAACCCTGCGGTTAGTTTCTCGTAACCCTGCGGTTAGTTTCTCGTAACCCTACGGTTAGTTTGCTGCACCGCTATGGGGGAGCGCGTTAATGTATTGGGGGGAGAATTGATGGATGAAGCCCTATGGGGAAGCACGGCTTCACTCCTCAGGTCTTTTGCAGAGTTCCCAAAAGGCTATGGCACTGGCTGCTGCCACGTTGAGCGAGTCCACGCCGTGGTGCATCGGTATGCGCGCCACGTAGTCGCAGCCCGCGATAACCGTATGCGCCAGCCCGTCACCTTCTGTCCCCATGACTATGGCCAGGCGGGATTCCCTGTGCAGGCGGCTGTCGGTGAGTGGAATACTCTCGGGCGTTAATGCCATCGCCACTGTGCGGAAGCCAAATTCGGACAACGTGGCGACAGGTTCTTCCAACCAAGTCCACGGAAGCAGGAACACGCTGCCCATCGAAACGCGGACAGCGCGCCGATTAAGCGGGTCGCAACTTTGCGGCGTGAGGAGGACCCCGTCAATGCCCAGTGCTGCGGCGGCGCGGAATATCGCACCGATGTTAGTCGTGTCTGTTACCGCATCAATGACAACTATTCGGTGCGCATTGCGGCAAATTTCCGCTACGCTTGGCAATTGCGGGCGGTGCATCGCGCAGAGTACACCGCGAGTAAGGGTGTAACCTGTCAGTGCTGCCAGCACATCGCGCGGACCGGTGTAAACGGGAATATCGCCGCACTGCTGGATAATATCGGCCGCATCACCTGTTATATGCCTACTCTCACAAAGAATGGAAACTGGCTTGTAACCAGCATGGAGCGCAACACCAATAACTTTCGGGCTTTCGGCAATGAATATCCCTTTGTGCGGCTCCAGACGGTTGCGCAGTTGCGCTTCCGTCAGTGTGCCGTACACCTCCAGACCTGGCACATCAAGTGATGTAATCTCTATGGTGGGCATGGGTTTGTTAAGATACGGCAAGATGCAAGATGCGGGCACTGGGCACGATAGCTCTGGGCCGCGCAGCTTACAAGCTTGGGAGGATAATCTCTTCTTAGAGGCTAACGAGAATTTCGGAGAGGGTAGGGTGTGCGTGTATCATGCTTCTCAGCTGCGTAAGTGTGCCGCCGAGGTTCATTACGGCACTCACTTCATGGATGATATCGGCGGCATGGGCGCCAAGGATATGCCCGCCAAGGATGTGTCCCCCAGCATCCACGAGCAGCTTCATCATGCCATCGTCCGCTTCCATGGCGAGCGCTTTCCCGTTAGCGCGGTAGAAAGCTTTGTGGGAGGTATAGGCGATACCGGCTTCGGTTAGTTGCTCTTCCGTCTTGCCAACCATGGCCAGCTCGGGTACCGTAAAGACAGCGGCGGGGCAGACGGCGAGGTCGGTGGGCGGAGTGTCTGCCGTATTCAGGATATGCCTGAGGGCAACGCTCCCCTGTGCCGTGGCGGCATGGGCTAACTGCATTAAGCCGTTGATGTCGCCGATGGCATAAACTCCTGGAAGGCTCGTCTGCATGTTCTCATCCACCGTAATACCGCGTCGTGTGTAGGCAATGTTGGCTTCGTCGAGGTTGAGACTGTCCAGGTTGGCAGCACGTCCAACGGCCATCAGCACTACGTCGGCCTCTACAGAATCTTCCTTGCCTTTTTCGTCAAAGGAGACACATTTTGCACCATTTGCCGTATCGGTGATTTTCGTCACAGCCGCCCCCGTCCTGAACGCTATACCGCGCTTCTTGAGACTCATGCGCAAGCGTTTGGCCATGTCGCGGTCAAAGAAAGGCAACACTTCCTTACAGAATTCCACAACGGTGACTTCGGATCCAAAACTGCGGTAGATGCTGGCAAATTCCAGCCCGATAACACCGCCACCTATGACGCAAAGGCGTTGCGGGACCTCCTGCAAGTCGAGCATTTCCGTAGAGGTGAGCACCCCTTCGGCGTGTGCGCCTTCGATGGGAAGGAACTTCGTGACGGAGCCGGTGGCTATGATGATGTTATTAGCCTCCAGTTCGCATTCCATATCACCTTTCACGGTGACGGTATGGCTGCCCTTAAACTTGGCTTCGCCCCGGTAGAGGGTGATGCCGGGCGTCTTCATCAACGTGCCGACCCCGCTGACCAGCTTGGCTACGACTTCGTTCTTGCGTTCCACGGCACGGGCCAGGTCAAAGGTGACACTACCTGCTTTGATTCCGTAACGGTCGGCAGCGCGGACTTCTTCCAGCACTTCAGCATTACGGCAGAGGCACTTTGTGGGAATGCACCCCACATTCAGGCACGTTCCGCCCAGTTCTTCGCGTTCGATAATGGCCACCGTGAGTCCGTGCTCGGCAGCTTTCAGTGCAGTTTCGTAGCCGCCGGGGCCGGCACCGATGACGATAAGGTCAAATTTGTTTGTATTCATGGGTCTTGCCTGGTATGGGTACGCTATTGGTTATGCTTGATTGATGGTCCGCACCGCTACACATAATTATAAATAACGCGCGCACGCGATACGGATGTGGGCTGGGAGGCCGTTTCCTTAAAAGGACGTATCATCCCTTTCCACAAGGGCGACAGCGTGGGCGGCCATGCCTTCTTCCCGCCCGACGAAGCCTAGGCGTTCGGTTGTGGTGGCTTTGATGGAAATATCCTCGACTCCTATATCCATTAGTGGTGCGAGGGTCTCTTTCATCCGCTCCACATGAGGATTGAGCTTGGGGGCTTCGGCGCAGATGGTGGCATCTACGTTGCCGATAGCCCAACCTTCCGTGTGTAGCAGGTCGGTAACGGTGCGCAACAACTGCTTGCTGTCAATATTCTTGTAGCGCGGGTCAGTGTCTGGGAAGTGATAGCCGATGTCGCGCAGGCTGACGGCTCCGAGCAGCGCATCGCAGATGGCGTGGATGAGCACATCGGCATCGCTGTGTCCTAACAGCCCTTTACTGTGAGCTATCTTTACACCACCCAGCCAAAGGTCGCGGCCTTCAATGAGCTGGTGCACGTCGTAGCCCATTCCGATACGTGTTTTTTTCATTCTTAACGCCGACCAAAAAGGTCCCGGATGCCGTCGAAATCGAAAGCAAGTGAGACACGGAGGGTCTGATCTAAGGGGTTCGTGGAATTTGTGGCAATGACGTAGCCGGCATCAATACTCATCACGTTCATGCGGAAGCCGGCACCGACGGTGAAGTAGCAGCGGCCGCCTTGGCTCTTGCTTTCGTTGTGGTAGCCGCCACGCAGGGAGAATTTGTCATTATAGGTATATTCAAGGCCTGCACTCCAGTTGATGAGGTCAAGTTGGTTACCGCCACTGAAACTCTTTCCTATACCCTTGATGGCACTCAGGTCGTAGTAGTCATCGCGCAACCGCTGCTCATATTCTTCGCTCCCCTCGTCCGCGCCTTGCAATGGCTTGGCCGGGACGAGCAGACGGTTAGCGTCAGCCATGAAAGAGATCTTGTTGTATTCATTTATGGGAACCGTCAGGTTGCCACCAATGCGCAGGTTGGTCGGAATGAAGTAGGAGTCATCGCTCCCGTAGTTTATCTTAGAACCGATGTTTCGCACGTTAAAACCGAACGCCAACAGGCATTCGCGTTGTCCGAGCATGATGTACTTGTTCCAATAGCCCGCGATGTCGGCTGCGAACGCCGACCCGGGTTTCATATTGTCGTCGCTGTGGCCGCTCATATCCGAATACATATAACGCAGAGCGACAGCGGCGGAGAACGTCTCACTCAACATGCGCGAGTAAGCCACGTCCACGGAAAACTCATAAGGCTTTACGGTAAAGTCGCTGACAGCCTCGCTATAGGCGCTGTTGCCGGAGGTAAGATAAACTTCACCCACCGTGAAATAGTTCAGAGACGCACTCAGCGCCTGGTAGTCGCCTAAGCGTAGGTAGCCGGTAGCGTTGAGCAAGGCGATTCCGTCTGTCAGTTGGCGGAGCCAGGGCGTATAGTTAAGCGCCAAGCCTGCACGGCTGATGGTAAACGGATACTTGGCCGGGTTCCACGCTTGGGAGTTTACGTCAGGGTCACTGGCCGCACCAATGTCACCCAGGCCGCCAGACCGTGCGTCGGGAGCGATGGATTGGGAGGTGACAGCGGTCATGACAGGATTGAAGTTGTCGCGCAGTTCGTCGCCATCATCCGCAAAGGCAGGCAACGCAAACAGGGCGGCTATGAAAAAGATGTGCTTGTTCATTTTCTTGCGTTTCGTTACTGAGGTGGGCAAAAACCCTATCATATATAACTTTCGGCGGCGCGTATTATTGTCTTACGATAATCATTTTTTTGCTCTTCGTCTCGTGGCTTGTTGCTGGGGTACGCACCGTTGCACGGTAGATATAGACACCGCTATTGACGGGATGCCCGCCGCTGTCGCGCAAATCCCACGTCGTGCTGAAATAATCCGTAGCGGAGGCATCCCCTTCGTGCTGCCAAACTAGTCGGCCTGCAAGGTCAAATACTTCGGTCAGGACGCTGCAATTGTCTAAGGCTTGAAGGGTCGTCACGAAACTCGTCTGTGAGACAGCCGGGTTCTGCGTGGCGTTTACGTCGTAGTCTTCTTCACCGACGCCGATGCGCACGTTGAATGTGAGTCGGGCCGTCGTTGAATTATCATTGATATCCCAGGCACGGAGTGCCAGCTCATGCTTCCCGGGGGTAAGATTCTCCAGCGGATAGGTGATAGTCCCAGAGGTATAGCTGCCGAAGTCGTAATTGAAGTAGCTGTTGAGGACGGTCGGTGAGGAGGTAGCCCCGTCAAGGATAAGTTCTATATCGTGGCCGATGCTTATACCGCTTGTGTTGATACCCGCATCGTCACTGATACTAGCTCCGAAGAGAGCGGATGTTCCGACATATCCCCCGTCCGGGAAATCCGGCGAGTTAAGGTAGATGAACACCTTAGGCCCGACCTCATCAAGCGCTTCCGCCGTATCAGTACCGCTTAAGTGAAACTGTTCGTTGAACCCATTGCACTCTAGTGTGTGCTCATTATTGACTGCGTAGAAATAGATGCGGCCACAATCATCCGAATAGCTGATGTCACGCGGAATAGTTATCCAGATACTGAATTTTCCGTCACGGACAGAGTCAGCGCCCTCGAAGAGTTTCTTCGTCCTGTCCTGATAGACCATGGGCGATGACGCGCTACCACTGTTGTTCTTACAGGTGATGGTCTCTTCGCGGTCGTAGAGGGTGGCGTAAACTTCCCCTCGGAACGAAGGTACTTCAGTACCGTCTTCAGCAAGGACATGGCCGCTGAAGCGCACCTTCTGTCCGGCCTTGAGTTGCAGGTAGTCGCCCGTTTGAAGCGCAACACCATCGACACTGTCGATAGCGATGCTCCCTTCTGGTATAGTCAGTGCGAGAGCCGGGTCGCCGAGAAGCACATATTTCATTTTGTTCATGGAGCGGTCGGTGCTGTTGTCCACAAGGGCGACTTTTGCTCTACGTATGGCATCGCCGAGTGAACACCGCGCGCCTTGAGCATCTTTCCCGAAGATATTCTCGCATATAGCGATATTCATTCCTCTGTTGTAGTTCGCATATACGGAACGCGATGCGCAGATAACAGCCGCTGCACCTCCGTTTGCGTTGAAAAGTGCCGTGCGTCCGATGTCCTCTGCTTGCGAGTCATAAGGCGTTATCTCGCAGGAGGCGAACACCCAGAGCGGCATTTTCAAGTCTGTATTTACTGCGAAGTCCTCTCTTTGTAGGAGCTTTTTATGGCTTATCTGTAGTGGACTGCCGTGCCCGGTATAGTTGAACATGAGCGCCCCCGTCTGGATGTCTTGCTGCAACATACGCGTCACTTGCGGGAAAGTGTTGCCTGTTCCTGATGAGGTCTGGGTGTAAGCCTCCCAATACACCTTGTTAAGAAGAATGCGTTCACCAGTTATAGTATTTATAGCCTCCACCACTTTTTCGCAATCCTTCATGTGGAGATTGTCGTCACCGCTGTCAGCCATCATTATAACCCGGTTCTTCCATGCGCCAACCTTGTGGTTCTGCATGTAGTATAGCGTCTTGTCAACAAGTATCTCGGCGGTTTTGGCATCATGACAGGGGAAACGGCCGATGCCGACATCCACTCGCTCGCGAACGATGTTAGTGCCTTCACTGTCGTCCAGCAGGCCGAAGTAGTCGTCTGTGACGTAGCAGTTCAGCGAGCCGATAGAGTTAGAAGAGGCTTCCGTTGGGCTCACTTCATAGGCGAGCAGGTAGTCCTCAGGCTTTTCGCGGCTCCATTCGTTGGACAGCATACGGTTGTCCCAAGCACAGTCGCCGAAAAGTAGTAGATAACGTGGCATATCTTCTTCTGATTCCGCCCGGTCATAAAGCATTTTCAGGTAGCGGCGGTAGGCCGTAGCGTCCGGTGTGCCGGACGAGAACTCGTTGTAAATCTCATCGGCGCGGAGGATACGGACACGCAAGCCGTGCTCCCTGTGGGCTGCGGCGAGGCGTTCCGCTTGCGTAAGTAGCTTCGCAGACTGCGGTATGATAATAACCATGTCCTGCTGACCGTCCCCATGGAGGTTTTGGTTCGCTACTTCGCCTACAACTTCTGGGGCGTCATAGTTTCTTCCCACATCGACAACGACGTAACGGGTGGTGACAGAACCCAGCACTTTCGCCTGCAACTCTTTTCCGTGCAGCTCGGAGGACATTTCCGTCATCGGCGTTCCAGGCGTCCCTAACCGCCACACTTTCGTCGTTGCATTGGCGTTTGCGATGCAGAGTAGCGCGTTGTTATTGACAGCACCCGGTACGAAAGCGAATGGTGCTGCGGCGGCGTCAAGCGCCCGGTCGTAGTTCAAGCGAATAAAGTTCAGGCGGGCATGGTTTCCTCGCGTAGTAGTGAAGGTGAAGCTGTTCTCCGCCTTAATCGCCTCAGTCGTAAAGTTAGTCCGTGTTTCCCGCGCAGATTCCGTTTCCATACTATGCGCTCGCACAGTGAGTACCCCTAGGCGTTCTCCGTTTACATCGATAACAGCCGTCGTGGCACTAAGGCTGTTAGAGGCAGTGAAAGCTACCATCAATTTTCCCGGCCCCGTGGCTCCCGGCGCATTCAGGCGGAACGTGTGTTGGTTACCGTTGGCGAAATCGTAACTATCATACATTTCAGAGCCTCCTTCATACCACACTACGGCATCATTGTCCAATAGTGCGTGTCCAGTAACCGTACGCACTTCGGCTACATTCAGGTTCGTCCGGACGGTCTCCTCCTTGATGGTAAGCGGATTCTCCCCTTCGGTGACAAAATAATAAGAGTAGCGCGAGTAGTGATTATTTTGGTGTGCGCCGCTCGTTTCGTTCCAGCGGACAGTTCCTTCCGCAAAGAAGAGGACGCTGCCCGCCTTGCGGTATAACGGAATTTCCTCCAGATCGTCGGCAATAGCGTTCGTGCCGGTTGCTAATAGGTTTTGGGATAAAATGCGCCCGCCGTAGCCATAGAGCTTCACACGGCTGATGTCGCGGAATCCCATCTCCCCGAGTTTCGCTTGTGTCAGCTCATATACGCCTTCCTTCTGCACGCGGATTTTCACCCAGCGCCCTGTAGCAAGAACCGATGCCGCGGCATAGCGTGCAGCCTTTTCGGTAGCTCTAAGACCAACGGACTTTGTGGTAATTCCAGCGGGAGTGGATGTCGTGAGCGTGGCCTTCACAGAGTTAATGCGCCACCAACGCCCGTTGCGCTTTACGATGGGCACGAAAGAAACGTCCAAATATCCTTCTCCGCGACTCGTACCGAGGAATTGCTCCACAGCGGGGTGCTCGCCAGACTGAAATCCGAGGGCATCAACTTGCGCGACCTCCTTCCGTGTGAGTGGCGTAAGCTCCGGGTATTCAAGGCGGACACCATAGTTGGTTCCTTCGTGGAGTTGTCCTATAGGGATTTGCACAGCGAATGAGGGCATACCTTCCGCTGTTATGGGATGTTCCGCCGCAGGGATAGGCTGGAATATGGCTGCATCGTCTGTGCGCTGTGCCGTGGCAAAGCAATATGCACCCAGTGCGAGAAGGGTTGTCAGTAGGCGGTTCATTGTTAATGTCTGTATATGTATGCCGCATTGCGGCAGTAGTTCGTGAAATATTTTCCTAATGTTAAGCATGGTGCTTGTGCCTGTGGCGAAGATTTCACTTGACGTTAAACGCCAGTAACCGCATTTCGCCGAGAAAACCCTCTATGCGGTCATTCTCGCAGACTGTCGCGCCGGGCGAGGATGTCCCGCAGAGGAGGAGGTCGCCGTGGCAGAGTTTGTGGTTGCGGCTTGCGGCGGCAATCAGTTCTTCTGCGGTATGGAGCATCTCTCTGGTGTCCATCAGCTGAATCGTTTGTCCGTTCCGTGTAAGCTGAAGAGCTGTGGATGCGTCCTCCTTTGGCTGGAATTCGCCGAGTGCGACAGCCCCGTCAAATGATTTTGCCAGTAGCCACGGAAGTCCTTCCTTGCGGAGTTTCTCTAACAGTTCCGTTGCCGTAAACACTGTCGCCACAGTCACCGCGTCGTAATAACGGTGCGCGAAACGTGCCGGAATGCCTTTCCCTAAACGGCAGATACGCACTGCCAGATGCGCCTGCACTGCACAAGGCTCTGCCCATTCTGGGAGAAAGAGTGGCCGCCCACGTGTCAGGAGTGCCGTGTCCGGCACTGTATAGACTGCGGTTGCGGGACAATCTTCCTTATCTGATAACGGAAAAATCCCTTGGATATTGTAAGAGGGATAGTTTCCCTCAAAAATAAATGTCTTCATCCTGCCTGCAAATTTCTTACGCCATCAGTTGATGAAATTCCACGACACGCCAAGACGGAGTACCAGGCGGTTGAGCGGATAATGGGGCACGAGGAAAGGGCATCCCGTACCGGACGAGTAGTTCACGTGGGAGGCCATAACGTAGAACCGTGTGCGCTTCAAGTGGAAGTTTGCATAGGCATTGATGACCGGGTAGTTGCCTATTTTGATTCTCGCATCCGGGTCTTGAACTGCATACTGCCCTATAATGGGGCTATAGGCCGGCGCGTAATACGACGTGAAGTAGCGGACGTCCGCGCCGATTTCGGTACGTAACACTCGCGCTATGTAGAACTGGAGATAAAGGTTACTCCACGCAGTGAAGGCGGGCAGGGGGAGTACGTCTTTGTTTGTCGTGGCCTGCACGGTCAGTTCGTTGTCCCAATGAAGAATACCTAGGCGGATGTCCTGCCGTAACGTAGCTTCCAGTAGTTGTACACCTCCTCCCGTTTGCGCTATGCCCACGCCATAAGTGGAGCGGGCTATGCCGTCAGCACTGCTATAGGGTACCTGTGTCTCTTGTAGGTAGGCGTATTTCTGAATATTTTCCATGTGGAAGCTCAGTCTTGTCTGCTTGTAGCGTAGTTCGCCCCCCACGCGGAAGCGGAACTGCTGCTCAAGGTCAGCGTCCCACCACGCATTCCTCCCGTGGTAGTGACGCAGGTAAAAAGAAGGACGTTCGCGGCGGATATGCCCGTCAAGGTTGATGGAAAGCGTGTCGCGGCGCAGTGGTAACTTCAGACTGGCGTCCGCTTCAACATTGAATTCCCCCCATGTCTTGCCCGAGGTCCGCAACTCGCCGAGAGCGTGGTAATGCAGTCTTTCGCCTTTTTCCTTCAGTAACTGCCCGCCAACGGAGAAATGGTTCTCCGTGAAGCTCTGCCGGGTAAGCAGTCCTGTGGAGGTCGCTTCACCTGGAATGCTGAACTTGTGCAGTTCGTGGCGGGCGAAAAGCCGAAATCCCGTCCGCATCCATTTGTTCAGCCCTTCATGTAGTTCTATTCCGATGGTATTGTCAATATGCGCATACCTTGTGAAATCGTTCGCGGAGTCCCCGGGTAGGTAGAAGTCTGTGAAGTACGCGTTGCGCACTGCGGCAGGGGCATTCGATAGGAAGCGCCGGTTGTTGTGGTCTATGCGCAGCGTATGGAAAAAAGAAGTGACGGGAATAAATTCCGCCTCATACCTCACGCCCTCCTCTACTTCGTCCTCATCCGTTTCACCAGTAGCGGTAGTTTCCACTGCTTCCTGCCCGGAGGTTTCGGAACTGAAACGTTCCGCACCCTTGTCTCGGCTGATTCGCACGATGTTGCCGTCAGGGTCGCGGAAGCGCGTGAAGCCCAAATTGTAACGGTGGGTGAGGTAAAGTGTGTTTACGTTGAGTTTATTGTAGCTTTTCGAGAGGCTCATGGGCATATCAGCCGTGCTGTACTTGGTCGGAAAGGCTTCGGGACTGTTCACATAATAGTCGTTCTCTAGTCCGCCGTTCTCCGATGTCTTCATATGGTTAGCAGCGTAAAAGGCATGCAGGCTATACCGTGTGCTGATGTAACTGCCGAAGAGCGTGCCGTCAAACTGGGATGTAGCCTGGCTGTCATAGTAGCCACGGCCGTACAGGTAGTCTATCTTGAAGCCGAGACCCACGCGTTTGTTTATATTCGTAGAGAAGAGCGCACGAAATCTGTCCTCGCCGTTTTGCTTGTTACCGCACTCATGGTACGTCAGGTTGGTGAAGGGCGACTTCGTATTCGTATAGAGCAATTCGTCCGGTTGGTATAGGAAGAAGTCATAAGGCTGTGCGAAGACAAATTGCGCATTGCCATCAAAAGTGCTTTCCTTACGGTCGGAAAAAACTCGGCTCTGGCGCGGTGAACCGAGGTTGCCCAGAAAGTTGTACCGCCCTGTCGGTCCATCCGTGAACGCCTCGTTCTGGAAAAGGTGGGGGACAGTGTCATAAGCTGCCGGCCGCACACTTCCGAACCGACGGTCCACGGTCCAGGCGGAAATTCCCTCCGGGACACCGACTTTCTTCACGGAGTCCGTCAGAAAATGCCCTCCCTCCGATTCCATGTCACGGGGGGGCTGTATTCTTTGTGCCACCATTTGCAGCGCGCAGAGCGGTATGATATATAATAGGTAGATGCGGCGCATAGGAGATGCTTCTGTGGTTAAGTGGGAGCAAATATACTATTTATTTTCCGCACCGCAGTGGGGACACTGGCCGAGTTGTGGGATTGGCCGGCCGCAATGCCCGCAGCAGTATGCCCTGGGGCGCAGGCGGAAATAGCGGACGAGGGCATATAGCCAGTATGCGGCCAGTAATACGTAGCCTATATACAGGGGGATGGTGAACGTCAGCACAAGGTATATGATGATGCTGGTGCAGGCCAAACCGCCTATGTGGACAAGGGCCATGGTTATTCCTTCCTGCTTCCAAAGGTCGATGAGAACGGCTAAAGTCACGATGACCAGCAGCCAAACGCAGAATACGAAGGACTTCATGATGAGCGGCAGTTCGGGGGTGAAAGGGTTCAACGTCGGGTGGAAGTAATATTCCACCCACGTGCTGGGCACGAAGGTCTGCATACTGCAATATAAAGCCGTGATGCCTGAAACCGTGAGGCAGACCAGGGTAGGGTAGAAGGAGCGGTAAGCGCCTTTCCACCCGCCTGGAGCCATTAGCAATCCCGAGGATATACCCAACCATTGCCGCATACGTTGGGGAAGGCTTCCCTCGGAGTTCCTCTTGTCTCTACGGCGGCGTATCAGGTGCAGGGCGAGCAGCAGGGCCACCGCACCGAGTACACTTACGAAAATGATGGTGCGACGGTCGCTGAAGGCATGGATAAATTTCGATATGGGTGCGTCCGCCACGGCATGTTCCAGCAGTTCGGTCTCCCTCAGCCAGCCTTGCGTGAGCTGGTCGCGTGCCACTTTGACCCATACGGTGTCCACTGTGTCTGCCGGGACGTATAGGATGTCGGCCACAACTAGCCTTTCCTTTCGCTTGATGCCAATGCTGTCCGCCGCTGTTTCTACGCGCAGTTCTGCTAGGGCGTCCGTCTGCTGCGGGGCGGGGTGCGCCGTCAGAACCAGCGAGTCCGTTGTCTCAAAGTTGAACCCCTTCCAGTAGTGGTGCGCGATGCGGAAGTTTACGGAATCAATGGTAGCATCGTCCGATGGCACCCAGTGGTCCAGTTTGTTCGGATGCGAATAGTAACAGGATACTAGGGCTACGGCGGAAACCACCGTGAGGACGATTTGTAAAAACTTGTTCATGGCGTAGGGCTTAATACCTGCATTTCGCAGCGTTTGCAGTCAAATTTTAGTGGGAAGCGTCTGCCGTCCGGAAGACGCAGGAACAGGCGGTCGGGTAGCGGCCTCAGGGGGTGGCTGTGCGTCGGGCAGGCATTAAGGGCATAGCGGATGCAGTGGCGGCAGGTCATCAGGGCGGTGCTTTCTTGGGGGGACAGCTCAAATGCAGGCTTCACTCCCTGCGCACCGTGCTCGCTCAGATAGCTGGCAGACAGTCTGTTGGCTACGTTTCCGGCCAATTCTGGTAGCCTCTCTGGGTACTTCGCATCGGGTGTCGCCTGGCGGCGTACCGGCCTCTGGTATCGCCGGAAGTGTTCTTGCAACAACGCATCCACGATTTGGCGGCGCCAATCGGCCAAGAGAGAGGATGGCAGGAAACGTTCCCCGTCTGTCTGCACCTGTATCTGCTGTGCGAAGAAGGGGGTTGTACCGAGACGTGAAAGCTGCCGGGTGATGTTTTCCCGCTGCGACTGTTTTGCCTCTTCCTTGGTCGCGTCGAAATGGAGCGTTACTTCCACACCGCTCTCGTCCCAAGCGTGTAACGCGAAGCCGCTTTCCGTTTCCTCAAGCTTGAGGCAAAGCGCGAGCCGGCGCTCGGCAGTAGGTTTGGAAAGGATGTGCTCAAACTGATAGTCCCGGTTTCGGAAAATTTCAGTTCCCGCTGCGAGGGAGGGCATCCGCAGTGGAAAGATTTCCGCACCCTCAACCCGGTTTACGCGCAGTCCTTCCAGTTTCCCCGCACTATTGATGAAGCACAGCCCGTCTCCAGCCTGAACCGGTTCTGTTCCACCCAGCCGGAAACTGCGCCTGCCCACGGCAGCCACCCGACCGAGGCTTTCGCCGCGCGACTTTGGGCTCTCAAAGGCATGTACGTCTGCGGTGCGGCCGTGCAGATAGTATTCCGTAAAGCCCCGGTTGAAGCTCTTGGCCGGATTGGGGGTGAAGTTGAGGGAAACTGTCCCGTGGGAGGCGCGGCAGTAGTCCCCGGGGCGGCGGCGGACGATGTCGTCAAGCAGGCGGCTGTAATGCGCCGTGACGTTCTTCACATACGCAGCATCCTTGAGTCGTCCCTCTATCTTCAGAGACGAGATACCTGCATCAAGCATTTCCTCAACGGAGGCAGAGCGGTTCATATCCCGCAAGGAGAGCAGATGGCTGTCGGCGATGATATTTCTGTTCCTCTCGTCAATGAGATCGAAAGCGAGACGGCAGAACTGCGCGCAGTTACCTCGGTTTGCGCTTCGCCGGAAACAGGCTTCCGAGGCATAGCACCGTCCGGAATAGCTGACGCAGAGGGCGCCGTGAACGAAGGCTTCAAGCGGGACGGTCGTGCGGCAGGCTATTTCGCGTATGCGGGTAATGGGAAGTTCGCGTGCTACGACTATCTGCGAAAAACCGGCCTTGTCCAGGAACTCCGCTTCCGCAGCTGTGGTGGTGTCCATCTGGGTGGAGGCGTGGAGGGCGATAGGGGGGAGTTCCATCGCAAGCAGTGCAAAATCCTGCACGATGAGGGCGTCAGCGCCAGCTTCATATAACTTCCCGGCGAGGCTGGCCGCCGCTTCTAGCTCCTCATCATACAGGATTGTGTTAAATGCCACATAGACGCGCGCACCGAAGATGTGGGCATAAGAGCATAGGCGCGCAATGTCTGCAACGGAATTGCCTGCAGCCGTGCGTGCACCGAAGGCAGGCGCGCCGATGTAAACGGCATCTGCGCCGTGGCGGACGGCCTCAATGCCGATGTCTGCCGTGCGTGCCGGAGCCAGTAGTTCTATGCTGCGCTTCATACGTGTAGGCAAAGATACGACTTTTTCTGTAATACGCACAGGTTTTGTACGCAGTGTGCGGCAATACGGGTGCGAAATTGGTCAGAAACGGGGGGGTAGGAAAAGAAGATTGGGGGCAGGGACCTGGGAACGGCGCTGTTTGCAGCATTCCTTGTGAAGCCAGGCCTTGCCTCGTTCGGCTTTGTACCCCTCGCCCGCATGGGGAAGTTTTTCTTGCCCCTAGGGTTAGTTCTCCGTAACCCTATAGTCAGTACGCCGTAACCCTAGGGTTAGGAACACGCATCCCTGGGGCTGGTTCTTGCCAGCTGTGGTGGCGGCAAAATGTAAGGCGGGACAGAGCCTTTTCGGACTCTGCCCCGCCGGTTTTCATCGCAGTGCGGACTATTCGGTACGGCGCACGATGCCGCGCTTGGAATTGCGGATAAAGTCCACGATATTGTCGATTTCCTCGCTCCCAGGTATCTGCTCCGTGATTTTTTGCAGAGCGTCCTCGAGCGCCTCATTGCCGGAATAGACAATACGGTAGGCGTTGCTGATGTGGCGCAGGATGCGCTCCTGCATTCCGAACTTCTGGAGAATCGTGGCACTGACGCCATGGTAGCTGGCGGGTGTCCCACCGAGGATGATGTAAGGAGGCACGTCCTTCTGCACGACACAGCCGCTCTGAATCAGGCTGAACTGCCCGACGCGTGCACAGTGTTGCAGTATCACGCCACTGGAGAGTATCGCGTGGCTCTGTATTTCGCAGTCGCCCGCTACCTGTGAACCGATGCCTAAAACAGCATCGTCTCCAATGTGGACATCATGGCAGATATGCACTCCGTCCATCAGATAGTTGCGGTGGCCGATAGTAGTAGCCGCGTCTTCCTCAAGTCCGCCGGCAATGACGACATTCTCACGGATACTGTTGTCGTCTCCAATGCGTACATGAGTGGCTTGTCCGCCCTGCCAACGGAAACTTTGAGGCGTTGCGCCGATGACGGCGTGCTGATAGACATGGTTGTTACGTCCGAGGGTCGCGCCGGGCAGGATGCTGGCATAAGCGTGGATGATACACCCGTCACCGATGACGGTGTCGCGGTCAATATAAGCGAAAGGATGCACCTCGACATCCTTACCCAGCACGGCACTGGGGTGGATGTAGGCAAGCGGGCTGATACGTTCAGGATTCATGGTAGGTACAGGTTTAGTTATTACCGCCGCCAAGAGCCTGATAAAGGCTTATGGCTGCTTGAATTTTGTCGAATTGTGCGGAAATAAGGTCCAGACGGGCTTGTAAGAGGGACTGCTGCGCCGAAAGTGTTTCCAGATAGGATGCGGAAGTGTCCGTACGGAAGAGAAATTCGGTGGTCTCCACCGCCTTCTCCAATTCTTTCAGTAGCGTCTGGTGTCCGCCGATGCGGGCCTGTGCAGCTTGGTAGTCTGAAAGCGCGTTGTTTACCTCATTGCCGACGGTCAGCAACTTCTGCTCAAAGTCAATTTGGGCCGCCTCCTGTTGTATTTTGGCCAGTTCCAGGTTTGCGCGGAGCTTGCCCTGAGCGAACAGGGGCTGCGTGAGCTGGCCGATAGCCGACAGGAGAATTTTTCCCGGATTAACGATTACGCCTGCGTTGTTCGTCCATCCCGCGCTGCCGGAGAGGGTTAGCTGCGGATAGAAGGCACCACGCGCACCGAGCACGCCATAGTAAGCGTATGCCATCTGTAATTCCGCAGCGCGTACGTCGGGGCGGTTTTGAAGCAACTGGAGGGGTACGCCTGCGGAAAGGCGTTCGGGCAGATGTGCATCGGCAAGGACGCCGCGCGGAATGCTGTGAGAAGTTTCATGCATCAGGGCACAAAGACTGTTCTCCACCTGCCTTATGCTGTTCTCCATCGCAGGGATGCCCGTCAGTATGGAGAGGCGGTTGGCCTTTGTCTGGGATACCGCTGCAGCGTTTGTCCAGCCAGCCTGCCACATGGCCTCCATTGCCTCGACATTCTTGCTCCAGATGTCGGCCGTGGCGCGTGTGGTAGCCAACTGCTCGTCTAGCATCTCAAGCGTATAATAGAGGTTGGCGACGGCGCAAATGATGCCGGTCTGAGTCGCTTGCCGCGCTGCCCGCGTCTGATAGAGGGTCATCTCACTTTGCTTACGGGCGTTGCGCAGCGTCCCGAATATATCGGCCTGCCAGCTTGCCTGTACAGGTATGTTGTACGTAGCGATGGCTTTGCCGAAATCAAAACTATTGACACTTGCCTGCGGCGATACGGCTACTTGCGGCAGGAAGGCAAGCCGGGCAACCTTGAGACCCTGTTCGGCCTGCCGGATGGTCAGGTCGGCCTTGCGCAGGTCGGTATTCGCTTCCAATGCGCGCTCTATGAGTGCCTGCAAACGCGGGTCGGTGAAGACTTCACGCCAGGGTAGGTTGCCAAAGTTGGCTGTGTCGGCAGCCAGCGTCCCGTCCAGCGAGGCCGTGTCGCGGAAGAGGGATTCGGGCACACCGAGGCTGTCAGGACGTGCGTAGTCGGAGTAGAGTGTCTTGTGGTGCTGGCAGGAGGCCATCGCTCCCGCACACATTATTATATATATATATAGGATCTTTTTCATCTTGCACGTGCTTTTATTTACTGTATTGCTCGATGTCGGGTTCCGCATCCGTATTGTCAATGTCTTCCCATACCATGGGTTTAACACGCTCTTGCAGCGCTTCGAAGATGACAAATAGGGAGGGAACAATGAATATCTGGCATATCATGCCAATGAGCATACCGCCTACTGCCGCCGTACCGAGGGAGCGGTTTCCGTTTCCTCCGACACCGAAGGAGAACATCAAGGGCAGCAAACCGATAATCATGGCGAAAGAGGTCATCAGAATCGGACGCAGACGGGCTCCCGCGCCGAGTACGGCGGCCCAGGTGATGCTCATGCCCATTTTTCGCCGCTCCAATGCGAACTCAACTATCAGGATAGCGTTCTTTGCCAGTAGGCCTATGAGCATGATAAGCGCGATCTGCGTGTAAATATTGTTCTGGGCCGTACCGAATATGGGTAGCAGGTTGTTGATTCCACCCATCATCTGGATGAAGATGAACGAACCGGCAAGCCCAAACGGGACGGAGAGGATAACCGCTAACGGTAGGATGTAGCTCTCGTACTGGGCGGACAAAAGCAGATAGATGAACATGATACAGAGCAGGAAGATGATACCCGTCGTGTCGCTGGAGCGGGCTTCATCGCGCGTAAGGCCGGAGTACTCGAAGCTATAGCCCTGCGGCAAATATTGTGCCGCCGTCTCCTCAATGGCTTTCATAGCCTCACCGGATGTCGCACCATCCGCCGGATTACCCATTATGTCTATGGATGTAAAGAGGTTGAAGCGGTTAATGTTGTCCGGACCATAGACGCGCTGCAAGCTCATGAACTGGGTAATCGGCGCCATCTCGGCACCATTGCGCACCATAACCTGCTTCAAGCTTTCCGTATTGATACGGTGGCTCGGATCTGCTTGTATCATGACGCGGTACAACTTACCGAATCGGTTGAAATTTGAACTGTACAGGCCACCATAGTACCCTTGGAGCGTTGTCAGTATATCGCTCGGAGTGAGGCCTGCCTTAGCGCATTGTGCCACGTCAATGTCTATGAGATATTGCGGGAAGGCAGGGTTGAAGGTCGTTTGGGCGGACTGTATTTCAGGCCGCTCCAGCAGGTGGTCCATAAACTCCTTCGTGATATTGAAAAATTTGTTGAGGTCGCCGCCTGTGCGGTCTTGCAGAGAAATCGTAAAACCGTTCGTTGCACCGAATCCTGGTACCATAGGCGGTTGGAAAAAGAGCACTTGTGCGTCTTTAATAACCTCACGGCACTTCAGCAATAACGTAATGGCTATGATCTGCGCACCCTCCTTCATAGAGCGCTCTTCCCATGGTTTTAGGCGGACGAATACGGAGCCATAGCTAGCTCCTTGGCCGCCAGTCATGCCGAAACCGGACACGACAGCGCGTGTCTTGATGGCCGGACAGGAAGCAACTATGCTATCAACCTGCATTAAGACCCTGTCCGTCCGGTCCTGGGAGGTGCCTGGGGGAAGCGTGACAGCACCGAGGATAAAACCAGTGTCCTCGTTGGGTACGAGTGCCTGAGGGGTCTTCTGCATGAGGAAGAATAATCCGACAATACCTACTACTACGGCAGCAAGCGTCAGCAGCGGCTTGCGTGTCACGCGAACGACAGCCCCTTTGTATTTATTAAGCTGGCGGTCAAAGAAGCGGTTGAACCACTTATGGAAGCGTCCCACGAAGGTTGTCTTATGCCCAGCCTCGGCCTCGTCGTGCGCTTTTAGGAAGATAGCGCAAAGGGCAGGGGAGAGCGTCAGTGCGTTCAGGGCGGAGAAGCCAATCGCGACGGCCATTGTCAAACCAAACTGCCGGTAGAAAACACCACTCGTCCCACCGATAAAACTTACGGGAATGAAAACAGCCATCATCACAAGGGTAATGCTGACAATCGCGCTCCCAAGCTCGCTCATCGCGTCAATGCTGGCTTTCTTCGCCGACTTGTAGCCTTGGTCAAGCTTAGCGTGCACGCCCTCAACAACTATGATGGCGTCGTCCACCACTATGGCTATGGCTAACACAAGTGCATTCAGTGTCAGAAGATTCACTGAGAAGCCCATTAGATTCAACGCAAAGAACGTTCCGACGAGACTGACGGGGATGGCAATGGCTGGTATGAGCGTGCTGCGCATATCTTGCAGGAAGATATAGACGACAAGGAACACCAGCAAGAACGCCTCCACCAGCGTCTTAATAACTTCTTGGATAGAAGCGAAGAGGAAGTCATTCACGTTGTTGAGCTGCTCAATTACTATGCCATCGGGCATTGTCGCGTTGGCCTCTTCAAAGAACTGCTCCAAGGTCTGCACGGTAGTCGTAGCGTTGGTTCCGGCCAGCTGGTACACAATACAGGTCACACCGTTGTGTCCGTTCGTCCATGAGCCCCAGGCATAACTTTCGCGGCCCAGTTCAATGGTCGCTACGTCCTTCAGGCGGAGCACTTCTCCGTCGGGCAAGGCCTTGACAACCATGTCGCCGAAGTCCTCCTCCGTGGAGAGGCGGCCTTTCCAGGTAAGGGTATATTGGAATGTCTGGTTCTCCCGTTCGCCGATGGTGCCCGGTGCGGCCTCAATATTCTGTGTGGCCAGCATTCCTGCGATATCGGTTGGCATGAGGTGGTACTGCGCCATTTTTGCGGGATCGAGCCATAGGCGCATGGAGTAGCTACCTCCCATCACCATCGCATCACCGACGCCGTTAATGCGTTTCACCTGCGGGATAACGTTAATCTGCGCATAATTTTCCAGGAACTCACGGGTGTATTTGTCTTTTGAGTCCACAACGGAGAATACGGCCAGCATGGAGTTCTGACGCTTCTGCGTAATAACGCCGACGCGCGTCACCTCGGCCGGAAGCAGTCCCTGTGCCATTGCCACGCGGTTCTGCACGTTCACGGCCGCCATGTCCGGGTCTGTTCCTTGTTTGAAAGTGATGGTAATTCGTGCTGCGCCGGTACTGGTCGCCGTGGACGACATGTAGTCCATGTTCTCCACACCGTTAATCTGTTCCTCAAGCGGGATGATAACGGAGTTAAGCACGGTTTGTGCGTTAGCACCCGTGTATTGGGTGCTGACAGATATGGTAGGTGGAGCAATGTCCGGGTACTGTAAGACGGGAAGGCTCAGTAGGCCTATGACACCGAGGATGACGATTAGAATCGACACCACCGTGGACAAAACCGGACGCTCTATAAAGCGGGATAAATTCATCGTATCAGTTATAAATTGTTAGAACGGGAGTTTACCGTCCTTAATGTCCTGTTTCGCTTGTTCACGCATCTTCTGAGCTTCGGCTGGCGTGATGGGCTGTATTTCCTGACCGTTCTTCAAGTTCTGTACACCCTCGACAACAATTCTGTCGCCCGCCTTGAGACCGTCTGTTACCACATAGTTCACGCCGTCGCTCTGCGCCTCTACCTTAATCTCGGTCGAGGAGACCTTGTTGTCTTTCCCTACGACATAGACGAACTTCTTATCCTGAATCTCAGTTGTAGCGGCCTGCGGAATTATGATAGCCTGCGCTGTGAAGACGGGCATCTGGATATTGGCTGAGCCGCCACTGCGGAGGATGCGGTGCGGATTGGGGAAGGTAGCGCGCATCTGCACGGCACCTGTTGCTTGGTCGATAACTCCTCCGACGGCATCAACCGTGCCCTGCTCGCCATAGGTCGTCCCGTCAGCGAGTATTAACTTCACGGCTGGCATCTGGCGCATGGCCTCCTGCACGCCGCCATTGCCCGTCCTAGCCATTTCCAATAACTGCTTCTCCGTCATGGAGAAGTAGGCCTGCACGGAGCCGATGTCTGAAACAGTCGTGAAAGGCTCGGCCATACTCGGCCCTACGAGCGCACCCACTTTGAGCGGAAGCATCCCTATCACGCCGCTGGTCGGTGCGGTAACGGTGCAGAAGCGCAGGTTATCGCGGGCTGCAGCCAGCTGTGCCTGTGCGGCGCCCAACTGTGCTTGTGCTGCCCCCAGCTGTGCCTTCAGGCTTTGCACTTGGTTCTCGCTCGTTTTGTACTCGTATTCGGAAATTATCTGTTTCTCAAAGAGCATCTTCTTGTTCTGTTGGGTCAGCTCAGCAGTCGCGATATTACTCTTTACGACGTTAATCTGCTGTTGCGCGGACTTGACAGCCTCCTGCGCCTGGCGCACAGCTGCGCTGAATTGCTCACTGTCAATGGTGAATAACGCTTGCCCGCGGCCCACGGTTTGTCCCTCTTTCACAAAAATGCGCGTAATGAAACCAGAAACTTTCGGGCGGATTTCCACATCCTGCACGCCTTTTAGCGTTGCCGGATAGGTGGTGCTCAGCTCTGCCGAGGCGGGTTGCACGCTAATAACGGCATAATGGGTGTCGGCATCGGGCATTCCCTGCTGCTCTTTCTTGCAGGAACTTGCCAGCAAAGCGATGCTAAGCATGAATAGTGTGGTCTTTTTCATAAATTTATTGCGTATTTAGTTATTTTTGAGCGTTAGTTGTACATGTGGTAGTCGGCGGTAATGCATCTTCCGCCGCCAAAGTGCCGCAAATTTACCACCTTTTTCTTGTCCTTTGCCGTTGAGGAAAAGCGGAAAAAGTGGTCATTTAGGCTTTTTTAGGTTTCTTCTGCCCTTTTTTGTATTTCGCTTTAGAAAAATGTAAAGTCGGTTTTCCAAAAAACATTGCTCGCCTCGTTGCTGCCAAGTGCCACCAATATCTTATTATCGCGTCAATGGGTAAGAGCTGGGGCTGGGTGGCAAGAAGGCCGGGCGGGAATAAAACGATGCGTCCTAGTGGCTGATTTCCGCCCCCCCCCTAGGGGCAGTCCGCCGTAACCATAGGGTTAGTTCGTCTTATCCCTGCGGTTAGTTTTTCCTAACCCTATGGGTACGGCCTTGCAGTTACAGGGGCTTTTTGCGCCCCTCATGTTACAGGCCGAAATGGGGCAGGCCGTACTTCCGCGCTTCCTCAGGGTAGGCGCATCAGAGAGCCTGTTCTTGCGACAATTCCGCAGCATCCACGTAGCCCTCCACCGATACCGCGTAATCAATCAGCTGCCCAAGCAAACTGTTCTGCCGTAACAGGCTCGGTTTTCCTACGAGGAAAAGTTGCTCGCGCGCCCGGGTCATCGCTACGTTCAGTTTGCGGTCAATAGCCTTGCCACCCTCACAAAATGTTTGCGATGTGAGGAACTGCAACTGTTGGCGGCGCACAGCGGTGAACCCATATATGATGACATCGCGCTCAGAGCCTTGGTAACGCTCCACCGTGTCAATGCTAATGTCCAATAACGGGTGGTCAGGTGACTCAGCAAGGCGTTGCAGTTCGTTCCGAATCTGGCTGATTTGATTTCTGTAGGGCACGATGACGCCGAGTGTCCGCTCCGCATCAAACGCCCTGCCGTTGTCTGTGTAAAGCCGCCATACAGTTGCGCAGATCTGAGCGACGAGTTTGGCTTCGGCTGCGTTCGTCTTACCGGGTGTCACGTCCCCGTTTTCAACGGCGAAGAACAGCAGTCTTTTTTGCGCCAACAACCGACCGAGTGTACCGCTCACCTTGGAAAAATTAAGGGATTCCCGCTGGTGCGGGAGTGGAACGGGCTGCAGTTTGCCACCATAGAAGGCTATGTTGGCGAAATCCGCTACTTCTGGATGCATACGACCTTGGTGGTTCATGTGATAGGTTAGGCCTGCCGCTTCCGCAACGGGAAGAAGTCGTTCAAAGAGGGAGTGGCGGCAGTCTGTCAGGCCGATAGCGCGGAGCGTATCGTCCGCTACGCGCGACTCCGCCTCGCTTTGTTGAACTACGGCGGGCAGCTGTTTGTGGTCACCTATCAGGACAAATTTCCGAATAGCCGGCTTCGAGTGATGCTTTACCGTAAATAAAGGTAATATTTGTGGTTCAATAATTTGTGATGCCTCGTCTATTATGCACAAATCAAAGGACTTCAGTTCAAACAGGTGCGGGGTGGCGCATAGCATAGTGGTTGTGGCCACAATCACTCGGGTGCGCACCATCAGTTCGCGAAACTCCTCTACATTCCGGCAACTGGTCGCTTGGTTATGCATCAGGTGAGGCCAACACTCGCGTGAACTGTTCACCTCGCGGCCGAGACGTATGAAAGAGATGCCGTTATGTACGAGCTTAGAGCAGACTTCATCAACGGCGCGGTTGGTGAAAGCCGCAAGTAGGATAGTCCTGTGTGGCGTCAGAAGGGCTTCGCGCAGTACGTTGAGCATGCCGAACGAGGTCTTGCCGGTTCCGGGAGGCCCGACTATGAGGTAATAGTCGCGGGCGCGCTTCGCAGCGAGCACGAGTTCGTTGAATGGTCCGTAATCCCCTAGAAGGCGGACGCTTGTGTCACATTCCGGGCTGCGCTGGTTAAGGAAGAGCGCACGCCTGTCCGCATCGACCTCCAACAAGGTAAAAAGTCCCCGATAGAGTGGCCTGTAAGTGTCCACGCTGTCGTGCTCCACCGCATAGCATCGGGCATCGCCAAACAAGTGGCGGTTCTTTTGTGCCGCAGTGAGGTGAAACTGCAAACTATCTGCCTGTAGCCGGGCAATTCGGCCACGCATCACGATTCCGTGCCGCACGTCCGGCTCACCGTCTGCGGGATAGCTGTAAAGCACGGCCGCATCGCCTTCCCTGAAAGTGCTGGCAGACAACGGCTGGTCAGCAGGCGGATAAAGTTCGACGGCCTCTACGCCGCCATCAGTCGAAAGTGCATATATCTTTAAACGGAGGGGGGCCAGGATGCTGCCACTCTGCAACTTTTCCTCGAAGGTGCTGCCCCAGAGCGCAGCAAAGCCGCCTGCCTCCCGCCCTGACGCTCCAATGCGTGACAAAACCTGCTCGCGGGCGATGAAGCGCAGCATACGGTAGAAATAGCTACGCTCCAGTGGCGGAGCCTGCTGCACCCGGTCCGTGATGCGCTGGAAGGCGGGGCGTTTATACTTAGCCCAAAACCGCACTGAATGGGCTGGGTTGAAGTTCAACGCATCGGGCGTTAGGTGACCGAGTACCCCCTCTCCGCCATCTGTAGCGAGCGCCAAATCTTCTGCGACCATCGCGTTACGCATCCGTATCGCTTCACCGAGGAGTTCCGGCGCGGCACCTTCAAGCATGAGACCATCGTCCGGATAGCGCGGATAGAGCAGGTAGGAATGGATTTCCTCGTTAGTCAGTCCATAGGAATAGTGGAGCAGTGCGCGGTAGAGCAAGACTTGCACATAATGTGGCTCCTGGTGGTAACGTCCGAATGCGCGTTGGCCGCTCTTCAGCTCTATGAGTTCCGTGTAGTCTTCCTGCAGATAGTCCATACGCCCCTGTATGCCGAGCATTTCGCAGAAGAAGGAAGGTTCAAGTACCCCGTGCCTGAAATCAAAGGCAGGCTTGGTTCGCGCGCCGTCCCACCGCAGTAGTTTGCGCAGATTGTCCCGCTGGGCTGCCGCTTCTGTATGGAAATCAAAAGGGAATGTTGCGGTGGCTAATTCGAGGGCGTTCTGCCGGAAAAAAGCGCGGCTGCTGTCCGCGTATGCGGAGGGCGGGTTACCCTCTTGGGCATGTACCACCTCATCAAAAAGCTGCCCGACGAAATTTCCGAGTAGCACATAAGCGTTGTTCTTCAGCGGCGGGAAAAACCGGCCCAGCAGATGCTGCAAGGGGGATCGGGTATCGAAGCAGGCGGCAATGGCTGATATGTCAAGGAGGTAATCCGGCTCGAAAATGAATAGTTCGGCCGTCTCGCCGCTATCTGTGTGGTGGGGGCGGATAAGGTTGAGCTGGCAGCCGGGATAGAGAAGGGTGCGCAGCGACTCCCATTCGCCATAGAAGTTTTTCTGTGCGTAGCGGAAAGCGCGCGGTTCACCCGCGTGGTTTTGCCCATTATATATATAGATATATGTGTCATCCCATCGTTCCACGATGACGCGGAGGTAAGGGTGGGGGGCTCTGCCGGCAGCACTGAACGAGGCTGTCCCAACTTTGGATAGTTCCGATGCTGCGATGGTGGGCGCATGAAATAGAGCGCGCAGTTCGTCCGTGGGAGGCTGTAAACCGGAAAGTTCGCAAACTAACGCGACAACTCTACCCATATCGGCCGGGAATGCGCGGGATAAAGTTTCCGAAGGCTGACTTTGGGTGTTCTGTGAGCGCGACCGAAAATTATTCAGGTGCTCAAAAGTATCGCGACGAATCGCGTCATTTCTCAGTAAAAGGAGGAGCTGAGGGTAGGGGGCGATGGGCTGGGTGTCGAAATCCTGCACCGCTTCGTCCAAAATGTCGCGAAAGATGCGCCGCAGCAGGGCATAGCGTGCGTGCAAGTCCGCAGAATTTTGAATCTGCTGCAGTTCGGCGAAGTATTCGTAAGCGGCTGCGGCGGAAAGCATGGGGGTGCATTAGGAAAGTAGGGTGCGGTAAAAGAGGCCTCCGCCTCGCTTTACCCAGTGACAGTAGGCTGCCAGGAATTTCTCCCTCCAACCTAAAGGGGAAATCCCTTGCAGGAGACTGGCCGCTTCGTCCCGCATACCGGCTCGTTGAAGTTCCGCAGCAAGTATTATTTTACGGGCAGCAAGCGCGCGACGGGCAGGCTCGTCAAGCGGCAGAGCCGCTACAGCATCTACAGCAGGTCGGAGAAGCGCATATGTGGCAGGGACGGACGTTCCTGTCAAGCTATCCGGATGCTGGTAAATGCGATGGTAGGCGCGGCTGAGCCATGCGATGCGCGGTTGTGAGAGGAGTAGCCGGACACCTAATTCCCAGTCATTCCACTTCGGGAGTGCCTCATTCCACCCGCCGCCGCGCTCAAAAAAAGCGCGGCGCACGACGATACCCTGCGTTGATAGCATCCCCATGAGGATTTGGTCGGCAACGGAGGCGTTGTGATACGTACGCCTAATTTTCTCGCTCCCGTTGGTAAAAATCATGCGGGTGGGGGCTGCGACGATGTCTAACTCGGGAGAGGCATTTACAAGGTCGGTAACATCGCGGAGAAAGTCTGGTGACATTTCGTCATCAGAGTCAAAGAAGTACAGCCAATCCCCAGTAGAAAAAGCTGCTCCGGCGTTGCGTGCGGCTGACGCACCGCCGGCTGGATGGCTCAGGAAGCGGACCGGGAACTGCGCATCGCCGCTCTCGGCAAAGTCGTCACAGACTTGACGGGAGTTGTCCGTTGAGCCATTATCCACCAACACAAGCTCCGAAGGCCGCAACGTCTGCGCAGCAATGGAGCTCAGCGTACGTGGCAGGTAACTGGCCCGGTCCTTATAGGGAACTATGACGGATATACGCATCAAATATGCCCGGTTTGGATAAAGCGGATGCCTGCGGCCATGTCGCGCAGAAAGTGCATCCGCTGCGCTAAAGTTAGCCCCGGGTACGCCATGACGTATTTGGTAGCGCGGAGTGAGGCGGAGGCAGCACCGTACAAGTAGCACAGGACGGCGCCCTTAGCGCGGCGTGCTGCAGCGAAGGTGAGGAAGCGTTTGCCCGTGGTATTGGGGTCGGTTTCAACTATCGTCTCGGGTACGAAGATGATTTTTAGACCTTGCTTGTACGCGGTGTGCAGGAAAACTTCCTCTTCGCCGCAGGCAAGATACTTTGATCCCAGACCGAAGCGTTCGTCGAAGAAGGGTAGGGAAGACTTCCTGCGGAAGGCAATTTCTATGGAACTAATATAGGTGTTTTTCGGACGTTCGGCGTAGCGGTACGGCGTGGCGGGATATTCCTTCAAGAATTGCCCCTCACGATCCACTGCCCGGAAGCAAATGAAATCAGCAAGCGGGTACTTGTTGAAATTATGCAGCACCCGGTCAAAATATTCCGGTCGGTAAGTGGCATCGTCATCAGCTAGCAGGAGGATGTCACCCGTGGCATTTCGCAGCGCGTTGTTGCGGTTGGCCGCCAGTCCGCGCCCCTCCAGTTGGAAAACCCTCACGTCGTCGCGCTCGGTAAGGGTTGCGGGAAGTTCTACGCGGACGGTACCTGTTTGTTGCCATGACACGAGATATCGCACGTCCTCCCGCTTCGGAAGCAACATCGACGGGACACGCTGTATTCCTTCGTTGATGGTGCAGATTAAAAGTTCTAACGTCTTAGCCATTATTTCTTCGTGTTGTAGTTATTCTGTTTTGCGCATATAGCGTATTCCTTCGGTAAGGTGACGGAACATTGGCCAGAAGTGACAATACCCTGCGCGGGCCGCACTGAAAGCGAACCGCAGGCAGGTAAGCCACGCGCCCCGGCCCTGCCGGTAATAAGCCAGCGCGCCGAAACTTCGTTGCACGCCCTCGTCCACATAAATCATAGACTTTTTCAGAAGTGTGCTAGTCTCAACGGTTTTTATCGGGAAGTAACGCATCTTTAACCCAATGCGCCGGGCATCCTCCATCCATATTTCCTCCTCGCCGCAGGTAAGGAATTTCGTTCCCAGCCCGAAGCGCTCGTCAAAACGGATAGTGCGTTGCACTTTCTCCCTCCGGCATACCATTTCTATCGCACTGATGACATACGTCTTCGGCATTCCCGTCAGTTGCATCTCTTCCTCAGGATAGTCCTTCAAAGGCTTCCCTGTGTAGGTGCTGGCGCGGAAGAAAGCGACATCCAAGTCTGGATGACGTTCAAATACCTCAAAAATTTTATCCAGACCGGCGGTGGACAGGCGGGAGTCATCATCGGCAAACATGACGAGATCTGCCGTTGATTTTTCCATGGCGAGGTTGCGGTTGGCCGAAAGCCCTTGTCCATTGTATTTGTAGAATGCGACATCATCGCGGGACTCCACTTCGGCAGGTACCAAGTCAAGGTAGCGTTCATCCGTGTACTGGTAGGAGACGATGTAGCGAACGCCTTCGCGGGGCGGAAGCAGCACATCAGCGATGCGGACAATGCCCTTATTGAGTGAACAGATTAGGATTTCAAGCGTCATAAAGCCGTATTTTTATTGTCTGAATGCATGGGAGGTTCATATCGGTTGAGGGCTTCCGCGACGCGTTCTGCCTCTTCTTCAGTCATGACCTGACTGATGGGTAAACTCAATTCGCACGCTGCCACCCGCTCCGCCACGGGGTAACTCTTGTCGGCATAATCAGCAGCATACGCTTGCTGATGGTGCAGGGGGAGGGGATAGTGTACTAGTGTTTCCACACCCGCTGTGCGGAGAAATTCCTGCACGGCTGTGCGGTTTTGAACCAGTACGGGAAAGATGTGCCAAACGCTGTTCCGGAAAGCCTCCTCCTTGGGTAAAGTGATATGCTTGCTGCGGATGAGCGTGCAATACCGGCCGGCAATGGTCCTCCGGTGCCCGTTGTCGACATCTAGCCGTTGTAATTTGACGCGCAGGACAGCCGCTTGTAATTCGTCCATCCGCGAATTAAGGCCGAGCATCTCATGGTAATACTTTTCCGCCGCGCCGTAATTGGCAAGCATCCGTATCCTGGCCGCAAGTTCCGCGTCATTTGTGACAACTGCCCCCGCATCCCCAAGCGCCCCAAGATTCTTCCCGGGATAGAAACTGAAGCCTGCGGCATCCGCCATATTCCCAGTGCGCTTGCCAGACAGGGCGGCACCATGCGCTTGGGCGGCATCCTCAATGAGTTTGAGGCCGTAGCGCGCGGCAATATCCTTCAGTGGCTCCATAGCACACGGCGTGCCATAGAGGTGGACGGGCATAATGGCGCGTGTCCGACTGGTTATGAGCGGCTCAATTAGTACCGTGTCAAGCAGGAAGTTCACCGGGGATATGTCGCAAAAAACAGGTCTCAGTCCTGCGCGATTCACGGCCTCGGCTGTAGCGATGAAGGTGAAAGCCGGTACGATGACCTCATCGCCGTCATCCCACGCATATATTTGTTTGTAGGCAGTCAGTATCAGTGTCAAGGCATCCAGCCCGTTGCCGACAGCAACACAGTGCCGCGCACCACAGAAGGCTGCAAATTCTGCCTCAAAAGCTGCGGTTTGTTCGCCTCGCAGGTAGCGGCCGCTTCGCACAACGGCTTCTACGGCCTCTTGGAGCTCGGGGTCGTAACTCGCGGTGACCTTTTGTATGTCAAGGAAGCGGATCATATTTCGTTCTTTCTGCCGATTGTGAGTTCATAAGTGTCGTAACAAATGGCGCGCCCGCCGAGGCCTTCCTTCTGGAACAAGAGGCCATCGTTGAGCATCCGCCCGCCCTGTTCCGTACTGATGCCGAAGTCAAAGTAACGGCAACGGCCTGCGTATTCTCCCAGCAGGCAGTGGAACAGCAGGTCGAGTGCGCCAGTCTCCCGTCCTTGTACGTTTGCGGCAATATATTGCGCGTGAGCCACGTGCGGGGCGTTTATGTAAATAACGCTTCCGGCCAGGAGGCTTCCATCTGTGGCTCGCGCCGTGGCAAGGCGGATGCGGGTGGGAAACGCGTCCATAAGGTATGCCATTTCCGTGATTGTATGCACAGGGGCGGTATCATGCCGGGTTTGTAGCACTTCGGAAAGGATTTTCCAGAATTCATCAAGTGCCTGCGGTTCATGCTCCCGCACTTCAATGCCAGATTTGCTGGCTTTCTGGAGTTTCCGGCCCCTGAGCGTCGAAAAGGGCAGGGGGGTGTCTAGGAGTATCGCACTGGAAATCGCCCGTGACGTGAGTTTTGCGCCTTGTCGGAAGAGCCAATAGAGCGCATCGTCAGCGGGGTAAGCGTGGTAAATGTAGGGTAGGGGCTTATAGACCCAGCGTTCCGCACCGCATTCCGTCGCATAAAAAACGGCAGCCTGGGCCAGCATTTCACCGACTTCCAGTGCTGTCGCTTCAGGATGTAGTACCAAACCTCCATACGTTAGGCCGCCATGTGACTCCACCATGCGTTCCGCGCGTCGCAAATTGGCGGGCAAGATTCCGCGAAGGTGGCCCTTTGCATTGCGGAACAGGAGGGAAACGTCCTCAAAGCGGCTTTGGTGGTAATCCATATACGCCCGCTCGAAAAGGAAGGAAGAGCAACGCGACACTGCAACCAGCCCGTCCCATTCGGAGCGTGCTTCCATAGCGTATTTATCCAGCGTCAACTTACTTCTTTCCATGATTTAACAACTCCTGTTCAAATAGCTCGTAATCATTTATATATGCATTAGGCTCAAACGGTCGGTCGGAGAGGCAGACGCAGAGCGCATCCTGCGAAAAATTCAGCAGGCGACACCAACACATAGGTGGAATGAAGAGTCCCTTTTCCGGACTGTCCAGATGGTAACGGACGCAGCCTTCGCTGTCCGTAAGTTCCACGTCCAAACTACCTTGTACGGCAAAGAGTAGTTCTGAACAGAGCCGATGGGCGTGATAACCCCGTTCTTGTCCAGCCGGAACACCACTAATCCAAAAAACTCGCTCCGTCCGAAACGGCATCAGCTCGGCACCATTTTCAACGGCGCAGAGGTTTCCGCGCGCATCTGCCGCGCGTGGAAAAGTGATGAGTCGGTGCAAATGCTTTTCAGTTGGGGCTTGTTCGGTCATACATCGGCAAAAGTAATTCTTTTTGCTCAAATCCGCAAATTTTGTGCGGTTTTTTACTCGCATAGCTCGTGTATGACTTTTCTCCAGGTGGGGGAGAATTGCCCGGGACACCGCCATAGTTTGTTTTGGATTTCGCAAAATTAAATTAAACATAATACCGATACGATTATTTCGCGGGGATATTTTCTCGCAAGACTTACCATAACTGACCGTGCAGCTATGCCGGCGCGGCCAAGACTAAACGAAAGGCCCAGCACGGACAGCGGTAAAAGCGAAGATCCAGAGGGAAACTGACCGCTACGGCCAGCCGGAGTTGGAAAAATCCGCCGGACGAATTATAAATCCTACCGGCGATATCCGCATCGGAGCACCGCTAACGCGCTCGATTATGTGCCATGTTTCACGGTCACGGGTGCCCTGAGATTGCGTATAATTCATGAAAGAAATCCGCACCGGGGCTGCAGCATAGTCTTTGCGCGCGGTAATAATGCGCTATTTATACAAAGAAACACTGTTTTCTGCCCTAAAACGGAGAAATCGCAGTGGAATTAGTTGCTTTTATGCCCGTTTCGGAGAAATCTACCCGTAGGGTTAGGCGGTATTATCCATAGGGATAGTTCATTTTAACCATAGGGTTACGGACAACTAACCCTACGGTTAGCGAGAAATTAACGCAGCGGTGACTCTTTCCAGAGCCGAATTGACTACTTTTTTCCGCTGGAACAGTCGGATGTCAGTGTCAAAATCATTGAACGTGAAACATGGAAAGTTATCCACAATCCGAGGGCGAATTCTGCATGGGTGGAAAATGAAGGCCAACTCCCCCACCCCAATTTGAGGCTTGTGGGTGGAGTCTCCTATTATACTCACTATTAATGAAGTGTTTGTGGGGGATAATGGATTGCCGCTACAGGCTGATTAGAAAGTGGCGCAGACAGACAGACCAGTGCCTTCGGGCGTGGCGATCGGTACCGCGTTCCAGGTCATTCCTTTTTTCTTCGGCCGCGTAAAAATCAGTGCGCTCCCCGTTCCAATAGCAGCACCTGCCAGCACGTCCCAGAAGTCGTGTTTCTTGGCATATACACGCCCCCATGCCACTCCGCCTGCCACCGCATACGCCGGAATACTCCATTTCCAGCCGTACCGCCGTCCGATGAAAGTGGCACTTGCGAAGGCCACGGCGGTATGGGTGGAAGGAAAAGCGTGCCTACCAGTCCCGTCCGGTCGCGACTTCTTGATGCTCAGCTCCAACAAATAGTTGGCTGCAAGGGTCGTACCTAGCGATAAGCCGAATTGCTCTGAACCTTTGTAGTCTTTTTGTATGAGACTGACCGCGACTCCGGCTACCACAGGCGTGAGGCAGGCGACATCAGTTGCGCGGTTCACTGCGCGCCGGCTCTGTGCAGAGGCCGTACCAGCCAGTGTTATCAATGCAATCAGGAGTATGGCAGCGGGCTTCATCACTTGCGGAGTGCTTTTGCGGTATTACGGATAAGACGGACAGTTGTCTTGTCCGCGTTGTAAACACAATACCACCCCTGCGGTTCGTGTGGCGGGTCGCTGAGGTAGTCGTCACCAGGTTTCCAGCGTTCCGCACTAGGTCGGCCCTCACCGCCCCATCCCCAGAAGTTGCAACCGGCCAATACGTCACCCGTTTGGCGGCTGGCCACGACTTTGTCAAATAGGAAACGGTAGAAGGCATCACGGCACAGCGTGGGTGTGCCTGGCAGGTACTGGTTTGCGTCGCGCGAATAGCCGAATTCCTCAACAACCACAGGTTTTCCGATCGCCCGCGCAATCCGGAGGTTCGTTTCCAGGTAGCTGCCGGCTTTCTCGTAAACAGCCGGAAGGGACTCTGTAAGCGCGTCCCTTGAAGCCCACCCCCAGTTCAGCGGCCAGATATGCACCGTCATGTAATCAATATCTGGGCAGGCGTGTAATTCCTTGCAGAGCGTTTCGTCCCACATGCAGCCCACAGTGCCTTCACTACCTGTAGAGACGAGGTGGTTGGGGTCGATGCTCTTAATAAGGCGTGCCGTGCCAGCAGCCCAGCGGAGCATGGGAGCAGACGCTTCGGGGGCGAACGGTCGTGGCTCGTTGCAGAGCTGCCAAGCCATAATAGCAGGCTCGTCACGATACGCGCGTCCGGTGTAGCGATTTGTGCGCGATACGATGCGCCGCACATACTCCTGGTAGAGATTTTGTGCATGGGGCTCTGTGTAGAATTGCGCCGCATAGTGGCAGTACGCCTCCCAGCCTGCACCGCTCGCATCCGGCGAATCACCTTTCCCACACTCACGCAGGTAAAAGCCATAACCACCGCTCCAGTCCCACGAATTGGTCAAGTAGAAAACACCAACCATATCACGGCGTTCCATTTCCCGAAGCAGGTAGTCCAATCCGTCAAGGAGCGTGTCATTCAACACCCCCGGTTCGGGTTGAAGTAGCGGGGAGAGGGAAGTGACATTCGCACTGCCCCGCTCCGCTCCGACAAGGATTCGGAGGTTTTTCACGCCCAAACGGCTCAGTTCGTCTAACTCCCGTTTCAGGCGTGGGCGATTCCCACCCTGTCCCTGTGAGGCCAAGATGGGAGCGTACCAATAGTTCGTCCCGATGAAGTAGTAGGGTTTTCCATCGCGGACGAAGCGTGCGCCATCCGTCTTCACGAAACCAGTAGCTGCAAGGCATAGGCTGGGAAGTAGCAGCAGGACGTATAAAACGAACTTTCTCATAATTGGTGTTGTAGGGATGGGTTGGTCATTCTTCTTCAGTGTCCCATGTAAAGTGGATGCACCCGCTTTGGGGCGGTGTTTGGTCTGCGGTCAGGCGTAGCGGTGCCCCTTGGTAATCCGCTCAACCTCGCGCCGTGCCTCTTTATCCTTTAGGGAATGGCGCTTATCATATTCCTTCTTTCCTCGGCAGAGGCCGATGTCAAGTTTTGCAAGCCCGTCCTCGTTGATGTAGAGGCGGAGCGGGACAATCGTGAGGCCGGGAGTCTTTGTCTCAGCCGCCCAATTGCGGATTTCGCGGCGGTTGAGTAGCAGTTTCCGATCGCGCCGCAGATCATGCCGATTGAAGCTTCCGAAAGCGTATTCGGCGACATACATATTCTTTACCCACATTTCACCGTCGCGTATGTAGCAATATGTGTCCACCAGTCCCGCCTTTCCAGCCCGGATGCTCTTTACCTCAGTTCCGGTTAGCACGATACCGGCGGTAAGCTGGTCCACGATGAAGTAGTCATGGAGTGCGCGCTTATTTTTGATGTTCACCCGCTGCGGTTTCTTACTCTTCGCTGTCATCGTTTGTATTTACTATGGTTACAAAAGCCTCAGGGGCAGCATCAATGTGGCGCGCTATAGCCTCAGTGTATTCTTCCTCGTGCTCCACGAAGTCATCGTCCAGCGGGTCGAAGTCCGGGAACTGCTCGTAAAGCGCCATGAACTCCTCGTCGGAGCAGTCGCTGGTCAGCACTTCGCCATGCTCCAAATACAGGCGGCGCGCTTCATAGACGAGCTTGGAGAGGTCGCGAAGCCCCCAAAGTTTCAAAGCCCTCGCGAACGGGTTTTCAAAGAAGAAGGGTCCCCAACCGTTATGTATAAGCTGAATGAATCCGCCCTCCATGACCTCTTCCCGCATGACCCAGTATCCCCAAAGCGTCAGTTGCTCCGAGGTGAGCTTTTCCATGGCCTGGGCAGTAATTTCCCCGCCTGCCGCATCGCTGATGGCGTGGACAAAAACGCTCACAAACGCCTCCATGCCTTTCGATGCCGCTTCGCGGATTTCCGTATCGGTGAGTTTGATTTCCATAATGCTGCGCAAAAATAGTCGTTGCCAGGGGAATATCCAAAAATACGTTCCCTTTCTTCTTGCCGTCCCAGCCTATCTGCGCATTTTCTCCACGAGTGTCTTCATCCCCTTTATCTTCTCCCCCGCCACTTGCCGCAACGCTTCCGCCGCGCACGAGGTGCGTAACGCCACATAAGCGTGGTGGTCGTAGATGTCGATGCGCCCGATGTCGGTGGCGCGAAGCCCTCCTTGTTTGCAGAAGAAGCCCACCACATCACCCCGGGACAGTTTCTGTTTGCGGCCACGCCCGATATAGATGGATGTCCATGCCGGAAGCAGCGGCTTCGGGGATGCCTTTCCTGATAGCAGGTCCGCATCAAGAACGACTTCCTCAAATTCCCCTGGAACAAACTGCGGCATAATTTCAGAAGGTCCTAAGATAAAATAATTGTCGCCGGTGCGATTCCAGCGCGCAGTGCGCCCAGAACGGTGTACATAGTCCTCTTCGCGAAGCGGCAAGTGGTAGTGGATGACCGCCGCCACATCTGGGATATCTAAGCCCCGCGCCGCCAAGTCCGTCGCGATGAGTATGTTGGCTGAACCCGCACGGAACTTGAAGAGCGCACGTTCGCGGAGCTCCTGCTCCATTCCGCCATGATAAATCTCTCCGGCATAGCCCTGCCGGGAAAGCCACTCCCCTACCCGCTCAGCACTCTCGCGGTGGGAAACGAACACAATGGCCTGGGGGGCAGGTGCGTCAGCCACAGGGCGGCGTAAAACTTCAGTCAGCGTAGCGGAAAGCGTAACGAGCTTGTCACGCTCGGGGCTGCGCACATATTTATTTTTTACACGCGCGCGAAGCTCGGCGGCTCCGGAGAGAAAATCAAGCCGCATGGCACGGGCGGAACCTTCGGGCAGGAAGTCTGGAATGGCTGTTGCATCGGTAGCAGAAAGCAGGACGGTCTGGGTGAGTCCCGAAAGCCGCTCAAGTATTCGTTTCATGGCCTCCTGGAAGCCCAACTCCAGGCATTTGTCGAACTCATCTATCACAAGTGTCTGTAGTGCCGTAGGGTCAATATTCCCTTTGTCCAGGTGGTCATTAATACGACCGGGAGTAGCAAACAGTGCTGTCGGCTGTAAGGCGCGCAGAAGCCTGTGCTCGTCCATTGCAGGCCGCCCGCCGTGTAGGCTCATCGCGGGGATGCCTGTGCGCATCTGCTTCCATACTGCACACGACTGCTGCGCCAATTCGCGCGTTGGGCAAATGACAAGAAAAGGTTTCCTGGGAGTTCGCTCAGCCAAAGGGAGCAGGTAGGCCAGTGTCTTACCTGTACCCGTCGGTGCCAGCAGCACTACATTACGGCCCGACCCAATAGCAATACGGGCTTCTTCCTGCATAGGAGTAAGCGCCTCTATGGATAAATTTTTCAAAAACCGGTTCATTATGCATCAATTGCGTTTGATAGGGCAAAGTTAGGCATATACTTTCTGCTGCGCAAGTAGTGCCATAGAAAAAGCGCGTAGTAGTAGGAGCCCATTTTGATGAGACGAAAAAATCCCGCCACATACCAAGCGGCGGGATTTGGAAGTTCACAATTTCTGCTTAACGGAGAAGGTGTCTTAATTGAACCACCGTACATAGCAGAAGTCCTGCCTATGCGGTAGGAGGTGACTCTTGGGGTACATCCGATAAGCAGCCTTGAATGTCCCGGCAATGTCTATGGATGTCTTCACCTCAAAGGTGTAAAGATTACCTTCACGCTTGACAACGTTCATCGGGATGACGCGCTCAAGGTGATCTTGCCCGTCGGTGTTGCTGACTAGTACGAGGTCAATGCCGATGGCATCCTCAAGTCCCTGCTCATCAACCGTGTGGCGCACACAAAATTCCTGCCCGCTAATCAGTTGCTGGGCATCAGACACGTCACAACGCTCGGTGCTCACGACTTTAATCTCGTCCCACCGCTCAGCGACAAGCTCCTTCCATGCAGCAATCTCCTTGGCCAGCTTGTTCCCATCGGCACTGAGAAGCTGGAATCGCTTGGCCTGCGGGGTGTAGAACTTGTCGAAGTAGTCGTCCAGCTGGCGCTTCATAGTGTAGTGCGGGGCTATCTGTGCGATGGAGTTCTTCACCGTCCGAATCCAATTCTCGCTGTAGCCCTTCCTGTTCCGTGCGAAGTAAAGCGGGATTATCTCCTGCTCCAGTAAGCCGTAAATGGTGGATGCGTCGAGTTTGTCCTGGTGTTCTTGGTTCTGGTACGTGCGTTTCTCGGTAAGTGCCCAGCCTGCGCCTTCACGATAGCCCTCATACCACCAACCGTCCAGTACGGAAAGGTTTACTACGCCGTTCATCAGCGCCTTCTCACCACTGGTTCCGCTGGCCTCAAGGGGGCGCGTCGGCGTATTCATCCAGATGTCCACCCCGCTTACTAGGCGGCGGGCGAGGTGCATGTCGTAGTTTTCAAGAAAGAGAATCTTACCTATGAACTCGGGACGCTGGGATATTTCAAAAATACGCTTAATCAGTCCCTGACCGGCGCCGTCTGCGGGATGCGCCTTCCCGGCAAAGATGAACTGCACGGGATAGTCGGGATTGTTTACAATCTTGGAAAGGCGGTCGAGATCGCTGAACAGGAGATGCGCACGCTTATAAGTGGCAAAGCGGCGCGCAAAGCCTATGAGCAACGCATTGGGATTTATTTTGTCCAACAGGCTGACAACGCGGCTCGGATCGCCTTGGTTCTTAAGCCATGTCTCACGGAAGCGATCGCGGATATAGTCGATGAGCTTTGTCTTTAGTGCCATGCGGGTTTGCCATACCACCTCATCGGGCACTTCGTATATCTTCTCCCAAATTTTCTCATTGGACTCATCAGAAAGAAATGACTGGTCGAAGTATTTGTTGTGAACGGTCTTCCATTCTTTCGCACTCCACGTTGGGTAATGCACACCGTTGGTAACGTAGCCGACATGGCTCTCTTCCGGGAAATAACCGCGCCAGATTCCATTGAACATCTTTTTGGATACTTCACCATGAAGCCAGCTTACGCCGTTCACTTCCTGACATGTTTTGCAGAGGAACGTGCTCATGCAGAATTTTTCACCGTGATCCTCGGGATTAGTCCGGCCAAGCCCCATGAAATCGTCCCAAGTAATGCCGAGTTTCTCAGGGACATTTCCCAAGTATTTCCCAATCAGGCTCTCTTCAAAGTAGTCGTGCCCGGCGGGAACGGGGGTATGGACTGTATAAAGGCTGGAGGCACGGACGAGTTCCAGGGCCTGGTTGAACGTCAGCCCATCCTCCACATAGTCAAGAAGCCGCTGTACGTTGCAGAATGCGGCATGTCCCTCGTTACAATGATACACATCCTTCTTGATTCCGAGGCGCTGAAGGGCGAGCATACCACCAATGCCGAGCAGGTATTCCTGCCTCATGCGGTTTTCCCAGTCGCCCCCGTAGAGCGTATGCGTGATGCTGCGGTCATATTCGCTGTTCTGCTGGATGTCTGTGTCTAGCAAATAAAGGCTTATGCGCCCGACATTCACTTTCCACACGGCGGCATAGACGACGTGATCGGGGAAAGGAACTTCTACAACAAGCATATTTCCGTCTTCCCCAAGGACACGCTCCAACGGCAGGCAGTCAAAATCTTGGGGCTCGTAATTCGCGATCTGCTGACCATCCATTGATAACGTCTGGGCGAAGTATCCGTAGCGATAGAGAAAGCCTACGCCGCACATATCGGCGTTTGAGTCACTTGCTTCCTTCATGTAGTCACCAGCGAGGATACCTAAGCCACCACTATATATCTTGAGAATGTGGAATAGGCCGTACTCCATGCAGAAATAGGCCACGCTTGGGCGGGACTTATCAGGAGTAACATCCATATAGGTGCGGAACTTGTTGTACACTTTGTCCATGCGGGCAACGAGTTCCTCGTCCTTAGCGAGTTCTTTCAGGCGTTCATAACTTAGGCGGCGCAGCATCTCTATGGGGTTCTGGTCGGTTTTGTCAAACAGCTCCCGGTCTACGCTGCGAAAAAGGTCGCGTGCATCAGCGTTCCAGGTCCACCAAAGGTTACGGCTCAGGGTGTCGAGTTTCTCTAACCCGGCGGGAATGTGGCTTTTCACATTGACGATGCTCCATTGGGGCTCGTTAGCGTTGCTTACTTGTACTTTCATTGTGCGTTATTTTGCTGTGTAATTATTTTTCTTTCCGTTGTAAGGCGTACTGGTAGGCCTTATAATATTGTCCGATGAAGCAGTTCCATTCTGCTTTCGCTGCGAGCTGAGCGGCTTTCCGGCGCATCATGGTTCGCAGGGAAGCCCCCGTGTCAAGTTGGCTGAGGATAATATTGGCTATTTGGCGCGCTACACCAAAATAGTTGTCGTCATCACGATGCAGGACGGCTACTCCGTCTGTCATCAAGGAGGGTTGGTGCCCGACAGTAGCCGTTACCCACTGCCCGAAGCCGCTCAGGTCTGTCGTGATGCAAGGAGTGTGGAATGCGCAGGCCTCAAGTGGCGTATAGCCCCAAGGTTCGTAATAACTCGGATATATGCACAAGTCGTTTGCGGTCAGTGCGGTATAGTAATCCAAGCCCAGGATACCGTCATTTCCATCTAGGTAGCAAGGAATGAGCATGACCTTTACGGGATCTTCCGGCGCATTCCAAAGTGCCAGTCCCCGTATTGTATTGACAAGACGGTCGGTGCCAAAATCGTTCAACTCGTGGGTCAGGAATGGATGGGGCAACGGGCCGTCGCCTTTGCCCGAGGCGATGCGGTCGAGCAGGTCAGCCCTAGGCTCCCGTGTCCAACAGGGGACTTCAACAAGTGCCAGTACTCGCGTTCCCGTCTCACGGCGTTCGCGCAATATTGCGTTGAGCTGTGCTAGTGCCTCAAGGTACACATCAAAACCCTTACAGCGGTAGTCATTGCGTCCGCTAGTAGATACGATAAGTGTCTGATCCGTGAGTTGCTCACCTAGCAGTGCCGAGGCCGTGCGGAGCAGGTTGGCGCGTGCCATACGGCGCTGCCGAGTAAACGCGGCACCAGTGGGTACGATACGGCTGTCAAATCCGTTAGGGAGTACAACATCGGCCGCCTTACCGAGCAACTGGGCGCATTCCCGGTCCGTAAAAGAGCTCACGGTCGTGAAACAGTCGGCATGCAAAGCGCTTTGTTTCTCTACGCTGTGTTTTGCCTCCATATGCAGTTCACCTGCCATCTGGTCGCCGTCATAGCCATGGAAATACTTGTATAGCGGTTTATTATTGCCCGCTATGCTGCGTCCGATACTCGTGGCGTGGGTCGTAAATACGGTGGCAATGTCCGGTAGTGCCTTGGAAAGATAAAGCATCCCCAAGCCGCTCATCCATTCGTGCGCCTGATAGACAACACGCTTCCCTTTGCAAGCGTGTTTGCAGACTGCTTCAACGAAGCGTGCGGCTGCGTAAGAAAACATAGAGGCTTCATCGTAGTCGCCATAAGCCTTGAGACTGTCCACACCAAAGTCCTCCCAAGCCTGCGCGTAGATAGCGTTTTTTTGTTCAAAGAACGGGGTGAAGTCCACCAGCACCGCCACCGGCTTTCCTGTCGCTCCCGTCCAACGTCCGATGCGCACGCCGATACCTTCTTTCCGAGCCGCTTCGCGCCAAGTTTTGAGCATGCGGCGGTCTTCGCGGAAGTCCGTATTAGCTTTTTCTAGCCACAGGTCGGGGCCGATAAATACGAGGCGGTCGCCGAAATCTTCTATGAGTGTTTGGGCGCGGGAGGCCAGTACGGTATAAATACCCCCCACCTTATTGCATACCTCCCAACTCGTCTCAAAGACATAGTCTGGACGTAGTTCTTGTTCGCTTATCATAGTTTCATTTTTCGGTGTGCAAAGGTACGTTTTTTTCATTGCATACAATCTATGCTGACCCCTATTTTTTTAGCCGTTTCCACACCTTTTTGCCCAATAAACACCCCACCCATTCCGATTTTGACAGACGAACTTGGCAACTCTCCGCCCAACACCCTCTTCCTTCCCCTCAATGGAAAACATAACAAAGTAGGTTTCGCGCCTACTTGCCACGCGCGAAAACAGAAAATGGCTGCTACAAGGATTCTGTGTGGTGGCAATTACATCTTGAACACGCGGGAGTTGGGAATCCATCCGCTACCACAGACGGTTCTTCCATAGCCTGTTCAGTCGCTCGCGCTGTTTCTCCTCCTGCGCATTATCCGCTGGGTTCCAGAACTTGGCGTCGTGCAGCTCGTCGGGTAGGTACCGCTGTTCGTGGAAATGCTCTGGGAAGTCGTGCGGATAGACATAACCGTCGTGATAGCCCAACTCTTTCATCAGCTTCGTCGGAGCGTTGCGCAAATGGAGCGGCACGGGGCAGTTTCCCGTCTCGCGAACGCGGGCTAAAGCCGCATCAATGCCGAGGTAGGCACTGTTTGACTTGGGGCTGTTTGCCAAATAGACGGTAGCTTCGGCCAGCGGGATGCGACCCTCAGGCCAGCCTATCTTGGCCACGGCATCAAATGCCGCATTGGCAATGAGCAACGCATTGGGGTTGGCCAATCCTATATCCTCAGAGGCACTGATGACAAGCCGCCGTGCGATGAATTTCGGATCTTCCCCCCCTTCAATCATACGGGCGAGCCAGTAGAGGGCGGCATCAGGGTCGCTTCCACGTATGCTTTTGATAAAGGCGGAAATGATGTCGTAGTGCATCTCCCCATCCTTGTCGTACGCAAGCGGGTTTTGCTGCAAACGTTCCGTAACGAGGGCGTTATCAATGACAATGGGCGTTGCTGCGTCGTCTTGCGGTGCCGTCACGATGTCCAGAATATTCAGTAATTTCCGCGCATCACCACCGCTATAACGCAGCAAGGCTTCGGTCTCGCGTACCTCAATGGGCAGTTCCTTGAGTACGATGTCTTCGGTTAGGGCGCGCTGGAGTAACTGTAGCAGCTCTTCTTTAGAGAGACTTTGGAGGACATATACTTGGCAACGCGAAAGTAGAGGACGGATAACTTCAAACGAAGGGTTCTCCGTCGTAGCGCCGACGAGCGTTATGTCTCCTGTTTCCACTGCGGCAAGCAGACTGTCCTGCTGCGACTTGGAGAACCTGTGTATCTCATCAATGAACAGGATGGGGCTGTGCTGGTTGAAGAAGCGGTTGCTCTTGGCCTTTTCTATCACGTCCCGCACGTCTTTAACGCCGGCACTGACCGCAGAAAGCGTGTAGAAAGGAGCTTCAATGCGGGTGGCTATGATTTTTGCCAGTGTGGTCTTTCCCACACCCGGCGGCCCCCAAAGGATGAAGGAGGCTATGCGCCCCGAGTCTATCATGCGGCGCAGGACTGCTCCCTGGCCTACAAGGTGCGTTTGCCCGATGTAGTTCTCAAGCGTTGTGGGGCGTAATCGTTCGGCAAGTGGTGTCATAGCGTGTTTTATGGGTGTTCTATTTCGGAGAGTTCCAGCCAGCGCATTTCCTTTGCCGAGAGTTCTTCGGCCAGTGCGGGCAGGCGACGGGATTTTTCCGTGAGGTCGGCAACGTCCAGCGTTCCGCTGCATAGCTCGGTTTCGAGGCTCTGCTTCTCCGCTTCCAATGCCGCGATGTCTTCTTCCAACTGCTCCATTTCGCGTTTTTCCTTGTAGGAAAGCCGGTTACCGTTCCTGTGGCGATTTACAGAAACCGATGCGCCCCCCGTTTGATTGGCGGTTTGTGCCGCTTTGGGTGCGGAAACGGGGAGTTTCTCCTTACCACTGCCCTGCGGTAAGGCTACCTCTGCCCTATACTGCGTGTAGTTTCCTGGAAAATCATCTATACGGCCATCACCTCGGAATACTAAGAGGTGGTCAACCACCTTGTCCATAAAGTAGCGGTCATGGCTCACGATAATAACACATCCCCGGAAGGTCTGTAAGTAATCCTCCAACACTTGGAGAGTCGGGATATCAAGGTCATTTGTCGGTTCGTCAAGGATGAGGAAGTTCGGGTTGCGCATCAGGACAATGCAAAGCTGGAGTCGCCGCCGCTCCCCCCCACTCAACTTGTAAACGTAGTCCTGTTGGCGTTCGGGCGGGAAAAGGAAATGCGTGAGAAACTGCATAGCCGATAAACGGTGGCCACCGCCCAAATCTATTTCTTCTGCATGCTCCCGGACTGCGTCTATCACTTTCAGCCGTTCGTCAAAAGGCATTTCCTCTTGGGAAAAATAGCCGAAATTCACGGTTTCCCCCACAACGAAACGCCCTTCATCCGGCCTTTCAAGTCCGAGGAGCAGGCGGAGGAAGGTGGTCTTTCCCGTGCCATTCCCGCCTACAATCCCCATCTTTTCATAGCGGCTGAAGTTGTAGTAGAATTTATCCAGGATCGTAATTTTCTCTTCCGCGCCGAAAGCCTTTGACACATATTGTGCCTCAAAGATTTTAGATCCGATGTAGCCGCTCTTCACCTCGAGGCGTGCAGCCTTCTCTTCCGGCCGCAACCGTGCCTGGTCCTGCAGTTCGAAGAATGCGTCCTTGCGGTAACGCGCTTTTGTCCCGCGTGCTGAAGGGGTACGCCGCATCCATTCCAGTTCCCGGCGGTAGAGGTTCTGTGTGCGCAATGCCGCTGCGTCTGCCGCTGCAAGCCGCTCCGCGCGTTTCTCCAGGTAGTATGAATAATTTCCCCGGTAGGTGTAGAGGGCCTGTCGGTCAAGTTCCAGAATCTGTGAGCACACGCGGTCAAGGAAATAGCGGTCGTGGGTAACCATCAGCAGGGCGCACTTGCGTCGCTTTAGGTGGCCTTCCAGCCACTCGATCATCCCGAGATCCAGGTGGTTGGTGGGTTCGTCAAGGATGAGCAGGTCGGGTTCAGTGAGCAGGACGTTAGCCAGAGCCACGCGCTTGAGCTGCCCCCCAGAGAGTTGGCCCACGGGCTTGTCGTACTCGGTTATGGAGAGTTTCGTAAGTACCTGCTTGGCGCGCAGTTCAAAGTCCCAGCCTCCGCGTCGCTCCATCTCGTCCGAGAGTTCAGCCAGGCCTGGTTGTCCCGGTTCCTGGAGGCACTTCTCGTAGCGCGATATGAGTGCTGAGAGTTCGCCTGCCTGGGAAAAGCAGGCGTCCAGTACGGTCATGTGGGGCGCATAGCGCGGGGTCTGTTCCAGGTAACCCAGCCGCAAATCCTTGCGGAAGGTCACGGTTCCGCTGTCGTAATCCGTCTTACCGCAAATTATGTCAAGGAGTGTGGATTTTCCCGTACCGTTCTTCGCTATCAAACCTACATGCTGCCCCTCAGCGATACTCATGGAGATGTCGGCGAACAGCAGGCGGTCGCCGACAGACTTCGTGAGGTTCTGTATGTCAAGATAGGTCTGCATAGGTTCGATGTACGCGCTGGGACGGATTGCAAGGGCGTTCGGCACTGCGCGCCCGCCTTGTAATCCGCCCCAGCCTTACGGTTGCGGAATCGTTATCCGTTCATGGAAAGAAGGAACTCCTCGTTGTTCTCCGTCCGTTCCATGCGCTTGGAAATTTCCGTCATGGCCTCGACGGGGTTCATGTCGGCGATATATTTGCGCAACACCCACATGCGGTTCTGCGTCTGCTGCTCTTGGAGCAAATCGTCGCGGCGTGTACTGCTCGCCACGAGGTTCACGGAAGGATAGATGCGCTTGTTGGCGAGGTTGCGGTCAAGCTGCAGTTCCATGTTACCCGTTCCCTTGAATTCTTCGAAGATGACTTCGTCCATCTTGGAGCCAGTGTCAATGAGCGCTGTGGCGATGATGGTGAGCGAGCCGCCGCCCTCAATATTGCGCGCTGCGCCGAAGAAGCGCTTCGGATGCTGCAAGGAGTTGGCGTCCACACCACCAGTGAGGACTTTTCCGCTGGCCGGGCTCACCGTGTTATAGGCACGTGCAAGGCGCGTAATGCTGTCTAAGAAAATAACAACATCGTGTCCGCACTCCACCATACGCTTGGCTTTTTCAAGTACGATATTGGCTATTTTGACGTGATGGCTGGCCGGTTCATCGAAAGTGCTGGCAATGACCTCCGCATTCACCGTGCGGGCCATGTCTGTCACTTCTTCCGGGCGTTCGTCAATGAGGAGCATCATCATGTAAGTGTCGGGATGGTTGCGCGCAATGGCATTGGCAATGTCTTTCAGCAGCCACGTCTTACCCGTTTTGGGCTGGGCTACGATTAGCGCACGCTGCCCTTTGCCGATCGGCGTGAATAGGTCCACAACGCGGCAACTGAGCGAGTCGCCCTTCCCGCTGCACAGTTTGAACTTCTCGTCTGGAAAGAGAGGAGTCAGGTGCTCAAAGGCGGCGCGGTCACGGACAACACTTGGGTCGATGCCGTTAATGCGACGGACTTTCGTGAGGGCGAAGAATTTTTCACCATCGCGGGGTATTTTCACGAATCCCTCTACCACATCGCCGGGCTTAAGGCCGTACTGGCGTATCTGGTGTATTGACACATAAATGTCGTCGGGCGAAGTCAGGTAGTTATAGTCCGAGGAGCGGAGGAAACCGAAGCCGTCGGGCATCACCTCCAATACGCCTTGTCCTTCCAGTGTCTCCTCGGCAGTAGCAGTTACAGTGGCACGCCCGGAGAGTGCACTTTGGGAACGGACGGAGAATTGGCCGGGAGCACGCTGCTCTGGTGCGGCGGGGGCGATGTTCTCCACGTTATTATGCATGAGCGGGTCGTCCTTGAAGCGGCGGAACTTGGGCCGTTGCACAGGAGCGACGTCCACTGCCTCGTCATAGATGGGGTCGTTGTAAATCTCCGGAATATCCTTGATGATGATGAAGTCCTTGCCTGCAGAAGCGGCCTGTGCTGCGGAGCGGAGGAGGGACTGCTGCAAGTTGATGGATTTTCCCTCGGGCTTATCCACGGAAGGTGTGGAGGCTGTCTTGTCTTCTCCGGCAACTTGTCCGGCCTGTTCCAGCTGTTCTGCGACAAATTCGGGAACCTCCGCCTGGGGCTGCGGAGCGGAAGTGGCAACTTCGTCTGCGGCCGTAGCTGGTTTTTCTTCCTTTTCAGCTGCGTCAAAGGGAAGTTGGGCTGCCTCGGCTGCCGCCTTTGCGGCGGCTTCGCGGGCGGCGATTTCCGCCTTCGAGGGGCGTCCGCGCTTCCGCTTGGGCGGTGCTACCGCTTCGGGAGCGGGCTGCTCGGTCGCAGTGGGGGGTTCTTCTTTCGTTTCTTCGGTACTGGAGGTCGCTACGGGCGTAGCAGTGCTACGTTTCGTCGTGATGCGGGTGCGGCGAGTCCGTACGGGTGCGGGATTTGCCTCTGCCCCCTGCTCTGCCTGAGCCTCCAGTATGCTGTAAATGAGTGTCTGTTTGTCATCTGTCTTACGGTTTCCCGTCTTCAGCTCGTCAGCGATGGTGCGGAGTTCTTCTTCGGTCATGCCTTCAAGCTTGCTCATGGAGTAGAATGCCATAGTTGGTATGTTGTTTTTGGGATTGTGGGCAATGTGCAACAACCCGCTGCGGGAACTTGCCAAAGCCCGGAATGATTTTTTCAGGATGGTAGTGAGGGAGGAATGGCTTGGCGGTGCGGCGAACCGCTGCACGGCTAAACCAGCTCAATCGCGGTGCAAAAGTACGAAAAAAAACGGGTTCAGCAAGAATTTAGCGTTTTTTTTGCATGCATAACGTTAGGAGAAGGCGAAAATGTTTCACGCTGGAAAAGTAAAAAGTATTGACATGGGAACATGCGCGTTCTAGCACTAAAAATGCGCGTCCGGGGGATATTCTTTCCTGTCCCGTGGGGGAATTTTCACTAACGTAGGGGTTAGTTTTCCGTAACCCTATGGGTAATTTGCGCTAGAAGTACCGTTACGAGGCCACCAACGAAGGGCTATCTTGGCGTTCCTGCTGGGATAAAACAGAAAAACAGACCAGAAAATGGCCTGTTTTCGGTGATATAGGACAAAATTCCCTCACGGAACTGGCTGCGTTACAGCCGGCTCAGGTTTAGTCTGCAGGAAATGCACGATTCTCCGAGCCTGCGTGACCGTGAAACACACTGCCCTAGAACTATGATTTTTCCCCGAGGTAGCGGCGGAAATAGTCCCGCAATGCGGTACGCGCCCCACTGAGGCGTTCCTCCCAAATCTGCATGGAGTTCTGCCCGACCACATCGGTTACGTATTTTACGGCTACGAAAGGTATGCCGAACTCCCTGCATACAAGGGCTTCGGCAAAGGCTTCCATGTCAATGACGTCACCGTCCACATGGTCGGCAGCCGTCACAAAATCTTCCCCGGTGTTGCAGGTAAAAATTCCTTGCGCATGCTGGCCGCAAGTGATGGTGGGCAGTTCGGGGAAAGGGACTGTGGCCTCGCTACGTACTTCAGGCGAAATACTGTCAAATTTCTGCCGCGCTATGTCGCGGTCAACGAAGCGACGGCATACAAAAATGTCACCGACGGAATGGCACAATGTGCCCGCTGAGCCGATGTTAAGCACAGCATCGGGATGGTGTTCAGCAATGGCGCGGGAAAGCCGGGCGGCGGCATAGGGTTTTGAGATGCCCGTGATGCAGGTGACACTCTCCCACCCCGGCAGTTCCACGGGAACGACCTCTTCCGGCAGGGCGAATGCTAAGAGAAGTTTCTTCATGGTTTGAATTTTAGTCAGTCAGTTTGCGGTAGCGAATACGCTTGGGTTCTTCAATCCCAAGGCGCTTGGCTTTGTTAATTTCATAGTCACTATAGGAGCCTTCAAAGAAGCATACGGTGCCGTCACCCTCAAAGGCGAGGATGTGCGTGCAGATGCGGTCCAGAAACCAGCGGTCGTGGCTGATGACTACAGCACATCCCGCGAAAGCCTCAAGGCCCTCCTCGAGAGCGCGGAGCGTATTCACGTCAATATCGTTTGTAGGCTCATCAAGCAATAACACATTGCCTTCCTGCTTCAAAGCCAGGGCCAGATGGAGGCGGTTGCGCTCTCCGCCGGAGAGGACACCGCACTTCTTCTGCTGGTCGTTGCCGGCAAAGTTGAAGCGGCTAAGGTAGGCACGGGCATTCACATCGCGCCCGCCGAGACGCATCAGTTCGTTACCTTGGCTTACCACCTCGTAAACGGTCTTTTCCGGGTCAATGTCTTTGTGCTGCTGGTCCACATAGGAAATCTTTACTGTATCCCCGACTTCAAACATGCCGGCATCCGCCTGTTCCAGTCCCATAATAAGGCGGAACAGAGTCGTTTTTCCCGCTCCGTTGGGGCCTATGACACCGATGATTCCGTTGGGGGGTAGCATGAAGTTAAGGTCGGAAAAGAGCGTCTTATCCCCGAAGGCTTTTGCCACGTGCTGCGCCTCAATGACCTTGTTACCGAGGCGCGGGCCGTTAGGGATGTATATCTCCAGCTTTTGTTCCTTCTCCTTCTGGTCTTCATTGAGCAGCTTGTCGTAAGAATTCAGGCGGGCTTTTCCTTTTGCCTGCCGTGCCTTCGGAGCCATACGCACCCACTCTAACTCGCGTTCCAGCGTCTTGCGGCGTTTGCTGGCCGTCTTCTCCTCCTGTTCAAGGCGCTTGGACTTCTGTTCCAGCCAGCTGCTGTAATTTCCTTTCCAAGGGATACCTTCGCCCCGGTCAAGCTCAAGAATCCAGCCCGCAACGTCATCGAGGAAGTAGCGGTCGTGCGTCACGGCGATGACCGTACCTTCATACTGGTTCAGGTGCTGTTCCAGCCAGTCGATGCTCTCCGCATCAAGGTGGTTGGTGGGCTCGTCAAGCAACAATATGTCGGGCTTTTGCAAAAGCAGACGGCACAATGCCACGCGTCGCCGCTCGCCCCCGCTGAGATGCTCTACGCCCTGGTCGGCAGGCGGGCAGCGTAATGCGTCCATCGCGCGCTCTAAGCGGGAATCAAGGTTCCAGACGTCGTGCGCATCCAGGTAGTCCTGCAGCTCTCCCTGGCGGGCGAAGAGTTTGTTCATCTTCTCTTCGTCCTCGTAGTACTCGGGCAAGCCGAACTTATCGTTGATGGCATTGTACTCCGCCATGGCGTTTATTTCCTCCTGAACGCCCTCCTGCACCACTTCGCGCACCGTCTTCTCCGCATCCAGCTGCGGCTCCTGTGGCAAGTAACCCACGCTATAGCCGGGAGAGAATACCACTTGCCCCTGATAATCTTGGTCTAATCCCGCAATGATTCGGAGCAGAGTTGATTTTCCCGCACCGTTCAAGCCGATGATACCTATCTTCGCGCCGTAAAAGAAGCTAAGGTAAATGTCTTTTAATACCTGCTTGTTAGTTTGCTTAATGGTCTTTGAGAGTCCAACCATTGAGAAGATAATCTGTTTTTCTTCGCCGTTTGCCATGTCGTATCTGTAGCGTTAGTTCGTTTTCGCCTGCGAAGTTACGAAAAAAAGTGCGGCTGGCAAGGATTATGTCCGCCGATGCGCGACAAAATAACGCGCGCCCAGGTGGTTCCCCTGCGCGCGCGTATTTATAATAAATGTGTGTTGTACTCCTCAGAACTTGTAGCCTACGGTAAGCATAACGTTCTGGCGGTTCAAGTCAAAGCTCTGTTTCGGCAGCATGTTCGTGCGGTGATCACCGACAATGTTCCCGCTATCGTCCTGTTTAAAGACGTGAAACGCGCATACGTCACCCTTCTGGGCTTGGAACTGGTAGGCAATGTCGGCGTACCAGTGCTTGCCACGATAGCCGAAACCTGCCGTTACGCGGTTAATAGCGCCGAGATTCACGTATTCCGTCCCCGTGCTGTTGATGATTCCCTCTGAGTCGCCGTCCGGCGTGTCCTGCCCTATGAAGAAGTTTTTATAGGCATCGTCCTTAAAGGGGCTGCTGACGTAGTTGTAACCAAGGCGGGCAAAAACGCCTTTCGCGAGCTTAGCTTCCAAGCCGATGCGGAATGTGCTCACGCCACGCATATACTTGTCGATTTCCTTCCCGAGGGGGCGGTCCTTGTAAGTATTGCCGAAGACGTTGTTGCCGAAACTCCAGTCGTAATTGTAGTACCCTTTCGGATAGCGCACACTGGCACCTTTGTAGTCCTTGTACTCGTATTCGGCGTCAATAGCCAGCCAGTCTTCAACCGTCGTCGCGAGGCTCACATTGAACTTCCACGGTGTCGTGATGCGGTAATCGAAGTCTTTCGTCGGCACATACCCGGAGTTCGTCGTGATATTGCCTGCGTCATCCATGCCGGGGTCTTCGGTGCGGAGCACGTTGTTGCCCGTAAGGTTGTACCAGGTCGGCGTGCTGACGGAGAGACCGATGCGGAAGGGGCTGTCCTCCACGGGACGTCCGATGAAGCCGAACTTCATATCGAAACCGCTACCCGAGATGCGCTCGTCATTGTCCATAGCATGATAAACGCCTGCCGGCATGTCCGCCGGGTCCAGCAGCTGCTCCCGATAATAGGTATAGGAGTTCCAGTTTACGTTATATGCCCCTAAAGTCAGACCGAAGTACCAGCGGTTATCCGTATTGAAGGAGATATTGAAGGCGTACTGCTGGATACTGCCGTATTGGATGCGGTCTAGGGCGTAATCACCTGCATTGAAACCGATGAGCGACCCGTCCAATGGATTTCCGCTGATGGCCCCCGACTGGAAACCAGCCTCCGCCAATGGAGAAACGAACTCTTCCGTTCCGTCGTCCCAAATGCCGTAGTAGTTGCCGAGGTCGGCCATCTGCCACGTCTGGGAGATACCATCACGCAACGGTCCGCTGATACCTATGTAATTCTTCATGTTGCGCCGCTTCTGATAATTGAAGCCGATATTTACGAATTTCAGGTGGTCGCTGTTGATTGGCGCGGCATATACGAAGCCAATTTGGTCGAACGAGGCACGCGTCTTGCCGATGTCGTCCATCTTAGCACCGTTTGGCTGGATGCTAAGGCTACCTGTCAGCGCAAAGTCGCTGCGCCGGTAGAGGCCGATGGCGGCCGGGTTCGTTCCGATGGTAGAGAGGTCGGCACCTAGGGCGTTCATAGCACCGCCCATGCCGACGAAGCGCGATGTGCCGTTGAGGTCTTCGCCGGAAAAGTTCTCCACTTTATAAATATCCTGTGCCGCTACGGGAAATGCCAATAGGGCGGCAAGGAGCAATGACTGGTTTCTTTTCATTGTCGTTGTGTATCGTTAGGTATCACAAAGTAATAGTTCTCAGAAGTCCGATTGATGCTTTAGCGCCGTCCGCCGAAGCCCCGGCCACCACCACCGGAAGAGCTGCTGCCACCTCCGCCAAAGCTGCGGCCTCCGCCGGAGAAGCTCCCACCAGAGGAACTACGCCCGGAGCCGGAACTGGAGGAGCCAAAGCCCCTACCCTGCGATGAGCGGGAACCGCTGCTCGGTGCGGTCTGCGTGTTGCGCGTGGTGGAACGCGGCGCGGTTGTGCCGGAAGAGTTAGAGGTACCTGAGCCGAAACTGCGCCCGCGATAGGTGCCGGTGGAGCTGGAAGTACCGAAATTGCGCGTTGAACGCCCGGGGTTGGTAGTCGTACCGTTCATGCGGTTGTTTGTAGCCGTGCCATTAGCCGTTCCGAAGCGACGCGTGCCGCTCGTACCGGCCAGCGTTCCGCTTCCGAAGCGGCCGCCTGTGCGTGAGCCAGAGCCTACACCGAGACTGCCCGAACGCCCTGCCGCGTGGTTTCCACGGAAGCTACCCCAGCCCCGGCGGCCATCGCCATAGGCGTAGGTGTGTCCGTAGTAACCTCCCCAGCCCGGACGGCTGTACCAACCGCCATAATAAGGATGGTGCCAGCCCCAGCTGCCGTAGTACCAGGGGGAGTACCAGCCGCTCCATCCCCAACCTGCATACCAACCATGGCTACGCCAGCCCCATGACCAGCCGTACCAAGGATTGTACCAAGGGTCGTACCAGCCATGCCAGGAACGCCACGTCCAGTTATAGAATGGGTCGTAGCAGAACGTGTCATAGTAGTCCCAATAATACGGACTTGCCACGACAACGCATCCCGGCGCGTGGAAGCGCACAATGCGGGCGGTGCATTCACCGTCATTGTCGTAGCTGCGGCGGTCATCGTAGTCCGCTTCCTCGTCCTGTGCGGGAGCGGTCGTGGAACTGCCACGGCGGTTGTAGTCGTCCACGTCCCGATTTGAGCGGCGTCCGGCATACCAGTTGTCCGCATCGTCGTCTGTGGTGGCTATCTCTTCATATTCGGAACGGTAGGTCTTAACATCTTTCTTCGTATTTTCCTTCGCGGCCTTGGAAGGTACGAAGTACACGTCATCGTCCTGCGCATAGCCGCTGAAGGCTACAAAGCAGGCAAGGGCTGAGAGTAAAAGCGACTTTTTCATTTTCTTCTTATTGATGTTTTGGTTAGTTGTTCCTGTCGTTTGTTTTCCCTTTGACGGGTGCGGGACGCAAAAGTTAATCCGGCGTATGCACTTTTTTGCACGGAGCCCGCATCTTTGTCAGAGGCAAATTTACCCTTTTCCCATCAAACGGGAAAACCTGCCCGGGCGTTTTTACATTCTTCAACGCTCTTTTAGGCTTCTTTAACGCCCGCTCCCCTGCCCGGAACGCCTGCAGAAACAGGGTCGGAGGCAAGATGTAAGCCGGATGGACGATGCGTAAAAACCATGGGGATATGCGGAAACCAGGCACGCCGCCATGGGCATGAAAAAACTAACCGTAGGGATAGTTCTTCGTAACCCTGCGGTTAGTTTCTCGTAACCCTAGGGTCAGTTTACCGTAACCCTAGGGGTGGTTAGCCGATACCCTGCGGTCAGGAATGTCTCACCGCAGGGGGCAAGCGACTGCCCCTCACTTCAAATATTTGTCCAGGAAGCGGAAGAAGGTGCGTTGCCACAGGATGCCGTTCTGCGGCTTCAGCACCCAGTGGTTCTCATCCGGGAAGAGGAGGAGCTGGGCATCAAGGCCACGCATGCGCGCGGCGGTGAAAGCGCTCTCTGCCTGCGTATATTCGATACGGAAATCGCGCTGTCCGTGGATGCAGAGTATGGGTGCGGTCCACTTATCCACATAGAGATGCGGGCTTTCACGGTAGGCTTTCTGCATTTGCCCGTCGGCCGCTTTCAACCAAGGCGCAGAACCGAGGTCCCAGTTGGGGAACCACATTTCCTCTGTCTCCACATACTGCTGCTGGGCGTTATAGATACCGTCGTGTGCGATAAGGGCTTTGAAACGCCCATCATGGTGTCCGGCGAGCCAATATACGCTGAAACCGCCAAAGGACGCACCGACCGCGCCGAGGCGGTCAGCATCTACGTAACGCTCCTTGCAGAGGTCGTCGATGGCGGAAAGATAGTCCTGCATACATTGCCCTGTGTAGTCGCCGCTGATGGCCTCCAGCCATTCCATGCCGAAGCCGGGAAGGCCGCGCCGGTTGGGGGCTATGATGATGTAACCGTTGGCCGCCATAATCTGGAAGTTCCAGCGGTAACTCCAGAACTGGCTGACGGGCGATTGCGGGCCACCTTCGCAGAAAAGCAGGGCGGGATACTTTTTCGAGGGATCGAACTGCGGCGGATAGATTACCCAGCAGAGCATATCCTTTCCGTCCGTAGTTTTTACCCAGCGCTCCCTCACGTCGCCCACGGCGAGCGTGCTGTAAATCCCGGCATTCACTTCCGTAAGCCGCTGCGCGATGGGGCGCAGGTCATGATGCGCCCGGCGGGTTGTCTCCACGCTGAGTGCGTAAAGGTCGTCCGGGTATTGCATTGAATGGCGCTTGAGGAGGAGTTGCTTCCCGTCGGCGGAGAGGCCGCAAACAGAATAGTCGGCCACGTCATCGGTGAGCTGCGCCACGTTTCCATCTATGTCAGTGCGGTAAACATTCGTCCGCCCGTGCCAAACGCCGCAGAAGTAAAGCGTTTTGCTGTCGGCTGCCCAGACAAACTTGTCCACGCCGCTCTCAAAGGACTCTGTCACGAAGCGGTGCTTCCCCGTCTTGAGGTCAAAAACGCAAAGACGCAGGCGGTCGCTCTCATACCCGTCGCGCTCCATAGACAGCCAGGCCACGTAGCGGCCGTCTGGCGAGAACTGCGGGTCTTGGTCATAACCGGGAAAACTTGCGTCACGGTTCACTTGCTGGTGTTCAAGGCTTCGGGCGAAGTCTGTATTGTATGTCTTAGTATTGTGTGCCTCGTCCTTGCAGAGGTTGCGCACGGTACGCTTCCCGGCGACATCATAGAGATAGATATCGGAGTCGGTAGAGATGGCGTAGTCGCGCCCCGTTTTTTTGCGGCATGTGTAGGCAATGGTTTTTCCGTCGGGGCTCCATGCCAGTTGCTCCACGCCCCCGAAAGGCTCCATCGGGCACTCAAAGGGTTCGCCGTCAAGGATGTCTCTCTCGTTTGTTAGGCCGGCTCCGTCGTAGTCGGCCACAAAGGGGTGCGGCACTTCGCTTACGTAATGATCCCAATGCTTATACATCAAATCGTTTATAACCATCCCGCTGGCCTCGGGGAGGTCGGCTTCTTTGGCAGCTATGCTCCCGTGCATCGGTACCATGCGCACCAAAATGACGCGTGACCCATCTGGTGAGAACAGGAAACCATCCACCCCCTCGGCAATAGCAGCGGCAGAGCTACCGTCGGCCTGCCCGACATAAAGGTTGCCGCCGCGCAGAAAGGCCACGCGACCGTCGGGAAGATAGGCGGGAGAGCCTCCTTGTGCTACCTGACGGCGTGTGCCGTCAGGCTGCTGCTCCCAAATGCGGCTCGTACCACGGTTCTGCTTTTTACTATAATGTGTGACGGAATAAAGTAGCTTGCCGTCGGGCGAAAAGACGGCACTTCCAATGCGTCCCATCTCCCAAAGGCGTTCCGGGGTGAGGAGCTCCGTCTGCTGTGCGCCGGCGTTGATGGCGCAGCCAAGGGCGATAGTCATAACTATTTGCTTTGCGTTCATTGCTGAGGACGTTTTGCTTTTAATCAAAGGTATGTTGCCGCGGCCTGGGCGCTGCGAAGTGAACAGCCGCTCCGCCGCCACCGAAACTTAGCGGCGGCCTATGTGCTGTTGGCGCTTCTTGAGCTCTTCCTGCTGCTCCTGCAAAGCCTGCAAACGGGCAGCCAGGCCGCCGGGCTTGCGGTTTGGGTTGTTTTTGTTAGCTTTGTAATTCTCTTCCAGCTTAGCCAACAGTTTTGCGTCGTCGGTAGTGCGGCGCAAGTACCACATCGTAAGAGCGGAAGTCAGTAGGGATATAAAATAATAATAGTTCAGCCCTGAACTGTACTTGTTGAACATAAAGAAGAAAAAGACTGGCATCAGAAACATCATCCACTGCATCATCTTCATCTGCTGAGCCTGTTCCCCGCTCATAGACTCCCGCTGCTGGCGCATCGTCATCCAGGAGTAGAGAATGTTCGTGCCGCAGAAAAGAATACAGAACAAGGAGAGATGGTCACCCAACCATGGAATGTCTGTTACGAAAGTGATGAGGGAGTCGTAAGTGGACAGGTCGTCTGCCCAAAGAAAGCTCTGCTGCCGCAGTTCGAAAGCGTTCGGTACGAAATTAAACATCGCAATCCAAATCGGCATTTGTATCAGCATCGGGAGGCAGCCACCCATCGGTGAAACGCCATACTGCTGGTAGAGCTGCATCATTTCCTGCTGCTTCTTCATCGCATCCTCCTGCTTCGGATACTTTGCACCCAATGCGTCCACTTTCGGTTTCAGTACACGCATTTTTGCGCTGGAGAGGTAACTCTTCCGCGTTGTGGGATAGACAATGACGCGTAACAGTAGGGTTATGATGAGTAGAACGATGCCCATGTTCATGCCGAAGCCCGTGAGGAAATCAAACACGTAGATGGTGAAGAAACGGTTAATCCAGCGCACGATAGGCCAACCGAGGTAAACAAGTTTTTCTAACCGCATCTCCCGATCGCCGATACGGTAAGCCTCCATAGACTGCAAGTAGCGATACTGGTTCGGACCGAAATAGAATTGCAGTTGTAACTGCGACCCCGTGGCATTGAAGGGTAGCTCCAGGTCTGCCGCGTAATGCTTGACGAAACCGCTACCCTCGTCGCACAATTCACTCTTCAACGTGTTCGCTTTCATCAATTCGGGGGTTATGAGGACCGCACTGAAGTATTGGTTCTTGAAAGCGACCCACTGCACTCTCTTTTGTGGCTGTTTCTCGTCCGCCTTTTGCTCGTTAAGTTTTTCCGTGTCGCCATCCTCCTCGCGGTAAGTCAGCGTTGAGTACATATTCTCAAAGTAAAAACCTTTCTCTTGCTGGCGTACTTTATCCTGCCACTCCAGCCCCAGCGTTTTTCCCTTGAAAGAACGCCCTGTGGCACGAACTGTAGCATTGACTAAGTACGTTCCAGAAAGCAATGCATAATCAATGAAGAGCGTATCACCCAGACTGGAAGCTAAAGCAAGTGTCGCCGTAGAGTCGGTCCGGGCCAGCGTGGTGAAGTTGTAAGCCTGGCTGTTATATATTCCCGCCGTTGTTTCAAATTGCAGATTCATCTGTGCTGTGCTGTCGTCAAAGAGCACCAATTGAGCCTGCTCGTTACCGTCATGGAAGTCTGCATAACTCTTATAATCTTTCAAGCGCACGGCACTAACGAGTCCGCCTCTTTCAGAAAGCTCTACGGCAACCTTCTCGTTTTGGAGGACAATGGGTGCCTCCGCTTGCAGTGTGTCAGCCGTAAACTGGGAGGCTGCAGCTAAGAAGATATCGCTACTGTCAGGCTGCTGAATGACTGCCGCAGCAGCAGGCTTCGGTGTAGCGGAAGATGAGACTGCTGCGAGGGAGTCCTCGACAAGAGACTGTTGCGCAAGTTCGTCTTGGTAGGCGGCGCGGCGTGAATTGCTATAATAGCTGAAGCCGATTAGTACGGCGGCAATAAGAATGAGTCCGGTAATTGTGTTTTTATCCATTGCAAATTATTTCGTGATGGTAGCTGCAAAGCTTTCGCAACCTACCGATAAGCTGTTGTGACTTAATGGTGAAGGCTGAGTTCACTTAGACGCAGCGCGGATAAAGTCAAGGAAAAGCGGGTGCGGATGAAGGACTGTGCTGCTGTATTCCGGGTGGAACTGCGTACCTACATACCAGCGGCAATCGGGTATTTCTACGATTTCTACCAATCCACTGTCGGGATTAATGCCCGTGCACTGCATACCTGCGGCTTCGTATTCAGTACGATAGTCAGAATTGAACTCGTAGCGGTGGCGATGGCGCTCACGTATCTCTTCTTTCCCATAGATACGTCGAACGAGGCTATCTTCACGGAGCAGGCATTCGTAGCCGCCCAGACGCATCGTTCCCCCCATGTTCGTGATGTTTTTCTGCTCCTCCATAATGTCTATGACGTTATGTTTTGTCGTGGGATTCATCTCTACAGAGTTCGCGTCTGCATACCCAAGGACGGTGCGGCCGAACTCAATCACCATCATCTGCATACCAAGACAGATGCCAAAGGTGGGTACGTCATGCTCACGGCAATAGCGCGCAGCGACAATCTTGCCCTCAATGCCTCGTTGCCCAAAGCCAGGACAAATAACGATGCCGTCCATTGCTTTCAGTTCCTCTCCTACGTTCTCCTGTGTAAGCATTTCGGAATTGATGAAGTGCGTTTTCACTTTGCGGTCGTTATATGTACCCGCCTGTGAGAGGCTTTCAAGAATGCTTTTGTAGGCGTCTTGCAGGTCGTACTTGCCCACGAGTCCGATATGAGTCTCCTTTGTGGCGGCGTGACGGCGTTCCAAGAAAGCGCGCCACGGCCCGAGCCCCGGCGTATCCCCAACGGGAAGTCCCATTTTGCGCAGGATGGCTGCGTCAAGTCCCTGCTCCTGCATTTTCACAGGCACCTCGTAAATTGTCGGTTGGTCCAGGCTCTGCACAACGCAGTCCGGCTCCACATTGCAGAAATTAGCCACTTTTTTGCGCAACCCAGCACTTAGGTCATGCTCCGTGCGCAGCACGATGACATCAGGCTGAATGCCGATGCTCTGAAGCTCCTTCACGCTGTGTTGCGTGGGCTTTGTTTTCAACTCGCCTGCGGCGGCAAGATAAGGGACGTATGTCAAATGCACGCATACGGCGTTCTGTCCCAAGTCCCACTTCAGCTGTCGGATGGCCTCAAGGAAGGGAAGGCTTTCAATATCGCCCACCGTACCGCCCACTTCCGTGATGACAAAGTCGTAGTGGTACATCTTCCCGTTGAGCAGCATTGCCCGCTTAATTTCATCTGTGATATGGGGTACGACCTGCACAGTCTTCCCTAAATAGTCGCCACGCCGCTCCTTGTCGATTACGCTCTGGTAGATACGCCCCGTTGTCACATTGTTATTGGCAGATGTGCGTATGCCAGTGAAGCGTTCGTAATGCCCTAGGTCAAGGTCGGTCTCGCGTCCGTCATCCGTCACGTAGCACTCACCGTGTTCGTACGGGTTGAGTGTGCCCGGATCTACGTTGATATAAGGATCGAACTTCTGGATGGTAATGTTGAAACCACGTGCCTGAAGCAACTTTCCTATAGACGCGGCAATGATTCCCTTGCCGAGGGAGGAGGCTACGCCGCCAGTGACGAAGATGTACTTGGTCTCCATAAAATCAGTTTTTAATTTGTGCGCGAAGTTAGTATTTGCCGCCCGAAGCACAAAATCCCGCCGCACATTTTATTATCTGGCTGGCATAGTCCTCTACATCCCTTGGTATTGCAAGGGCATTACCCCCACCCTGCTATAATGCCCTCAATGAAAAGAGAAAGGCAAGTCCGCCACCATTGCTCGCCTGTGCGGTAATTGTTCCTCCATGAAGCTGCACGGCGTTTTTGACGATGGCGAGTCCCAGCCCGGTACCCCCCATCTGCCTGCTGCGCCCCTTATCCACCCGGTAGAACCGCTCAAAGAGGCGCGGCAGATGCTCCGGCGCGACACCGACACCGTTGTCCGCGAAAGAAAATTGCCACATCCTACGATTTTTCCGTGCCTCAACCATGATGGCGGTCCCATCGCCCGCATAGTTAATCGCATTGTCCAGCAAATTACGAAAGATGCCATATATTAGCGAGAAATCCCCCTGCACACGTATATCCTCCGGCACATCCAAACTAAGCGTCATGCTGCGCTGCTGCAAAGCTTGGGCACTTTCTTTCATAATTTCGGCGAGTATGGCGGCAATATCAACCTCTTCCAAGCGCAACATCTCCGGGGCGTCGTCCAGCCGGTTGAGGGTGGCAATGTCCTGTAGCAGGGCGGTCAGCCGTTCTGCCTGGGCGTGACTTCGTTCTATGAAGCGCATTCTCATTTCTTCAGGAAGACCGGAGCTGTTCAGGAGCGTTTCCATATACCCCTTAATGCTGGCTACGGGTGTTTTCAGCTCATGGGCTATATTTTGTGTAAGCTCCCGCCGCATCGCAGTTTGGCTAGCGTTGTGCTCGCGTTCAATGCGGGCATCCATTCGCTTCGCGTAGCGCAAGAGGATAGCAGCCAGCACCGCCATCACGGCAAGTGAGAACCATAGTAACTGCCAGTCCAGCTTGTCTTTAAGCGGCTCTAGGACACGGCGGTCGTAATCCTCAAATAAGATGAACACAGTGCCATATACGATAAAAATAGCCATGACACTGAAAAACATACGCTTGCCTTCAGAATACTTTTTCATGCGATAAAAATTTAATGCATAGGAACCTGCTTTAACGCGCTCGGCTCATTACCCCCTCCCACCTATCCTGTGCTTTCTTTTTTTATGCCGATAATTGCTTCTTTGTCAAAGCTATAACCAAACCCTGCTCGCGTTACGATACAAGCGGAATATTGCCCTAATTTTTTGCGGAGGCGGGTAATGTTCACGTCCACGGTACGGGCGGTGACAACCACGTCGTGTGGCCATGCGCGCCGCAGCAGTTCCTCGCGGGAGAAGACCTGCCCTGGCTCCGACAGAAACAAGTGCAATAAGTAGTACTCCGTTGGTGTGAGTAGTAGCGGCGCGCCGTCCAGTTCCGCCGTTCTTGCCTCAGGATGCAGCACAAGTCCGCCGCAACTCCGCGTTTCTGTCCGGGGCTGTACCCGTCCCAGCACGGCTTTTACGCGGGCAAGCACCTCGCGCACCGAAAAAGGCTTGGCTATGTAGTCGTCCGCGCCGACTCTGAAGCCCTCCAGCACGTCCGCTTCCGTCCCCAATGCAGTGAGAAATATAATCGGTATGGCACACGTCCGGGCATCCCTCTTCAGAAACTCTGCCAGCTCAAAGCCTGACATTCCTCCAAGCATAACATCAAGCAACAGCAAATCACTCCCCGCCACACCTACCGCCAGGGCTTCTTCTGCGGAAGCCGCCGTCTGTACGTCGTATCCCGCTGCTGTAAGATTGAAATGCAGTATTTCGCACAAATCAGGCTCATCGTCCACGACTAGCACTTTATGCCTCGTTTCCATATAACCGCGTCTTTTGGGGTTGCTTCTCCGCAAAGATAAGAAAATACTTCCGTACTTCGCTCACGCTTTCCGGCCCACCCGCGCTTCTACCACGTTCACGGCGTGGTCGCCAAGTCGCCCACAAGCATCCACCATATCCGAAAAGACCGATCCAAGAGCATAGCTGCAACGCCTGTTGTTCACGTCAGTTGCGATTTGTTCCCTGAGATTTTCCCGTGCCGCATGGATTTCTGTTTCCAGGTGCTTAGTCTTCCGGAGGTGCTGCGGCCGCCCGCTCTTTTGGACGCGCTCCATCTGCTCCAACAGCTCGTCAGCCAAGGCCATCAGCCTGCGCAAGTCAGCGTAACGCTCCTGCGTGAAATCACCGGTCAAATCCAGCTTGCGATGTAGTGCCCGGGTGATATTGTAGCATACGTCCCCCATGCTTTCCAGTTCGCCTAATACGCGAAGCAATCCGCGCACCTTGTGTTTTGTCGCATCACTTAGGTGCGCATTGCCCACATGGGTAAGAAATGTTGCGATTTCCTGCTCCATACGATCAGTAATCCCCTCGTACTTCTCAATGCGCGCCGATATCTCGGCTGCACGCTTTGGATCGTGTTCGTCCAACAGGGCGCGCACCATACCGAACATGCGTCGCACGATTTCCGCAAAGTGCGATGTTTCCCGTTGCGCCTGCAATAACGACAATTCCGGCGTTCGTAGCAGGCCGCCCTGAATGGGGCGCAACCGCACTTTTTCCTGCACTTGCGGACGAATAAGGCGGTAGCAAATCCGTACTATCTGTGGGATAAAGCCAACCAACAGCAGTGTGTTTGTCAGATTAAAGCACGTGTGGAACAAGGCCAGCACAATGGGAAGTCGGGCACTGTCTATCGCGGACGAATCCGGGTCGCAGCCTGCCATGTGGCATACCAGTGTGACAAAAGGAAAAAACACGGCCATAACCCACACCACGCCCAGCACATTGAAAAGCAGGTGGGCGAGTGCTGCCCGCCTGGCCTGTGTATTAGCACCCAGCGCAGCTAGGTTAGCAGTCATCGTCGTCCCGATATTTTCCCCTAGGACGAGGGCTATACCTAAGGATATGGGCAGTACGCCTGTTGAGCAGAGCATGATGGTGATGGCCATCACTGCCGCAGAAGACTGTACGACACAGGTTATAAAGGTCCCGATGAGCAGGAAGGTGAGAACGGTCAGGTAGCTCTGCGTATCAAACGAACTGAAAAAAGCAACTACCTCGGCATTGTGTTCCAAGTCTAGTGACCGCCCCGCCGCGCTTAATTGCACGAGCGAAAAGAACAGGAATCCTATACCGAAAAGGAAATCGCCGGCATAGCGGTGCTTTCGGTAGTGAATAAGCACTATTCCCGCAAAAAAAGCGGGAAATGTCACCAACGTCAAGTCCGCGTTATAGCCCAGTGACATAATCCAAGCCGTAAGCGTAGTTCCGATATTCGCTCCCATTATCACGCTGATAGCCTGCGCCAAGGTCAGCAGTCCTGCATTGACAAAGGAAACAGTCATTACGGTTGTAGCCGAGGAGGACTGCACGATGGCCGTTATGACCACCCCGGTAACGATGCCTGCCATGCGGTTTGAGGTCATGGCGGCCAAGATGTGGCGGAGCTGGGCACCGGCCATTTTTTGTAGTGCTTCACTCATCATTTTCATGCCATAGATGAGCAAGGCCAGCGCTCCTAAGACGTGCAGTGCGATTATAAGATAGTTCTGCGTATTTTCTTCCATGAGTCCGGTATTTATGTTTTCCGCCACAAAGTTATGCAAGGCCGGTCAGACTGCCACTATGCCGGACGTTACGAAGATGTTACATTCGTACTTCGTGCGCATGGCCGGGAGAAACCGGATGTGCCACCACACGGGAAGGTTCGCGAAGTCGGGGAGGCCGGGAGAAATCCAGCAGGGCCGCAAACGCTTAACCATAGGGGTACGGAGAACTAACCGCAGGGTTACTGCGAACTAACCCTATGGGTACGAACGACTAACCCTATGGATAAGGCGAAAAGAACTTGCCCTGCGCTAAATTAGCGCGGTTACGCAAGAGGGGCTCCCCGGCTCAGAACGGGAACAATAGGGGTAATACGAAAATCATCACAAGCCCCATGGCGACTTGCAGCGGCAGGCCGACGCGGACATAGTCCATAAAGGTGTAGCGGCCTGCCCGCATAACGAGTGCGTTGGGCGGTGTTGAGAAGGGGGAAGCAAAGCACATGCTGGCCGCCACGGCTACAGCGAAGAGCGATGGCATCGGGCTTATACCAGAGGCTGTGGCGGAAGCCATCGCGATAGGGGCCATAAGGACGGCCGTAGCGGTGTTGGAGATGAACATGGTAAGCAGGCTTGTGGTGAAATAAATCCCGGCCAACAACGCCGTCGGACCCAGTCTGCCGAGACTTCCCGCTAATGCCTGCGAGACAAGGTCGGCAACTCCCGTTTTCTCCAGCGCAACGGACATTGGCAACATGGCTGCGATGAGAACCACGCTCTCCCAGTTGATTGTTTTGTAAGCGGCCTCCACGCTGCGGAAGCACCCCGTGAGCACCATCAACACACTGGCTATCAGCACGGCTGTCACAGGGGCGACGGGGATAAAGTCAAAGACCATCAGCACTACCATCAGCAGCATGATGCCGGCAGCCAGCGGGGCTTTGTAGTCTAGCGTGACCCGAGCCGCTTCCTCCAGCGGTTGCCCGAGCACAACCCAGTGCTCCTCATCGCCCTGAAGGCGGGCAATGTTCTGCCACGTGCCCTGTACGAGCAATACGTCACCGGCCTGCAACTTCAGGGCGGGAAGCTCATCGCGCAGATACTCGTTGTTGCGACGTACTCCCAGCACATTGATGCTATACTTGGCGCGGAAATTCGTGTCGCTGAGCCGCCGCCCCACAAAGCGGGACTGCCGCATGAGAACGATTTCAGCGATGCCGATGTCATAAAACTCCAGTCCCCCGCCGCTATCTTCCACCTGCAGCCCGAAATCCTCCGCGAAGCGTGCCGCCGCATCAGCCGGGCCGGAAAGGTAGAGGGTGTCCCCTTCCTGCAAACGCATGTCGGGGGCGGCCACCTGCTGGGCCACCTCGCGCAGAATTCTGGCCGGAGTTCCCCCATGCCTTATCTCAAGGACGGTCAGTCCGTAGCGCTGCCTGATGCCGAGTTCCGCAATACTTTTCCCCACCAGACTTGCGCCTTTCGGGACGGTGCTGCGTGCCACGTTTTCCATCAGGCTGTACTCTTGTGCCAACTGCACGGGAGACTTGCCTCGTTTCCGCTCACGCGCCATCCCTTCCTTACCGCCGCTAAGGAAACGGCGTGACAACGGCAGAAGTATGGCGGTACCCACACCGAGGCAAACCAATCCGACGGGCAGGAATGTAAAGAAGCGGAGTCCCGGATGACCAGCCTCCATGAGCGCCTCGTCTATGACCAGGTTCGGCGGTGTACCAATAAGCGTCAGCATTCCCCCCATCGAACTGGCAAAAGCCAGCGGCATAAGCAGGCGGCGCGCGTCAGTCCCGGCACTGGCAGCCATTGACACTACAATAGGCAACATGAGAGCCACCGTTCCCGTATTGCTGACAAAAGCTCCGATAGTGCCTGTGACGAACATTACCAGCAAGTAAATGCGTAGTTCGCTTGTCCCAGCCAGCCGCATAAGGCGGCTTCCGGCCATCTTTGCGAGCCCCGTCTGGAATATTCCGCCGCCCACAACAAAAAGGCCGGCCATCATTATGACAACTGGGTTGGAAAAGCCGGACAAGGCTTCGGCTGGTGTCAGCGTGCCTGTGAGAAGCAGTGCGAGCAGGGCGCATAGTGCAACAATGTCCGAGCGGAGCTTGCCAATTGCGAACATAATGGCGGAAAGGGCCAGGATGAGGACGGTAGTGAACATAGGGGAAAATTTCCGTTGAGGCAGTCTGAATTAATCTTGCGCATTGTTGCGCCGGACGAAAGACAGCGCCACACATAGCAGCAGCACGGTGAGGATGAAAGTGAGACTTATGCTTGTAGGCACTTCTACATGGGGAAGAATCCACGGCAGGCCGAGAAAGGAAAAGAGCGTGTTGAGATACTGCTCCATGCCGAGGAGCATTTTCAGCCCGACGAAGCAGAGGATGACGCCGAGTCCGTACTTGAGATAAGAAAAGTATTTGGTAAGTGCGGCCAACGCGAAGTAAAGGGCACGCAGACCTAGGATGGCGAAGATATTACTCGTGAGGACGATAAACGGGTCGCGGGATACGGAGAAGATGGCGGGGATACTGTCCACGGCAAAGGCCACGTCGCTTGTCTCAATGACGAGCAGGGCGACAAAAAGGGGGGTGGCCATGAGGCGTCCGCCCTCGCGGACGAAAAAGCGGTCGCCGTGCATCCGATCCGCTACCGGATAGAAACGGCGGAACCAGCGTACGATGAGGTTGCGCGAAGGGTCGGCTGCGGGGGCGTCATCACGATGGGTGAACATCTTGGCCCCTGTATAGAGCAGGAACAGGCCGAACAGTCCGAGTACCCATTCGAAGCGCATAACGACCGCCGTCCCGGCGAAGATAAACACGCTACGCAGGACAAGTGCACCGATAATCCCCCAAAAAAGTACCTCATGCTGGTAGCGGCGCTCTACACCGAAGTAGGAAAAAAGCATAAGGAAGACAAAAAGATTGTCCATCGACAGGGATTTCTCGATTAAGTATCCGGCCAGGAACTCCATAGCCTTCTCGTGGGGTGCGACAGGGTAAAGAAAATAAACACCAACGGCGAATGCGAGCGAAACGAGTATCCACACGCCCGTCATGCGAAGGGCTTCACCGATACCAACCTCATGCTGCCCCTTGCGCCCGAACATACGCAAATCGACAGCCAGCATCAGCAGTACGGCGACATAAAACAGCACCCAGGCCCATACAGGTATAGTCATACGTTTACAAATCCTTCTATATGATTTTCACTTACAGGCGGACAATGCGGCTTGAAGCCCGCATTGTCCGCCCATTAAAAAGCACTTCAGTGTGCAAAAGTAGCTAAAATTTACGGAACAAGTGCCCCTTCGGCAGAAACTTTCACGTAAATATCAGCGGCATTGTGCTTGTCAAGTTCCAGCAGATAGTAGTTCCCGGAAGGTGTTTCTATCCAGTCGGCATCGTCAATATGGCGATCCGGATAATTCTGGCTGGCGTAGTCCCGGACTGCAACTGGCAGGTTGGAAGGGAATATGTCCGTAGAAGTCATCACCCACGTACCATCAGGCTTGAACCAGGCATCGACTTCCTTGCCATCCGCATAGAATTCGGCCTTTAGCAAGCCACGCTCTTTTTCCCACAACGCGGTCGTACCGGGAAACATGGCATTGAAAGTCGCTATTACCCCCGAGGGCACTTCCGTTGGAAGCAGGTCGTCGTCATTATCACACCCCGTCAGGGTGATGCCCAAAGCCCCTAAGGAGAGGACAATGAGCCAAAGGTAAGTTTTCATGATGTACGAAGTTTTTAATTAATCGTCTATGTCGCGAACACGAAAGGCCTTATCGAACTCAACTTCAAGGCCGTTTGAGAGATCCACATCGTAGCCATAGCGGTCACGGTCTATTTGCGTAATGAAAACGCCGGGGTACGTGCGCTTGACAAAAGCAAGGATTTGGGACGGCACAAGAGCCGAAGGAACAGCACTGCGGGTACAGTCAATTTCCGTCCACGCCCCTTTAGCGTCAAATTCCACCTTTGACCCATCGGCGAACACTACGTCATAACTGGTCCGCACGCCTTCCAGTTCCTGCTTCACCAGCACGGGCTGCTGAGCGTTGAAGTGTTGCTTCAGAACTGTCTGGGCCTGCGCCGGAAGCTGAGCTACAGTAATGATTTTCTCATTCCAGGCATTGGCGGGCTGCAATGCGGCCAAAAATATGGCTAGCACTGCCATACAGAAAAATTTTGTCTTCATCGTTTTTGTGTGTTGGTTAGTTAATATTCACGCAACGCGCCTTGAAGCGGAAGTTGCGTTGCAAAGATATGTACTTCCTGGAATTGCAAAAAGAGCTGTGTATTACAATATTGTTACATCTCGCTGCGGCGGACTTGCCGCTTTCCATGGATTGTCGTAACTTCGCGGCAGAACTAAAACCGCTTGGACATGCACAGGAAATATATTACTATAGCTTTTTCATTCCTCATAGCTGCGGCGGCTTGGGCGCAAGGCACTACAGAGACTATTGCCACCGATACCACGCTGACAAGCATCGCACGGCAGTATGGTGACTCGCTCGCGCAGCTAAAAGCCCGCTATGGCGAAAGTTGGCGCTATGAGGCGGCAGACACGATGAGCAATCCCTACTACTTCCTTTTGTTCTCTAGCCCGACATATTACGGAAACGCTGCGCATAACGGTTTCGGTACGCTCGGTTATCATGTGGGGAACGGCTTCCGGGCGGGCAATGCAAGGGCGGATATGCAGGCCGCGCGCTTTCTTCCGCATCTTGAAGGGACAGACAGGGCACTCCTATATATATATACGCGCTCGCCATGGCTGGTGCGTCACTTGGACACAGAAGCGCAGGAAGGACCCGATAGCGGCATGGAACTGGAAGTCAGGCCGCAGGTAAAGCTGTCGGAACAACTCAACGAGGCGGATGTACCTGAGACGCCTGCGGAAGAAACGGAGGTGGATATTGAAGTGAGGCGGCCTAATTTCTGGACATTTGCGGGGAACTTCGCTTTCCAGCTCATCCAAAACTACGTAACCGACAACTGGTATAAAGGCGGCGAGAGCCACCATTCGATGCTCGCTACGGTCGTGGCCGAGGCAAACTACGATAACAAACAGCGCGTGACGTTCAAGAACAAACTGGAGATGAAGCTAGGCTTCCAGAGTTCCCACTCAGACGAGAAGCACAAATACAAGACGAACAGCGACCTCATACGATTGACGAACGAGTTCGGACTGAAAGCGACAAAACACTGGTACTATTCCGCCATGTTACAGAGCTGGACGCAGTTCTATCGCGGCTACAAGAAGAACGATGATCGCATCTACAGCGACTTCATGTCTCCCTTCGAGTCCCTGCTCACATTCGGTATGAAGTACAGCTTCGAGACAAAGAACAAACGCTTCAAGGTGGACGTGAACCTGTCGCCCCTTGCCGCACATTTACTCTACGTCGGGCGACCCTCGCTGGAAGAGGCGTTCGGACTTAGGGGCAGGCATCACAGCAAATTCGAATATGGTTCGAACGTCACGGCCACCCACTCATGGACCGTCTGCAAGAACGTAACGTGGACTGGCCGCTTCTACTATTACACTAACTACGACAAGACGCAAGTGGAATGGGAGAACACGTTCAACCTAAAGGTGAACAAGTTCCTCTCCACCCAGCTGTTCCTCTATCCCCGCTTCGACGATGGCGTGATGCGCAGCGCGCCGGACGCATCCTACTTCCAGTTCAAGGAGTACCTGTCCGTCGGGCTAAACGTCAGTATATAATAATAAACGGTATGCCCGCCCTTGGAAGTTCCACCCGTTTTGGCTACTTTTGGCAAGCGAAAGCCCGACAGACACATGTGTACAACGCCTAGCGAAAACATATTCCCCGCATGCTTCGTTGAGTTCCCCACCGACGTTGAGGGACGCAGCGCAGCATTCTTCCTCGCCGCCGAGGAGTTCATGGCCCGCGAAATGCCGGAGAACAACTACGTATTCTTTTGGCAGCTGGACCCCACCGTCGTCTTCGGACGCAACCAGGACCCCGCGGCCGAGCTCAACCTGGACTTCTGCCGCCAGCACGGCATAGAGCTCGTGCGCCGCAAGAGCGGCGGCGGCACCATCTTTGCCGACCGCGACAACATCATGACGAGCCTCGTCACGGGGCGCGGTGCCGTGGAAACCGTCTTCGGAGCCTTCGCTCACAGCGTGGCCGACGGCCTGCGCCGCCTCGGAGCTCCCACGAAGGTCAGCGGGCGCAACGACATCTGCCTCGAGGACGGGCGCAAGATATGCGGCAACGCATTCTACCGCCTGCCACAGCGCAACATCGTGCATTGCACCATGCTCTACGACACCAATATGGAGCTCATGACGGGCAGCCTCACGCCGCCGGCGGCCAAGCTGGAAAGCAAAGGCGTGAAAAGCGTGCGCTCGCGCATCGGACTGCTGAAAGAAGTCCTCCCCTTCGGCGTGGACGAACTACGCCGCTCCCTGCGACTCATCCTGACAAACCGCAGCCTGCGGCTCACGGAGGCCCAGATGCAGCGCATCGAGGAACTGGAACGCCCCTACCACGCCCCCGACTACGTCATGGGGCGCAAGGCAGATCACTCCGCGCACCACTACGCCGCACGCATCGAGGGCTGTGGGCGCATCGACATCCGGCTTTCCACGCACGACGGCCTCATCACGGACGTACGCCTCAGCGGCGACTACTTTGAAACGAGCAATCTCTCTGCCGAGGAAGCCCTTCGCAATGCCCTCCGGGGTCAGCCCCTCCGCCGCGAAGCCATCCTCCAAGCCCTGCGGCAGCACCATCCCGAGCGCACCATCCGCGGCCTCAGCCTGGAAGCGCTGGAAAAACTCATGGACACAGAAAACAAACAACCAAACTATTTATATAGTGACGAGTGACAAGTGACGAGTGACGAGTCTGCTGCGCCACAATGTTCAACGCTCAATGTTCAATGTTCAATGTTCAATGTTTAATACCAACAAGTAAAATGGACAAACAAACCTGCCTGCATGACAAGCACGTAGCACTCGGTGCCAACATGGTACCCTTCGGCGGCTTCGACATGCCCCTCTACTACAAAGACATCACCACCGAGCACAACGCCGTGCGCCAAGAAGTAGGCCTCTTCGACGTCAGCCACATGGGCGAAGTCCGCGTCACCGGCCCCGACGCCGAGCGCTTCGTCCAGCACATATTCACCAACGACGTGGCCGGTGCCGAATACGGCAAAATCTTCTACGGCATGATGCTCCATCCCCACGGCGGCACCGTGGACGACCTGCTCGTCTACAAGATGGGCGAGAACGACTTCCTCCTCGTCGTCAACGCCGCCAACATCGACAAGGACTACGCCTGGATACAGGAAAACATCAAAGGCTTCGACGCCGTAGCCGACAACCAGAGCGAACACTACGGACAGCTCGCCATCCAAGGCCCCAAGGCCGAAGCCCTGATGCTGCCCGTCCTCGGCCTCGACTGCGCCGAACTCACGTTCTACACCTTCAAGGAAATCAAGGTAGGCGACGAGACCGTCATCGTCTCCCGCACCGGCTATACCGGCGAGGACGGCTTCGAAGTTTACGGTTCCCACGACTTCATCCGCCAGGCATGGGACAAGCTCATCCAGACCGGCGTACAGCCCTGCGGACTGGGTTGCCGCGACACGCTGCGCTTCGAAGTAGGCCTGCCCCTCTACGGCGACGAACTCACGGACGAAATCTCCCCCGTCATGGCCGCACTCTCCATGTTCGTCAAGCTCGACAAGGAGGAGTTCATCGGCAAGGAAGCCTGCGCCGAGCAGAAGGCCAACGGCATCGCCAAGAAGGTGGTCGGCATCGAACTTCAGGACAAGGGCATACCCCGCCACGGCTATCCCGTATGCGCCGACGGCAAGGAGATTGGCTACGTCACCACCGGTTACAAGAGCCCCAGCACAGGTCAGAGCGTCTGCATGGCACTCATCGACTTCGCCCACTCCAAGCTCGGCACGCCCGTGGACGTCATCATCCACGGCAAGCCCCGCCGCGGCATCGTATGCAAGAAACGTTTCTATCAGAAGAGCTATAAGAAGTAGTCCGCCGTACGCAAAGCCCGGCGGACGGGCAAGGAACAGAGGGAGGAGCCCCGCACAGGGGAGCCTCCCTCTTGCGTGTTCCCCCCCTCCCCGACCGCACCCGGCAAACCGGCGGAGCGCACCGAGCCGCTTTTCCGCCTATGGGTAAAACAGGTCACAGCCTGTTGCAAATCGATTTACAGCAAGGTGTAAATCAATTTACAGCAAGGTGTAAATCAATTTACAGCAAGGTGTAAAACGATTTACAGCAAGGTGTAAATCAATTTACAGCAAGGTGTAAATCAATTTACAGCAAGGTATAAATCAATTTACAGCAAGGTGTAAATCAATTTACAGCAAGGTGTAAATCAATTTACAGCAAGGTGTAAATCAATTTACAGCAAGGTGTAAATCAATTTAC
>JAFUZP010000033.1 GCA_017476545.1 Alloprevotella sp.
CGGCTGTCCGATAAAATGTGTACCTTTGTTCATGTTATCGAAGTTTTGTGGTAAAAACAAAGGTAACAAAAAGGCTGAATCCCACACTAGGGTTTCAGCCTAATTTTTATTTGTACAAAAAAGTTTTAGCGGACACCAATAGTTTTTTATAGGCTAACGTTCTGATAACGTAGGGACGAGAATGCAAAGCGCCTGCAGTCGTCCCACACAGAAGCAGCACGCGGATGTCCCCTACCCGGCACTCCCGACCCATCGGGACGCGGGAAACGGCGTGAAAAGCCGGAATGTCTTCAAAACCCACCGCCCCCTGCATCGGAAATCCGATGCAGGGGGCGGTCTCTATATCGGGGGAGAATGTTCCTGTCACTCCCCGCTCTCGTCCCAAAGGCCGGAACCGAAGCCATCAGCGGACTGCCGACGGCCGCGCGTGAGCTGATCGCCGCCTTGCTCGTCGTGCTTCGACAGAGCGATAAGCCCCTCGGGCTGCAAGCGGAGTACCCTCATTGTAGGTTTTTTATACGCTTTCATTGTGCTATATTCCTCCTTTCCGCTTATTTAACCATTACTTTCTTTCCGTTCACGATGTAGAGCCCCTTGCTCGTGGCAGCCGTGCGGCGACCCTGCAAGTCATAGACGGTCTGGCCTTCCAGCTGCCGCGCCGTCGTCAGAGCGACACCCGTCTGCGCACCCGGCAGGACGAAGCCCCGGATGCCTGCGGCCTGAGTCTCGGCTATGCGTAGGTAAGCCTTGTGCGCACCGTTGTTGATGCTCTTGCCATCCGTCGTCTGGTAGTAGAAGCCCACCTCGCCAGTATTGCCGGCAGCACGCGATAGCTGGTAGTACAGGTAGCCTGCGGCATTGATGGCCGTAGCCTCATCCGTACCGAAGAGCATATTCTCCGAATCCTTCTCGCCGCCCGTGGTCAGCTCAAAATCGTACTTGTCTGGCGTTTCCGTGTAGAGTACCACGCCCTCTCCGGCCGGGATGGTACCGCCAGCCTCAATGGTCGCGCTCTCCACCATGGCGTCGCCGTCCACCTTGTAGGTATATGCCGTCACGCCCTCGGGCACGGTCAGTGCCACCGTACCGTAGTACAGCGTTGCATAACCCGTCGAACCGATGGTCACCGGTACGGTCTTGATTTCCTTGTACAGAGCGACGGGCTTCTGAGCGGCATAAGAGCTACTCTTAAAGTAGCGGAAGCGCGTCTGGGTATTCGTTGCGTTATAACGAAGGTATGCGCCGCCGGAAACGATATTGGCATTACCGCTATTGTCAAAGGAGATGGTGTTCGTGTATGCCGTCGTTGCAGATGATGCCAAGCCGTTCGCATTCGATGTCTGACCGATGTATAGCCCGCCTTCACCTCGCAGGGTCTTGGCCGTAGCGTCATAAGTAAATGCAGCGGCCTCAGCACCTTCGATCACGTCGCTCTCAATGGTCACCGCAATAGTGTTGCTTACGGCATCCATGCTGCCAGCCTCACCGTTATTGCGCGCACCGTCCATCGCGAGGCTCCCGGCCTCATAGACGATGAGGTAGCGTCCGTCTGTCAGTTCTTCAGCGGAGGTAATCTTGCGGAACTTGCCCGTACCCTCACCTATGGCGGGAACAGCGATGGTGTAAGTGGCGGTGGCCACTGCGCTTGCGTGGCTGTAGCTGTCGTAAGCGACGGCCTTCAGGGTCATATCCTCCGTGATGACGATAGTCGTTGCCCCGTCATAAATTTCTCCGTTATCGGTCTCGAAATCCGGGTCGGTGCCGTCCGTCGTGTAGAGTACCATTTCGGCTTCCTCACCGGCGGTGATGGTCACTTCCGTGCCGGCCGCTACCGCACCGCCAGCAGGCGAGAACGTCGGAACCGTCACGGGCAGGATGGTATAATGAGCCGTGGCTACGGGGCTCTCAGCCTCCTCTTCGTCCACGGCGATGGCCTTGATGGTCACATCCTCCGTAATGGTGATTGCGCCTGCGTACACTTCGCCGACACCATTCTCCCAGCTCGGGTCGCTGCCATCCGTAGTGTAAAGGATAAGCATCGCCGCATCCTGCGTCAGTTCCAGTGTGGTACCGGCGCGAACAGCCGTACCGCTCGCGATGCTGAAGGTCGGGGCGTCCACTTCTCCCTCCACGATGATGACTTCCGGAGCCTCAATGGGGCAAATCTGCGGAGAGCCGTTGTAAGGTATCAGGATACCCACAACGTTGTACGTCTTCGTTGCATCGAGGGTGCCATAGCCTATGCTGAACTTGTCATAGATAGCGATGTCCGTTGTGCTGACGCCGGAGAGTTTCACGAGGTCGCAGTAGTAGTTAGCGGCATCCGCCACGGCAATCTCCACGGGAACGGCTGTACCGTCAGTGGCCACAAGCGTATTGTCGCTGATGGGTGTGGTCAGTTCGGGAAGCCCATTGTACAGCGTGTACTTCGCGGTCAGCATACCGTTGAGCTGCTGCCCGGCGGTATAGCTGAGCCCGGTGTTATAGAAATCTATCGCGCCGCTCGCATCACGAACGTACATATCCTTGTTATTAACATAAAGCACCTGCGCGTTTGTCAGGCGGAGCTTTGTGGAGGTGTTTTTCGCCAATGCCTTGAATGCGGCAATGCCGTCCACAACGGCTTCCACCGTAATGGTATAGCTCGCGCTGCTCTCTACGTGGGTATCGTCGCCCGCATAGGTCGCGGTGATGGTAGCCGTACCTGCTGCCGTACCCAGCGTTACGAGACCGGTAGCGGCATCAACGGCGGCCACACCCGTATTGTTGGAAGCGTATGTCACGGTGGCACCTTCCATCACAGCCCCGGCATTGTCCTTCACCGTGGCCGTCTGACCCGTGAACGCGGCTGCCTCAGTGCTGCCTTGGTCGAAGGTGTAAGCCGACTCTGCGAAAGTGGTAGTCGTCCGTTCCTTACCGCTGATATCAACCCGCTTGTAGAAAGCCGTCACCGTATTCTTGATGTTAGTAGCCGTGGAAGTGTAACAACGCCAGTCCTGGCTGCTATAAACACCTATCCAGCGATAGGTATCGTTCCAAGGTAGCTGGGTCTTCAGCTTCTGTGCATCGCTATCGTAAACAAACTCCGGGCGGGAAGCATCACTCCAGTCGTTATTGATGCGGACGCCATTATTATCATTGTTGAGGTACAGCACCGAATTGGGATCGCCATACGCATGGAACACATAGGCGCCACTGCTATCTTCAAAGTACCACTTCAGGCCGTTGTCCACAGCACCGATCACCTCCGTCTTGTCGTCATTGAACCTGACACCAACCGCACTGGGAGCGGAGGAAGTCTCCGTAGAAGGCAACGCCTTTTCGGACGTCTTGTCCACGATAAGGAATACATCGCTCGACGTAAGGGCGGTGATAGGGGTTTCCACCCACTGTTCCGTCACGGCCGGGGCGGCACTTACGGAAACGCTGACCGTCTCGGAAACAGCGTTATAGGCGGTTGTTGCCGCGCCGCTGATGGTGAGTGTTGCCGTACCTTCCGCTACACCCGTCACGGTGAGCGTCTTGCCGGAAAGCGTAGCAGTGGCCACGTTCGCGTCGTCGGTAGAAACGCTCAGCGCGCCGTTGTAGTTCGTTGTGATTTCAGCCGTTGCGGTCTCGCCCGCCGTCACCGTAACACTGGCCGGACTGACGCTCCACGTCGCATCAACTGGGGTGGGGTCTTCGCCGCCGCCCGTTTCCTCCACGAGCTGGTACACGACCACGGCGTGAGGATAACCCCCATCAATATTGCTTGTGGCGTAGGCCTTGTAAGCATAAGAGGTTTCTCCTGTGTAGCCGAGGAAGCGGTCGTTGTTATTCAAGTTCTGGATAAGTACTGTCTCGTCCGACTGGAAGTTGAACTGCCATAGCGAACGGCTAGTTTCCGCGCCGAAGGATAGGTTCGTACCGCTAGTGTTGCAGAGATAGAAAGAGGACGATTTGCTGACATTCCGCATATAGAAGCCGGAATTAGTATCCGACGTACCTGCCTCAAGCGTCCAGACGTAGGCTTCCGTGCCGGCCAGTCCGGTCGTGCTGTAAGTAGCGGTCGTTTGGAGCGCACTGCTCTTGATAGTACTGCCCATCACGCGTCCGCCCTGCTCAAAGACATAAAGGCCGCCGGCTTGGACGGACGTCACCTTCTGCAGCTTGTAGGTAGCTGCACTGCCACCCCCCGCGACAGCGAGTAACGCGAGGAGCAGTAGCATCCTGAATTGATAGAGTTTTTGTTGCATAATGTTTATGTTATTGATAGTTTGTTGTTACCTTTCATGTCGTGCAGTCCCTCCGGAGGCGCCTTCGCCTACTATCCACACCCGCGAAATTAGACAGAATTTTGATACATACAAAAGGAACGCGCGTTTTTTGGCGCGCACGCAGCGACCAAGACGGAAATATTTTCCAGTATGCAGGCGGCGGCTTTTCCTAACCCCAGGGACAGTTGCGCGTAACCCTATGGGTAGTCCGCCGTACCCATAGGGTTACGGTTCCGTACCCCTATGGGTATTTACGCCGCGCCCTCTCCGCCCGTGCTTTCAGGGGACGGAGGGGCGCGCTCGAAGGAGGTGGAAGTTCAGTTCTTCTCAATAATCGGGTCGTGATACTGCCGTTGGAGGCGTTCGAGCTCGCGGCGGAGCTGCTTCTCAATCTTCTCCGTGCCGGGCTGCCCGTAGATGTTGTGGAGCTCTTGCGGGTCTGCCTTCAGGTCGTAGAGTTCCCAGACGTCGATGTCCTGGTAGAAGTGGATGAGCTTGTAGCGCTCGGTGCGCACGCCGTAGTGGCGCTTCACGCTGTGCTCGGCAGGATATTCGTAGTAGTGGTAATAGACGCTCTTACGCCAGTCCTTCGGGTGCTCGCCGCGCAGGAGGGGCAGGAGGGATACGCCGTCCATGTCTGCGGGGACGGGGGCTCCGGCCAGGTCGAGGAAGGTGGGCGCATAGTCGATGTTCTGTACCATTTCGCTGATGACGCCCTTAGCGTTGAGGCCGTAGCCCTTGGGCATGCGCATGACAAGCGGCGTGTTGAGGCTCTCTTCATACATGAAGCGCTTGTCGAACCAGCCGTGTTCTCCCATATAGAAACCTTGGTCGGAAGTATAGACAACGAGCGTGTTGTCCAGCAGGCCTTCGGCTTCAAGCTCGTCCAGCACGCGGCCCACGTTGTCGTCCAGGGTCTTGAGCGTCTTGGCGTAGTCGCGCATGTAGCGTTGGTACTTGAACTCGGCCAGTTCGCGCCCCTTGAGGTCGCGACGCCAGAAGTCAGCGCTGATGGAGTCGTAGAACCAGTCGTACTGCGCGCGGTCCTTGGAGTCCATGCGCCCAATCATGGAGAGGTAGAGGTTGGAAAGGCGCGTCTGCTCCCCGGGACGGTACATCTTCGTGTCGTAGACGATGTCCATGTGCTTCGGATTGGCGATTTCCATCTCCTGCTGCTGGGCGGCGATGCGGCCTTCGTAGTCGTCGTAGAACGTCTCGGGCATCTCGAAGGTCTTGTCTTCATACTCGCGCAGATACTTCAGCTCCGGAAGCCAGCAGCGGTGGACAGCCTTGTGGTGGATGAAGAGCGCGAAAGGCTTGGACTTGTCGCGCTGGTTGCGCAGCCAGTCTATGCTCTTGTCCGTAATGATGTTTGTCAGGTAACCGTGCTCGCGCACCGTGTCGTTATCCTGCGTGATGAAGTCGGGGTTGTAGTAGTCACCCTGCCCCGTGATGATATTCCAGTGGTCGAAGCCCGTAGGCAGGCTCACAAGGTGCCATTTGCCTATGAGGGCCGTCTCGTAACCCGCCTGGCGCAGATATTTCGGCATCGTGGGCTGCGAACCGTCGAAGATGCCGTGCTCGTTGTTCGTGAAGCCGTTGTTGTGGCTGTGCTTGCCCGTTATCATGCACGCACGGCTGGGGCCGGAGAGCGAGTTGGCCACGTAGCTGTTCACGAAGCGCACGCCGTCCTGCGCGATGCGGTCAAGGTTGGGTGTTTCCACAAAGCGCTGGTCGTAGCACGACATCATCTGTGCCGTGTGGTCGTCCGTCATGATATATACGATGTTGGGACGCCCCGCCTGTGCGGCGGCAACGAGGGGAAGTAGGGAGAGTGCACCGAAAAGGAGGCTGTTCTTGTCCATGTCTCTTATAATATAATATATGTGTAGTCGTTCGTCGCCCCGCTTCACGCCCGAATATAGTCCGCAAAGGTGAAAGGCACGGCGTTCTGTTCATCGGCCTCGTGACGTTCCTCGCTGACAAGCTGCCACTGCGCCCAGTCCACCGCCGGGAAAAAGGTGTCTGCATCGGGTGGCGTGGCATGGATATGCGTCAGGCAGAGGCGATCCGCTAGGGGCAGGGCTTCGCGATAGACGCTGGCACCGCCGATGATATAGACAGATGGTTGTCCCTCTGCCCTCGCTTCCTGCTCCGGCGAACGCCCTTGCGGGTCAAGCTGCGCCCTCCCAACAGAAGCGGCTCGTAGTGCGGCTTCAAGGTCGGGGACAAAGAGCAATTCGGTACCGGGCTTCAGGGGACATCCCGCCCACGCTTCCACGCGGTGACACTCGGCTGCGGACCGCGTAAGCACGATGTTCCGGCGGTTGGGCAGAGGGCCGCCAGGCAGGCTCTCAAAAGTACGGCGACCCATGATGACGGTATGTCCTGCCGTCAGCGCCTTGAAACGGCGTAAGTCGGCCCGCAGATGGTAGAGCAGGCGGTTATCGTAACCGATGGCACCGTTCTCGGCGACGGCACAGATAATACTGATCATACGGCAACGGGGGCTTTGATGTGCGGCCAAGGGTCATAACCTTCCAGGCGGAAGTCCTCGAAGCGGAAGGCGAAGAGGTCGTGCACGTTGGGGTTGATAATCATGCGGGGAAGGGGGCGTGGTGTGCGCGTGAGCTGTAGCTCGGCTTGCTCCAGATGGTTGAGGTAGAGGTGCGTATCGCCCGTGGTATGTACGAAGTCGCCGGGGATAAGTCCGCATACCTGCGCCATCATTTGCAGGAGCAGGGCGTAGGAAGCGATATTGAAAGGCACGCCGAGGAACGTGTCCGCACTGCGCTGGTAGAGTTGCAGGGAGAGGCGGCCATCAGCAACGTAGAACTGGAAAAGCGTATGGCAGGGGGGGAGTGCCATGCGGGCGACCTCCGCCACATTCCAGGCCGACACGATGATACGCCGTGAGTCGGGGTTATGCTTAATGAGTTCCACGGCCTGCGCAATCTGGTCTATGGTGCCGCCGTCATAGTCCGGCCACGAACGCCACTGGTGACCATAAACGGGTCCCAGCTCGCCGTCCGCGTCGGCCCATTCGTCCCAGATGCTCACGCCGCGCTCCTGCAACCAACGCACGTTAGTGCTGCCTTGCAGGAACCAAAGCAGTTCGTAGATGATACTCTTCAGATGCAACTTCTTCGTGGTAAGCAGGGGAAAGCCCTCTTCCATTGGGAAGCGCATCTGATGGCCGAAGATACTGCGCGTCCCCGTCCCCGTCCGGTCAGTCTTCACGGTGCCGTGGTCGCATATCTCGCGCAGCAGGTCAAGGTATTGTCGCATAGGTTGCTCGCTTTTTCGTTACGCCCGCAAAGTTACAGAATGCGTCGGAAACGGCGGCGTGATGCGGACAGAAAGTTTGCGTCCGGCACGATAAAACACCATGGGACGGCGGGGAAGCAAACCTCACTGCTTCGCTAAAGAAAAATTCCACGGCACTAGTGCGGCGGTACCGCACATTTTTCCTACTTTTGCCTCAAACTGCGGCACACAAACCACCGCACAAACCATCAAACACAAAAAGTCAAACGAAGGCGCCCCGCGCCGAACCACTAACTACAAATGACCTTAATCAAATCCATCTCAGGCTTCCGCGGCACCATCGGCGGCAAGCCGGGCGACACGCTCAACCCCCTGGACATCGTGAAATCCGTCAGTGCCTATGCCACGCTGCGCAAGCCGCTGGTAGGTAAGTTCGACAAGAAAATCGTCGTGGGACGCGACGCCCGCATCTCCGGCGAAATGGTAAGCCACTGCGTATGCGGCACGCTCATGGGCATGGGCTTCGACGTCGTGAACATCGGCCTTGCCTCCACGCCCACAACGGAGATTGCCGTCACAGCAGAGAATGCCGTGGGCGGTATCATCCTCACGGCCTCCCACAACCCCCGCCAATGGAACGCCCTGAAGCTCCTCGACGAGAAAGGCGAGTTCCTTGGCCCCCAGGCGGCTGCCGAAGTGGTGCGCCTTGCCGACGAGGGCGACTTTGAATATGCCGACGTTGACAACCTGGGCCACTACTGCGAGAAGCCCATCTACGACCAGTACCACATTGACATGGTGAAGAACCTCGCCCTGGTCGATGTAGATGCCATCCGCAATGCCAACTTCTCCGTATGCCTCGACACGGTGAACTCCGTGGGCGGCATCATCCTGCCGAAGCTGCTCGAACAGCTGGGCGTCAAGAACGTGAAGGTGCTGAACGGCGAGGCCAACGGCGAGTTTGCCCACAACCCCGAACCTCTGCGCCAGCACCTTGACGAGATTTGCGGCGTCATGAGCGAGGGCGGCTACGACCTGGGCTGCGTCTGCGACCCCGACGTGGATCGCTTGGCCTTCATACAGGAGGACGGCGAGATGTACGGTGAGGAATACACGCTCGTCACCTGTGCCGACTGGGTGCTCCAGCACACGCCCGGCAACACCGTCTCCAACCTCTCCAGCACCCGCGCCTTGCGCGACGTCACGGAGAAGTACGGCTGCCAGTACAACGCCTCTGCCGTGGGCGAGGTGAACGTCGTTACGCTGATGAAGAAGACCGGTGCCGTCATCGGCGGCGAGGGCAACGGCGGCGTCATCTATCCCGCTGCGCACCCCGGCCGCGACGCCCTCGTGGGCATCGCCATCATGCTTACGTTCATGGCCAAGACGGGCAAGAAGGCCAGCGAACTGCGCGCACAGTATCCTCCCTACTTCATCGCCAAGAACCGCATCGACCTCCAGAAGGGTACCGACGTGGATGCCATCCTGGCCAAGGTGAAGGACATGTACAAGGACGAACGCGTGACGGACATCGACGGCGTGAAGATAGACTTTGCCGACGAATGGGTACACCTCCGCAAGTCGAACACGGAGCCCATCATACGCGTCTATAGCGAAGCCCACACGATGGAAGCCGCCGACGCACTGGGAAAGAAGATTATGGACGTTGTGTATAGCATGATTTAGCACCTCAAGAAGGGAGCGCACTACGGCGGCTTAAGCAGCCCGTGCGCTCCCTTCTTTTTACCTACCACTTCCCCATTAAGAACTACCACCATGAAAAGACCGCTCCTCGCACTGCTGTTCATTGCAACCTGCCTGACTGTACCGGCGCAACGCCCGTTCCGCCTCATCGCGACGACCGACGTACACGGTAACTACCTGCCGCGCGACTTCACTAACCACCGCCCCGGCAGCGGCAGTCTCGCGCGTATATATAAATATGTGCAGCAACAACGGACGAAGTACGGCGAGGACCGCGTTCTCCTGCTCGATGCGGGTGATCTCCTGCAAGGGCAACCGGCGGCTTATTACTATAACTTCATTGACACCACCTCCACACATCTGTGCGCCAAAGCCATGAACTTCATGGGCTATGACGCGGCCACAATAGGCAACCACGACGTGGAAACGGGGCACGCCGTGTATGACCGCTGGACGCGGCAGTGTGCGTTCCCGGTTCTTGCCGCGAACGTGACGCGGACCGATACGGGCGAGCCTTACTGGAAGCCCTACACCGTCATCCGCAAAGGCGGTGTGCGAATCGCCGTCTTCGGACTGCTGACACCCACCGTGCCGCAGTGGGTACCCGAAGAGCTGTGGAGTGGACTGCATTTCGGCGACATGGTGGAGGCCGCCCGGCGCTATATGCCCGAAATGCAGCAGGCGGCGGATGTCATTATCGGCCTCTTCCACTCCGGCACGGGCAATGCGGAAGCCGATGGGGAGCTACTGGAGAACGCCACCCTGCAAGTAGCGCGCCTCGTCCCAGGCTTCGACATCATATTCTGCGGCCATGACCACCAACGCACCAGCACCTCCGTGGTCAATACGGCGGGCGACACCGTGTGCGTCCTCAATGCCGGACCCGATGCCCATTACGTAGCTGCCGCCACCTGCACACTGCGACCGGGCGGCGCGGGGGTAAGCGTCAGTGAGGCAGGTTTCACAGACATCCGTCCCCTTAAGCCGGACGCGGAATTTCTTGCCGCCCACGCCTCGGAACAGCGCGCCGTGACGACCTTTACCAAGGAAGTGCTCGGGCGCAACCGCCGCGCTTTCTCCTCCCGTGATGCTTTCTTCGGCTCTTCGGCCTTCGTGGACTTCATTCACACCATGCAGCGGCGCATCACCGGAGCGGACATTAGTTTCGCCGCGCCCCTGAGCTTCGATACAACCATCCCGCAGGGAACTATCCGCACGGGCGACATATTCAACCTCTACAAGTACGAGAACTACCTCTACACCATGCGCCTCACGGGACAGGAAATCAAGGACTATCTGGAATACAGCTACGCCGGATGGACGCAGACCCTCAAGCGCAGGAAGGGCGAAAGCCGCTCCCGCAGCCGCAAAATCAGGGAACATGCGCCACGACAGCACCTGCTCAACTTCGTCCACCCCGCACCTACCGTAGCACCGGGCGAACGATGGAAACTGCTCGCCGTACCATCCTACAACTTCGACTCGGCATCGGGGCTGTACTACTCGGTGGATGTAACGAAATCCGCCGGACAGCGGGTGACCATCCACGGCCTACCTTCCAGAAGGCCGGGCAGCGGTCTGCAACGCTTTGAACTGCACAAGACCTACACCGTGGCGGTAAACAGTTACCGGGGCAACGGCGGTGGCGGACACCTCACGAAGGGAGCGGGTATCCCGCAGGACAGCCTGCGAGGACGCATCCTGCGGAGTACGGAGCGCGACCTGCGTTACTACCTCATCCAGGAAATCCGCAAACAGGGCATCATCAACGCCCGACCGTTGCGGGAATGGCGCTTCACGCCCACCGAACTCGTACGCAACGCGGCACGGAACGATGCGTTCCGGCTCTTCCACAAGCGCGAACCGAGAAGCACAGCCCGGCGGAGGGGAACGGGGAGGAAGTAGCGAGAAGGTGATTGTGGGGAGGTGGAAAGTAGTTAATAACCGGTGGGCCTTGGTATTGCCAAGACCCACCGATTATCATAGATACCAGAAGTTGCGATGCCCTACCGACAAGTCACACCCAACTTCCCATAACAACTAGCTATCCGCGGACGTTGCCGAAAGTAAGGCGGTCTCCATCGGCACTGACAAGGACGGGCTGCTCCTTAACTATCCCTCCGCTGAGAATGGCTTTTGAGAGGTCGTTAAGCAACAGGTGCTGCAAGGCCCTTTTCACGGGACGTGCGCCGAATTCCGGGTCGTAACCCTCGCGGGCAATGAGGGCGACGGCCTCGTCACTGAGGCGAAGCGTGATGCCCTGCTCGGCAAGGCGTGCCGTAATGGCCGTCACCTGCATCCGTACGATGTCCGTTATCTCCCCTTCGGTCAGCGGCAGGAATTCAATGATGCCGTCCACACGGTTCAGGAACTCGGGGCGGATGCCAAGGCGCACTAGGCCTGCGCGCAAACTGGCGTCGCGTCCGTTCCCCGCAGCGGTTGTCTTGTCCGGCAGCAAGTTGGAGGTCATGATGACAATGGTGTTCTTGAAATTCACCGTGCGCCCCTTGTTGTCCGTCAGCCGCCCGTCGTCCAGCACCTGTAGGAGGATGTTGAACACGTCCGGGTGAGCCTTCTCTATCTCGTCAAAGAGCACCACGCTGTAGGGCTTTCGGCGTACGGCCTCGGTAAGCTGGCCACCTTCCTCGTAACCCACGTATCCCGGAGGCGCACCGACGAGACGCGAGACGCTGAACTTCTCCTGATACTCCGACATGTCTATGCGCGTCATCATCTGGTCATCGTTGAAGAGATAAGCCGCCAGAGCCTTAGCCAGCTCCGTCTTACCCACCCCGGTGGGGCCGAGGAAGATGAAGGAGCCGATAGGCCGGCGCGGGTCTTGCAATCCGGCACGGCTACGGCGCACGGCATCGGACACGGCGGCGATGGCCTCCTGCTGTCCGATGACACGCCTGTGCAGTTCGTCCTCAAGGTGGAGGAGCTTATCGCGTTCGCTCTGCAGCATCCGGCTGACGGGAATGCCCGTCCAACGGCTCACGACATCGGCGATGTCGTCCGCCGTGACCACCTCCTTCACCATCGCCTCGCCACCTTGGCGTTCCCGCAGCTCGGCCTCCATGCTGTCAATAGTCGCCTGAAGCTGCTGCAAGCGGCCGTAGCGAATCTCGGCCACGCGCCCATAGTCACCCTCACGCTCCGCGCGCTCGGCATCGAAGCGCAGCGCCTCCATCGTCTTCCGCTGCTCCTGGATTCTGTTGAGCAGGCTACGTTCGCCCTCCCACTTACTGCGGAGTTCTTTCTCCTTCGCGGCGAGTTCGTCAATCTCCTTGTTCAGCTCAGCGAGTTTCGCCGTATCGTTCTCGCGCTTGATAGCCTCGCGCTCTATGGAGAGCTGAGCCAGACGGCGCGAAATCTCGTCCAGTTCTTCCGGCTGCGAGTCCCGCTCCATCCGCAGCTTGGCGGCAGCCTCATCCATGAGGTCGATAGCCTTGTCCGGCAGGAAGCGTTCGGTGATGTAACGGTGGGAGAGTTGGGCGGCAGCGATGAGCGCATCGTCCTGGATGCGCACTTTGTGGTGGCTCTCGTAGCGTTCCTTCAGTCCGCGCAGGATGCTGATGGCGTCCTCCACGGAGGGTTCGTCCACCGCAACCGTCTGGAAACGGCGTTCCAATGCCTTGTCCTTTTCGAAGTACTTCTGGTATTCCTCCAGCGTCGTTGCGCCGATGGTGCGTATCTCTCCGCGCGAGAGGGCGGGCTTCAGGATGTTGGCCGCGTCCATAGCCCCCTCTCCCTTGCCGGCTCCTACGAGGGTGTGGATTTCGTCAATAAAGAGGATGATAGTGCCTTCCGAAGCGGTAACTTCCTTTACAACGCTCTTCAGTCGTTCCTCAAACTCGCCCTTGTACATCGCACCGGCGATGAGCGCGCCCATATCCAGCGAGTAGAGCTGCTTGTCGCGGAGGTTCTCCGGCACGTCGCCGCGCACGATGCGCTGCGCCAGCCCCTCCACGATGGCCGTCTTACCGGTTCCGGGTTCGCCGATGAGGATGGGGTTGTTCTTGGTGAGGCGCGAAAGGATTTGCAGCACGCGGCGGATTTCGTCGTCGCGCCCGATGACGGGGTCGAGCTTCCCCGTCCGGGCCTCGTCCACGAGGTTGCGGGCGAAGCGTTCCAAGGCTCGTTCTTCCTGAGGGTTGAACGGTTGTTGTTGGTTGTTCGTGTTCATAGCGTTTAATGTTTTGTTTACTTGCAAAACATCCAAAGCCCTTGCCAAACGCCCCCGGACTGACAAAATGTCAGCCCCGCACCATGATGGCCATACCCCAAGGGGTACGGAAAACTAACCCCACGGTTACGAAAAACCAACCGCAGGGGTACGGAGAACTAACCCTAGGGGTACGAAAGAGCAACCGCCAGAGCCGTTTTACCGCCGCAGGAAGAACGGAGCCGGAACGCCCCGATACAACGAAGCGGGGCGCACCGATCGGTGCGCCCCGCTGGGGATATTGTTCCGGGAAAGTTACTTCACGAGAACCTTCTTGCCGTTCACGATGTTCAGACCCTTCTGCACACCGTTCATGCGGCGGCCCTGGAGGTCGAATACCGTAGCGTTACCAGCCTTCGTCTCTACCTTCTCCACGCCGGTGATGAGCTCTTCGATTTCCGACTGTGCGGCCTCATAAGCCTCCATCAGGTCGTAGTAAGTGCCGAGGTTCATAGCTGCAATGTTGAAGCGCAGTGCCTGCGAAGGATCAGCCGTAAGCACGAATACGCGCTCCTCACCATATTCTTCATCGCGAGTCATCGTTTCCTCTGCGATATACATACCCTCCGGCGTTACGAAGGAGTAGGTGCCGTCTTCGTTAGGTACGATGTCGAAACGCTGTGCCTCCCTAGCCAAATCAGCGCGGGACACGCCCTCGTCTTCCGTATAGTTGGTGTTCACCTCGTTATTCGAAGCCTCAACCACGATGTAAGCGGCATCGGCAACAGAATAGAGGATAAAGCCAGCGTACGGATTGCCCTCGATTTCCCACATATACAGGTCGCTCGTTGCCTCACTCCTACCGTACGAGCTCTTGTAATAGTCGGCAGCATCGTCGTAACCGTACTCCTTGTAAAGATTATAGTAGAGCAGGATCGTTTCAAGGTAATCGGGACCGTAGGTTGACCAGTTGTTCATATCCGTCAGATCTGCCCCCTCGGGAGCGTCATCGGACAAGAGTTCTTCGGCGATGTACGGATAGTCATAACCGCCCACTGCGCTCTTGTTCTCGTCCACGAGGAGATAAACGATTTGCTCGTCCTCTTCGTCAGTGACGGGGAACGGATAGTTGAACGTAGCCGTCACGATGTACTCGTTATCCCCGGCAGTAACTGTCAGGCCACCATCAGGCTGCGTGTAATCCGTGTAGAGCCGCTTACGCTCGGCGGGGATGTCGGTGATAACCGTACCCACCTCGATGCCATCCTGTGTAAACACTTCAAGCAAAGTACCCTCAGCGTCCTGAACGATGTAAGTCACCGTAGCATACTCGGGAGTGGCAGGTTCGGGAAGCGGAGTTGCCGTGAAAGTGTTACCAAAGCCGGGCTCACCTGTGCGCTGCATAAGCGTCCCCCAGTTGTAATCCAGCACCTTCTCGCCGTTGTAGAGGTAGAAACCACCATTATCGTCTGCTTTCTTCAGCTCGTAAGCCACGGCATCCTCTTCTGTACCCACCCAAGTATAGTCGTTGGTCTGGATGAAATACTGCTCAGCAGCCTTGTTGTAAACCTTGAAGCCCGTATAGGGATTACCTACGAAGGCAAAGGCATATTTGGCCAACTCGGCATCTTCAAGATTCTGCAGGTCGCTGTACTCGTAAGGAGTGGTGGTCCAAGTCTCGTCATCATAGACACCGCCAACAGCCACCGTGGACGTAATATCATCTACCATGTAGTAGCCATCCGGCATACTGAGGAGATAATAGACGGGGTTCTCTGCCGTAGAGGGCTGGAAGGGGAGGTTATCCCAAGATGCCTCTACATAAACGACGTTTTCGTCCGCGTTTTCTGTAACCGTCAGGCTTTCAGGAACGGTCAGCGTCACGTAGTCGTGCTCCAGTTCAGTGGGGTAAGTGTCGATAACCGTACCCACTTCCACATCTTCCTGTACGAAACGGTCGTACTCTGTGCCCTCACCGTCCACAACAACGTAGGTAACAGAGGTTGCCGCAGCGGGCACTTCGAATTCCTCAACGGTGTAGAAAGCGTAAGGATGTCCCTTCGCGAAGAGCAGGAGTGCCTTCTCATCGGCTTCCTTCTGCCCGCCGCCCTGACGCCAGAAGTCGCCGTTCCAGTTCGGCTTGCTTGCGTCTGCAGGACTTTTCTCCGTGATAACCCAGACGTTCTGGCCGGGGAAGTCACCGTTGGGCGTAATCGTGCCGTCGTCGTTGCGCAGCGCAGCGCCGCCGCCACGGATCGCGCTGGCCTCGTCCCAAGGCGTCAGCGTAAACGTCGTGCCAAGC
>JAFUZP010000034.1 GCA_017476545.1 Alloprevotella sp.
CCCGTCCGCACCGCGCCGCGAGCGGACAGTCTGCGCAGCGCGCATCGCAGGGCGGGCGGCGCAGGTGCAGCCACAGGCGGCGCAGGACGTAAGCGGCGCAGAGGGCCAGGATGAGGGCGACGAGGACGGACTGCATAGGTTAGCGGGACTTCAGAACAGGCTGCCGACCTGATAGACCAGCGCGGACACCACCCAGGCCACGCCCGTCGTGTAGAGCGCGGCGGCAAGCGCCCAGCGCCACGAGCCCGTCTCGTTGCGGATGGCCGCGACGGTGGCTATGCAGGGGAAATAGAGCAGGATGAACAGCAGGTAGCAGTAGGCGGAGAGCGGCGTCAGCCCCTCGTCCTGCATCAGCTGGCGCAGGCGGGAGTACTTGGCGTTGTCGTCGCTGAAGGCATCGTCCTCCCCGTAGGAGTCGTCCCCGGCATAGAGCACGCCGACCGTGGAGGCGACAATCTCCTTCGCCCCCACCCCGGCCAGCAGGCTCACGTCCAGCTTCCAGTTGAAACCCTGCGGACGGAACACGGGCTCTACGGCCTGTCCGAGCCGACCGATGTAGCTCTGCTCCTGCTGCGCCTCGCGGGAGAGCGCGTCATCGTGGGGATAGTAGCCGAGCGCCCAGACAATGATGCTGGCCACGAGGATGATGCCGCCCATCTTCTTGAGGTATTCCTTCCCCTTCTCCCACGTATGGCGGCCTATGGCCTTGGGCGTTGGCCAGCGGTAGGGGGGCAGCTCCATCACGAAGGGGGTGTCCTCGCCACGGATGACGAGGGTGGAGAAGAGCTTGCTCACCACCACGGCGACGAGGATGCCCACGGCATAGAGCGACAGCATCACCCACGAACGCCACTGCGCCGCGAAGAAAGTGCCCACGACCATGATGTAGATGGGCAGGCGCGCCGAGCAGGACATGAACGGCAGCACCATCATCGTTATCAGCCGCGAGCGCCGGCTCTCGATAGTGCGCGTGGCCATCACCGCCGGGACGTTGCAGCCGAAGCCCATCACCAGCGGGATGAACGACTTGCCGTGCAGCCCCATCTTGTGCATCAGGCGGTCCATGATGAATGCCGCACGCGCCATGTAGCCGCTGTCCTCCATCAGGGAAATGAAGAAGTAGAGGAGCAGAATCTGCGGCAGGAAGACAATCACGGCTCCCACGCCGGCTATGGCCCCGTCCACGATGAGGGAACGCAGCGCGCCCTCGGGCAGCAGGCCGCCGACCCACTCGCCCAGCCATTCCACGGCGGCATCAATCCAGTCCATCGGGTACTGCCCGAGCGCGAAAGTCGTCTGGAACATGACGAACAGGATGAGGAAGAAGATGGGGAAGCCGAGGTATTTGTTTGAAAGTACGCTGTCAATGAGGTGCGTGACGCGGTAAGTGTCCTCCTTCGTGCCCGTCCGGAAACGCGCCTCCGTGAGCGCGCCGTTGATGAAGCCGTACTTGGCGTCCATGATGGCCGTCTCCGCATCCAGCTTACGCTCCTCCAGCACGCGTGCCGCCGCATGGTCGCGGGCGGCCAGTACGGCCTCGCGCGGAGCCGGCAGGAGCTTCTCCGCCTCCCTGTCCCCCTCCATCAGTTTCAGGGCCAAGTAGCGTGTGGAGTAACGCGCGCTCAGTGCACTGTCGGCCTTGAGGTACTGCTGGATATGGCTGATGCCGTCCTCTATCTCGTGCCCGTAGTTGATGTGTATGTGGCGCGCCACTTTGCTCTCGTCCTCGAATACTTGAACCACGGCGCGGAACAGGTCGTCCACTCCCCTACCGCTCTTGAACGACGTGGGAACCATCGGCACGCCGAGCAGCGTGGAGAGCGTAGGGATATCCAGCGAGTCGCCGCGCCGCTCGAACTCGTCAAACATGTTCAAGGCGCACACCATGCGCAGGTTCATGTCCAGCAACTGCGTCGTCAGGTAAAGGTTGCGCTCCAGGTTGCCCGCGTCGATGATGTTTATCACGACATCAGGGCGCTGTTCCGCAAGGTGTTCGCGCACGTAAAGCTCCTCCGGCGAGTAGCAGGACAGGGAGTAAGTGCCGGGGAGGTCGGTCAGGTTGAGGCGGTAGCCCTCGAAGTCCGCATGCGCGCGGCTGGCGTCCACCGTCACGCCCGAGTAGTTCCCCACGTGCCCGTGCGCCCCGCTCGCAAAGTTGAAGAGCGATGTCTTCCCGCAGTTAGGGTTACCGACAAGCGCCACGTTGATTGTGCGGTGCTTACGTTGTGCCACTTCCCGCAACACCTCGTCCGGGAGGTGCTCCAGCGTCAGCGGCTGCGGCGTACCCGCCGCCCCGTCCGCTGTCTGCTCCGCCCCGGCTTCGGCCGCGCTCACCACTTCAATCAGCGCGGCTTCCTGACGGCGCAGGGACACCTCGTACCCCATGAGTTTGTACTTCACGGGGTCCTGTAACGGGGCGTTGAGGAGCACGTCCACAGCCTGCCCTTTAACGAAGCCCATCTCCACGATGCGTTTGCGGAATCCGCCGTGTCCGAGCACCTTGACTATCACGCCGCGCTCACCTGTCTTCAGTTCCGAGAGTTTCATACGCTACGTCTGTTACTTCTAATCTGCAAAGGTCGGAAATTCCATCGTAACCCGAAATACCCCAAACAGGGTATATGCGGTTTCGCGACCGCCACGCCCCGTCCAAACATGCATATATACGCGCGCACGCGTATATGTAATAATGTGTCCCCGGCTATGCGGGAACTCAGGACTTGGCTGCCATTTACCGTTCCCTAAGCAACTTTTCCGTACGATAGAGCGGTGGTGTGGCAGTTTCTGCGTACCTTCGCCTTGACATTACCCGTACCGCACCGAAATGCTAAGACCCAGACTGCTGACGCTCCCCTGCGCCCTGCTGCTTGCCCTGCTCCCCGTCAGGGTGGCGGCACAGGAGCATTGGATTTCGTGGGACGAGTTCTGCGAAACGTTCTCCGCACGGTTGGAAGACGAGGAGGAGGAGGCTGCGGAAGACTGGCTGACCCGCCTGGAAGACATTGCCGCCGCGCCGATGAACATCAACACGGCCACGCGCGAAGACCTCCTGCGACTGCCGTTCCTCAGCGAGGGACAGGCGGACTCCCTCATCGCCTACCGGGAACGGAAGAAGGGCATTCTGGACCTCGGGGAACTGATGTTCGTCCGAAACCTCTCGCTATCCGACCGCCGCTACCTCTCCCTATTCACCTACGCGGGCAGCACCGCGCAGGCACAACCCACGCTGCGGGAGCTGCTGACCGCAGGGCGGCATACGGCCGAAGGGAATCTGGACATCCCGCTCTACCGCCGCGCAGGTAACCGGACGTACACCGAAGCGGAACTGCAGGCGAACCGGAACCGCGCCTACCTCGGGAACGGGCTTGCCAGCACCGTCCGATACCGCTACGACTATCGGCACAGTCTGCGCTACGGCCTGACGCTCGAAAAGGATGCCGGCGAGCCATTCGCCTGCAAGGGTTTCTATCCGTTCGACCACACCTCCCTCTATGTCGCGTACAAGCCCGCCGGGGGAAACTGGGAGGCCGTTGTGGGCGACTACCGCCTGCATTGGGGACAGGGACTGCTGCTGGGCAACGCCTTCATCGCCTCCCCCGCCCTGCTGCTTGAGGCGCCGAGGCGCACGAACACAGCCTTCAGTCCGCACACTTCTACGGAGGAGAGTGCGTTCTTCCGGGGCGCGGCGGGCGGCGTGCGGATCGGCAAATACTGGAGGCTGGCCGCATTCGTATCCTACCGTCGCCTGGACGCCCGCCTCGTCGGCGACACGATACGCTCCCTGCTCGCGACAGGACTGCACCGCACGGAGCAGGAAATCAACCGGCGGGGAAATGCCGGATGCTTCACGGCAGGCGCACGTGTGGCTTACGAACGTTCGGATTGGGCGGTAGGCATCGGCGGATACGCCGCAACCTACAGTCGCCACATCGCCCCTGACCCTCGGGATTACAACCGCTACTACCTACGCGGGCGAAACGCCATGGGAATTTCCGCCGACTGGCGTGTCCGCTTCGCCCGCCAATGGACAATCACCGGAGAGGCCGCCGCCGACCGCCGCCTGCACCTCGCCCTGACACAAACGCTCGCATGGATGCCTGCCGATGATCTCCGGCTGACACTCCATCACCGCCACTTCTCGCGCCGCTTCGTCGCACCTTTCGCCAAACCTATACAGGCAGGAAACCGCACGGCCAACGAACACGGCGTAATGCTGGGCGGCAAGTTCACCGGCATCAAGCGGACGGAACTGCGCGCTTACGCCGACTACTTCCGGTTCCCGGCACCGACCTACTTGGCCACAGGGCCGTCGGACGGGATAGAGGTGCTCGCGGAAGGGAAATACTTCGCCACAAAGCGGTGGGAACTGCTCCTGCGTTACAAGACACGCTCGCGCCAACGCAATCTCACGGGCTACCTGGGGTTCATGGAATATGCCACCACACACCGCCTGCGCCTGCAAGCCACGTGGCGGACGGAGCGCACAAGTGTCGCCGCCGCCCTGGACGGTTGCATCGCCGACCGTCAGGCCACAGCTGCGGCCTACGGCTGGATGGCGTCCGCCCGCATGGGCATTCAGCCCTCAGAAAAGTTGTCGTTACGGGCTTCCGCCGCAGTATTCTTCACGGACGACTACGCCGCCGCGCTCTATGCCTACGAGCCGCAACTGCGAAGCACGTTTGCCTTCCCTGCCTCCTACTACCACGGCTGCCGCGCCGCAGCCGTGCTCCGATGGCAGCCCACACGCGGGATCGGCCTCGGTTTACGCTACGCCCTACTCCACTTCTTCAACCGCAGCAGCATCGGTAGTGGGACACAGGAGATATCCTCACCCACAAAGCAGGACATCTCCATCCAGGCAACATTTAGTTTCCGATAGGGGGGGGAAAGAAGGCCTTCGACAAGGCCGTTCTTCCTACCCATAGGGTTAGTTCCGCATAACCCTAGGGTCAGTTCGCCTTACCCCTATGGATAGTTTCACCTAACCCCAGGGGTAGTTCAGACCCTCCTGCACGAGAGGGCGAACGGAGTACGGTGCATCAATTTCCCGTCACCGTTTGGAATTTTCCGTCCCAAACCGTAAATTTGCGCAAAGCATGAAAGAATTTCACTTGTTTTACGCCCCGGACATCGCCGAGACGCGCGTACTTCCGCCCGATGAGTCCGCCCATGCCGTGCGCGTGCTGCGCCTGCGTGAGGGCGACGCGCTGGTCTGCACGGACGGGAAGGGCAGGTTGTACGACTGCACCGTGAGCGAGGCTTCGCAGAAGCATACCTATATAAATATAATACGAACGCGGGAAGAAACTCCCCTGTGGGAAGGGAGCATAGAGGTTGCCGTCGCGCCTACCAAGAGCATGGACCGCATGGAGTGGTTTGCGGAGAAGGCTACGGAAATCGGCGTGGACGCGATAACTTTCCTGGACTGCCGCAACTCCGAACGCCGGGTTGTCAAGACGGTGCGCGTGGAGCGCATCCTCGTCAGTGCGATGAAGCAGAGCCACAAGGCGCGCCTCCCGCGCTTGCAGGGCATGACCCGCTTCGAGGAGTTCCTGCGCCAACCGTTCGAGGGCCAGCGCTTCATCTGCCACTGCTACGAGGGGAAGGACGATGGATTGCCCGGAGAGATGGCATTCCTCGGCGATGTGGTAAAAAAAACGGGGGGCGCGCGCGTCCTCATAGGCCCGGAGGGCGACTTCAGTATTGACGAGGTGAGGCTCGCCCTGAGCTGCGGCTACCAACAAGTAACGCTCGGCGACAGCAGACTGCGCACAGAGACAGCCGCCCTTGCTGCCACCCACATCATGTACCTGGCCAAGCGAACGGTGAAACAACCCACAGAGAACAACTGACCTACCCATGAAAACGAAGAAAAAGAACCTGCTCCTGCATGTTGTCCTCCCCTTCCTGCTGCTCGCGGTAGCGGCCACGGGACTCTACTTGTGGCTGTTTGCGCCAAAGGGGCACGCAGGTCTGGTGCCCGGAGAGTCGCCCGCCGTCGTCGCAGTCCGCCCAGACCGCCTCCCCGACCCCGCAGCCGTCACGGGCCTCATCCAGCGGTGGGTGGGCGCAGTGCCCAAGGGCATTGACTTCGCACAGGACGTGTATCTATTTCTCTCGCCCGACGGACGTTTCGGTATCGCTGCCGCCGTGAAGGACAGCCGCCTGCTGGCACAGTCCCTCAGCCAATCCGCCGATGCCGGAAGCGCGGCGATGCTGAAGCGGGACGGCGGACTGGGCTGGGCCTGGCTTGACGCAGGATGGCTCATAGCATGGGACGAGAACGCCCTACTGGTCATGGGACCGGGAACAGTGCAGGAGCGAACAGAGATTCAGCATACCATGACGCAGATGTTCAAGGCGGCGGAAGAAAAGAGTTTCCGCCGGACTGCGCAATGGGACGAGCTGCAAGAAATACCCGAAGGGGCGGCACGCCTCTTCGCCCGTGCCGATGCGCTACCGCCACCTTTGAGCACTTTTTTACGGCTCGGCCTGCCCGGGAAGGTGCGCCCTGCCGACATACAACTCTACGCCACGCTCCAATTCCATCCTCAACCGGAGGGAGCAGACGCTATCAACCTGCAAGGCCGGCTCACCTCCACAGAGGAACAGACGCGCCTCCTTCTGCAAGAAGCCGGAGGGGAGCAGACGCTCGGCACAATATACCCGCGCGGCATTCCCGAAAGCGCAATCTGCCTTTTTGCCGCCCATATACAGGAAGGAAAGGCTGCCGACAAGCTCTACGCCGACCCCGTACTGCGCGACATGCTCCTCAGCATTGACGGGAACATCCGCACCGACGAACTACCGACTGAAGGCGGTTACGACCTCGCCTTGTGCCTGAACAATCTCTACGAAGACGGCACGGCGGCATTCTCCCTCATCGGATCACAAGGCGAGACCATTGCATACAGCTACGGCAATGCCGGCAACCTCGACGAAACGACCGAAAGCGCACTGGCTGCCGAAGCACGCGGTAAGCGCATTTACCTCACACTCAACATAGAACGCGCGTTCGCAGAACCGAACCGTCTCGGCGACATCGCCGCCATCGCACACACGCTTTTCGGCGAACGTAAGCGGGCAACATTCACGCTCGGAGCGACAGGCGACATCGCCTTTACCGCCAAATAAACCATGCAGACCATCACCCTAAAGCACACGCTCCCCCTCGTGTTCGCCCAGCAAGCGGACATCAAGAGCGACATCTGGCGGCAGGAAGTCAGCCTAGAGCGGGGTAAGTTTTACCTCATCGAGGCGGCCAGCGGAACGGGCAAGTCCTCCCTGTGCAGCTACTTGCAAGGTTACCGCCGCGACTACGAAGGGGAAATCCGCTTTGACGACCGCGACACCCGTTCCCTGAGCGTAGGGGAATGGGCACGCATCCGGCAGAAAAGCATCAGCACCCTGCACCAAGAGCTGCGCCTGTTCCCGGAACTCTCCACCTGGGATAATATCCAAATCAAAAATAACCTAAGCGGCGGTTTCCGCAAGGACAGTGAAATCCGCGACTGGCTCGAGACACTCGGCATAGCAGACAAAGCGGAAGAAAAAACCGGGCGCATGAGCTTCGGACAACAACAGCGGGTGGCACTCATCCGCGCCTTGGTGCAACCCTTCGATTTCCTACTAGCGGACGAACCTGTGAGCCACTTGGACGACACGAACGCCAGCCTCGTCGGCGACATCCTCTCCGCCGAGGCGAAGCGGCAGGGAGCCGCCGTCATCGTGACCAGCATCGGGAAACACATGAACCTGCCTTACGACAAAACGTTCCACTTATGACACTCGTCTGGAAGCTCCTCAAACAGCACATATCGCCGCTCCAGCTGGCAGGTTTCCTGCTGGCCAACCTTTTCGGCACGTGGATTGTGATGCTCGGCGTACAGTTCTACCGCGATGCAATCCCCCTGCTGACACAGGACGACGCGTTCATCAACCAGAATTTCCTCGTGGTTTCAAAGCGCGTCACCACCGCCACAACACTCACTGCAAGCAGCAACACTTTCTCCACAAGCGAGGTGGAAGACCTCCGGAAGCAACCCTTCTGCAAGCGCGCGGCGGGATTCACGTCATCGCGCTACAAAGTGTCGGCCAGCATGAGCCTGCAAGGCGGAACGCCGCTACAGACGGAACTTTTTTTCGAGTCGGTACCCGACAGTTTCGTTGATGTGCAACAAGCGGAATGGAACTACACCCCGGGTGATGAAAACGTGCCCGTCATACTTCCGAGAAGCTACGTTGCGCTATACAACTTCGGCTTCGCGCAAAGCCGGGGCCTGCCCAAGGTGTCCGACGGCCTCATCGGAATGATTGACATGGGCATATTCATACATTCGCGAAGCGGGGGAGCGCAGTTCCGGGGCAAGATACTAGGCTTCTCCAACCGACTGAACACCATCCTCGTACCGCAGGATTTCATGGACTGGAGCAACGAGCGCTTTGAACCGGGGCGGACGGATGAACCCTCGCGACTGATAGTCGAAGTCGTCTCCCCCGCCGACGATGCCATCGCGAGGTATATGCAGGAAAAGAACTACGACGTGGAAGACAACAAACTGGATGCCGGGCGCGCCACCTATTTCCTGCGCGTCGTGGTGAGCCTGGTGCTGTTGGTCGGCCTGCTCGTCTGCGCGCTGTCATTCTATATCCTGATGCTTAGCGTTTACTTACTCGTGCAGAAGAACACCCACAAGCTGGAGACACTGCTGCTCCTGGGATACACCCCGGCACGCGTGGCGCGGCCTTACCAACTGCTCACCATCGGCCTGAACATAGCCGTCCTGGTGCTCGCCTTCATTCTGACGCTGCTCTGCCGGAACTACTACACCGACATGCTCACGCTTATCTTCCCGCAAATGGAAACAGCCAGTCCGATAGCCGCCCTCGGAGCGGGATGCGCGGTCTTCGCAGCCGCCTCCGCAGTGAACTGCACCGCCATCCGAAGGAAAGTCATAGCCATCTGGCACAGAAAAGCATAGCCAACAAACGAATGCAACCCTTAAGAGAACTATACCGCAACGCTTTCGGCACAGAACCGGAACGCATAGAAAAGATGGCCGGGGCGGGAAGTAACCGCCAATATTACTTGCTACAAGGCCGACAGGCCGCTGTCGGCACTGTGGGCACCTCCCGGCACGAGAACGAATGCTTCCTGTACCTCGCCCGCCACTTCCACACATTAGAACTGCCTGTCCCGCGCGTCTATGCCGTCAGCGACGACGGTCTGTGCTACCTGCAACAGTACGTGGGAGGGAGCAGCCTGCACGATGCACTGCGCCATGCCAGAGAAAGCGGCGGCAGATACGAGCAGCACGACCACGAACTTATAGAACGCGTTATCCGCTACCTGCCGCATTTCCAAGTGCGGGGCGCGGAGGGGCTGGACAGGGCGCGGCTCCTACCGCCTGCAACCTTCGACCGGCGCGCCGCGATGTTCGACTTAAACTATTTCAAGTACTGCTTCCTGCGCACAACAGATACGGAATACGACGAATGCGCCCTACAGGACGATATGGATAAGCTGGCGGAAGACCTGACGCAATACGGGCCGCAGGGCTTCCTCTACCGTGACTTCCAAGCGCGCAACGTCATGCTGGACGGCGGCGCGCCCTGCTTCATAGACTTCCAAGGCGGCAAGACCGGCCCGCTGCAATACGACCTGGCCGCCTTCCTCTGGCAGGCTTCGGCGCGCTATCCGCAGGAACTGCGCGACGCGATGGTGGCGGCATACCTTGACGAACTGGACGGTCTGGCAGATGTGGACCATGAGACATTCCGCCGCGACCTGCGCCTCATGGTGCTTTTCCGACAGCTCCAGGTGCTCGGTGCCTATGGCCTGCGGGGGCATTTTGAGCGCAAAAAGCACTTTTTGGACAGTATCCCGCCCGCATTGGACAGCCTGAGAGAAACGCTTGACACTGGGGTCTGTGCGCCCTACCCCGCCCTTCTGCGAACCCTGCGGCGGATGCTGGAGAAACCGGCCGCCGCCCGGGCCACGCAGGATGCCGGACAGGCTGACGGCCAGCTAACGGTACGCGTCTTCAGCTTCAGCTACAAGAAAGGCATACCCGCCGATGAAAGCGGCAACGGGGGCGGCTATGTATTCGACTGCCGCGCACCCCACAACCCCGGACGCTACGACGCATACAAGACGCTCACGGGACTTGACGAGCCCGTTGTGCGCTTTCTTGAAGAAGGGGGCGAAGTGCAGCCATTTCTCGAGAGCATATATAAGATGGCCGACTTCCACGTGCAGCGGTATATGGAGCGGGGGTTCACGGACCTCATGTTCAGCTTCGGGTGCACTGGGGGGCAGCACCGCTCCGTTTACTGCGCCCAGCATCTGGCCGAACACCTCAGCGGGAAGTTCGGCATCACCGTCCTGCTGGAACACAGGGAACAAGGCATCCGCCAGACCTTCCCCCGCCGGGAAGCCCCTCCCGCCGCCCCTGCACAATAAAACAGCGTGTTTCCCGTTCTCCTTATTATATGGACAGAAACATCCCCCGCCTGCTGACCGTCATCTTCCTCGCGCTCTGCGCCGCCTCCGCTGCGGCACAGCGCACGAAAGTGTTCGGGCAGGTGAAAGACCAGGAGGGCAACCCCGTCGAGCTGGCCGCCGTCCGTGTGGCAGGCACCGCCGTCCTGACCAACACCGACCTGCGGGGCAATTATACGCTCTACTGCGAGTCGCGCGACTCCGTGCTTATTCTCTATTCCATGATCGGCTACTCACCGCGCCGCCGCCTGCTACGCCATCCCGGCGACTCGGTGCGGCTGGACGTCGTACTGCCCACGCTGGAAAACACGTTCGAAGCGGCCACCGTCCGCGGGCAGCACCTACAGACAACCACCGAGCAGCTGATACAGAAGGCGGACGTAGCCACGATGCCCTCCACAACGGGGAACGCCGTTGAGGAAGTCATCGCCACGCAGGCCGGCGTATCCACACACAACGAACTCTCCTCGCAGTACAACGTCCGTGGAGGCTCGTTCGACGAGAACGTCGTCTACCTGAACGGCGTGGAGGTGTACCGCCCCATGCTCGTCAGGTCGGGACAGCAGGAAGGCTTGTCCATCATCAATTCCGACATGGTGGAGCGCATCGGATTCAGCAGCGGCGGTTTCGAGGCGCGCTACGGCGACAAGATGTCCTCCGTGCTGGACATCACGTACAAGAAACCGCAGGAAACGGAAGGCCGCATCTACGGAAGCCTGCTGGGCGGAGGCCTGTACCTCGGACTCGGCAACCGCAATGTGAGTTTCATGACCAGCGCCCGCTACAAGACGACCCGGTACCTACTCGGCTCCCTCGACACGAACGGCGAGTACCGGCCCAACTTCCTGGACTACCAAGCCTACCTGTCCTGGCACCCCGGACGGCGGTGGAGCTTTGATATCATCGGGAACATTTCCGACAACCACTACAACTTCAAACCATCGGACCGGGAAACAAGCTTCGGCACTATGGAGGAAGTGAAGAACTTCAAGGTGTACTTCGACGGACAGGAGCGCGACAAGTTCCGCACTTACTTCGGGTCGGCCTCCATCACCCGCCACTTCAACACCGAGACTTCCCTGGCCCTGCAATTCTCCACCTTCGCCACACAAGAGCGCGAAGCCTACGACATCCAGGGCGAATACTGGCTCAACGAAGCCACCACGCAGGAACAACTCGGAGTGGGCACGTACATGGAGCACGCCCGGAACCGCCTCAAGGCAAACGTATATAACGCCGGAATACGCTTCCGCACACGGCTGCCGCGCAAACAGGCCGAGAACAGCCACACGCTGCAGGCCGGCTTCAACTGGATGAGCGAACGCATCACGGAACGCTCCATAGAGTGGGAGATGCGCGACTCCATGGGCTACTCGCTCCCCTACTCGCCCGACGAACTGAAGCTCATCTACAGCCTGAAGTCGCAGAGCGAAGTGACGCAGCACCGCATCGAGGCCTTCCTGCAGGACGCCTGGCGCATCCGTAGCAAGGCAGGCCTGTTCAACCTCACCTACGGCCTGCGCCTCTCCCACCTGGACTGGAACAAGGAAACGCTCCTATCGCCCCGCGCCAGCGTAGGATTCCGGCCCGCAGCCAACACACACTGGACTCTGCGCCTCGCTACAGGGCTTTACTACCAGACACCCTTCTTCAAGGAACTCCGCGACACCACGATAACAGCCGGCATAGCCACCGTCCGCCTGAACCGGGACATCAAGTCGCAGCGCAGCGTACACGTCGTGCTCGGAGCGGACTACACCTTCGAAATGCTCAACCGCCCCTTCAAGTTCACCGCCGAAGCCTACTACAAGGCACTCAGCAACCTGAACCCCTACAGCGTGGACAACGTACGCATCGTTTACTACGGACGCAACATCGCCAAAGGCTACGCCACCGGCATCGACTTCAAGCTCTACGGCGAATTTGTCCCGGGAACTGACAGCTGGGTCACCGTCTCCTTCATGCAGACCAAGGAGACCATCGATGGCGTCAGCATCCCCCGCCCGACCGACCAGCGCTACAACATTTCCCTCTTCTTCACCGACTACTTCCCCGGCTCCACACGTTGGCGCGGCACGCTCAAGCTGGCCTTCGCCGACGGCCTGCCATTCGGACCGCCCCACACGGACCGCACGCGGCAGACATTCCGCGCACCGGCCTACAAGCGCGTGGACCTCGGCCTCAGCTACCGCCTCGTGAACAACGAAGACCGCCACATCACGACCGGAATCGGACGCATCATAAAGAACGCCTGGCTCGGGCTCGATGCCTTCAACCTCCTCGGAATCTCCAACGTGAACAGCTACTACTGGGTCACCGACATCACCAACGCGCAGTACGCCGTGCCTAACTACCTCACCGGCAGGCAGGTCAGCCTGCGCTTCTCCCTCGACTTCTGACCCCCGCACACCCCACACAAGCCCCGCCACGGCACACAAAAAAAGCCCCCACGCGGGAGCTTCTCCTTGTAAATCTTCGGCATCCTACTCCTCAGGATTCAAGACAAAGGACTGACCCTCGTAGATGCCGATAGCTCCATCGGAGCAGCCGTTCGGGAACTGCGCGTTGGAAAGGAACCCCTCCATCTCCCACTCAACGCCGTCATCAAAAGAAACAGGGGGCAATTTCGAGAGGAGGTCTTCGGGGAAATTACCATAAAATGTCCCTTTCTGCGCGCACTCGCTCTCAGAGATGAACCAGTTATACACCGGCAGCGCATTCTTCTCGTTCATTCTTTCGTCCATTTCTTAATACTTTAATCTGTTTATAATAGGATTGGTTTCTTACCGCTCACACCATCCCCAAGCCTCCCCCTCTCGGGGGGACGGGAGGGGGGCTGGAGGGGCTTCGGGGCATGGGCTTGGTTGCACACGAAAAAGCGGCGCACCACACCCCACCGAAGGGGGCGCGATGCGCCGCTCAATGCGTACCCGTATGCTTGTAACTACTTGATTGCCAAGGTGTATGGGGGGGTGATTCGGACACTTCCCGCCCCGTAAACACGGGCGAAGCCAGCCTCCGCACCAGCGGAGGCGGCTATACCGATATTATATATACGCGTAAGGTATCATCAAGTTCCTGATTTCCGCTGCAAAGGTAGGGAAATATTTCCGGCAGGCCAAGCCCACCGCAAGAAAAACGTGCGACGCGCACAGAGCGGAGATACGAGGTCCGAAACGAAAAAGCCCTCGGGAACGGCCCCGTTCCCACAAGAAAAGCGTACCTTTGCACAGGTACGGAGTAATTCCACCGCAAAGCAACAATAAAAAGATGAAACAGGAGAACACACCCGCCCGGACAGGAGCCATCGGCCTCGCAAGTGACCACGCCGGTTACGGCATCAAAGAATTCGCAAAGCGACATCTCGCCACACTAGGGCTTGAGACCGAAGACTACGGTACGCACTCCACCGAAAGCTGCGACTACCCCGACTACGCCCACGCACTGGCCCGCGCCATCGAAAGCGGCGAAGCGGAGCGCGGCATAGCCGTATGCGGCTCCGGCGAAGGCATCTGCATGACACTCAACAAGCACCAGCAAATTCGCGCCGCCCTGGCCTGGCAACCCGAAATAGCCCGCCTGGCCCGGCAGCACAACGACGCCAACGTCCTCTGCCTGCCCGGACGCTTCGTAACCGAAGCGGAAGCCGAAGCCATCATTGATGCCTTCCTCACCACATCCTTTGAGGGCGGACGCCATCAGCGCCGCATTGACAAAATGCCCGCCGAGCACCAGTAAACACCCGATTGCGGAACAAGGAAAAAGCGGACGCACAGGCTATTCACGCCAAAGCGTTTTTTAACAATATATAGGCTGCAAAGGCTTGGCCTTTCCAGGCGAAAAAAGTAATTTTGCTCCGCAAAAAAGAAAACGCGTACGCGCAGAAATTAAATAAACACACAACAGAATATGAAATTCGTCATCTCCAGTTCAGTCCTCTCTGCACGCTTGCAGATGGTTGGCCGCGCCATCGCCGCCAAGAACAACCTCCCCATTCTGGACTGCTTCCTGTTCGAGACAGAAGGAAGCATACTTAAAATCACCGCATCCGACAACGAAACCACGCTCCGCACAAACGTCGAACTGACGGAATGTGACGCGAACATCCGCTTCGCCGCCAGCGCAAAGACCATTCAGGATGCCATGAAGGAAATTCCCGAGCAGCCGCTGGAATTCTTTGTCAATGAGAAAAACCACGAAGTCACCGTGGAATACCGCAACGGTAAATACAACTTTATGGCGCAACCCGCCGACGAGTACCCCCTCCCCCCCGCATTGGAAGAGGAGGCATCGGGCATCAGCGTCGCTCCACAGCGGCTTGCCGAAGCCGTGAACCGCGCTCTGTTCGCCACGGCCGACGATGCACTCCGCCCCGTTATGAACGGAATTTTCTTCGACATCAAGGCAGAGGATCTCACCATCGTAGCCAGCGACGGGCACAAACTGGCCTGCAACAAAATCCTCAACGCACCCTCACCCAAAGAAGGGTCGTTCATCATGCCGAAGAAGCCCGCCACCCTGCTCAAGAACATACTGGGTAAGGCGGACGACGAAGTAGCCATCCGTTTTGACGGACGTAACGCCGAAGTGAAGACATCCGGCTTCGAGATGACCTGCCGCCTCATCGAGGGACGCTTCCCCAACTACGCCAGCGTTATTCCGAAGGACAATCCGAACACCGTAACCGTGAACCGCGATGCAATGATCGCCGCGCTACGCCGCGTCCTCGTGTTCTCCAGTGCCGTCAGCTCCTTGGTTAAGGTTCGCCTTGATGCCAGCAAGATGACAATTTCTTCGCAGGACACGGACTTCTCCATGTCCGCAGAGGAATCCTTGCTCTGCGACTATGCCGGCACCCCCATGAGCATCGGCTTCAAGGGTCCCTACCTGCTAGAACTTATCAACAACCTTCAGGGAGAAGAAATCGTCATACGGCTTGCGGACGCTAGCCGCGCCGGTGTCATCGTCCCCGCCGAACAGAAAGAAGGCGAGGAAGTGCTGATGCTGCTGATGCCTATGATGCTCAACGACTAACCACATCTTACCCCCCCGTTCCCACAGCACTGCACGGACACGGGACTACGATGAACGCCCTGCACATGAAGCTTAATCTGAAACGACCCATCATTTTCTTTGACATTGAGGCCACCGGCCTCAATGTTGTTAAGGACAGAATCGTGGAATTGTGCTTCCTTAAAATCCACCCGAACGGTAACGAGGAGGCACAGACGCTACGCTTCAACCCCGATAAGCACATCTCGGAGGAAGCCAGCAGCGTGAACGGCATCACGGATGAGGACGTTAAGGATTGTCCACTATTCAAGGAAAAAGCGGAAGAACTCGCAGGCATTTTCCGCGACTGCGACCTTGCCGGCTTCAACTCCAACCAGTACGATGTGCCTATGCTCGTAGAGGAATTCGCTCGCGCTGGGATTGGGTTTGACACCCAACGCTGCAAGCTCATCGACGTGCAGAACATTTTCCACAAGATGGAGCCCCGCACCCTCTCCGCCGCCTATAAATTCTATTGCGGGAAAGACCTGCAAAACGCCCACACGGCACTAGGAGACACCCGGGCCACCTATGATGTCCTATTGGCCCAATTGGAACGCTATGGTGACGGCCTGCAGAATGACGTGGCCTGGCTGGCTGAATTTTCACAGCGCAACCGCAACATCGACCTTGCGGGACGCTTCATCTACGACGAACAAGGTAAGCCCATCGTAAACTTCGGAAAATACAAGGGCCGCCACGTGAGGGACGTGCTCAAATCCGATCCCGGCTACTACGGATGGGTCATGCAGGGCGACTTCAGTCAAGACACGAAACAAACGCTCACACGTTTACGCTTAAAAGAAGGGATATGATGCGCGGAAAACATATCGTATTGGGAATTACCGGCAGTATCGCCGCCTATAAGAGTTGCCACCTCATCCGTCTCTTTGTCAAGGCCGGAGCGGAAGTACAGGTCGTCATCACACCGGCCGGCAAGGAGTTCATCACACCCGTCACCCTGTCCGCTCTCACATCAAAACCGGTCATCAGCGACTTTTTCGCACAGCGGGACGGTTCGTGGCATAGCCATGTGGACTTAGGCTTATGGGCGGATGCCATGGTCATAGCACCCGCCACTGCGGCAACCATCGGAAAAATGGCCAACGGCATCGCGGACAACATGCTCATCACTACGTATCTTTCCATGAAAGCCCCTGTGTTTATTGCGCCAGCCATGGACTTGGACATGTTCGCACACCCAGTAACGCAGGCCAACCTCCAGCGGCTACGCGGCTTCGGACATACGATTATAGAGCCTGCCAGCGGAGAGCTTGCCAGCCATCTCACGGGTAAAGGCCGTATGGAAGAGCCCGAAAACATCTTCAAGCGTGTGGAAGCGTATTTCTCCACAGGGCGGCAGATGGCGGGCAAGCGCATCCTGATTACCGCCGGACCAACTTACGAAAAGATTGACCCCGTCCGCTTTATCGGCAACTATTCATCGGGAAAGATGGGGTTTGCCCTTGCCGAAGCCTGCGCGGAACGGGGCGCGGAAGTAGAACTGATTTGCGGCCCCACTACCCTATCCACGCATCATCCCGCCATCCACCGGACGGACGTGGAAAGTGCGGATGAAATGTACAAAGCCTGCATCCGCTCCTTCCCCAAAGCGGATGCCGCTGTCCTGAGTGCTGCCGTTGCCGACTTTACCATGGAGCATACCGCCGAACAGAAGATGAAACGCGAAGGAACAGGGGAGCTACAACTGCGCCTCTCTCCCACCCGGGACATCGCGGCGGAACTGGGAAGGATGAAAAAGCCCGGGCAACGCCTCATCGGCTTTGCACTGGAAACAACTGATGAGGAACGGAACGCGCGACTGAAACTGGAAAGGAAAGGCCTTGACTTTATCGTACTGAATTCCCTACGCGACAAAGGAGCCGGTTTCGCACACGACACGAACAAAATCACCATCATCACTAAAAGTGGCCAACAAGCTTTCCCGCTCAAGCACAAGCGCGAAGTAGCCGCCGACATCGTAGAACAGTTATGCCTACTCCTCGAAGAATAACACGCGCCATCGCGCTCCTGTGCCTCCTCCTGCCAGCCGCTGTGCATGCGCAGGAGATAGAAGCACGCATCAATATCAACCACCAGCGCGTAGAACAGACTTCGGAGTCCGTCTTTGAAGCCCTGAAAACGGCACTGACCGAATTCGTAAACAACCGCCAGTGGACAAACATGCAATTCCAACGCAACGAGAGAATTCAATGCGTGTTCAACATAACAGTGAATAAGTATTCGGAAAGCGACAACCGATTTGAGTGTACGCTCAACTTGCAGTGTACACGACCTGTTTTCGGATCTACTTATACGACGACCGTATTCGCCAACCAAGACAACAGTTTCGGCTTCAATTTCCAAGAGTTCGACCGGTTAGAGTTCCGCCAGGATATCATAGACAATGAACTCACGGCACTCATGGCTTACTACATCTACCTCATGATTGGTATGGACGGTGACGCCATGGCCCCGTTGGGCGGCACAGACGCCCTCACCACGGCACAGGCCATCGTGAACAATGCCCAGTCCCTATCCTCAAAAGGCTGGCGGGCATTCGATGACAGTAAGAACCGCCACGCTATAATCAACGATTTGCTGGATAGCGGCATGGAGCCGTTCCGACAGATGCAGTACAAATATTACCGTGAAGGGTTAGACACGATGTCGGAAAATGCCGACCGGGGACGCGCAGCCATCACAGAGTCCATGGAACTCCTGCGGAAAGCGCGCGAGAACAAGCCCCTGTCCATGCTTCCCCAGCTATTCACGGAATATAAGTCGGACGAGATTGTGAGCATCTACAAGGGAAAAGGTACTGCAAAAGAAAAAGAGAGCATCATAGAACTGCTCTCAGGCATCAATGCCTCAAAGATTAGTGAGTGGAACCAGATGAAGTAATATATGCTACGCCACCTACATATCCGCAACTACGCCCTCATTGAGAGCCTCGACATTGACTTCGAGAGGGGATTTTCTGTCGTGACGGGAGAAACCGGGGCAGGCAAGAGCATCATTCTCGGTGCGCTCGGGCTGCTTCTTGGCCAGCGTGCAGATGCAAAGCTCCTCAAGGCGGGAACGGCGAAATGCGTGGTGGAAGCGGTCTTTAGTTCCGAGGAACTGGAACTTGGGGCGCTTTTCAAGGAGCACGATATAGACTATGAGGAGGAGGCGTGCATTATCCGACGGGAAATAACTGCGGCAGGTAAGAGCCGCGCATTCATCAATGACACCCCCGTACAGCTGGTCACACTGAAAACTATCGCTACCCACCTTGTGGATATCCATTCACAGCACCAGAACCTGCTGCTCAGTGAAGAAGATTTCCTGCTCGGGACACTTGACCGCATCGCAGGGAACGATACGCTCATTGCGGACTACAGGGAAGCCTTTAAGGCGTGGAAAAACGCGGAAGCTGAGCTGGAAGCACTGATACGGCAGGCTGAAAGCGATACGGCGGAGCTGGAGTTCGTACAATTCCAACTGCAACAAATCGATGCTGCAGGCTTACGCGAAGGCGAAACTGAAGAATTGGAGGCTGAAGCCGAAGTCTTGTCACACGCGGAAGACATCAGGCAAGCCTTATTCGACGCAGAGGAGATCCTGAATGCCGAGGAGAACAGCCTCGTACAGCAATTACGTTCTGCCGCCCAGCGGCTGGAAGCTATCAACGAGGTGTATCCGACAGCCGGAACGCTCGCTGAAAGGTTGGAAAGCGCACGACTTGAACTACAGGACATCGCGGATGAACTGGGAACATCCCTAGACAGGATTGAGTCTGACCCTGCACGGCTGACGGCTATCGGAGAGAGGCTTGACACCATCTACACGTTACAGAAAAAGCACAACGCGGGAGATATCGCAGCCTTGCTTGCCCTGGCGGAGGATTTCCGCCTGCGGACAGATCGCGCAGAGAACATTGAGATTTACGTTCAGGAGAAGAGCGCAGAAGTAAAACGCCTGCAGGAACAAATGAAGGCAATCGCGGAGCGCCTAAGCCAGAGCCGGAAGCATGTTGCCGAGACTTTGGAAGAGGAATTGACGGAGGAGGTGAAAAATCTAGGGATGCCCGATGTGAGCCTACAGTTTGCATTCGCAGAGCGTACGGCCCCGGACATGAGCGGAACCGACAGCCTCACATTCTTCTTCAGCGCACACCGCGATGTACCCATGCGGGATGTAGCTCAAATCGCCTCGGGTGGAGAAATCGCCCGCCTCATGTTGGCACTAAAAGCCGAATTGGCGAAACGCCTGCACCTGCCGACCATTATTTTTGACGAGATAGACACTGGAGTTAGCGGCACCATGGCTGAACGAATGGCCCGCGTTATGGGGCGGATGGCGGAAAGCGGACAAGTCCTGTGCATCACGCACCTGCCGCAGATTGCCGCAGCGGGCAAGCAGCACTACCGGGTCTATAAAGAGGAAGAAGCAGGGCGTACAAGCACACAAATCCGCCGCCTCTCCGCTGAAGAGCGCATCAGTGAAGTCGCCGCGATGCTATCGGGCGAACGACTCACTGACGAGGCGATTAACAATGCGAAAGTCCTGCTCGGGACTTAGCCAAGCCCGCTCACAAACGAATAACGCACTGACAGAAAATTGCGAATGGTTACGAAACGCATACTCATACTCGCCTCCCTGCTCATACTCCTCGCGCTACGAGGACATGGTGCGGCGGAGGAACCGCATAAAGCGGTGTTTAACATATTCACCTACAAAGGTACGCAGCCCCCCGCCAACGGATACGGTTTCTTCATCGGCGCGGACGGGACGGGAATTGCTTCGTATAGTTTGTTCCGGGACGCAGACCGCGCGGAAATCATTGATGCACGCGGTAACAAGTATCCAGTTGTGCGCATTCTCGGTGCCAGCAGCCAGTACGACCTCGTGAAGTTCCGTGCCGACTGTCGTCGCACCACGGAATTTCTTCGCCCCGCCACCCAACCAACTAGCGCAGGCGGGACGCTACAACTAATCAACTATTCGGCCTCAAAAAAGGCACTCCCAACCGGTGTCAAGGTTGAGAAAGCCTCCCCTTATGGCAGTTACAAGTATTATGATGTCAGCGTTGCCAACAACGAACGCAACTTCGGATGCCCGCTTCTCAACAGCCAAGGGGAAGTCGTTGCTATCGTACAAAAGACCATGTCGCCGAGTGCAAAGAATGCCAGCGCCATTGACGCCCGCTTTACCGACACACTCCGCATCCGTTCTACAGGGGCATTTAGCAGCGACCTGCGCAGCATTAAAATCCCTAAGGCACTGCCTGACAACATACAGGACGCACTGGCATTCATTTACATGATGAATCAGGATGAGTCCCGGGAGGCTATTGCGGCATACGATGACTTCATCCAGACTTATCCCGACAATGCGGAAGGTTATGTGAACCGCGCCACTTATTATGGCTCCCACGGCAACTACCCACTATGCGAAGCAGACTTTGAGACCGCCCTGCGACAGGCCACTCACCCCAGTTCTACGATTACTGAGGACGGCATCCGACACGCCTATAGTCGGCTTATATACAACCAACTGACGGCAAAGCCCGCTCCGACGACCTGCCCGTGGACACTTGACCAAGCACTGCAACAGGCACTCACGGCTTACGATATCAATCCCAACCCGCTCTACCTCTTGCAGGCGGGGCACTGTTACTATGCGAAGCAGGACTACGAGGCAGCATTCCAGGCCTACAAGCGCGTGAACCAGACTGATTTCGCTACGCCCGAAACGTTCCTTTCCGCAGCCCAGGCATTGGAACAGGGGGGAGCCGACCCGTTGCAAGTCCTAGAACAGTTGGACAGTGCTATCACACGCCTGGATAAGCCCTACAATGTGCAGGGGGCGCAGTACCTGTACGTCCACGCACTGCAAGCCATCAAATGCGAAAGATTCCGCGAAGCGGCGCTTGACCTCATTGAGTACGAGAAAGTAATCACGCCGAACCGCCTCTCCCACCAGTTCTACTATGACCGCGAGCAGACAGAGCGCAGAGCCAAGATGTACCAACAGGCCCTTGATGACATCCGCACGGCTGAAGCCCGTTCGGAAAGGCCGCAATACTACCTCTATTTGCTGGAAGAATCCAGCCTGCTGCTCCAGGTGGGAATGTACGATGAAGCCATCGCCACGTCCGAGGCCCTGCTGAAGGAACTGCCCGACAACCCCGACGCATACAAGATTATGGGGCTGGCCTACGGCGAGAAAAAGCAAAAGGCGAAAGCCCGCGAGATGCTGGAGAAAGCAGCCCAGCTTGGCGACCCCGATGCCGATGCACTAACACAAAAATACCAGTGACCCGATGCGCCAGCTCAAGATAGTCCCGAGAATCACTGACAGGGAAAGCGACTCACTGGAACGCTACCTACAGGAGATCAGCCGTGTGCCACAGGTTTCCATGGAAGAGGAAGTGGAGCTTGTCCGCCGCATCCGACAGGGCGATGAGGAGGCGTTGGAACGACTGGTGTGCGCCAATCTGCGCTTTGTAGTTTCCGTGGCGAAGCGGTATCAGGGGCAGGGGCTCGGACTGACCGACCTCATCAACGAGGGCAACGTCGGCCTGATGACTGCAGCCCGCCGCTTTGACGAAACGCGAGGCTTCAAATTTATTTCCTACGCCGTCTGGTGGATACGGCAGAGTATCCTTCTGGCACTGAACGAAGAGGGGCGGATGGTGCGCCTGCCGCAGAACTTGCGTGAGCAACTTGCCAAGATCCGGAAATTCTCCGACCTTTTCGTGCAACAGAACGAGCGGCAACCGGCCGTTGAGGAGATTGCGGAAGGAACGGGGCTTGAGTTGGAGAAAGTCGTAACGACCCTCCAATCCGCCAGCCGCCACGTCTCCATTGACGCGCCTCTCATTGAGGAAGAAGACAGCTGCCTGCTTGACCTGCTCCACAACGTTGAGGGTGGCGGTACCGACGAGCGGCTTGTCAGCGACTCCCTCAAGACGGAGGTCAATCTGGCCCTTGCCGCCTTGCCACCTAGGGAGCGGGCCGTTATTAGGTACTTTTTCGGCTTCGACGGGCCCGAGCTGCGCCTGGAAGAAATCGGGGACAGGCTCAACCTGAGCCGTGAGCGCGTTCGGCAGATGAAGGAGAAAGCCATTATCCTCCTCCGCGCCGCACACGAGAATACAATACTCAAAGATTACTTATAACGCTACATAAAGAACACAAACAGATGAAACAAACCACACGCATCCTCACTTTGTGCCTCGTCACGCTCCTACCCTTCTGCGCTAACGCCAGCAAGGAGAAAGGAACGCCCGACGTATATGTCTTTGGTGTCGGCACTAGCTTCAACGACTCCGTGATGTACATGTCCGCCCCCCAGCGGTTAGACGGAGCGCACATACAGAAGAAGACGGGGTTCCTTGAGGACAGAGCGTACTACTCCTTCCAATTCAAGAACTACCTGGAGGCCAACTACCCCGGCTATGAAACCTGTGCGGTATTCTACACTACCTCCAGGAAAAGCGCTGAGAAGAAGTATGCGAAACTCCGCCGCAGGTACAGAAGAGACAGGGAGCTCCGGGTAGAAGAGATTCCGACCAACGAGTTCGCCTTCATCCCCATGAAGGACCTTAGGCAGGCTGCGGAGAATGCGGAAGAGAAGGGAGGAGGGATCGAATGAGCCACAGCGACCTCCATTTCCGTATAGCCGGGCTGCCGTTACGCATCCTCTTCACTGACGGGAGTGATGCCCGCAAGCTGCTCAACAGCTACGCACCGTTCTATGAACCCCATCCTTCCGACTCCCCTGTGATGACGGTCCGATTCGGATCAGGCTTGGTTTCGGCAGAGGCAACCAGCGCGGAAGTCGGACAGTTTGATGCCGGCGGTTGCAACCACGGCGTTTACCGCTTGCCCGAAGGCGGTCATAAGATTATCATCAGCGACGTATCAGGTGAAAAGGTCTGCGCCATGACGATGGATCAGCGCGGCGAAAATGTCCATGTCAGCCCCCTTACGGACACCTTCATCCAGCAGGAGTTCGGCCTCAACAATGCCATCATGATTGCTTTCGCCGCTATGGGAGCATACAACGAAACCCTACTCATGCACTCGTCCGTTGCCATGGTGGACGGGCGGGGCTATATGTTCCTCGGCACGAGCGGTACGGGTAAAAGCACCCATTCCGACCTTTGGGTACGCCATATACCCGGAACCGAAATCCTCAACGATGACAATCCGGCTGTCGTACTGCGCGAAGGAAAGGCCTTTGTGTGCGGAACGCCTTGGAGCGGAAAACGCGACTTCTACCGCCAGCTCACCCTGCCCATAGGTGCCATCGTGCGACTAGAACAAGCCCCGGAGAACAGCATCCTCCGCGAGCCGGCTCTGCACGCCTTCGCCTCCATCCTATCCGCCTGCTCCACCATGATCTGGGACAAGGAGAACTACGAGCGGATATGCCGCACCGTAGAAGGCATTGCCATGAGGGTTCCCATCTTCCACCTCAAGAACCGCCCCGATGAAGAGGCCGCCCGCATGAGCTTCGGCGCGGCGACAGGCAGCACTAACGTCGAAACACGCAAATTCTGACATTGCCATGCCCGTTACCAATGCACCCAATCACATCATTATCCCCGAGATAAAGAAACTTATTGACGAGGGACATACCGTCACGCTGCGCGTCCGGGGAGTCAGTATGAGGCCCTTCCTGGACGATGGCCGCGACAGCGCTCTCCTCGCTCCGTGCGAAGACAAAGCCAGCCTGCGCCGGGGCGACATCGTGCTCGCAGAAGTATTTCCCAAGCAATACGTACTCCACCGCATCGTACGCATTGAGGGAGACCAGCTCACCTTACGGGGAGATGGCAATCTCGCGGGACGGGAAAAGTGTCGTGCAACGGATGTCATCGCCATAGCAACCGCTTTCTACCGAAAAGGACGGGAAAAAGCTGACTCAACCAGCGGATGGAAATGGCGTATCTACTCCGCACTTTGGCCCAGTTCTTTCCTCCCCCGCCGCATACTCCTGGCTTTCTACAGGCACATCGTACTGCGGTTATTTCCTTCCAGAACGAACTAAAACAACGAATATGAGAATTAAAAAAGATTTCGAGCTCCGCGACATCTGCGGAAACAAGACTATCATCGCCGTTGGCGAGCAGAACATTGACTTCAACAGCCTCATCGCACTCAATGATACGGGGGCCGAACTTTGGGAAGAGGCCATCCAAGGCGACTTCACCATAGAAAGCCTCGTCAGTTACCTAAAGAGAACATACAACGAGGACGAAGCTATGCTACGCAAGGACGTGCAGGCACTTGTTGCTGAATGGGCGCGAATCGGACTACTTGAAGACGAACAGACGGCAGAAGGCTGACAAAAACAAGACTTACCGCAGCACCACAAAACAGCCAGGAGCAGAGGCTGCGGACACGAGTTCCTGCATCCGCACCAGCGGCCCGCATGGCGGTTCGTTCCTCAGCCCGAGTGGGATTTTCCGTAACCATAGGGTTAGTTCAGCATAACCCTATGGGTAATTTTTTGTAGCCCTATGGGTAGTTTCCCGTAACCATAGGGATAGGAATCCGCCCCTTACACATAGACTGGCATCCACGTGGCCAAAGGGGACGGAAGACATACGGACATTGTGGCTCAACTGCCTTCAGAACAGGTATGACTATAGTAATAGCGCAGTCCGCGCCGCGTCGCATCCTCTTCCACCGGGTGGTGCAAATGCCCGTAAGGGTCGCGGAGCACGCTCAAAACACTGGGAAACGCCACGCGCCACAGGTAACGCCAAAAGCCCAACTCGTGCTGCTGTAGGAAATGCCCGTACTCGTGCGCGAACGTCAGCACGCTAAAGTCCTCCCCGGCCCACCTTCTCCCGACATAGATGCGCCCACAGAACTGGAACGCTACCCGTGATGGGACGAACCAGTTACCGCAACGGGCACGCACACCGGCGAAACAGACACGCTGACCGTCCGCCCCGACATAACGCACACCACGGGGAATGTTCTCCAAATAGCCTCCACAAATCTGAATACGAGCCGACATAACGGAAAGAAAAAGGCGCGCCCCGCAAAAGGGCGCGCCTTTATTTTAGTACGGTACTGTGATTACTTGATCTCTACCACTGCACGACGGTTCAGCGGAGCGGGCTCAAGTTCAGCAACACCGCCGTTACCCTGCGTCAGGATGATGCGGTCACTGCTGATGCCACGGGATACGAGGTAATCCTTAACGGCGTTAGCGCGGTTCTCGCTCAACGTGTTGTTGATAGAAGCGTTACCAGTTGCGCTGTCAGCATAGCCGTTGATCTGAATCTTAGCGTCAGTGAACTCCTGAGCGTAAGCCACGATAGCATCGAGGTTAACCTGCTCCTTCTTGGAGATATCCCACTTGTTAAGAGCGAAGAAGACAGAGGTCTTAGCACTTGCATAAACCGTCTTGGTCTCACCCTGGATGTACTTCGTACCACCATCCGTAGGCGTGGGCTGGTTTGCAAGAAGCTCGCGCAGACGTGCATTCTCGTCCTCCTGGGCCTTGAGGGAAGCGCGGAGAGCATCCAACTGCTCCTTGTTCATAGCCATCAGGGCATCTACATCAGGCACTTTCTCCCAAGTGTTCTTACCGAGGTTGAAGGTAAGACCAGCTGCGATACCGAGCTGCTTGTCCCAATAGCGGAGGTTCGTCTTCTTGTGAGAACGCCAGCCGTCAACAACACCTGCGGTGTAGTCACCGTGGTTGGGAGCTGCGTCAATTGTACCCTCGGCTGCATTTGCGTACAGCTCGATGAAGAGGCTCACCGCGTTGCAGAGGCGGAAGTTGTTCAGCAAACCTGCGTGGAAGGAGATGTCGTTATTGTTCTGCGACATGTTGCGGACAACACCAAGACCTACATAGGGAATGAAGTTCCAGAAGCGCTTCTCGTTGTACCCACACAGGATGTTGGAAAGATTGAAGAGGACATCTTCATGAGCATACCAGCCTTTGTAAGTACGATGGTCGTTTACGTTGTTCACACGGGTCTGCCAGATACCCTCAAAGCGGGTACGGAGACCGATTCCGGGGGTAAACCACTTACCGATGGCTGCATTGAAACCAATCTGACCACGGTTCTTGTGGAACGGGGCGAAAGGTACATGCTGCTCCTGAGAGGAATAAGTAGCAGTGTACTGACCACCGACACTAACGAACCAGTTAGCCCAGAAAGAGTTGGTTGCCACACTGTACTTAGACGTAGGAACAAATTCCTGCGCCATTGCCGTTGTAGCGAAACCTACAAAGGCGAGTGCAATCATTAACTTCTTCATACTGTTAATACTAATATTAGTGAAACTTAATGTTAATTCTGCTCATAGGGACGATTTGCCCGCAAGCTTACGTACCTAAAACGTGGCAAAGATAGGGAAATTCCACGAATACAACAATTTTTAAGCATTTTTTTTTCTATTTTAGGCTATATCCAAGAAAAAAGGGGCGGCTTTTGGTATCTGGATAGCCCAAAACTAAGATAAAACCACGTGCAGTCCGGAAGATTTATTTGAAGAGATTATCTATGTCTGCGGCAGGGAGCACAGCCAAAACAGGCAGCCCGTCGGGGGTATAGCCGGGCGTTGTCCCTGCGAAAAGCTGTTCCATGAGGTAGGACATCTCGGTAGGAGAGAGGGAGACACCGACAGGCATGGCGGCACGTCTGGCCAAAGAACGCGCTACACGGTCTGTGATATTCTGTCGGATGGCCTCTTGGGCGTCCGCTTCGGACAAAATGCCCTGCACTAACGCTATGGGTTCCAAGCCTTCCGTACCAGAAGGAATACCCCGGATGGTATATCGCCCGGGAGCTTCCTCCGTCATTTCAAATCCTACGGCACGGAATACTTCCAAAAGTTCACCCATTCGCACGGCATCGGAAGGCTGCAAAGTGAGTTCCTGCGGAAACAACAAGCCCTGCGAAATACCGCTACTGGAGGAAATTTGCTGACGGTAACGCTCATATAGGACACGCTCATGCGCCCGGTGCTGGTCCACAAACATCAAGCCGGAGCTGACGGTAGCCACGATATAACGCCCCAGAAATTGCAGATACTCTGCCGTAGCGGGACCGTTTGTCTCCTTCGGGCTATCCGCCTCCGCATCGAAATTAAGCGAAGACTGCCGGACAGGACCTACAGAGGGTGCATCAATATCTAAGGTACTCACGGAATTTGATGTACCCACAGCATTAGTCCTCCTCGCCGACCCGGCCTTTTGCCCGCCTGCCGGCGCGGCAAAAGGATTAAAGTCCGTATTGATATGTATCTGGGGCGGGCGGGCCATCGTTTCCGGTGTATAGACAGGCATCTCCGGACGGTTGGCTGTATCAAAATCTATGGAGGGTATGGAACTGAAACGTCCCAGTCCTTCGCGAACTGCCGCCAGAAGTATTTGCCACAATGGCTGCTCGTCTTGGAATTTTATCTCGGTTTTCGTCGGATGGATGTTTACGTCTATCCGTTCCGGGGGTACGTCAAAGCGGATGAAGAATGGGACTTGCTCGCCCTCGGGCAGCAGGCGCTCAAAAGCGGAAGATACGGCCTTGGCAAAATAGGGGTGGCGCATGAAACGCCCGTTGGTGAAGAAAAATTGCTGTGCCCCCTTCTTACGAGCAGCTTCCGGGCTACCGACGAAGCCGGAAATGGTGGCCAATTCTGTCTCGGCCTCTATAGGAAGCAGCCGGTTGTTGAGCTTGCGGCCGAATATATTGCTGATGCGCTGCCGGAAATTACTAGCAGGAAGATCCAGCAGGATTGCGTCATTGTTAAATAGCTTGAACGCCAAAGCCGGATGCGCCAAGGCTATGCGTTCAAACTCCGCCACGATATTGCTAAGTTCCGTTTGGTTTGATTTCAAGAACTTCCTGCGTGCGGGTACATTAAAGAAAAGGTTGCGCACGGCGAAGTTGGCACCTACGGGGCAGCTGACGGGCTCCTGCGCCTTCACACGGCTGCCCTCAATCTGCAAGGAAATGCCCAGTTCCTGCTCCTTTGTCCGTGTCCTAAGCTCCACTTGCGCTACGGCTGCGATGGAAGCGAGTGCCTCGCCCCGGAAACCCATCGTACGTAAAGAGAAGAGGTCTGCCGCCGCCGCTATCTTCGATGTGGCGTGCCGCTCAAAAGCGAGGCGTGCATCTGTTTCGCTCATCCCTTTCCCGTTATCTATTACCTGGATGAGGGTACGCCCTGCATCTACGATATAGACTTGAACCAGCGAGGCTTCCGCATCAATAGCGTTCTCGACGAGTTCCTTCACCACAGACGAAGGGCGCTGTATTACCTCGCCTGCGGCAATCTGGTTGGCCACGGAATCGGGCAGGAGGCGTATGATATCACTCATGGCTACTCGGGACTTGCTCTTTTTTCTGTTGCTGCGTAAATTGGGAAAGGTGCTGCAAGGGCGTCTGCCGGCGCGGGGTTGTCCGCAATACCTTGTCACTTTTTTTCGGCCGCCAGTCAAACAGGTCGTACTGGCTCTGCGGGCGAATGTAGTCAAACCACGCGAAAGACGGGAGATAGGTACGCTCCGGCGGCGCCATTCCCAAGGGGAAGCATTCCGCCGTAGGAGAGGGAAATCCAACGAAGCGCTTCAGCTTGCGGTTTTCCATCTGCATCCGCATTTTCGCGGACTCCATATAATTATGATATAAGATGGTGCTATCCTTTTCTAACGGGAACGCTATCATGCAGGCATTACCGTCTGCCGCTCCCCGGACCATCTCCCCATCTCGGAAGTACGCACGCATCAGTCTGCCGGAAAGTTGGTTATAGTGAACAGAGTCCAGGCGCTCCACCATCAACGCCTGCTCACGGACATAAACGCTATCCACCGTCGAGTCGTTCGTGAAGACGTGTATTTCCTCTCCAAGTACTTGTCTGTTGTCAGCCCACACGATGGGGTCGCGATAGAGAGATATGCAGGACACCTTATTATTATATATAAGGGAATCGCCTACTGCCTGCACGTCCGTGCGGTAAGCCCGCACATGATGATATCCCTTCACGAGCCTGTACATAGAATCCGTACGCACATGATAAGAGAAGAGGCGCATCGTATCCGCGTGAACGAAGAGGGTGTCATTCCCATTGGAGTAGTCCTTGACCAATGCCCGCCCTGTCACATAGGAAGAATCGGTGGCGGAAGCCCGGTCTTCATGGTACTCGCACTCTTCTCCGTTGAGGATGGCCTTATTCTTGCTATCTACACAGATAACATTTCCCGTCGCCCGCATCATACCCGTCTGCTTGTTATAAAAGACCCGGTCGGCCTCCATGTGCAACTGGCGGACGGGATTGTTCAGCGTAGAACGCTGGAAAAGTTCCACGACATCGTCTGTCGTCTTGTAACTTCCGTCGGTGGTGAAGATATTATAGTCCCCACTGAAGATGTTCGAGTTCCCCTTGACTTTCGCCAACTTGGTTTGCGTGTTGTAGTGGAGCTCGTCCGAAACCAACTCCTGCTTCGGATTGGTCAAATGCACCTGCCAGCGGAATATCGCTTGATGCGTGTCCGTGTAATATTCCCCGTAGTTAGAGGTCAGCACATTGTCGCCATCCACCAACTTCCCCCCCGTCGTATAAGTCATGAACTTATTGGCGGCATCATAGAAAAGGCTGTCCGAGTAAAGGTAACGCTGGTGGTGGCGCACCTCCACCTCCCCTTTGTTACTTTTCATGTAGGAGGTCTGCCGCTGTCCGTCATAATAGAGTCGGTCGCCACGCATTGAAAGCGTGTCGCCTTCCGTAATCCGCACACGCCCGAACGCCTCAAAAGACTTCGTACTTTGGAAATACACCGCACTGTCACATACCATACGCATTCCTGCATGGCGGAAAGCGACCCTTCCGCTCAGGCGCTGTGCGTCGGGATGCTCGAACTGGTCGTAGATAACATGGTCTGCGTGTTCAAGGAAAACGGGTGCGTCAGACGGCGCGCGCTTACGACGCTGACCGACAGCCGAGGAAGGGATAAGAAACAAAAGTCCCAATAATACTATCAGGACGTTTTGCGCGGCAATTGTATGTGAACTATGCGGTATCAAAGGCACCCTCCTTATTTCAACCAGCCGTCATATTTGAACTGGCAGCTACGCCATTCCGGCTTAATGCGGACATAAGTCGCCTTCACCTTCTTGCGCACCCACTCCTCCAGGCGCTCTTCGCAACGCCGCTCAAAGACCACGTCGTGCAAACGCTGGAAGTCCTCTGTCATACTTGCAGGGTGACTCTCTATCCGGTTCTTTAGTTTTACAATCGCACATACTTTCTGCCCTTTATCGTTCGTCATGATAAAAGCATCCGACACCTGCCCTACACGCAACGTATCAACCACTTTGGCGATGTCCTGGTTCAGGTCTTTCATCTCTATGCGTGATGTCGGGAGCACGCGGGGCGAGGCTTGGTAGAACAGCAAACCGTTGTTCCGATAAGTGTTCTTATCGTCCGAAAGGTAGCGGACCGCCTCTTCAAAGGACGACTTCCCCTCCCGGATATCCGAGGCCACTGAGTCAAGGGTGGCTATGCGCCGGTTGTACGCACTATCCTGCACGACCGGGCGCATCAAGATGTGGCGCACCTTCACCTTTTCCCCACGCTTATCAATCAGTTGGATGATATGATAGCCGAACTCCGTCTTGACTATTTTTGACACCCGCTTGGGGTCATTAAGGGAAAACGCTACGTTGGAGAACTCCTGTACCATCTGGTTGCGTCCCATATAGTCCAGTTCGCCGCCGTTGCGCGCTGAGACCTCATCCTCCGAATAGAAGCGTGCCTGCGTCGCAAACTCCGTTTCGCCGGCGTTCACCTTGCGGGCAATCTCCCGCAGCCGGTCTTCCACCCGCTCCACCTCCTCGCGCGAGGGCTGCGGCTGGGAGGTCAGGATCTGCACTTCCACCTGGGTAGGAATAACCGGCAGGCTGTCCGTCGGCACATGACGGAAGTACTCACGCACCTCAGCCGGGGTCAATTTGATGTTTGCCGTCAGGCTACGCTGTACTTGCTCTATGCGTAACTCATCACGCTGCGAGCGTTTCATGCCGTCACGTATCTGTGCCATGCTACGGTGCGCCCATGCCTCGACATTCTCACGCGATCCGAAGAATTGCAGGTAATCGTTTATCCGGCCGTTCACCGCCTCGATAACATCAGCCTCCCCAATGTCCACGCTATCCAAGTCCGCCTGATGCAGGAACAACTTCTTGACTGCGATTTGTTCAGGCACGGTGCAGTAGGGGTTCTCCAGCGTCTCATTGTTCATCCGCGCACCGACTATCACGTCTTCCACGTCGGATAGGTAGATAGGATCGTCACCGACAACCCACACTATCTCGTCCACCACGTTCGGCTGACTCTGCGCGAAAGCGGAAAGGGCTACAGCCAGAAACAGGAGTAACAGCAGTTTACGCATCATCTCTCCGCCTTCTATTAATGATTATTGACCGTTTGCAATGCCTCCTTGTGGATGGTATAGGGATATTTCGCCCGAAGACTTTCTACCCAAGCCGCTTCCCGCTGTTCCTGCACATCGGTTTCCACCTGCGCCCTCACGTCTTTGTAACTTTTCGGCTGCGCTTGTTTTTTCCCGAACACGCCTGAGAAAGGAAACTTCGGAGCCGGCTTGCTCGCAGGCTTACCAAAGACGTAATGGTCTATCACCTTATTCTCACCCGCCTTACTGAGATACGGGCCGTTCACGACAACTACGACAGAATCCTTATTGAAGGACTCCTTCAGCAGTTCCTTGTACTTCGCACCGGGGTTCTTCTTAATCAGCTTCTGCACCGGCTTAATCAGCTTTGCATCGCGGCTATGGATGGTGTAACCGTTGAAGCGCGGCTCCGTCCAAGCATACTTCTTTTTGTTTTTCTTGAAGTATTCTTCCAATGCGGCCGTATCATTCTTTGCCGGATCCCACACCTTGTCCTTGCTTATCTGGTAGAAAAGCAGGCCGTCGTGGTACACCTGCACCAAGTACTTGAGTTCCGGCTGGTCCAGATGGGCGGCTAACACGCTGTCAAGCACTGCCTCACGGTCCAGGCGCCCGCCGGATGCGGCGACAATCTTCTGTATGCGGGCTTCCGCACTGGCTTCCTCCACGCCTTGTTGCCGGATAGATTTCACGATTTGCGGGCGGAGTTCCTCAAACGGCTCCAGCTGTTTGCGTTCCTTCATACGGATGATGTGATACCCTACCGGGGTCTGTACGGGAGGACAGGTCTCACCTGGCTGCAACTTATAGGCAGCCTCTTCAAATTCTTTCAGCGTCGTACCGGGACCTATCCAAGGTAGCAGACCGCCGCGCTCGGCGGATGCGGGATCATCGGACAGGGTCTTCGCCAATTCGGCAAAGTCCGCGCCGGCTTGTAGGGCGGCATAGATTGAATCAATCTTGGCCTTAGCGGCACGCGCCTCGGCTTCCGGAGCACCTTGCTTGAGCAGTACGAGGATATGCTCGGGACGTAACATATCCTTTCCCTGCAACTTCTCGGCATAGCGGTCATAGAGCGAACGCGCCACGGAGTCAATATACACTTCATCCACCATATAGGGAGTAAGCTGCATGTCACGGTATTGCAGGAATTCCTTACGGAACTCGCTCACCGTGTCCAAGCGCAAAGCCTCCGCTTCTATCACCTTCAGTTTGTAGTTCAGGTACATTTCGGCGTATTCCTCCACGGTTTTCTCTTCCACAGCACCCTCGCTACCACCATTTTTGTTATAACTATACTCAAATTCCGAGCGGATGACGGGCACCCCGTTCACCGTCATGACGACGGGGTCGTCCACGCGCTGCGCTCCCGCAGTCAGGGCGGAAACGGCCAGCGCCAATAATGCTATTTTTTTCATATCGTGTTATGTGTTGTTTCGGATATAATACCGTGCCGCTTACTCGTGGCGGCTGTAGTTCGGAGCCTCGCTGGTGATGGTGATGTCGTGCGGGTGGCTCTCCTGCACGCCAGCGTTCGTAATACGCGTGAACTGCGCCTTGTGCAATTCGTCTATGGTTGCGGCACCGCAATAGCCCATGCCGCTGCGCAAACCGCCGCACAGTTGGTAAATCACCTCCTGCACCGTTCCTTTGTAAGGCACACGCCCGGCAATGCCCTCCGGCACAAGTTTCTTCACTTCCTGCACTCCGCCTTGGAAGTATCGGTCCTTGGAACCGTTTTCCATGGCTTCCAGGGAACCCATACCCCGATAGGACTTGAATTTTCTGCCATTAAATATGATGGTGTCGCCCGGACTTTCTTCCGTCCCTGCCACGAGGGAGCCGACCATCACGCTGCATCCCCCAGCCGCCAAGGCCTTAACGACATCACCGCTATAGCGCAAGCCGCCGTCCGCAATGAGGGGGATACCCGTTCCTTCCAGGGCGCAGGCCACGCCATAGACTGCGGAAAGTTGCGGTACCCCGACACCTGCCACGACGCGCGTTGTACAGATGCTGCCGGGACCGATACCCACCTTCACGCCGTCGGCACCTGCCTCAGCCAGCATCCGGGCTGCGGCTCCTGTCGCCACGTTGCCCACTACGATATCCACGCCACTAAAGCTCTGCTTGGCCTCGCGCAGCTTGTCTATGACGCCTTTGGAATGCCCGTGCGCCGTATCGATGACAATGGCATCCGCACCAGCCTGAATGAGCGCCTCCATGCGTTGCAACGTATCGGCCGTCACGCCGACACCAGCAGCCACGCGCAGACGCCCTTTTTCGTCCTTGCAAGCCATTGGCTTGTCCTGTGCCTTGGTGATGTCCTTATAGGTTATGAGGCCGACAAGCCTGCCGTCAGCGTCCACAACCGGGAGCTTCTCTATCTTATTCTCCTTGAGGATGGCCGCCGCGCCCTGCAAGTCCGTTTGCTGTGTCGTGGTAACCAGGTTCTCGCGGGTCATCACGTCCTCAATCCTCCGCTCCATGTCAGTCTCAAACCGCAGGTCGCGATTCGTCACGATGCCCACCAAGTGCATCGCATCGTCCACGACGGGGATTCCACCGATGTGGTATTCATTCATCAGGCGCAAAGCGTCGCCGACGCTTGAGCCTCGGTGTATGGTCACGGGGTCGTAAATCATGCCGTTCTCGGCACGTTTGACAATGGCCACTTGCCGCGCCTGTTCTTCGACGGACATGTTCTTATGGATCACGCCGATGCCCCCTTCGCGCGCAATAGCGATAGCCATCGGCGCTTCGGTGACGGTGTCCATCGCGGCCGTAACAAAGGGTATCTGCAACTCAATGTTGCGCGAAAAACGCGTGCGGAGACTGACGGTGCGTGGCAGCACCTCGGAGTAGGCGGGGACAAGCAGCACGTCGTCGAACGTGAGGCCGTCCATGACAATTCTGTCGCGGATGAAGTCTGGTGTCATACGGATGCAATTTTTCTTTAATTGCGTGCGAAGATAGACATTTCCCTGCGCACGGCAAACGCGCAGGGGACGATATTTTCGCGCCATTGGGATTTTTTAAGGAAACGACAGGCGGCACAGGGCGGAACAACGCAGAGGCAGACAAGCGGAACATGTCAATATTCTTGACTTTTTGGGAAAGAAAGAATCGCGTATAAGCAAAGGAAAATGTTCCTGGCGGGAATGGCACGCGCTTCTTACTCAAGCGAACGGAACGGCCATCCGAAGAGTAACGTCGCGATTCCCTGCGGGTGACAAATTCCTATCAACAGGGAAAATAGAAGGGGGGGCAGAATGCGGAAAAATCAAGCCGCTTTTAGGCGTCCCATACCTTTAGCGGCGAGCAAAATAACCCTATGGTTAGGAGAAACTACCCCAAGGGGTAAGAAAAACTAACCCTAGGGTTAGGAAAAACGCACCATAGGGATAAGAGAAACCTGCCCATCGGAAAGACATTTCCGAAGCTGGAGAAAGGATGTCCGATGTCAAGATTATCGCATCGCAACCCAAGGACATCAGCGGCCAGGCCTCAGCCTAAAAGTTCCCGAAAGCGGACAATCTGTTCACGCACACTGTCCTCCGTCAATTCAGGCGAAGCGATACGCAGCCACGAGGCGAATGCCGTCACGGCCCGCTCCTTCATACGGGCCTCGCCCGCCCGTACGCCGCTGGCATAGCGGTCTGCGGGCAGCAGGCTTCGGTTATAGTTCCCGTCACTCATAACACCACATTCATTCTTTGTTACCTAACTGCGCGAAACTGCCTTCACTCCCTTCACGGTGCGCAGTTTCTTGATAAGTGTCGTCAGCACCTGCGTGTCATCAACCAGTACCGTAAGGACACCGCTGAAAAGACCGTCATTGCTGTCAATACTGATGCTGCGGAGCATAATCCGTTCCTCCTTGGAAATAATGGATGTGATATTGTTCACAATTCCCAAGTCATCGTTCCCGACAACGCGGAGCGTGATGGCGTACTTCCCCGCCCCCTTTCCGGCCCAACGGGCACGGACTACGCGGTAAGGGAAACGCGTTCGGAGAGCCGGAGCATTAGGGCATGTGTTGCGGTGAATCTTGATACCGCCCTGCGAAGTGACGAAGCCGAAAACATCATCCCCATAAACCGGCGAGCAGCATCGCGCCATCTGAAAGTCAAGTCCCTTGAGGTTCTTATCGATAACGAGCACATCGGAACTTTCATGGCCGTGTCCGTCACCGCCCCGATCCAGACTGAACTCATCCGCACGGTGCTGCGGCACCCGCTCGGCAGGACGTGCCTCGCGCTCTAACGCTTGGGCATACTGCTCCAAGACGGCGTTCACATCCGCACGCCCCGATACCACGGCCCGATAGAAGTCGTTTGTCTCTTTATAGCCCAAGTGCTTGACGAGCTGGTTCCATGCGGATTCATCCCACTCCAACTTCTTGTTCTTGAGCTTACGCTCCAATATCTCGCGCGCCATGCGGCCTTCAGCCGCCTGCAAGTCGTTCACTGCGGCGCGTATCTTAGCCTTTGCACGCGGCGATACAACGATGTTGAGCCATTCCGCCTTGGGAGTCTGTCCGCTGGAAGTGAGGATTTCCACGCGCTGCCCGCTTTCCAAACGATAGCGGATGGGCACATTCTTTCCGGCAACACGGCCACCGACGCACTTATTACCGAGGCCTGTGTGGATAAGGTAGGCGAAGTCCAGCACGGTAGCTCCCGCCGGGAGTTTATAGAGATCGCCCTTGGGACTGAACACATAGACCTCACTATCTTTCACCCCCGCGCCGAGGCTCTCCGAAAGTGCCGCCTCGTTACCCTGCTCCAGGGCGGAACGGATACCGGCCAGCCACGCGTCCACGCCACCGCCGGAGGCCTTCACACCTTTATAGCGCCAATGGGCCGCCAAGCCGTGTTCTGCGATCTCGTCCATCCGCTCCGTGCGTATCTGCACCTCCACCCACTTATCCTCCGGCCCGCGCACAGTGATGTGCAAGCTCTCGTAACCATTGCCTTTCGGCACCGTGAGCCAGTCGCGCAATCGCCGCAGATTGGACTCGTACTCATAGGTAACGACGGAGAAAGCGCGCCAACAGAGAGCCTTCTCCTGCGGTAACGGCGCATCAATGATAATGCGGATAGCGAACAAGTCGTACACGCCCTCAAAGCCACACCGCTGCTTTTTCATCTTCTGCCAGATGGAATGGATGCTTTTCGTGCGCCCCTTAATGTGGTAGCGCAGCCCTTCGGCGTCCAAACGCTCGCGCAAGGGCGCAATGAAGCGGGCGATATAGGCATCGCGGGCAGCTTTGGTAGCATTCAGTTTCTCCTTGATGTGGTAATATGCGTCGTGCTCCAGATACTTCAGGGAAAGGTCCTCAAGTTCGCTCTTTAAGGTATAAAGCCCTAACTTATGGGCAAGTGGGGCGAATACATGGGCGGCCTCGGCCGACAGGCGGCGGCGCTCTGCATCTTGAGGCACATCCTTGACTTGGCGCATACGGCACACACAATCGGCTATCAGTAGCAAAACGACGCGCATATCGCCGCACTGGGAGACGATAAGGTTGCGGAAATCATCGCTCGCCATTGTGGACGTTTCCGTCTCAAGCAGGCGTTCCACACGGAGGAAGGCACGTAAGGATTCTGCGACGCCCTTGCCGAAGCGACGCTCCACCGGCCCGATTTGCTCGTCCGAGGATATAGTCGCCCGCACAAGGCAAGCTGTAAGCACCGGCCCGCGCAAACCGATTTCCGAAATGGCGAGACGGGCGGTCTGGAGGGCGGTCAGGACTTTATTGAGACCAAACTCATCGCGCAGAGACGCCCCCTGCCCCAACTCCTCTCGGAGATAGGAAGAAACCGCACGCACTTCGAATGCGGAAAGACCGTCACCGAGTGCCCGCATCACCGCGAGTAAATCACAGGAAAAGGCCTGCTTCTCAGAAGGGGTGAATACCTTGGAAGGCATCGCCCCTGCGTTACCGTTTCTTTGTCCGTCCATAACGTAATTTTAATAACAGAGTTATGTATTCACGCCCGTCTGTGGCTGTGTGGCAAGCCAAGCGTCTATCAGCCGGCGGGCAATGCTCAGACGTTCCGGGATGCGGGGCAGGTGGGCCGCATCGTACCAGCCCCCTTTCCGCAACTCGGCGCGTTGTAATTTCAGTTCGCCGCCCGCATAATCCGCCATGAAGCCGACCATCAGTCCTGACGGGTAAGGCCACGTCTGGCTACCGAAGTAGCGGATATTCGCCACCGTCAGCCCAGTCTCTTCCAACACTTCCCTACGCACACACTCCTCCAAGGATTCACCCGTCTCTACGAAGCCGGCAACGAGTCCCATGTAGTCCGTCTTGAAATTACGGGACTGCACTAGGAGTAGCTTATCCGCGCGCTGAATCGCCACGATGACAGCCGGGGCGAGTGCAGGCCACACCTCTTTGCCGCAACTCGTGCACCGTTTGGAGATATCTGTGTGCAGCCGCATCGGTGCGCCACATACACCACAGAATTTCGTATTCGCATCCCAGTAAAGAATCTCGCGAGCCTTGCCAGCCATCGCATACGCAGCAGGCGACAATACGCCATAGCTCTGGCGGAGGCCGACCATACGGAAACCGCCCGTTACAACAGGAGCATCAATGCGTACCGCCCGGCATGGTACGCCTTCCAGGAGCGGCAAGCGATGCATTGTGTGCCACGGCTCCAACGGCACCGGGCTGTCAGAACCGTACGGCAGGGCATTGTCCGCCTCTAGAAGCAGCTCGTCCTGACAAAATACGAACCAGTAGTATCTCTCCATCCACACTTTTTTAAGTCCCGCTACGGGAATACGAGGAGGTTACACAGCGGCGTGCCACCCGATCCCTGCAGGGAAACAAGCGGCACGCCTGAAAAAACTTCTACTTCCGCACGCCGCGATGCCGGAAACGCCTCCCGCACAGCCGCAACGGCGGGATTATCTGCTACAACCCGAGGCTCTTCTCAACCTCTTTCACCTTCTCCTCAGCACGGCGACAAGCCTCTTCGTAATCCGACGCGGCGGCCATATCGCCTTTCACCTCAATATAGAACTTAATCTTCGGTTCGGTACCGCTCGGTCGGACGCTCACCTTTGTTCCGTCTTCGGTGTACCATTGCAGCACATTGCTTGTATCAGGCATGTCCAACGGGGTCTCCTTTCCATCCGCATACTGGGTTAGCATCGCGAAATCCTTTGTCAGGACGACCCGGCTCCCGGCCAATTCCGTAGGACGCTGGGTACGGAAATTCTGCATCATGGCCTGAATTTCCTCCGCACCGCTCTTGCCGGGGCGCACCACGTTGATCGTCTTGTTGTAACTGAAACCGTATTCCAAATAGAGGTCCATCAAAACGTCGTAGAGTGTCTTGCCCTGGTCTTTTGCCCATGCGCAGATTTCGGCCAGCAGGCAGCAGGCACTCACTGCGTCCTTGTCGCGGCAGAAATCCTCGGCCATAAATCCGTAGCTCTCCTCGCCACCGCCGATGTACTGCAGACTTCCTTCATCTTGATGCAGACGTACTTCGCGGGCAATCCACTTGAATCCTGTATAACAGTCGAAGAACTTCAGGTTGTTGCGCACCGCCATGTCCCGTATGGTCTCGTTGGTAACAATTGTCTTGACGATAAACTCATTTCCAGCCATCTTATTCTGTGCTATACGCCCCTTTATAATATAATAAAGGAATATCATGCACGTCTGATTGCCGTTGATGAGTACCCAACGCCCCTTGTCGTCCTTGCAAGCCATGCCGACACGATCTGCATCGGGGTCAGAAGCCATCACAATGTCAGCGTCAATGCGCTTTGCCAGGTTGATAGCCATCTCTAAAGCCTCGCCATTCTCCGGGTTCGGGCTGACAACTGTGGGGAAGTCGCCGCTACGCTCCATCTGCTCGGGCACTGTGTACACATTCTCAAAGCCCCAACGCTTCAAGCTCTGGGGGATAAGCATCATTCCCGTACCGTGCAAGGGAGTATAAACTATCTTCAAATCCTTCTGACGCTGGATGACGGCGGGGTCAATGCAGAGCCCGTGCACCTTCTCCAGGTAGATATTGTCGATTTCCTCACCGATTGTCTCTATCAATGCGGGATTGCCCTCAAACTTGATATCCTCCACGCGGATTCTCTCCACCTCGTCAATGATACCCTTGTCATGGGGCGCAAGCACCTGAGCGCCATCATCCCAATACGCCTTATAGCCGTTGTACTCCTTCGGGTTATGGCTTGCAGTGAGTATGATACCGCTCTGACAGCCTAAATGCCGGATGGCGAATGACATTTCCGGCGTCGGGCGCATATCATCGAAGAGATAGACCTTTATGCCATTGGCTGAAAAAATATTGGCGCACGTCTCCGCGAAGAGCCGGCTGTTGTTACGACAGTCGTGCCCTACAACAACGCTGATCTGCTCCCTGTCCTTGAAACTCTTGAGGAGGTAGTTGGAAAGTCCCTGCGTGGCAGCTCCGACCGTGTAGATATTCATCCGGTTGGTGCCAGGTCCCATGATACCGCGCAGTCCGCCAGTACCAAATTCGAGACTGCGGTAGAAACTCTCTATCAGATCCGTCGGATCCGGATTTTCTACCATACGTGCCACGGCCTCCTGCGTCTGCTTATCGTAAAGCGGAGAGGACATCCAGATTTGGGCTTTCGCCTTGCACTCTTGAATGAGTGCTGCTTGATTTTCCATTATCGTCTTGTTTTTTATTCGTCGTTCATCGTTTAGGAACTGCAAATATACGGGTTTCTTCGAAATGCCACCCTTTCCCCGTTCAGTTTTTCACGTCCGAGAGTAGTTCAGCCCGCCCGTCATCAATGATTTTCAGTAGGAGTTCACCGAAGAGCGTATTGGCCCAGGCGAACCAAGGGCGCGTATAATTTTGCGCATCATCCCGGTAATACGCTTCGTGCATAAAGCCCGTGCCAGCGTCAGTGCGGCATAGTGAAGCCAGACAGGCGGATATTTCCTCCCTGTCCGTACTGGTCATTGCGCGCATAATAACGCTCATCGGCCAAACATAGCCCAGCCCGACGTGCGGTCCTCCGATGCCTTCGCCCGCCAATCCACGGAAAAAATACGGGTTGTCCGGGCTAAGAACAAAGCGGCGGGTGTTCTGGTAAATCTCGTCCGCCGCACTCACATCGCTGATATAAGGCAAAGAAAGAAGTGACGGGACATTTGCGTCATCCATCAGCAGTGCATTGCCAAACCCGTCCACCTCGTAAGCATAAATGCGGCCATACTTAGGATGTTCCACTACGGCATTCTCACGGAGCGCGGCCTCCACCTGGGCGGCCAAAGCCGAGCAGCTATCAGCCAGCGACCATGCGTGATTTACTTCGCGCAGCACCTCTGCCGTCCCCCGAAGGGCACTAACGGCCATGAAATTATCGGGAACGAGATACGGGAACACGGTACAATCGTCCGACGCACGGAAAGAAGACACTATCAAGCCACAGGGACGGGCGGGATGCCCCTGCCCCCGGTTAGACTGTGTGTCGTGCATCCGGTCAGTAACGCGCATGAAAGTGTATGGTGTCGTCCCGTCCCAACGCTGTTGTTCGCGCATCGTGCGCAAAGCAACCCGCACCGCGTCCAGCCAGAGCCCATCAAAAGCGGCGCCATCCCCCGTTGCACACCAATAGCCGTGCGCCAGGCGCAAAGGATAGCATAGCGAATTCAGCTCATACTTGCGCTCAAATACGCCAGGTCGCATCTCCGTCTCGTCTTCCGCCCAGTTTGGGCTGATGCTGTCGGGACTAAGATTAAACGCATTGGCATACGGATCAAGCAGGAGGCTACGGAACTGCCTCCTTAACAGCCCCCGAATGAAGTCCGCTAACGCCCGATCCTCGCCCGCAAGCCGCAGGTAAGGCCACACTTGCGCGGCACTGTCACGCAGCCACAGGGCGGGAATGTCACCCGTGATGACGAAGGAATCGTCCGCGCCGGCCTTTTCCACCGTCGTATCCAAGGTGTTGGGAAAGCATTGCGCGAACATCGCGGCCAACTTCGGGTCGCCAATTTGCGCCACGGTACGTGCTATACAGGCCTCCACCGCTGGCGAAACGAACTTGCGCTGGGCCGGAGCGGGACGCTGTGCCCGCAGCAAGGATGATGTTGCCGCCGCCACCAACAGCAACACGAGGAGAATTCTTTGTCTCATAGTGCCGCTAAAGTACGGGCTTCGGAGGAGAAAACAAAATTTCCCACAGGGATTTTATTTTCTGAGCAAGATGCGCGCGATGCCCCCCGCGTCCCGTGGCGCACCCAGTGTAACCATAAAAAACAGCCGTGCAGATATTGGGAGCAGAAAGCACGCATGGAAGAATGGCGAAGTCAGCACTTTTGCGTACCTTTGCCTCGGCAATAAGACACAAAACACAAGCCGTACTGAACGGCCACCCCTCAGCGCAACAGGACGGTGTGCCCACTAAGAAACGCCCAAAACATGAGGAAAGATTAAGACAATGGTAACAACGATCATCTTCGACCTAGACGGAACACTCATTGACACGCTCCAAGACTTGACGAACAGCGCGAACCACGCGTTACGCCTGCATGGCCTACCCGAAAGAAGCGCGGCGGATGTCAGGAAATTCCTCGGCAACGGATATGCCCGCCTCATGGCTGAATGTGCAGGGAACGTGCCTGAAGAAACCACCAGCCGGTTACTCGCCGATTTTAACGCGTACTATACCATCCATTGTCAGGACCAAACACGCCCCTACCACGGCATTATCAAGATGCTGCGGGAACTGAAAGGACGCGGAATACGCCTCGGAATCGTATCAAACAAAGGGGATGCCGCCGTCCAGGAGCTCGTCGGACGCTTCTTCAGCGGCCTAATTGACACCGCCGTGGGGGAACGGGAAGGCATACGGCGCAAGCCTAGTCCCGATACCGTGCTGGCCGCGCTCCAAGTTCTCGGCAGCAAAGCGGAAGAGAGTATCTATGTAGGAGATTCGGAAGTGGACATTGAAACGGCCAAGCGGGCGGGAATGGCGTGCGTGACATGCCTTTGGGGGTTCCGCGATGCCGATTTCCTGCTCGCCCACGGTGCCACGCGCACAATCAGTTCCCCAGAAGAGCTGCTCACGGCAATAGGCTAAGTTCCGGTATCTCTACCTTACCGCGCACCATCCGTAGCAGGCCATCATCCTCCATACCGTGCAGGACGCGCGAAAGCGTACGGCGCTCCCAACCGAGTTCCGCCGCCAGAGTCGCCAGCTTTACGGAGAGTTCTTTACGCCCCGTGACCCGCAAACAACGGCGGCGCAGGAAAAGCCCGAAGCGCACAGCCAGTCCGGCTCCTTCCTCGCACCACAGGAAATTATCAGCCCGACGGGCAGCATACCCAAAGTAGTTAAGCATATTCAGGCGGAAGGCAGGATATTGGAACAGCACATCGCGCACGGCGGACTTATCCACCTCCATCAGTGAAAGGGACGAAGCGGCCGTGAACGTATGGCTATAGCGACACCGCCAACCGAATAACGCTTCGGGCTGCACCACGAGAGGGGCGGAAATCCATTCGGACAGCATATAATCGTCCGCCAAACTACGGCGGTCAGCCCGCACCTCGCCGGAAAGGATAAAGTAGAGCCCTTTTCCTGGCGTATCTTGCCGGGCAAGGCTGCGGCGGTTCTCAAGTCGGAAAAAATTCAGACGCACCCGGCCTGCCACGTCCAGCAGGTCGCGCCGGCTCATCCCTTGCAACAACGGCAAGCAAAGCAGCCTATCAAGTCCTTCCCCTCTTAATTCGTCAGCCATTCTGCACGTTATAATAAAAATTGCCACGCCTGCAACGAGCCCGTCAGCGCGCTTCCAGACGTTCTAAGCCGGGGGAACGCCATACTTTCAGCGCACTGCCGTCCGAATAGACAAGGAAGGCTTGCAAGTCAGGCCGGCGGAAGAGAATTTCCTGGGCACCCTCCAACCCCACAACCATAAAGGCCGTGGCAAACGCATCGGCAGTAGCACATTCCTGAGCGAGAACCGATGCGGAAAGGAGTGTGTGCTCTACGGGAAAACCCGTGCGGGGGTCTATCGTATGGGCCACGCGCCGCCCGTCTTTGCGATAATAGAAATTATGGTAATTGCCGCTAGTAGCAAGCGCCTCACCCGAGAGGCGGAGCACCGTCTGAAGCTCCTGCTGAAGCGGCTCCGTACCATCGGCCGGCGGTTTCTGCACGCCAACGGCCCACAGCAGCCCTTCCGCATTCACGCCCTTAGCCGCCACTTCTCCGCCTATCTCCACCAAATAGTCGCAGATGCCAAGGCGGGAAAGCATACGGGCCACCTGATCCACGGCATAGCCCTTGGCTATCGCGCCGCAATCCAGCATCAAGCGCGCATCCGCCTTCCTTATCCGCCCATTTTCCAGCCTTACTTTATCATATCCCACGAACGGGCGCACACTGTCCACCTGCGCGGCAGTCGGATCGCGACCTTCCTTGAAGCCGAACCCCCACAGATTGACGAGCGGAGCGACGGTGATATCAAACGCACCAGCGGTTACAGCCGATACTTGCATGGCGCGGCGGAAAACATCGCAAAGCAACGTATCCGCCTCATCGGTCTCATTACGGTTGATGCGGGAGATAACAGAACCTGGGTTGAACATGGAAAGCGACTCGTCCACGCGCTGCAACTCACGGAGTATCTCCCGGTCAAGATTGCGGCGATACTTATACTTGACCGAGTAGGCCGTACCGAAAATCGGCCCATCGCTCTGCTGCATCGGCGGGTCGGCGGAGCGGCGGAGTATCCACACGGTAGCCACCACCAGTGCTAACAGGAAAAAGATGCGGACGCACCAGCGCACACGCGGAGACAGAGGAAGAAAAGCCGTTGCCATAATCTTACTCGAGAACGATGCAAAGTGAGAATGAAACGGTTAAATATCTATGATAATATTAAACGACCCGCCGAGCGCATGAGTGCCGCTCTTTCCAAAACCCGGCACGTACCAACCACGCCCCACCTCGGAACGGCTCTCGCTGATGCGGAACTTATAGCGCACCGTCCACCCCAAGTGGAAAAACTTCCAGGCGACCTGTGCCTCCACACCACCGACCAACTCCGCCCAGTGTGCCGTACTCTTCATTCCTTTATACGCGAAAGGGAGCGTGCTGCCATAGACTTCGTCCGTCAAATCCGGCCCTCCGACATCAAAGCGGTAGGGCGACAGACCGTAACGCAGTCCGCCAAAAATGCGGTTGCCGGAGCGGGAGTCGCCGACAAAGTTATAGTCGCACCCCAACCGGATGTAAGGCGAGTGGGTGCGATAGTGTACATGGCTTGATTCACCCGTACAGTCGCTCACTCCGACCCCAAGTTCCACGCAGGGGAAGTAACGCCCGCGCAGATTCAGACGAGCCGTTCCCTCATACTGCCCCCACGGCGTAGCGACCGCCATCACGGCACCGCACAGGTCAAACCCGAAGCTTAACCCCGCCCACAGTGGTGCCTCCCGGTTCTCCGCCGGAGTCTGGCTGAACTGGATGCCACGTACCCGCGCCGTACGCACCGTGTCGGACTGCTGCGGTTGCTGCGCCCGCACGGACAGGCTACCGAGAAGAAGTAGCGCGAAGGTACAACTGAAGATTTTCGATGTCGTCATAATTTACAGTAGAACGGACGAGAGCGACACTGTCCAACGTCAGCGGCATCACACCCAAAGCGTGCGACGTCCATCGGACGGCAGTCAGTGCATGGAAGACCGCCGTCGGACAGTCAATGCTCTCAAAGTGCGGCTGCGTCGTATGCGTAAGGAAGAGCGTGTCGGTGGCCACCTGCTTCCGAGCGTTTGAGAAGCGGAGAAGCAGCGTGTCTGTACCTGCCGCATTGCGAAGCGGCAGGACGAAAGAAGATATGCCCTGCGCACGGTTCAGCAACAGGATGTCGCGGCCCGCCGGGCGTATGGTCAGTGAGTCCTCCAGCGTGAGCGGATTTCCGTCCTCCGCTGTATATAGGCCGCATGTGGCCACGACGATGTTGTCCAACGGGCACTCGATGTTGGAACACGCGGCAAGGAACAACGCCGTAAGTACAGGCAGAAGTCTAAATTTCTTCCTCAATCTGGTAACTGTTACGCCCTTCGGCATTTCTTGATATAAGCTCGCCCAAGAAGCCGCCCACGAACAACTGCGTCCCGAGCACCATCATCGTCAGCGCGATATAGAAGTAAGGAGAATTTGTCACTAAGGGTGCGGAAACGCCTTTGCAGATAGCCACGAGTTTCACACCGCCGACAACGAGTACCGCCACGAAGCCAAGGAGGAACATCAGTGACCCCAAGAACCCGAAAACGTGCATCGGCTTCAGCCCGAAGCTATTGAGGAACCAAAGCGACAGCAGGTCCAGATAACCGTTGAAGAAGCGGTTGAGACCGCCGAACTTCGTTTTACCGAATTTACGCGCCTGGTGGTGTACCACTTTCTCGCCGATATTGGAAAATCCGGCGTTCTTGGCGAGATACGGGATGTACCTGTGCATCTCTCCATACACCTCAATGTTTTTCACTACCTCCTGCCGATAAGCCTTGAGCCCGCAGTTAAAGTCGTGCAGGTTCGGGATACCGCTCACTCTCCGCGCTGTGGCATTGAAGAGTTTTGTGGGAAGGGTCTTTGAGAGGGGGTCGTAACGTTTCTTCTTATAACCCGAAACGAGGTCATACCCCTCCTCAGTAATCATTCGGTAAAGCTCGGGAATCTCATCGGGCGAGTCCTGTAAGTCCGCGTCCATCGTGATAACGACATCGCCCCCGGCCTTGCGGAATCCGCAATGCAGGGCAGGCGATTTCCCGTAGTTACGCCGGAATTTTATACCGTGGACATTGCTGTCCTTGGCGGCCAGTTTCTCAACGACATCCCACGAGCCATCCGTGGAGCCGTCATTGACGAAGATTATCTCGTAGCTGAGTCCGTTCTCTGTAACCACCCTCCTAACCCAATCGTACAGAGGCGGCAGGCTTTCGGCCTCATTATAGAGGGGGATAACGATTGATATATCCATTTTTCTTTCCTTTGCTTCCAAGATGAGATGCCCGTCCGGCTTGCGTACGTTACCGGGGGGCGCGCGGACGGCGCATGGTGACCAATGCGATAAATAACGAGATGACGGGAGCCGTCAGTAGTGTCCAGGAAATGACCATCCCGGCGTATGAGGCAGGTGAGACGGCGCGTAAGGCATCAATAAGCCCACTGAAATCTTCCGCCCCCGTGGCAGCGTAGATATCATCGAACGAGCCGGCGCCCTCCATCTGCGCGATCAATTCGGCGACTTCCGGGGTCTGCGCCGACAACTGCCACGCGTCAAACAGAGCCTCAGCGTTGCCGAAACGGAAATAGGCGTACACGCCGAGGGCAATCCACACACTGGCGTAAAGTCCCGAGAGTAGCGTGTGCAGATAAGCACGCCCGAACGGGAATACACCCGATGAGGCCATACGCCGGCGGAAGCGCAGGGTAAGCGCAGCGGCGAGGAACACGGACAGCACCAGCATCAGCTGTGCGGGATAGGCAAGCAGAGGGCGGCTGAAGGCCACCACATAGAGCGCGAGCGAAGCCAGCCCCCATGCTCCGAGCACAAGGCCGTTTTGCATCGCAAAAGCATTGCTCTGGCGAAAAAAGTCGGGCGTATCTGTCGTCATCACGTATCCGTTTACGCACTGCGAAGTTACGCTAAGACATGCAAAAGACAAAGGAAAACGTCCAGTTTTTGCACGCTGAAACAGCCGGGACGGTACGGAAAGACCCCTCTCTCTCCCCGCGCGCGCTTATATAGGATAGTAAGAAGCAACCTCAGAACCGGGGGAGGTTTCACGGTCACACGGCGCAAATGCACAGCGTATTTCCGAGAAAAAAATCCCGCGCCGCCTATAAGCCCGGCATTCCCCTACAAGAAAGTGTTCAAAACTTCCGAAATGGCAGGCTTAAGTGACCGAAAATACTTTTCAGGCGGCTACAAAGGGGATTTCGGACCGTGGGATACCGGGGCTTAACCGCAGGGATAGGAGTTCCTACCCCCAGGGCTAGGAAAAAATCCCCCGCGCGTTAAGGAAGAATTTGACGGGAGAGTGTCCCATTCTCCCGCCAAGGAGGAGATTTTCCACGCTGGAAGTGCAAACCGACAATGTAAAGATTATCGAACGTGAAACATCGGAAGTTATCCACAATCCGTCGCGCCGGGAAGGAAAACGCCGCGGGGAAGAACCACACATCCGGGAAGTATTTCCCGCGTGCCACGCCCTATGCGGACAGATTTGTCGGCCGAAATTTTGTTTTTCCCGCTCCGCCGTCGTAACTTCGCAGCGATAAGACAAAACCGACCTATGACAACGGACAGACAACCTGGCACCCCGGCCACGCCCACCGCGCCACAAGCGCCACGCAAGAGCCACGCGAGTACCATCATCATCTGCCTCTTGCTGGCCATCATCGCAGGGGGTGTCACCGCTTTCTGGCTCTATCTGCGCAACGAGCGCGAGGCCGAAGCGGAAGAACGTGCCTACAAGGTACTTGACAGCAGTACGGAAAGTGCCGACTACGCCGATTTTCTGGAGCGTTTCCCCAAGAGCGGCTACCGCACGGACGTGCAGACACGTATGCGCAAACTGCAAGCAATGGAGCGCGACTGGGGCTACATCCAGCATTCTTCCAACCCCAACGATTTCGTCCGCTTCAAGAACAAATACACAAGTGCGTACTACGACCGCCTGTGCGATGCAAAAATAGACTCCCTTGACTGGATTACGGCCCAGCAACAGGGTAGCGGGGCAGCCGTGGACCGCTACATGCAGCTCCACCCCGACGGGAAATTCTTCGCAGACGCTACCGTGGCCCATCAGCAGCTCACGGCCAATGAACCGACAGCTGCCGAAAAGGAGAGCGTCATGGCCGTCATGAACCAGTTCTTCCGCGACTTCGGCGACAACAACACGGAGGGCATTTCGCAGCTCATCCCCAACGTGATGAGCCGCTTCCTGAGCAAGACGGGAATCAGCCGTGAAGATGTCATCGGTACCATCAGCAAGATGTTCAACGAACACATCCTCGGCTGTGACTTCCACGTAGGCAGCGACTTCCGCATCACGAAGCGCATGGAAGAGGGAGTCCCCGTCTTCACCGTCAATGCCAGCGTGGACCAACGCATAGAGCGCGACAACGAGGGCAAGAGCTCGGGACGTTACACCATCCGGGCCGAAGTGGACGGTAACGGCAAGGTGCGCGCGCTCACCATGAACCCCAAGGATTAAGACCAACAAACACTTATATGGAAAAAATCTTTATCAGCTCATACGAAGAGTTTGCCCGCTACAAAGGACAAGAACTCGGGCACTCGGAATGGCTTGAGGTGCCGCAAGAACGCATCAACCTTTTCGCTGACGCCACGCTTGACCACCAGTGGATACACACCGACCCTAAGCGTGCCGCCGCAGAAAGCCCATTCAAGCAGACCATCGCCCACGGTTATCTCACGCTATCCCTGCTCCCCGTTCTCTGGAACCAGATTATCGAGGTTAGCAACCTCCGCATGATGGTGAACTACGGTATGGACCAGATGCGTTTCGGACAGGCCGTACTCAGCGGCCAGTCCATACGCCTTGTCGCCGCACTGGAGGATATCCAGGACTTGCGCGGAATCTGCAAAGCCGGAATGCGCTTCCGCATCGAAATACAAGGGGGGCGGAAACCCGCACTTGAAGGACTGGCAACATTCCTCTACTACTTCAACAAGGAATGACCGACGCCTACCGCACGCTTGCCGCTCCATCCGAGGCGGTCTATACCGAGCGGAGGAGCCGCTTCATCGCGTATGCCATACCCGTTGGCAGCGAGGAGGAAGTGAAAGCGAACGTGCAGGCACTGCGGAAGAAGTATTACGATGCGCGCCACGTGTGCTACGCCTACGCCCTCGGGTACGGCGGGGAGCGAACGCGCGCCGTTGATGACGGCGAGCCTTCAGGCACGGGCGGAAAACCCATCCTCGGGCGCATACGCAATGCCGGACTGACCTTCACGCTCGTCGCTGTCGTGCGCTACTTCGGCGGCATCCAGCTCGGCGCAGCCAATCTTGGCACGGCCTATAAGACGGCGGCGGCGGCGGCACTGGAGAATGCCAGCACAGCGGAGCGCGTAATCAAGGCCGAAATCCATACCGCAGTCCCCTACCCTGATGCCGATGCCGCAATGCGCATCGCGAGGGACGAGGGGGCGGACATCGCCGCTCTTGACTGCGGAGCGACGGAGGAGCGCATCACATTTTCTATACGCCGGGGTGCAGCTGACGGACTCCGCGAAAAATTACAGAAAATCTATACGCTGCGGATTCTTGACGATGAGCCGGAAACAACCGGCACACGCACCCCGCAGGACTGACCCGGAACAGAGTATTTATGTATTACCTATCAAAACGCATCGAGATCGCTTTTGCCCACCAGCTACAGTTGGATTACGAAAGCCCATGCCGCCGCCAGCACGGGCACAACGCCATCGTCACCGTGTACTGCCGCGCGGAGGAGCTGAACGCGAACGGCATGGTTGTGGATTTCAAGCACGTGAAGGAAATTGTCAAGGAGCGGCTTGACCACCGGTGCCTCAACGACCTGTTCGACTTTAACCCAACGGCGGAAAACATTGCCCGCTGGATTTGCGACCAAATCCCCCAATGTTACAAAGTGACCGTGCAGGAGTCCGAGGGGAATATCGCGGCATACGTCAAAGACCTTTGCGCCGATGACGAAGGTTTATAAAGTAAACGAAATCTTCTACTCCCTGCAAGGAGAGGGTGCCAACGCAGGCACACCCGCCATTTTCGTGCGCTTCGCCGGGTGCAACCTGCGCTGCCCGTTCTGCGACACGGTCCACGAGGCGGCACAGGCCATGAGCTGTGCGGACATCATCGCCGCCGTAAGCCAATGGGATGCCACCCTTGTAGTACTCACAGGCGGAGAGCCGACGCTCCAAGCTACCCCCCAACTCATCAACGCCCTGCACGAAGCGGGCAGAACCGTTGCGATAGAGACCAACGGCACACGCCCCGTCCCTGCCGGATGCGACTGGGTGACGCTCTCGCCCAAGACGGATGTCTGTCCTGGAGCAGCTCCGATTCTCACGGAATGCGACGAACTGAAAATCGTATTCCAAGGCGAAGTCGTCCCGACCTATACCGACATCCGCGCCAAGTACCGCTTCCTGCAACCCTGTGACACGGGAGATAGCGAACGCAACGCTTCCCTGCGAGACGCCGCCGTGCGCTACTGCCTGGCCCATCCCCAGTGGCGACTGTCCGTGCAGCTGCACAAGATCCTCAATATACCGTAAGTATTTATGCCCTACCCGCCGACTCCGGAAGGGGCATTGCGGTAGTTTTTTTCAGAAAACTTTGGGAAAAACTTTGCCACCCCAAAATAAACGCGTACTTTTGCCCCGCGTTTGAGGAAACGAAGCCGATATAGCTCAGTTGGTAGAGCGACTCATTCGTAATGAGTAGGTCGCCGGTTCGAGTCCGGCTCTCGGCTCTGAGCGGCACGGAAGCAGTCAAAAGTTTCCGTGCCGCTGTGTATTTTTCCCCCAGAACGTGCTACATTTGTCCCGCAGCATGAACACCATTAACGCCACACTAGCCCCGTGAAATCCCGCGCCGCCTACACCTCCCTCGCACTCGCAATCCTGTTCGCCCTGACCGTCGGGCTGTTCACCTGGACCGCCCCGTGGGTGGGCGATGACATCGAGTATGCCTATATCGCCTCACCCGACCAACTCGACATGAGCGACGCCCCCGTCTCCTCCGTCGCGGACGTACTCATATCCCAGCGCAGGCACTACTTCAACGTGAACGGGCGCAGCGTGGCGCACACACTCGTCCAACTGTTCTGCGGGCTATGGGGAAGGGTACCCTTCACGCTGTGCAACGCGCTTGCCACCGCCCTATTCCTCCTCCTCATCCTACGAACTGCCGGGGGAAGCCTGCACCGCCCGAGGCAGATGTATGCCGCCCTACTGCTCACAGCCCTGACTTTCAGTACGTATTACACGCCGACCTGCCAGATCGGCTACATGTGGATGTTCTGCCTGTCCCTAGCCTTCCTCTGCCTTTTCCGCAGCCCTGTCGCCGCCAAGTGGCGGTTACTGCTGTTCCTGTTCAGCCTTTTAGCGGGATGGGGGCAGGAAGCACTTAGCACCGGCCTATGCGCCGCGCTCGCCATCCACCTGTATAAGACAGGCCGCACCCCTGACTGGCAGCAACGCATCATGGCCGCCGGTTATGCACTCGGCACGCTCCTCATCACATTATCCCCAGGCACACTCGGCCGCGCCGCTACCACCGATATTCCTTTCACGGAGAGTCTGGCCAGTTTCATCATGGGACTACGAACCACTTACATAGCCACTGCCTATGCCATCCTGCTCGTGGCGAGCCGCCGCGCCACGTGGAACGAGCTGCGGACTACCGCCCCACTGGTCTTTGACGCTGCCGCCACGCTGCTCGCCTTCAATTTTCTCATCGGTGTAGGCGGGCAACGCCAACTCTTCGGCATAGAGTTGCTGAGTATCCTGCTCATACTCCGCTGGGCCTTACGTTTCGGTGCGCCACGCCGCACTGCGGGCATCGCGCTCACCGCACTCACGTTCGTTGTCACGCTGCTATACCTCAGGCGGGCGGATTTCCTGCGACAGACACACCTGAGCTATGAGCGAACCATGACGCTCTGCCGCAAGGCTCCGGACGGAGCTACCGTCCTGCATACCTTCCCCGGAGGCGACACACGGTGGCCGGGCGACCAATTTCTCGGAACGATGGAGAAACTGGTGCACACCGAGACGGGCAAGACCATCCATATCCGGCCGGCTGACGAATACACAAAGGAAAACGAGGACACCCCCACCGACAAGGAATAGCCCCTCCACCCCGCCTGCTCCGTAAAGGCCAGAAGAGGCATTCTTAAGGGGTAGCGGGCACTACTCGTAGAGGTGGAAAATGCGCTCCATCAGGCGCCACTTCTCCGCGCTGCCCGCCGCCGGGTCGGCCTGCTGGTAGCGCGCCGTCAGCGCCTCCCACTCCGCCTGCTTCGGCATAGCCGCCATACGTGCCATTGCCTCGTCCCAATCCAACGCCGCAGGCATCTCGACAATCATAAAAAGGCGCGTGCCGAGCAAGTAAATCTCCATTTCCAAAATCCCGACAGCGCGGATAGCCTCCAGCGTCTCGCGCCAGACTTCCTCTGGGGAATGCAAGCGGCGATAAGCGGCAATAAGGTCCGGCTCGTCTTGAAGGTCAAGCGTCTGACAATAGCGCTTCGTCGGTTCCTGGAAGCGCCGCGTCTCATATCCGTAACCCAAATCTTTCATTTGATGAACTTGTTAGTTTCGCGCAAAGATATTACTTTTGCACTAAACTATGCGCTACGCGCAAATTATTTTCCACGACAAAGATAAAAAACACTTGGATATGAAGAAACTTCAAACCGCCTGCCTACTGCTCCTTGCAGCACTCGGCACACTCTCCGCAGCGGCCCAAACCTACATGGGCTACACGGACGGCAACCGCGATGCGGGCTACGCGTTCGGAAACTCCCGCGAACAGGGACTATGCATCCGCATTCCGGCGGGGAAGGCCGCCTACCTGAAAGGAACAAAAATTACGGGGCTGAGAACAGTGTTCCGCACGTTGCAAATCAACAGCCTTGACCTCTTCATCACCAAAAACCTGACGGCGGAGGATCTCTACGTGCAGGACATGGGGAAGAGCTCCAACCTCTGGACGGACTATGCGCTGGACACGCCGTTCGAGATTGACGGCGAAGAGTTCTATATCGGGTACATCGTACAGGCTTCCAATACGATGGCACGGCCATTAGCCTTTGACGGCAGCACCGACGTGGGGCATGAAGCGTTCTGGGTCATTGAGGACGGTGTCTGGAAAGACGCCTCCGAGGCCGGCATGGGAGCCGCTAACATCCAAATGATACTGAAGGGCGCGCCCACAGTGGCCGACCTCGTGATGAAGCGCCTCAACGCCAGCGGCGTCTATAAGACGGGGAACGCCTACAGTTTCAAGGGGCAGGTATTCAACTTCGGCACGGATACCATCCACAGCCTGGAGTTCACGCTACAAGTGGGCGAGGCGGAACCCGTCACCTTCACACGCCGCGTGCAGCTTGACCCGAACCACACTTACGACTTCACCAGCCCGGCTTACCGCCTCCAGGGCGAGGGCAGGCAGAACGTCACCATCACCGTCAGGCCGGGCGACGAAGGGGTGGAAGATGCGGACGAGAGCGACAACACCGCCAGCTACGAGATTGGCGTACTGGGCGGCGACATCAAGAAGAAAGTGCTCGTCGAAGGCTTCAGCACCCAAGGTTGCGGCAACTGCCCCGACGGACACGATGCACTCGAGATGGCACTCGCGAAGTCGCCGGAGGACTTCATACAGATATTCCACCACTCCGCATTCGGCCTTGACCGCTTCTCCATGGTGGACGACTATATGTTCCTGTGGTTCTTTGCCGACGCCGGATCATACGCACCCGCAACGATGTTCAACCGTACGAAGATATTCGACGGCGGGCAAAGCCCCCTCTTCGTCCCCACCTACGAGGACTGCATCACGGCAGTAAACCAGATGCTCGCGAAGGACGCGCCGCTCACCATCGACCTCGAGAACGACTTCAACCCCGAGACCGGCACCGGGACGGTTACCGTGCACATCGAGACATTCGCCGACCCCTCCGCACGGCAGCACTACCTGACCGTAAGCCTCACGCAGGACAGCATCTATGGCTACCAAGCAGACTACACCAACGGCAACCAGCGCAACTACGCGCACAACGCCGTCTATAGAAGCTCCTTCACCAACTATATGGGCGACCCCATAGACCTAGTCCCCGGCGAGACCGTAACCTACACCTATCCCTACCTGATCGAGGAAGCCATCACCTCCACCTACGGCAACGAAACATACGGCAGCCGCGTAGTCCCCACAGACCCGAGAAACATGCACATCGTAGCCTTCGTGCACGACTACGAAAGCGGCCAGGCAACAGCCTGCACGGTGTACAACGCGGAAACCATCCCCGTATATGTAGATGTCACAGGCATGCGCGAAGTGAACACCCGCCCCGCCACCGCGCCGAGAGTTTATGACCTGCAAGGCCGCCGCGTGCAGCAAGCGCAGAAAGGCCTGTACATCGTGAACGGCCGGAAGCTATACATCCGATAGCCGCCCGGGGGACGAAAAAGACCCGCTCCGGTGGGTCTTTTTCGGCACTCCCCCGAACCTCTGCAACGCATTGAAGTAGAACGTATTGCACACACAACCCTAACTCAACCCCAAGTTGAGTGCGCACTCAGGTCATAGTTGAGTGCGCACTGTACTGCCAGTTGAGTGCGCACTCAACTTTTAACTCATCCCCGCCCGCCGTCCGCCGGCAGCTCACCACGCATGATGTATAAGGATTCCCAATTCCAACGCTTGGGAACCAGCGTCATAGACATACCAATCTCAACACTGCGACCTTGGTACATCCCAGTTACCCATGCGTAACCGTCAGGGCCAAAGTTAATGCCACCTTCACAACCACTTGTAATTACCACGCCTGCGACGAACTCATCCGCATTCCAGCTCGCAGGGGCATTCTCAAATCTAAGCACTGGCCTACCACCAAGTATATAGCAAGACATAAAGCGGTGCCAGGAAACATCAAATCCGTAACTACCGCCCCCGCAGTCAATGTCGCTCTTGCGCCCCAAGAACGAGTCGCTGAAAGAAAAAAATCATTACAGGTAATGTCCGAGAAGTGGTCTCAAGAAGCTCGGCCTCTGAGCCACGCCCGAGCGGCACTGTACTAATGTTTGGCGGCACGGATTCCCGTGTCGCCAAACATCTTTTTTACCAGCCCCACACTACCCCGAGTTGGCATAGCCCCCAACTGACAGGTGACTAGTGAAAGGACGTTAAAATGACATTTATTCCTATAATTACCCGGGTATCCCGATACAGGCCAGTAACGTGTACAGGCCCGTCAGCCGCTCCACCAACCCTATTAATGTGAATGAGGGGGTAAGCACAATCGAAATCAACAAACTCCACGTTGGCAAGGAAGTCCGCCTCGTCCCAATCTGCAGGTAAGCCCGAGACCTGCGGTCCCCAAGGTCCGTCCTCTCCCCAGCCACTATATCCAAAACAGCCCCGTGAGTAGGGGGCAGATCCATTAGGGAGTTCTGCCAGAAAGGAGGTAGACCTGATATCAGCACAAGTGATACCTTCCGGTAAGAGTTCACCACAGGGCGGGTAGCTCCAGGAATACATATCAACTCCTGCGACGATGTTGACGTACACGGGCTCCCCTGACGCCCCGCTCGTCGCCAGCATCCGCTGCGGACCCAGCGGGATGACCTGCATCCAGGGGCTCACGTACTTCTTCTTACACTCAGCGGGAGCCGCCGCCACGGATTGCGCCTTAAGAGTCTGCGCATCGGCGGGCAGCATGGCGTCCAGTTTCATTTTCTCATCCATTACTTAATACTTTTTAGTTGATTTATGATTGGTTAATTAATAATCAGCCATTCCGTCCGCAAGCCCGCTCCTGCCCTTCCGGCCGCACGTCCGGTCTGTTGCGATTGAATCGCAACAAACCCAACACGCCTCCCGCGCACACAAAGCGGCGCACCACACCCCTCCGAAGGGGGCGCGGTGCGCCGCTCAATGCATGCGTATGTATCTATAACTACCTGATTCCCAGAGCGTATGGGGGGGTAATTCGGGCACTTCCCGCCCAGTAAATACGGGCAAAGTCAGCCTCCGCGCACGCGGAAGCCGACATACCTATATTATATATATACGCGTAAGGCATCTTCAAGTCGTCGTTTACGGCTGCAAAGGTAGGCAAATCCATCCACACGGGCAAGCCCTGAAGAAAAAAAGCAGGGAAGCGGGGGCGCAAACGGGCAATCAAGAGTTGTCCCAAGCGCACGGGACAATCCGAAACATAGGCTTCCCGGAACGCACAAAGCCCCGAAAGAGGTCTTCTCCGAACAGTTCATCTAACTTCGCACTTGCCACTGGCCTCTAAATATAGCAGACTTGCATTTAAGGCGGAAACGCGGCGCATCTTAGACGAAAGCGGAATGTAAACAGAGGCAAATCCTTTGAACAGCCCTCCCCCGCTCTTTATCGGAGCGGGGGAGGTATGTTTATGCGGCAGCTCAGGTCTAAAAGGTCTGAATATCGCAGAAGCAACAAGTCCTCAAAGTTGTCACGATTTACCTTGAAGAACTCCGCATCGGGATATGCCCTTTGGAAAGAGAGCGGCGGGGTGGCCTTGCGGCGCGGATTCCACTTTAATTCCACAGCGGTTAGCTTCCCGTCCCGCTCCTCCAAATAGTCCACCTCCTGCTTGGCAGTCGTGCGCCAGAACCAACTGCGGGCGTAATTGCCGGTATAGGCATTACGCTTGATACGCTCCGATACAACATAGTTCTCGAACAAAGCGCCCGCATCCATACGGCTTTCTATCTGGGAGAAATTACCGATGACGGCATTGCGTACTCCGTTATCGTAGAAATATATCTTGCGGCTACTCTTCAACTCGTTTCGGAGATTGCGACTATACGAACCCAGACGGAATACGATATATGCCTGCTCCAGTATGCTGATGTACGCATCAACGGTTTTTGAGTCCAGCCCACAGAGCTGGGCAAGTTCGTTGTAGGAAACCTCAGCTCCAACCTGATAGGCCAAGGCTTGCAAGAGCCGCATGAGTTTGTCGGGCTTGTGTATCTTGTCAAACTCCAGGATGTCCTTGTATAAATAACTTTCTGTCAGCCCACGGAGTATTTCGATTTCATCCCCGGGATTAGACACCACGTCGGGATAAGCCCCAAACACGAGACGATGAGGGAGCATCCGCTTTTCTTCCAACAAGTTAGTATGGTTTACTAACTCCTCAAACGAGAGGGGGAACAATCTATACTCCCACTTTCGCCCAGTTAGCGGCTCGTTAATCTTGTTAGCCAAATCAAACGACGAACTTCCCGTGGCGAAGAGCTGGACACCAGGAATCTGATCTATGATTATTTTCAGGTTCACGCCGACATTCTGAATGCGTTGCGCTTCATCTATCACGATATACTTCTTTCCTGCCGCAATGCTTTTCATGCGCTCTGCCGAAAAGTTCTCGAACAACTGGCGCACGTCCTGATTGTCCCCGCTCAGCCACAGGACGTTCTCCTTTTCCGGGCCAAAGATGTGTTGCAGCAGAGTAGTTTTCCCTACTTGCCGGGCCCCCATAAGAATGATAGCCTTCTTATCCTGCATCCTCCGCCGTATTGCGGTTTCTAATATGCGTCCAATCATAGCTTTACAATGTTTGTTTGCGCTGCAAATGTAGGAAGAACAACTTGTATATTCCAAAAAAATCATAATAATTTCGGAATACGTTCCGCAAAAATCATAATAATTTCGGAATTGGCATCCCGTACATAGCCGTCTTGAAACGTTTTCGTTAAGCCAGAAGAGCAAAGTGCCCCGCATTTTGCCTTGGCGAGAAAACGCAAGCCTGAAAGGAACGTTTTCGTTAAGCCGGAGAGCAGACCTGGTTCGCGTGCACTCGGCGATGAAGGAGACGCTTGGCTTGTCCAAGAGATCGGCCTTGCCGCTTGCCATCGCAAGAACCGGCCTTGCCGCTTGCCATCGCAAGAACCGGCTTGCCGCTTGGCTTGTCCAAGAAGTCTGCCTTGGCGGGAAAACGCCTGATGCTAATCGAACAAAATCTTCCGTACAGCCCTTGTGCTCTACGGAAGATTTTATAACTTTGCATTTGGAATACCAAGAAAATAAAGGATATATGCCTGAAATATGCAAATTTTTTGGAATAATCATTAGTCTCTATTGGCGCGACCATAACCCACCGCACATCCACTTCACCTATGGCGAGTATGAGTGCAGCATTAGCGTACTTGATCGCGTAGTGGACGGAAAAGCACCGTCCCGCGTCATTGCTAAGGTCAACGAATGGATGGATTTGCACGAGGCTGAAATCCTCTCACTTTGGGAAAAGGCACAGCGCGGAGAACGCCTCGGCCGCATTGAACCTTTGACGTAAACGACAATCACACAATAGATATGCTTAAAGTAAAAGATGCCCAATACATCGGCGACTATCGGCTACTGCTGTCGTTCAACGACGGAACGCGCAAGATAGCAGACCTGCGCCCCTATCTCACGGGAGAAGTTTTTGGAGAACTGCTTGATATGGGAAAGTTCGTGCAGTTCGGCTTGACGGGCTATACGATAGAGTGGGCCAATGGTGCCGACCTGGCACCAGAGTTTCTTCACGACATCGGCACAGATGCTCCGCTTGGAACCGATGTCGCTGCCGAACCCTCCGCAACTTATGGTAAAACCACTTAAAAATAAAAAAAGGATGCATTTCAGAATAAAACCCATTCTCTTCACCCTCTGCTTGCTGGCGTTCGTCTCATGCGGCGACAACGACAATGAGGTAAAGCCCACGAAGATGCAGCGGCTGTCGGGACATGTGGAGAAAGGCCCCTTCGTGCAGGGTTCGGAAGTAACGCTCCACGAGCTGACGGCAGACTTCTCGCAGACGGGCAAATCGTTCCGCACGCAGACTGAGGGCGCATTGGGGGCATTCAGCCTCAACACGGCGATGGAGCTTGTCAGCCAATATGCCGAACTCTCCGTCAGCGGTTTCTACTACCACGAAGTGCGCGGCGAACTCTCTGCGGCTCCCATCACGCTACGTGCCTTGGCAGACGTGAGCGGACGTACGACGATGAACGTAAACCTGCTGACGCACCTCACGCGAGGCCGCACGATGAGGCTTATTGCAGAAGGGAAGCCCTTCAACGAGGCAAAAGCACAGGCGGGGCGCGAACTGCTCAGCGTCTTCGCCATTGAGGGAGAACTACCCTCACCCGAAAACGTCTCCATTGCTGAGGGCAGCCGCGAGTCGGGCATCCTGCTTGCCATCTCCACCATCCTGCTCCACGACCGCAGCGACGCTCAGTTTACCGAACTGCTCTCCGCCTTCTCCACTGAGTTTGCCGAAAGCGGGCGTATCCTCAGCACCGCCATGCGCGAAGCCATCCGGCGCGGACAGGCCGAGGCGCACCCCTCGGAAGTCGTCGAAAAGATGCAGGCGTTCTACGCCGAGCGTGGCATGACGCTGCAAGCGCAGGACTTCTCGCCATACATCGACTTCAACGGCGACGGCGTGATTGACGAAGACGATAAGGAGGAGGATATCAGCATTTATCCCGACTCGCAGCCCGTTGAAGAGACATGGTTCACGGGCGAAAACATAGGAGCCTACGTCAATGGTCTCTACTACCTTGCCACGCTTTTCGCCTCCGACCAGCTTACGCTTGAAGCCTTGCGACTCGGCAAAGTAAACGGCACGGCCTATGGCGTGAACCTCGGCAATCCCAACGACAACTACATCCGTCGCACGTGGGAAGACGGATATTCGCTCATCGGACACCTCAACCAAGGCATTGCTTCTTTTGAACAGCACGATTTCGCAGACAAGCATATATATCTCAGCCGCCTGCTGGCTCTCCGCGCGCTCACGTTCTACCAGCTGACCGTGCTTTGGGGCAATGTCCCTTATTATACTGACGCTCCCGGCATTGACGTGCAGCCCCGGCAGCTCTCTGCCGACGCCGTCCTGCGCAATTGTGCCTATGAACTCCGCACGGCTCTAAATATGATGCAAGGCGGGCTTGGCGGTAACTTCGCCGGCATCTCCAAGCCCTACTTCCTTGACTATGACGCTGCCCGCGTGCTTCTGGCAGAAATTGAACTCACGATAGATGGGAAAACGACATGGGACGGCAGCTCTGGCGAGTTTTGTCTGTATGACAACCGCGTGGACGACCGTCACCTGCCGCTCTATACAAATCTATTGCGCCAACCCGAAATTCCCGTCGTCAGCCACTACACGGCCGGTCTTTTGCAGGAAGAGGCCAGCGGGACAGCCGACGCCGCCAGTCTCGCCAGGGAGTGGCAAGGCCCCGGCGGCCAGCATCTTGGCGTCTGGGCAGCGCTGAAACGCCTCGGACAGGCGCAAGCACTTACGGGCTGCAAGGACCACGAGCTCCTGCTGCCCATTCCCTACGCCGAACTGATGCGGAATACGAGCCTGCGTCAGAACCCCGGCTACTAATCGAACTTACATGAAAGACGCCATCCCCGGCGAGTTCCAACGGCAGGGGCAGACTTGTGCTATTATAGCCGATCTGCCCCTTTACATGGTCTAATCTCAGGGGAATTGAGTACCTTTGCAGCCGATTAGTGAAACAGATAAATCGGAATTTATAATAATTAAAACAGAAAGATAAGGATGAATATTGAGGAAGTGCGAGAATATGCACTAAGTCTGAACGAACAAGTAACCGAGGACCTATTTGTCAAGAGTTGGGTGAGCTGGCGCATTGCTGGTAAATGGTTCTTGTTGACCAACCTTGATGTGCCGGAGCCTCATATCGCTGTGAAGATGCAACCTGATGTGGCCATTGATTTGCGTGACCGATACGAA
>JAFUZP010000035.1 GCA_017476545.1 Alloprevotella sp.
GTTTTAGCGGACAGCCGATGGAATTTGCAGAATAATAAGTGATTAGGGGCTTACTTTTGAAAAAGACAACTCGATATCGCATATAATCAGCGATTGAAAGCCGTTTCTATGGAAATAAAAAGTTTTAGCGGACACCAATATTTTTATTATTAACTTTTAAACATTATCATTCAATGAAAAGGTTTGTTTTTCAAACAGATGACGACGGGTGCCGGAAGAGGAAGGTGCCCCGAGATGATGAGGCCGAGAGCCTCGAGTGGCCAATTGAACCCGCCTGGCGGAAGTGGGAGGAGTCCGACTATTACTTACAGCCTGCCGAACGGCCTGCGGCGGTTGTGGACGTGCCGAGGCGTACGCGGAAGTTGATGGAGGACTGGATTGAGGTGTGCCGCACGCTGTCGCAGGACTGCATGCAGCACAACTTCTTGGTGTTCTCGCTGCTGAACCAGAAGTACGGGCGTCAGTTTGACGACTTGGAGGAACGCTTTTCGCAGATGATGCGCTACAACTCGCCGACCGTGAACGTGACGTGCTACGGGGACCTGGTGGGGACGAAGATTGCCAACACGAACGACCGCTCGAACGTGTTTAACGCGGACGTGAGGCGCTCGCAGTTCCTGAGCGGACGGCTGGGGCGCGGGATGAGAGGGATGCTGACGAATGGAAAGGAGGATGAGCGATGGACGGATGCGGAATGACGATTCACAACGAGAACACGAATTGCAACGTGTTCAACGCGCCGGTGTACAACGCGATATTCCTGCCGCCGGGCAGCCAGCCGCAGCAGCCTGCACCTGCGGAGCAACCGCCGCAGCCCTCGCGGACACGCAAGCTCGTGGAAGCTGAGGCGGAGGAGGTCAGGGCGGAGGCATCTGCGCCGCGAAGGACTTTTAGCGAGATGGAAGAGGAACGGCGTGAGGCCGTGCGGCGTGCGCTGGCCGCGCTGAACGAGGAGCGCACCACGGTGCGCAAGGAGGGACGCAACCGCGAGGAGCCGCTGCTGAACAAGCAGGTGCACTGGCAGGCGGTGTACCGCATACTGGTGGACAAGGGCATTTGCCGCGAGGCGGACTTCCGTGGGTTCATGGACTTCGTGCGTCCCCTGCTGCCGGAACATCCCCGTGCCAGGTGCGACTACGCCACCGTGCGCGCCATCAGCAAGACAGATTTCCAGAGGCCGTTCGCACGCTGGAAGTACAACGGGGCGGGCGACTGCACCCGCCGCACCTTTGACCGCATGGTGGCGGTGGCGGACAGGTTCCTTGAACTGTTGGAGGCGGAGGGCGTATGACTTACACAAAAACCCCGCTCGGGCCTTGCGGCTGGAGCGGGGTTTTCTGTGCGGTGGGGCGGCTCGCAGAGGACGGCGGCGGGGTCACTCTCCCCAGCGCAGGCAGTTGATGTCGCGATAGGTTTCGTTGACGTCGCGGCGCGCGGAGAGGAGGTAGCGGAAGCACTTGTGGCGTCGGCGCGTGGTGTCGATGCGCTCGGCGATGTAGTAGGCTTGCTCGCGGTGGTCGCGGGAGAGGTCCTCGTAGTCAGCATCGTAGAGTGCGCCCAGCGCGCGGGTCCAATACTGGATGGCGCGGTAAGCCGTGCCTGAGCTGTAGCAGAGGTTGCCCATCTGCTCGTAGAGGGCGTAGCGTCCCATGTGGGTGTGTTCCTGCCGGACGGCGGCTTCGCCTTCGGCCAGTGCGGCGTTGAGCTCGGACCAGCCCAGCCACACGCCCTCATCGCGGGGCGATGCGCTCGCCACGCGTACATAAAGTTTCTCTTGCTTCATGTGTTGTGTACCAATAAGTTAAAGAACAAACTTCTCGCGGGACGCGTGTACACAAAAGCGCACAACAATCCCTTCGAGGCCGCCGAGAGTTGGCGGTAGAAAGGGATTGTTGTGCGTTATCTGGGTGCAAAGATAGAGGGTTTCGGAGGAGATGGCAAAACTTTTTGGGAGCTTTTTTTCATTGAACAATAAGAAGAGTCTCCTGATGTCTAATGATTCTTCTTGTAGCTCTTCACAGCCCACGTGGCCATGATGAGGCCGATGCCGCCGAGGGCGAGGAGCTGGCGCAGGACTTCGTGCAGTCCGCCGCCACGGATGAAGACGGTGCGTACGGCGTCGATGAAGTAGCTCATGGGGTTGAGGTAGGTGGTGAGGTACGCCCAGTGGGGCATGGAGCGCGTGGGCGTGAAGAGACCGCTGAGGAGCATGAGGCACACGACGAAGAACCACATGACGAAGATGGCCTGCTGCATCGTGTCGCTGTAGTTGGAGACGATGAGGCCGAAGGCGGAGAAGAAGAGGGCGAGGAGCATGGCCAGTGCATAGACGAGCCACACGGGGCCGGCGCAGGTGATGCCATAGACACCCCAGGCGAGGAGCAGGCTGACGGTGATGACGAAGAGAGCGATGAGCCAGTAGGGGATGAGCTTGGCCAGGATGAATGCCCACTTCGAGACGGGCGTGACGTTGATCTGCTCGATGGTGCCGGCTTCCTTCTCGCCTACGATGTTGAGGGTGGGGAGGAAGCCCGTCATGAGCATCATGACGATGGCCAGCAGGGCGGGTATCATGAAGAGCTTGTAGTTCTGGTGAGGGTTGTAGAGGGAGAGAAGGCCCGCATTGACGGGCTGAACGCTTAGTCCGTCACGGGTGAGGGGGCGGTTTACTATCTGTGCCAGGTAGCTGCTGCCGATGCTTCCCTTGGTGCCGTTGACGGCATTGGCGGCGATGAGGACTTGGGGGTTGCGGCCGAGTTCGAGTTCGCGGCCGTAGTCCTGCGGCACGACCAGCACGACGTCGGCCTTGGAGGTCTCCACCTCCTTGAGCGCGGCGGCATAGGTGGGCTTCAGTCCGTTGAAGCGGAAATAGCGCGAGGCCTCGATGTCGTGGACGAGTTGCTGGGAACGGGTGGAGCGGTCGTTGTCCACTACGCAGACGCGGACGTTCTTCACCTCCATGTTCATCACCCACGGCATGACGCACATGATGACGATGGGGAAGGCGATGATGAGGCGCGGCAAGAAGGCGTTGCGCCGTATCTGCAGGAACTCTTTCTGTATGAGGTATCTGAGCATGGGCGGAAGGCGTTTGTCTTTATTCCAAGCGGTTCTTGAAGGTCTTGAGGGATACGGCGAGGAGCAGGACGGTCATGCCGCTGAGGATGCACACCTCGCGCAGGACGTCGCCGATGCCGACGCCCATGATCATCAGCTTGCGCATGGCTTCGATGTAGTAGCGGGGCGGCAGGACGGCGGAGACCCATTGCAGCACCTGCGGCATGGACTCGATGGGGAACAGCATGCCGGAGAGCATGACGATGGGCATGAGCAACACCATGGCGGAGAGCAGCAGGGCCATGAGCTGGCTGTCGGCGATGTTGGAGATGAGGAGCCCCAGGGAGAGGGCCAGGAGGATGTAGATGAGGCTCACGACGACAATCCAGAGCAGCGAGCCTGCCAACGGCACTCCGAGTACGAAGCGCGCCATGAGCAGGATGGCGACGAGTATGCCGAAGGCCAGTACGAGGTAGGGTACGGCTTTGGCGACGATGATCATCAGCGGGCGGACGGGCGACACGAGCAGCACCTCCATCGTGCCTTTTTCCTTCTCGCGGACGATGGAAATGGAGGTCATCATGGCGCAGATGAGCATCAGCAGCATACCCATGATGGCGGGCACGAAGTTGTAGGCGGACTTCATCTGCGGGTTGTAGAGGAGCCTCACCCCTACTCCCTCTCCAAAGGGCGAGGGATGTATGTGGCTCTTACCGCTAATGGGCTGGCTAAGTATGGCTTGTGCGTATGCGGTCCATTGCTGCGCCATGTTGGGGTCGCTGCCGTCCACCATGATTTGCCATTGGCGACTACTCCCCTCGCCCTTTGGAGAGGGGGCGGGGATGAGGCTCAGGTCGGCCTGCTGGCTACGGATGAGGCGTTCCGCCTCCTGCGGTGTGCCGACGGTGGCGGTGAGGGTGAAGTATTCCGATGCGGCGAGGCGCTCCACGGCTTGCTGCGTCAGGTGGTCCTGCTGCGAGGTGACGATGACGGTGCGCACGTTGCGGACATCGTTGGTGATGGCGAAGCCGAACAGCAGCATCAGCACGATGGGCATGCCAAAGAGGATGAGCATTGTGCGGCGGTCGCGCAGGATGTGGCGGGCTTCTTTTCCTACAAAACTCCAGAAGGGATTCATGGACGATAGACGTAAGTAAAAAGTAAAAATTGAGATAGTCTCTTGTCACTTAAACATTAAACGTTGGACCGTTAGTCCGATGATCGCGTGGCTTGGCGGGCGAGGTAGGTGAAGACGCTGTCCATGTCGGGCTTGCCGTAGGTGCGCTTCAGCTCGTCGGGCGTACCCATCGCACTGATTTTCCCGTCCACCATGATGCTGATGCGGTCGCAATACTCAGCCTCGTCCATGTAGTGCGTGGTGACAAAGACGGTGATGCCGCGCCCGGCTGCCTCGTAGATGAGTTCCCAGAACTGACGGCGCGTGGCGGGATCGACGCCTCCGGTGGGCTCGTCCAGAAAGACGATGGCGGGGTCGTGGAAGATGCTGACGGAGAAGGCCAGCTTCTGCTTCCAACCCAGCGGCAGGGAGGCCACGAGGTCGTCGGCATGGTCCTCGAAGCGGAGCTGCTGCAAGAGCGTTTCGGTCTTGGCTTTTATTTCCACAGGCTTCATGCCGTAGATGCCGCCGAAGAGGCGTATGTTCTCGCGTACGGAGAGGTCTTCGTAGAGGGAGAAACGCTGGCTCATGTAGCCGATGTGCCGCTTGATTTGCTCGTGCTGGGTGCGGATGTCGAAACCTGCCACCGTGCCCGTGCCGCTGGTGGGCTGGTTGAGGCCGGTGAGCATGTGCATGGCCGTCGTCTTGCCTGCGCCGTTGGCACCGAGGAAGCCGAAAATCTCGCCTTTGCGGACGGAGAACGTGATGTCGTCCACGGCGTGGAACGTGCCGAAGGCTTTCACCAGATGGTGGACTTCGATGGCAAGTTCCGCTTGCTGCGGCTGGGTGGCGGCTGACGGGACAATGGCGGGCGGGTTAAACACGTCCTTGAACCTGCTGAGGATGACGTCCGGCGCATCGATGCCCTGCACCTTCCCCTCGCTCAGGAAGGCCACGCGCTCGCAGCGGCGCACTTCGTCCAGGTAGGGCGTGGCGGCGACGATGGTGATGCCGCGCTCCTTCAGCGACTCCAGCATGTCCCAGAACTCCTTGCGGCTCACGGGGTCCACACCCGTCGTGGGCTCGTCCAGGAAGAGGACGCTGGGCTGATGGACAAGGGCACAACTCAGGGCCAGTTTCTGCTTCATGCCTCCGGACAAAGCACCCGCTTTGCGGTCGGCGAAACGTTCTATCTGGGAATAGATGGCGCGTATGCTGTCGTAACCCTCCTCAACGGTCGTGCCGAAGAGGGTGGCGAAGAACGCCAGGTTCTCGCGCACCGTCAGGTCCTGATAGAGCGAGAAGCGTCCGGGCATGTAGCCTACGCGGCGGCGTATCTCGCGCATCTGCCGCATGGTGTCGAAGCCGTCCACGGCCGCCGTGCCTTCGTCGGGCAAAAGGAGGGTGCAAAGGATGCGGAACAGGCTCGTCTTGCCTGCGCCGTCGGGACCGATGAGGCCGAACACCTCACCCCGCCCGACGGAGAAACTGACGTCGCGGAGCGCCTCAACCTTGCCATAGCTCTTGCTGATGTGGCTGACTACTATTGCGTCGTTCATTGTGATATTCTTGGACGGCCTTTCAGACCGCTTATACAATGGGCGTTCATCTATCTACTCCCCTCTCCCGTCGGAGAGGGGTTGGGGGTGAGGCTAAACTTCACTTCGCCGTACATGCCTATCTTGATGCCGCCGTCGTTCTTCACGGCTATCTTCACGGCATACACCAGGTCCGCACGCTCGTCGTCCGTCAGGATGGTCTTGGGCGTAAACTCGGACTTCTGCGATATCCAGCTCACCGTGCCCGCATATTCCTTACGCTGTCCGCCGCCATAGTCGGCAAAGACCGTCACGGCCTGCCCCACCTTGACGCTTTGCAACTGCGCCGACGTGATGTAGGCACGCAGGAACATGTTCTCCGTGTCGGCCAACTTGAAGAGCGGCTTGCCCGTGGAAACGAACTCGCCCTGCTCGGCATACTTCTCCAGCACGGTGCCGCGAAGGGGCGTCACGATGCGCGTGTGGCGGATCTGGTCGTCCAGTTGTTCCTGCTGCACGCCGAGGCCGCGCTGTTGCGCCTGGATGCCTTCCACCTGTGCCTGCAGCGCCTGTGCCTGCTCCTGCAGGCTGCGGTTCGTGCGGCTCAGCTGGTCGCGCGTCGCCGCCAGTTGCTTTTGCAGGACGCTGATCTGGTAGTCGATGTCGTCCAACTGTTTGCGCGCCACGGCTCCGTCGCTGACCAGCTCCGCATAGCGTTTGCGTTCGCGCTGTGCGTTGCTGATTTGCTGTTGGAGGACGGCCGACTGCTTTTCGAGGTCCAGACGCTGGCTCTCCGTGGCCGCGCGGGTACTCTCCAGCTGGCGGCGGTTGGCATTGAGTTGCTCCGATGTGGTGCCGAGCTGCTGCTTCTGCAAGGACAGGTGTTCGGCATCAATGCTGCCCACGTGCGCACCAGCCTCCACCAACGTCCCCTCAGTGATGTTGAAGAGCGTCAGCTCGCCCGAAGACTGCGCAGAGACTGTCACCTCCGTAGCCTCGAAGACACCCGTAGCGTCGTAGTCCTTCTCCTTGTCCGTGCAGGCGCAGAGCAGGCTTGTAACGGCAAGGCCGCTCACAAGCATCCGCAGGGGCGTTTTTGCATGGTTGTTTGCTTTCATATTCTTATTATATTTATTGTGTGCGAAAGTTTCTAAGCAATCCTAGAAGTTCTAGGTATTTCTAGGAGTTCTAGGTAATTCTAGGCAAGCCTGCCTATCTACCGGAGGGGGCTGTCACTTTCTTGTCATAGATAGCCTTCCAACGTTCTATGCTGTGGATGGCCTGGTTGCGGCGCGCGCTGTTCTCCGCATTGATTTCGCGGATGAGCTCGGCGGCGTCAATGATGCCGTGTTCCAATTTGGACTCCGCTGCACGGCGGACGTCGCGGCGCAGGCCGATGATTTCCTCGTCTGTCTGCATGAGCGAAGCGTATCGCTGCGCGTCCTCGTCCTGCTGCGTGCTTTCGATGCGCTGGCCGAAGAGGAACACGTTGCGTGCCGTTTCCGCCTGTTCGCGCTGCAAGCGCAGACGTGCCTTGTCCGCTTTGCGCGTGTAGAGGCCGCTGATGTTCCACGACAGGCGGAGACCCACCATGCCGTTGAGCGTCCAGCGGTGGTGCATCATGTCCTCGAACATGTTGTAGCCCGGATAGCCGTAGTATCCCGATGCGAAAAGGCTCAGTCGTGGCATCAGGGCGGCATCGAGCGACCGCTCCTGCGCGTCGGCCAGGGCAAGGCGGGCATTGAAGAGGCGGAGCTGCGGATGGGCAGCGGGGACGGAGCCTTGCTGTTCGGACGGCGAAGGCAGTTGCGGCGTGTTCACTTCCATGCCGCAGAAGAGGGACAAAAGACGCCGCAGTGCAGCACGTTGCGCTTCGAGGTCCGCCAGCTGCTGGCTTGCGCCGAGGCGTTCCGCGCGCACCGCTTTCCAGTCGCTTTCGGCCACCACGCCTTTCCGGAACATGCGCTCCAGCTTCTCCTCGTTAGCCTGCAATACCTGCACGCGGTCGCGGCCGAGCTGCAGCTGTTCGTCGAGGAGCAGGAGGCCGAAATACATCTCGTTCACGCGCTCCCGCAGTCCGTAGAGGCCGAGGTCCGTCTGCGCGGCTTCCACGTCGGCCTGTCGGCGCGCCACGTCCTGCTGGCTCCTGATGCTGCCACCGTCGTAGAGCGTTTGGTTGATGTCCAGGCCCACGCGGTACTGGTCGCGACGCAGGCCCTTCACGTTAACGCCCATGCCCGAGAGCATCGTCTGCATTTCCTCGGGCCATGCCGTCACGTCGCTCTGCAGCGTAGCCTGCGCCGTGGCCGACACTTGCGGCAACCAGCCCTTTGCGATGTTCGCCACGGTAGCCTCCGCCGTGCGCGCGGCGAGGTCGTACTGCCGTATGAGCGGATAGTTTTGCTCCGCCGCCGCCCAGCATTCCTCCAGCGTCTGCCCGTGCAGGCTGCCGCCCGTGGGGAGGAGGCACAGCAGGAGGGCGAGCGTCCTAAATGTCCGTTTCCTGTAAACTTTCATACGTTTCGCTTTTGTCTTGTTTCTGGCGGCAAAGGTATAGGTTTCGGTGGTATGGCGGCATATCCATACGAAGAAAGAAATGTCCTGTTTGTACGATTTCGGGAAAAGAACTATATTTGCAGTCGGATACTTACGCAACAGTTTATGCAACGGCAACAAATCGAAGACTTTTCCGTGGGCAAGCTGAGGGAGGCGTTTGAGCACTATGACAGCGGCGAGGCCGCTCCTCCTTACGTGTCGTCAGACCTGAGCGTCGTGCTGCAAGGGCAGCCGCGCATCCTTTTTGGCAGTTTCCTGCAAAGGGAAGTTCCTTACCGCGTGGAGCAGGCCCGCCTCGTGCTGGTGAGGCAGGGCACTGCGGACATCAGCCTGAACCTCCAGGACTATCACATCGAGGCCGGCACCGCGCTCTTCGCAGCGGACGGCTGCGTGTTACAGATAAACCGCATCTCCGACGACGCGGAGCTGATGGGCCTTGCCTTCGGCGAGGAACTGCTCTCCTCGCTCTACGCCGCAGGCCGTCCCGATCTGCTGCGTCGTCCGCGCACGGCCTGCCTGTTCCCCGTATCGGCCGAGGACCGCACGCTCATCGAGTCGCAGTATTCCCTCCTCTACCATCTCGCACTGCGGGGCGCGCCCTTCCGCGAACCTGCGAAGTGCATCGTGGCAAGCATGCTCTCGCTCTACAGCCAGCTGCATGCGCGGTATGCCGCCGACCACCAGCCGCAGGAGCGCCGCCTGAGCCGCGAGCATGCAGTCTGCGACCGCTTCATACAGCTCATCACGCAGCACTGCACGCGCGAGCGCAGCCTGGCGTTCTATGCGGACGCCCTCTGCCTGACGCCCCGCTATCTGGGCACCATCGTGCATAACGTCAGCGGGCGCACGGCGAAGGAGTGGATAGACCGCGCCGTGCTGACCGAGGCGAAACTCCAGCTGCGCCACACGGACCGCTCCGTCGCGCAGGTGTCCGACGCCCTCGGCTTCCCCAACCCCAGCTTCTTCAGTAAGTTCTTCAAACGCCTCACGCAGACAACGCCCGCCGAGTTCAGGGCGGGGAAGTCCTGAGCGCGCGTTTCCGTAAAAAAAGATAAAGGAATCCGTGATATGTATAAGCGCGGGCGTTTCGTCCTACCTTTGCACCCTTTAAGAAGAAAGGTTATGAAATAAAGTATTCCCGGAAGAAATGTGTACTTTTGTCGGCAAATGCGAGGGAATTTCCTCCTGCCTAAGTATGAACAGTATGCCGGGACTACACCACTCCGCCCTCGCAGCAGGGCTTCTCATTTTTGCCGCGTTCGCGCTTACCGCCAGTTGCAAGCGGGAGCGGGAGCAGGGGTCGCTGTTCCCGAAGTCCGAACGGACGCTGACTACGTCCTACGACTTCGATGACATACTAAACGCAGGGGAAATTATTGTGGGCACGCTATCCGGACCGGACTCCTACTACGACTTCAACGGCGAACCCATGGGGAAACAGTACGCGCTGGTACAACATTTCGCCTCGGCCAAAGGACTGGGCATCCGCGTGGAGCTGGCCCACTCCGACACGGAACTGGCCGAAAAGCTGATGCAGGGAGAGATAGACATGGCCGCCTACCAGCTCCCGACGTTCCTCATCGAGAAGTATGGCCTGCACGCCGCCGGAGCCACGGACAGCGTCCGCCATTCGGCCTGGGCCGTGAACAGCAGGACACCGGAACTGGAACAGGCACTTCGCGAATGGTACTCGCCAAGCGTTGAAAGGGAGATTGCGGATGCCGAAAGGAAGAAGGAGGAGAATCGATATGTCGTGAAACGCTCCGTCCGCCCGGCTTTCATCTCCCGCGAGCGCGGCCTCATATCCGTCTATGACGACCTGTTCCGCAAGGGCGCAGTGGTATCGGGACTGGACTGGCGGCTACTGGCTGCGGTCTGCTACACGGAGTCGGGCTTTGACCCCAACGCTGTATCCGGGGCGGGCGCACGCGGCCTGATGCAGCTCATGCCGGCAACAGCGAGAAACCTCGGCGTGACGGATGCTTTCTCCCCCGAACAGAACGTGGACGGCGGCGCGCGGCTCCTCAAACGCCTCGTGCAGGACTTCAGCGATATCCGTAGCCCGGGCGAACGGCTCAAGTTCGCCCTTGCTGCCTACAATGGTGGGCCGGGGCATGTCCGCGATGCGATGGCGCTGGCGCGGAAGTATGGCCACAGCGCGCAGGACTGGGCGCAGGTCTGTGAGTACATTCTCCTCCTCAGCCAGCCTGAATACTACCGCGACCCTGTGGTCAGGCACGGCTATATGGTCGGTCGCGAAACGGCACGCTACGTTGAGACCGTCGCCGCGCGCTACGAGGCCTACGGCGGGCGCATCGCTTTCGCTGGAAGTGCCCCGGCGGATCCCAGGGAGGCTCCCGAAAGCGAGCAGATGCGCAGGCAGAATAATAAATACACGCACGGAACGGAAATCCTCCCGCCCGATGACCCGGCCTTCCAGCCACCTACGGACTGAGGGGCGCACTGCCGCATTGTTGCAGCGGGCGGTATGGAGAATCGGAATTATACCGATACATCGTCGGTGCTGTTTCACGAAACATTTTTGTATGGATACGCAGTTGGAGCGCTTTGTCAAGGCGCAGGAAAATGACTATGCACGGGCGTTGGAGGAAATACGCTCCGGGCGGAAGCTGTCGCACTGGATTTGGTATATTTTTCCCCAGCTGCGTGGTTTGGGGCGCAGTGCGATGTCGGATTATTACGGCCTGGCCGACCGCGCCGAAGCCGACCGCTACGCCAGCCACCCCTTGCTGGGCGGCAGGCTTCGGGAGGTGACGGCGGCCTTGCTCGCCCTGCCGGAAGACCGCACGGCTGTAGAAGTACTCGGTGATGTGGATGCCGTCAAGGTACGTTCATGCATGACGCTCTTCGCCGCCGTGACGGGGGAACGGCTGTTCCGCGATGTCCTTGTCCGCTTTTACGGCGGGCAGGGAGACGGGCAGACGCTGCGTATGCTCGCAGCCGGACGCGAAGACTGATGCCATAGGGCCGGAACGGAAAGCCCCGGCTGTCCTCAGATGGGACAGCCGGGGCTGGTGTATGTGTCCGTTTCGCGGCGCACATTGGCCGCTTCGGAACGCCGATTACTTCACCTTCGCCACGATAGCCTTGAAGGCCTGCGGGTTATTGACAGCGAGGTCGGCGAGGACTTTGCGGTTAATCTCAATGCCGGCCTTGTGCAAGCCGCCCATAAGCTGGCTATAGCTCACACCCTCAAGGCGTGCAGCAGCGTTGATACGCTGAATCCACAGGGCGCGGAAGTTGCGCTTCTTGTTGCGGCGGTCGCGGAAAGCGTAGGTCAGACCTTTCTCCCAAGTATTCTTGGCAACGGTCCACACATTCTTGCGGGCACCATAGTAGCCGCGCGTCAGCTTAAGTATTCTTTTTCTCTTTGCACGTGATGCAACGTGGTTTACTGATCTTGGCATAGTTTCTTTCTTTGTTAGTTGGCGTTAGCGCCGCAGCGTGCTGCGGTCTTTTCGGCTGAACGTCCTGTTAAACTTTGTGTGAACTGTTAGCGGAGAATGAGGAGGTCGCGGACCTGCTTTACATTCGTCTTGTCGAGAATGGCAACGTGGTCCAGGTTTCTCTTCTGCTTCTTCGTCTTCTTTGTCAAGATGTGACTGTGATAAGCGTGACGACGCTTAATCTTACCCGTCCCGGTAAGAGCGAACCTCTTTTTGGCACCGGAATTAGTTTTTACCTTTGGCATTTTCTTTTGTTTGTTTAGTAGTTATTAAATTGGCGGCTGCGTGTAATACCAAACGCAGATGCGCCCTTGTTTCAAAAGTCGTCGCCCTCAACCCACGGCCCGGTGTATTCCTTGCGGGCTTTCTGCTGCGGAGCTTTTTTCTCGCGCACGGGTTGCTCGGGCTTTTCCTCCTCCGCTTCAATCTTCTTGGGAGCGCCGGTCTTTTTGGGCGCTAGGAAAAGGAACATGCGCTTGCCTTCCAGCTTTGGCATCTGCTCCACTTTTCCGTATTCCTCAAGGTCGTTGGCAAAGCGCAGCAGCAGGACTTCGCCCTGCTCCTTGAAGAGGATGCTACGGCCACGGAAGAAAACGTACGCTTTCACCTTATTGCCTTCCGAGAGAAACTCCTTCGCGTGTTTCAGCTTGAAGTCATAGTCGTGCTCATCCGTCTGGGGACCGAAGCGTATCTCCTTCACTTCCACCTTCACCTGCTTGGCCTTGAGTTCCTTCTGGTGCTTCTTCTGCTGATAGAGGAACTTGGAGTAGTCGATGATACGGCATACGGGGGGCTGGGCGTTGGGGGAAATCTCCACGAGGTCGAGCCCCTGCTGTTCGGCGAGCTGTTGTGCTTCGCGCGTAGGCAGCACCTGCGATTCGATACCGTCGCCTACAATGCGCACTTCGGGCACGCGTATCTGGCGGTTGATGCGGTACTGCGGTTTCTTTCTGTCGTTCTTCACTTAGGTGTTTGAGCGTTGTTTTATTATGTCTTCTGCCTCAGGTGGATGTGCGGTAGGTGCACAATCCGCCCAAAACGGGGGCAAAAGTAACACTTTCGGGCAATTAAACAAAATTTTTCTGCGCTTTTTGCTACGTTAGCCCAATAGTGTCCTAAATAATTTTCAAAAAAGTGAAGGAAGTTGTTTCCATTAAGGCAAATAATGCTTACCTTAGTGGTTGCTCAAAAAAAAACACCTTCCTTCATGGCAAAGATAACACTTTTCGCTCAAGTAATCCAAA
>JAFUZP010000036.1 GCA_017476545.1 Alloprevotella sp.
CTTGAAGAGGTATATGTCCTATCTAATATTGCATCAGAGTTAATAGTTACATCTGCCAAATTTGTTCCCTTAAAAGCCCGACTAGCTATACTCTTTACGGACTTGCCGATAGTTACCGAGGTCAAACCAGAACAGCCTTCGAAAGCTGAATAACTAATGCTTGTAACGGAATTGGGGATGGTTATTGAGGTCAGACTGGAGCAACCATAGAAAGCTGAATAACTAATGCTCGTAACAGGATATGGCTGACCATCATAGGTTACAGACCCAGGGATAACCACAGTCCCTGAATACTCATTTGAATAATCAGAGTATGACTCCCCTTTATATGACACGCTTAATTCTGTTTCATTGTTAGTATAAACATAGTAGATGCCACCGACCTCGATGTCGTGGGCAAGTGCCGGTATGCCGCAGAACATGAGCGGCATCAGCAAAACAATTAAATTCTGTTTCATAAAGTTAAGTATAGAGTTTAGTTAGACATTCGCGGCCCTATACAAAAAAGCGTGGAACTCAGTTACCCGTTCCACGTGTAAAGGCTCTCGCATTGCCCATCTCAGTCAAACGAGCAACGCAGAAGCCCACGCCGATATGATTTGGTTACTCCATAATTGTATAGAGTAATGCTAATCATACCACACAGGGACATCTACCGTTGCTTTGTCTCTTGATAATCGTTATGAATTTGCGAGATTCTAAGTTGTCAAGAACAAAGCGTCAAAGTAAACGCCTTTATGTATATTCGCCTGCCCGCCATCCCATTGCAGGCTCCTGCGTTTGGGACGGGGCGGCGCGACAAAGATAACGACTTATTTCATAACGTGCATCGTTCGGGGCAAGAAAATGATGCGGAGTATGCAGAAAAGGGCTTTTTGAGGTGTGCGCTTACCTCGACTTGAGGTGTGCGCTTACCTTGCGTCGAGATGTCCGCATACCTCAACATGAGATGTGCGCACACCTCGGATGGAGATGTGCGCACACCTTTTTTAGGGGTATCGGCACCCTTAGTTTCTCGACAGCGTGAAGTTGAAGCTCACGCCCCCGCCGAAGTCGCCGGGTTCGGTGTCGGAATTGGGCATAAGCAGGAACTTCTTGCCCTCGCGCTCCACCATGTAGCTGCGGATGTTCTCTGCCTTCAGCGACTCTGTCGTCAGTTCCTTTCCGCTGAACACGTGGCTGAACTTCGCGCCCTTGGCAGCCAGCACCTCGGCCACCTTGCTGTGGAGGGCGGCGATGTCCTCAGCCGTCGTCTCGTGGTCGCGGAAGAAATTCAACTGGATGGAACCTCCGTTAGCGCCTTCGTTCAGGTCCACCACGCGCACGCTGGGAACGCCTGCAAAGTCGGCCGCCGCAATCCCGAGGGCGTCCATTTTGCCGTTGCTCTTCGCCTCGTTTTCAATGGGGTTGAGCATCACCCGGAAGTTATAGGAGATGAACATCTGGTCACCCTCTTTCTGGATGTCGAAGGCCAGGTTGGGCTCGTCCGCGTAGTACTCCATGGTTTCGTTCTCCTTGTAGTTGAAATAGATGCGCAGGCACATGTCCTTTTTCTCGTCTGCCTGGTAGAGAATCACGTGTTCCCACGTGCGGTTCTCGAGGATGTCCTGGTCACGTGCGGAAATGCGGAACCCTTTTGCCTTGAGGCTGTTGACGTATGCCAGCACCTCGTCCTTCGTCACGCCCTTGTAGTACACTTCGTATTGGTAGGAGCCGTCGGTGCCGAAATTCGTAAATACGAGCTTGCCGTTTGTCTTGATTTCGTCAATTCCGTACTTGTCGTAAACCGAAGCCGGCCATTTTCCGTCGGCAAGGCCTTTTGCTTCAGCTGCATTGCCACTGTCGGTAGTGTCGCCTCCCTTGGAGGAACCGCCGCCGCAAGCCGTCAGCAGGGCGAAGCTTGCGATGCACATGAGTGCGAAAGAGAGTTTCTTCATAATCAAAAATGTGTGTTAGTTGGTTTAGTAATGAAGCAATATGGTCTTCGCGGACAAAGATATACAAAAAATCCTATTATGCAACCCCTGCGGATGCTTTTTCGGAGGAAAGCCGTATCTTTGCTGCGCAAAACCGTCCTTTCCTCACGGGAAACGACGACGGCACGCATACGAAGGCACAGGCATGGGCACACATATTTCCCTCTCCGAACTGAACGCGCTGGTGCGCGAGGTGATAAGCCTCTCGATGGACGAGGCCTACTGGGTCGTGGCCGAGGTGAGCGAGCTGCGCACGGCGGCGAACGGGCATTGCTACATGGAACTCGTGGAGAAAGACGCAACGGGGCGCGGCCTGCGCGCAAAGGCCGCGGCACACGTATGGCGAAACACGTGGCCACTGCTGCGCTCCCACTTCGAGGAGCGTACGGGGCAGCGACTCGCGGCGGGCATGAAGGTGCTGGTACAGGTGGAGGTGGAATTCCACGAACTCTACGGCTACAGCCTCAACGTCACGGACATCGACCCGACGTACACGCTGGGCGACATGGCACAGCGGCGGCAGGAAATACTGCGCCAGCTGGAGGAGGACGGCGTGCTGACGCTGAACAAGGAGCTCCCTCTACCCCGCCCGCTCACGCACATCGCCGTCGTCAGCAGCGCCTCGGCAGCGGGCTACGGCGACTTCATCCGTCAGCTCGAAGCCTCGCCTTACAGCTTCTGCGTCAAGCTGTTCCCCGCCGTGATGCAGGGCGACGGCGTGGAGCAGAGCGTCATCAGCGCCCTGGACGCCATCGCCTCGTCGGGCGAGGACTTCGGCTGCGTCTGCATCCTGCGCGGCGGCGGCGCCGTGAGCGACCTGCAAGGCTTCGAGTCCTACGCGCTCGCCGCCAACGTGACACAGTTTCCGCTCCCCATCCTGACGGGCATCGGGCACGAACGCGACGACACGGTCATCGACCTCGTGGCACACACGCGGCTGAAGACGCCGACGGCCGTCGCCGCCTTCCTCATCGAGACCTGCCGCGAAGAAGTAGAGCTGTTGCAGGACCTGGAGGCACGCATCACGACCAGCGTCACCGCACGTCTGCAACGCGAAAAGGAACGCTTCGCGCAGACGGCACGCCGAGCACAGCTCTCCGCCGTACAGTTCAGCAGCCGCGGACGCGAACGCCTGATACGCCTCGGCTCCCGCATGGCATTGGCCTCGCGGGAACGCATAGCCAAGGAGCACCTGCGCCTCGCACGCCTGGCGGAACGTGCGGCCTCCACGACAACAAGCCGCATGGAACGCGAGCGCAACCGCCTCGCCCTGATTGAGAAACACCTCCAAATGGCCAGCCCGGACCGCATCCTGCGCCTCGGCTACAGCATCACGACCATCAACGGGCGCATCGTGAAGAATGCCGGCGACGTCCGCCCGGGAGACATCCTCGAGACGCGACTGATGAAAGGCCGCCTCACAAGCCAAGTTACCGAGAAGCATGAAACGAGTTAAAATCACAGCCGTGCGCCGCACCGAGTATCCGGACCTGATGGCGCAATACGAAAACCCCATCGAGCACGCCTGCGACGTACACGTGGGGCAGCAATGGATATCCCTTGACGGCCAGCAGCCCGAAGGCATGTGCCCGGCGGCATGGTACTCCATGAAGGAGTTCGTGGAAGCCCTCGCGCGCGGCGAGGGAAACTTCTACGACGGCTGGATGCGGAACCCCATGAGCGCCATGATAAGCTGCAACGACGGCTTCCGCCCCGTCAGCTTCTACCTCGAAGCCATTGCGGAGGAATGAGATGCCTTGAAAAACAAACAAGATGCCTTGAAAAAAAGTTTCTGAAGGCACCGCGATGTTTTTTGATGCCGTAACAAAAAATATAACGACGAAGAACCGATATCTATGGAACAGAAAGAGCAGACCTACGAGCAGGCGATGGCTCGTCTGGAGCAGATTGCCTCCAAACTGGAGAGCGGCGAGACGGGACTGGACGAACTGAGCACGCTCCTCAAGGAAGCGCAGGAACTCATCGCCGACTGCAAGGCGCGCCTCCTGAAAGCCGAAACAGACATCAACGAAATACTGGCAGAAGATGGGACACGGTAAGCTCCGAAAATTTGCGGAAATGGAGACGTTTCCGAACGTGGTGCAGGAGACTCCCGCGCTGCCGCCCAAAGCCCCCTCCCAGCCTCCCCCCTCCGGGGGAGGAGCTCAGCGCGGCGAATGGCTGCCTTCCCCGATGCAAGGCAAATGGGCGGAGTTCTTCGGAAATCTGAAAGCCTCCCCCGGAGTGGGGAGGTTGGAGGGGGCCGTGAGGCCGGAGGAGGCCGTGCAGTTGGAGGGGGCCTTATCCCTTGAACTCGGCTGCGGGCGCGGAGAATATACCGTAGGCCTCGCACGGCAGTTTCCCGAAAAGAACTTCATCGGCGTGGACATCAAGGGCGCGCGCATGTGGCACGGCGCACGCCAGGCGCTCGCCGAGCAACTCACGAACGCCGCCTTCCTCCGCACGAACATCGAGTTCATCGACCGCTTCTTCGCACCCGGCGAAGTCTCCGAGATTTGGCTCACCTTCAGCGACCCGCAAATGAAGAAGCCCACGAAGCGCCTCACCTCCTCCTACTTCCTCCAACGCTACCGCCGCATCATGCCCGACGGCGGCATCATCCACCTCAAGACGGACTCCAACTTCCTCTTCACCTACACCCGCGAGGTGCTGAAGGCGAACGGCATCGAGCCGGAGGCGTGCGTGGAGGACATCTATAACATGGAATGTGAACCGGTGTTGCGCGAAATCCGCACCTACTACGAACAGATGTGGCTCGACCGCGGCATCGCCATCAAATACCTCCGCTTCCGCCTCCCGCAAAACGGCGCACTCGTAGAGCCCGACGTGGAAATCCCCCTTGACGAATACCGCTCCTACAACCGCCACAAACGCAGCGGGAAGGAGACGGGGAAATAAAAACAGACGGTTTGAGCTAAACTGAATGAAGCGCGAAGTCTATGAACGGCAGTACGCTTTTGCCGTAAGGCAGGAACGGAAGCCGACAATGTTGCGGCGATGCCTTGACCACAACTACGCATCGCGGCAGATATATATGCTGACGATGGTGACGGAAGGCCGGCGTCCGCTGTTGGCAACGCTTAGCGGGACTAGCGCGCAGCCGGATCTCCGCTTGACGGAACTGGGGAAAGCCGTCAGGGACGAGTGGTTCGGCATCCCTCGCTATTATCCGCAAATTGAGATTATAGACCTTTGCGTGATGCCTGACCATCTGCACGGCATCCTCTTTGTCCGCGAGAAGATGGAGAAGGACTTGAGCCGCGTGGTGCGAGGCTTCAAGACAGGCTGTAACCGCGCTTTCAGGAAGTTGGTTCCGTCTGTTGCGACTGAGTCGCAACAAACAAGACACAAGGACTCCCACCCGAGGCATGGCCTGCTCTTTGCACCCGGCTTCAACGACAAGATTCGCTGGCGCGAAGGACAGCTGGCGCGCTGGCGCCAATACCTCGCCGACAATCCTCGGCGCTTGCTGATGAAACGCGAGCACCCCGACCTGTTCCGCGTACAACGTAACCTGGAAGCAGGAGGACACATCTTCTCCGCTATAGGTAACCGCTTTCTGCTGGATAGGCCTGAACGCCTGCAGGTGCAATGCTCCCGCTCGCTCACGGAAGAACAAATCAAAGAGCTAAGACTGCGGTTCCTCGCTGCTGCACGCGCGGGTGCCGTCCTCGTCTCTCCTGCCATCTCCCCCGGCGAAAAAGCCATCATGAATGCCGCCTTTGCTGAAGGACTTCCTATCATCAGGCTTCAGGAAAACGGATTTACAGACCTCGCAAAACCCGGAGGGCAACTCTTTGAAGCCTGTGCCGAAGGCAGGCTCCTCATTCTCGCCCCATGGGAACAGCACAACGAGCACCGCACCATCACACGCGGACAATGCTTAACGCTTAACGAACTGTCCGCACTCATTTGCAAATAAGAATTATTTGAGGCTTCTGATAAACATACGCCTACCTTTCCTGGTAGGCGCTTTTTGTATTGCAAGGAATGTGGTATCTTTGCGGCGATAAACAGACTGAAACTATAAGCAATAAGCAACATGCAACTATATCCCAAACTTATCCTTGACGCCCTGGCGCAAGTGCGCTATCCGGGCAGCGGAAAGAACATCGTAGAAGCCGGGATGGTGGAGGACGACCTGCGCATCGACGGTATGCGCGTGAGCTTCTCCATTATATTCCCCAAGCTCCCCGATCCCTTTATGAAGTCCGTCGTGAAAGCGGCGGAAGCGGCCATTCACACGTACGTGGACAAGGCCGTAGAAGTGACTGTAAACACAAAGAGCCTGCAGGCCGCACCACCGGAACCGGGGAAGATGCTGCCCGAAGTGAAGAACGTCATCGCCGTCTCGAGCGGCAAAGGCGGCGTGGGGAAAAGCACCGTGGCGGCAAACCTCGCCGTGGCACTGGCGCAGGCGGGCTACAAAGTGGGACTGTTGGACGCCGACATCTTCGGACCGAGCGTACCGAAGATGTTCCACCTTGAACACGAACAGATATTCGCCATCGAAAAAGACGGACGGCAGCTCATCGTGCCAGCAGAAAAGTACGGCGTGCGCATCCTGAGCATCGGTTTCTTCGTGAATCCCACGACGGCCACACTCTGGCGCGGCGGCATGGCTTCGAACTCCCTGAAGCAGCTCATCGGCGAGACGGACTGGGGAGAACTGGACTACCTCGTCCTCGACACACCGCCGGGCACGAGCGACATCCACCTGACACTCCTTCAGACACTCGCCATCACGGGTGCCGTCATCGTCAGCACGCCGCAACAAGTGGCCTTGGCGGACGCCCGCAAAGGCATCGACATGTATCAGAACGAGAAGGTGGGCGTACCCATACTGGGCCTTGTGGAAAACATGTCGTGGTTCACGCCTGCCGAACTACCCGGGAACCGATACTACCTCTTCGGACGTGAGGGCGTAAAGCGTCTGGCCGAAGAGATGCAGGTGCCCTTGCTGGCACAAATCCCCATCGTGCAGAGCATCTGCGAAAGCGGCGACGAGGGAGAGCCCGTCGCCCTGCACGCCGAGCGTCCCGACGGCGAAGCCTTCCGCCTGCTCGCCGCCGCCGTAGTGGAACAGACGGAGCGCCGCAACCGCGAACTGGCACCGACGGAAATTGTCCGCATAGAACACTGACCCCATGCTAAAGGGAGGATAAGTATGACGGCTATAAAGGATAAGGTGCAGAATTTGCTCGCACGCTTGGTTGCTTGGCAGCGAAAGCCAATTGATCCGGAAGAGTTAAGGACGGAAGAGACGCTGTGCCGCAACTGCGAACACCGCTACATAGGGAACTTCTGCCCGCGTTGCGGACAATACAGCCGCACTTCCCGCCTCGGGAGCGATGCGGCACTGCGCGTGTTCCTCGACACATGGGGGCTCGGCACGCACAGCCTGCTGCGTACCCTTTGGGGGCTCATCGCGCGCCCGGGCTACATGATTGGCGACTACCTCAACGGTCGCCGCCAACCCTACTTCCCACCCTTCAAGACGCTGTTTGTTGTCGGGACTTTCTACGCGCTTATTTTCGCCCTCGGCGGCGGGTTCAGCGAAGAAGCCGTAAAGGAACGCAGACAGAACACCATTTCCTTTGAGATAGACTTGAAGGATGCCGCGAAAAAAGAGGCGGGCAAATCGAGCTCCGCCAAAGAGCGACAGCATGAAGAGCGCTCAGAAGAGCAATTCACCAATGACCTCAAAACCATCAACACGTACTGGCAGCAATACCTGGACTGGCAGCAGCGCAACCGCGTCACGGATCAATTGCTGATGCACATCGTCTTCGCCGTCATCGCATGGCGGCTTTTCCGCAAATCGCCGCGACGGCCCGGGACAAACCTCGCCGAGAATATAATCGCGCAAGTGTATATCTGCGCGCAAATGGGATTCGTTGCCACGGTCGTTATGCTCGTACAGATGCCTTTCACCCCCTACCCCACGGGAACCCTGAACAGCGGTATCAGTTTCCTGCTCTGCGTTTACGACTTCAAACAGCTCTTCGGCTACGGAGTTGTCCGCACATTCTGGAAGACCTTACTCATGCATCTGCTGTTCCTACTGCTTATCACATTCTTCTTTATGCTTATTTTCATCGCCGCCGGAGTCCATGCGGGCTTTGCCGCGAGCGGTGCATAAAGGGGTAACAGCATCCGAACAGCCATAACGAAAAGCGCGTCGCGACCAATAATTGCTGGTCGCAACGCGCTTTTTCTGTCCTGCCAGAAGGCACTACCTGCCCAGAGCCTTCAACATTTGCTCGCGCATGAAGTCATTCCCGGGATAGCCTCCTTGCGTCACGTTGGAGAAAGCCGTCGAGCCGTCTCTGTTCAGTAGCAGATAAGCCGGTATGCCAGGCATTCCCAAGCCTGAGGCGAGGTCGTTCCACTGCGCGTTGGTCAGGCGGTAGTGGTCACCCTTGATGTTCTTTACCGCAGCCTCCCAGTCCGATGCCGGAGAGGTCTCCCCGGTCACATAGACGAAGGCGGCACCCTTCTCCGCCAGCTCAGGCTTAATCTGGTCGATATCGACCATTGCGCGCCGGCACGGCGGGCACCATGTAGCCCAAAAGTCGATGAGCACGACGCTCCCTTTGTAGTTCGCCGTAATGGCATTGAGGATTTCCTTCGCGCCCCGGACGGATGCCGGAACCGTGCGGACATTCACCTCCGCCACGGCCTCTTGGGACGGTTGTTCCGGCACGACCGTGTCCGCCGGCGCTTTCTGTGTACATGCCGCGCAGACCACTAACAGGACGGTGACCAGCAAAGAGATTTTCTTCATACGCTCATCTGGGATTATCTCCGCTACGGGGGAGTGGTTACAGGTTTGTCTTAGCCGCCATGTACGCCTTCTGCCAGTCCGTGTCGAGGCAGAAAGGCGTAAGCTGGTTACCCTCGTCAATGTAAGCGTCCACGGTCTCTTTGTCCTCATCGTTGAAGAGCGGGTTCGACTTCGACGCGTCCATGAAGAGCATGATGCACTCCCGCTGCTTGTCCGCGCTCTTGCTCTTCGATTCGAACAGCTGGTCGAAGAAGAGGGATACGAACTCCGAGAGGTAGTAGGCCTGCGTGTCCAGGAAGGACACCGGAACCTCCGGCATCGTCGCCACAGCCTTGGAACGCAGATACACGAGGGCGGTCTTCTTGAAGTGCGCGATGCGCGTAGCCGCGAAGATGCTGTTGGGATTGTTGATGGTACGGTCGGCACTTTCCATCACGCGGTTGTAGATTTCCTGCGAATGCCCTGCCGAAGGGAGGATTGCCAGGAAGAGGAGGATAACGAGGTGCTTCATTTTCCTTTTTATGGTTGTTTCTTTTGTTTCAACATGTCCAGCAGTTTCTGCTGTGGCGCAGTCGGAACGCCGCCGGCCCGCCCTTGGTGCTGCCGCACGTAGGCCGCCCACGTATGCGGTCCGGTGCTCCCGGGGGTCTCGCGCCCGCTCTGGATGTGATGGCAATAGGCTGCTGCAAGCGCGTCCGTCGCGTCCAGGTAGGGCAACATCTGCTCATCGCGCAGGCGGAGCATACGCTTCAGCATTTCGGCCACCTGCTCCTTCGACGCGGCCCCCGTTCCCGTAATGGCCAGCTTTATCTTCATGGGCGCATACTCGTGGATGGGGATGTCGCGGCTCATCGCGGCGGCAATGGCCACGCCTTGCGCGCGTCCGAGTTTGAGCATACTCTGTATGTTCTTCCCGAAGAAAGGCGCTTCGATAGCCATCTCGTCGGGGTGGAACGAGTCTATGATGCCCATCACGCGCTCGTAGATGCGGCCGAGTTTGAGGTACGTATCGCCCACTTTCCGCAGGTCGATGACCCCCATCGCCTCCATCGCCACGTCACGCCGGCTACGGACGTGCAGCACGCCATAGCCCAGCATATTCGTTCCCGGGTCTATCCCGAGAATCACCTTGTCCGTGAGGTGTTGTGTGGCGGGTGTCGGCATCGTCCGTGTCGTTAGGCACTGCAAAAATACGGAATTGCCCAAAGATAAAGCCGTTTTTAATGTGAAAGAATATTATTTTCCCGCGAAAAGTTCCCACAGCCCTGCCAGCAGGGACAAAAAACTGCGCGAAAGCCCGTTTTTTCCGCCCCGCCAGCCATCCTTTCCCGGATTTATACGTATTTTTGCCCCGAAAGAACTGAAAACAACAGCGTATATGAAAAAAATCTTGCTACTGGCCGCTATGGCTTTCACCGCCTTTGCGCAGGACGCTATGGCACAGGCTGCCATCAAGTTCGACAAGGAAACGATTAACGTAGGCAGCTTCACGGAGGACAAACCACAGACGTGTACCTTCGAATTTACCAACACGGGCAACAAACCCCTCGTCATACAGCAGGCATTCTCCTCCTGCGGCTGCACGGTGCCCAAGTACACGGAAGAACCGATCGCTCCAGGACAGAAAGGAAAGGTAACTGTGACGTACAACGGGAAGGGTAAGACGCCCGGAAAGTTCAAAAAGCCCATCACGGTGCGCTCCAACGCCACAAACAGTATGGTGCGCATCTTCATTGAGGGGACGATGACGGGCAACAAAAAGCAATAAACCGACCCTATGGCCAACCATCTCGTCATCATGGCCGGAGGGGTGGGAAGCCGCTTCTGGCCGCTCAGCAACGACACGCGACCCAAGCAGTTCCTGGATGTCCTCGGGTGCGGGAAGACCCTCATACAGCTCACGGTTGAGCGGTTCAAGGGGCTCATTCCCTTGGAGAACGTGTGGGTGGTCACTTCGGAAGCCTTCCGCGACCTTATCGCAGAGCAACTGCCGGACATCCCCAGCCAGAACCTGCTCTTCGAACCCTGCCGGCGCAACACGGCCCCGTGCATCTGCTACGCCAGCTGGAAGATAAAGAAACGCGACCCCCGCGCCAACATCGTTGTGGCACCGAGCGACCACATCATTGCCGATGTCGGGAAGTTCCAGGAAGCGGTCACGGACGCGTTGGACTTCGCCATTGAGACGGATGCCATCGTTACGCTCGGGATGCGGCCCACTTACCCGGAAACGGGGTACGGCTACATCAAGGCGGACTTCTCCTACTCGTCGTCCCGGAAGAAGAATATTTTCCGCGTGGACGGCTTCAAGGAAAAACCCGACCACGACACGGCGGAGGAATACCTGCGCGAAGGACACTTCCTCTGGAACTCAGGGCTCTTCGTCTGGAGCGTAAGTACCATCATCAACGCCTTCCGCGTTTACGAACCCGCCATCTCGCGCATCTTCGAGGGGCTCCTGCCCTATTACGACACGCCCGAGGAGCAGGAACGCCTGGACCAGGCATTCCCGGAGTGCCCCACCATATCCGTGGACTACGCCATCCTGGAAAAAGCCGAGGAAATATTCGTCTATCCCGCAGACTTCGGATGGAGCGACCTCGGCACATGGAGTTCGCTGCGTGCCAACGTTCCGCAGGACAAGTACGGTAACGCGACCATCGGAAGCGGCATTGACCTCTACGAATCGCATGGCAACATCATCCACGCCACAAGCCTCAAGAAGGTCGTAGTGCAAGGATTGGACGGCTACGTAGTGGCCGAGCACGACGGAACACTGCTCATCTGCAAACTCACGGAGGAACAGCGCATCAAACTCTTCCACTGAGCCGAACATATCCCCACACACCCGTCCCCCCAAGGGAGGGAGGCACAGAACGCATGAAGAAAAAGGAGATACCATCCGCCGCGTCAGCCCCCCCGCTTGAGGGGACGGACTGCATACGGCCCGGAGGAAGGGCTGAAAAAGACGGGCTGTACGAGTTCGCCATGCGCCTGTTGCAATGGTACGGCACCAACCGGCGCGAACTGCCCTGGCGAGGTACGGACGACCCGTACCGTATCTGGCTCAGCGAGGTCATCCTGCAACAGACGCGTGTAGCACAGGGGTACGACTACTACCGCCGCTTCCTGGACCGTTTTCCCGACGTAAAAGCCCTCGCCGAAGCCGGCGAAGACGAAGTGATGCGCCTCTGGCAGGGGCTGGGATACTACTCCCGCGCGCGAAACCTACACGCCGCAGCCCGGCTGATAGCCAAACGCGGCGACTTTCCACGGACTTACGAGGAAATACGCAGCCTGCCGGGGGTTGGCGACTACACGGCCGCCGCAGTTGCCTCTCTTGCCTACAAACTGCCTCATGCCGTCGTGGACGGAAACGTCTATCGCGTGCTGGCACGACATTTCGGCATACGCACACCCATCGATACCACAAAAGGAAAAAAGGAGTTCGCGCAACTCGCGCACGCCATACTACACACCATCAAGGACTACGCTGCCTACAACCAAGCCATCATGGACTTCGGCGCACTGCAGTGTACGCCGCGACAACCACACTGCACGGACTGCCCACTGGCCGCAAGCTGCCAAGGACACGCGCAGCGGGAAGCGGAGAGCCTACCCACAAAGGAGAAGCGGCCGACAGTGCGCACGCGCCACTTCACCTACATCTACCTGCGGACCGACATCGGCGGAAAACCGCACACCTACCTGCACCGTCGCGAAGCTGGCGACATCTGGCAGGGACTCTACGAACCGCCCCTCACGGAGACCGAACGCCCCGCCACCCTCGCAGAAGCGACAGAGCTACTGGCCCTGCCCACGGGTACCACCTTCCGCCCCGTAGCCGAAGGACTGAAGCACGTACTCACACACCAAATCCTCCGCGCCGACTGCTACATCGCCAACCTGCCCAGCCCCATCGCACTCCCCGGCTACACTACCATTTCCGAAGCGGAACGCGGGCACTACCCCGTCCCACGCCTCGTCTCACTACTCTACGAACGCATAGCCCAGTCGGATGGGGCTTCCCCATCCGACTGAGCCCACCCGCAACCCCTATGGGCAGTTTTTTCTAACCGTAGGGGTAGTTCCGCGTAACCCCGGGGCTGTTCAGCGTAACCGCAGGGATAGTTCTGCGTAACCCTAGGGGTAGTTCGCCGTAACCGTAGGAGCAGTGCACCGTAACCGCAGAGGTGGTTCGCCGTAACCGCAGGGGCAGTGCATCGTAACCGCAGGGGTTAGAGCATCGTAACCGTAGGGGTAGGCACAAGTCCCCGTCCATCGGGGCAGGCCGCGCCCCGCTCCTGCCGGCCGCCGCCCCGCCCTCATGGTCCTGTATGCCGCGACTGCGTCGCGGCCCTCCCCCTCCCCTTCTCCGCGCGCCGACCCGGGGATACACAACCGCCCCCCGGGGAGCTCTGAAGCTCTCCGGGGGGCGGCAAAAAGAGATCCTACTCTTACTGAAAGTGGACGTCAGTCTTCATACTACCTTAGGTTGAACTCCACAACAACCGGCGTCCCATTATAGCTCCCGGTAACCACTCGAGACTGCGGCGTGCCATCATGCGTGGCAAATCCGCAATCACCGTCAAGCTGGACGCCGGCAAGAAAACCCGCCGCACTCCAGCCCAGATCGCGTGAGAAGTATACGCCGGTGACTTTAGCGGGATTGGGACCGAAGCAGTTATATTGAAACCAGTTGCCGCTGATAGCTACTACTTTCGGAAAAGAGATGCCGCCGAAGTAGTTCAGGAAATCACTGCAGGAAATAGCAGGCACATGAGGGAAGCAAGTGTATGTGTCGCAAGTAGCTCCGGCTCCTACCGGCAGAGGTCTGGCGTGGTATTCTTCGTCAGCTGTAATCAGATGATACATAGAGATTCCTCCGTAGACCGTGACACGCACAGGCCCGCTCGCCGCCAGCATCTGGCAGTCCAGCTTGAATACCTTCATCGCCGGCTTCACGTACTTCCTCGCTCCCTGCGGCGCGGACTCCGCGCACGTCTCCGCTGCCGGCACGTCGGCGGGCAGCGCATTGTTCTCATTCATTCTTTCGTCCATTTCTTAATACTTTAATTTATTTATAATAGCATTTGTTTATTCCGCTCACACCATCCCCAAGCCTCCCCCTCTCGGGGGGACGGGAGGGGGGCTTGGTTGCACACACAAAAGGGCGCACCGCACCCCCTGCATGGGGGCGCAGTGCGCCTGTCAAAGCTTATGAAGTTTCCTGTAACTAACTGATTTCCAGAGCGCGGTGGGGGGTAATTCGGGCACTTCCCACCCCGTAAACACGGCCGGAGCCAGCCTCCGCAGCGGCGGAAGCGGCTATTCCGTTAGTATATATACGCGCAAATGTCAGCATGTGTTCTCCGAATTGGTGCGCAAAAGTACACAATAAAAAATACTACAATATATACAAATGTTTACTTTTAAGGTTTTTTATGAAAAAATAACCGCAACTCGGCCGCGTCCCGCCCCGTAAGCACGGCCGAAGCCGCTTCCACGTGTGGGGAGGGCGGCTCCGGCCGGTATATATATGCGTAAAGCAGCGGCAGGTTATCTGTTTCGGGGTGGCAAAGGCTGGCAAACATTTCCGTCCGGACAAGGCCGGGATGGGAAACAACAGCGCCGGGCAAAACCAACCCTATGGTTAGTGCGCCGTAACCACAGGGATAGGAAGAAGTAACTATAGGGTTAAGAAAGAGCACCCCTATGGGGGAGAGCGCACAGCCCGGGGTTAAGAAAGGCCGCCGCTGGGACTGCGGAAGATACGTGGGAAGATGGAAAGGACGCCACATGGGCAGGAAAGGACGCCACATGGGCAGGAAAGGACGCCCGGAGGCAGGAAAGGATGCACCGGAGGGAACGCGCGCTCCGCGCCCGCCACGGGCCCGCGCCGCATCGCATCCCCCATGTCCCGTATGCCGCGACTGCGTCGCGACCCGTCCCTCCGGCGGCAGCTGCA
>JAFUZP010000037.1 GCA_017476545.1 Alloprevotella sp.
CTATCGTATTCGGGTACTACCGTAGCCATGTCGGCTTTCGTGCCTTCGCGCACCGTCTCGTAGGCATCATAGCTCGATGAAAGTTCGCCGTTCCAATGGTGGTCAATGCGGATGCGCCCCTTGCTTTTCTGCTCTACAAGGCGGAAGAACTGCCGAGTTACCTGCGTCCGCATGTTGCCCATCGGCTCGTGGTCTGTGAAAGTCAGCGTCTGCGCTCCCACGAACAGCGGGACGCAAAGCATCATCAGAAATATAATTTTATTCAAATCCATCTTTATAAATTGGAATTAAATCTATTGATGCATACTGTGTTTTTCTTCAAGCCAACGACAGAGATAATCTACCTGTCCCTTGGTATTGCCCATGAAGACGGCACATTCCTTATGCCCCTCAAACTGTGGAGTAACACCGTCCATTGCGCTGAGGGCTGAAACAGTAAGAAGCTCGCGTTCAGCAGGAGTGAATTGGTCGCAGGCGAATATATCACCAAAGAGGTGCGACTTCATGTAATAGTCGGCCTGTGGACAGAAAGAATAGTTCCACGGCGTGCCACCCTCGTCACGGGTCTGCATGTCTGTGCCGAGCTGCAATGCCAACTTGGCATCATCCCAGGCAGCGGGGCGGCGGAACGGTTTCCCTTCATTGTCGGCTATCCCCTCTGACTCACGCTCTGACAGCACATGTTCAAGCGTGTTTAGAGCATTCAGCGAACGGGGGAACCCCGTGTAGGCATAGAGTTGTGCAAAGGCGTCCTTTAGCTCATTCACACTCACACCGCCGTCAAGTGCCATGCGAATGGCCACGTCGAGACGTTGCAGGTCACCGCGTGCCTCCAATGCAGCACAGCCGCAAAGCAAGAGCATCCGCTGAGAAATTATTTCTTCTTTCATATAAATCCCGGTTTATGCATCCTGACATTTCCGATGCAACACGTTTTTCTCGGCGCAAATGTAGTGATTATTTTTATATTGGTGGCCGCTAAAAGTTGCAGAAGAAAACGCCCTGTTTATTCCCCCAAAAAGCTTGTGTGTCCCCTCTTCCTTCGGAAAGCGCATCCCGCCATTTATTTTTCACGTTATAAATCAACGTTTTACGAGCAATGCGCAGGCAAGCAAAAAAGGTGTGCGCACACCTCGGTTTGAGGTAAGCGCACACCTCGCGTCAAGGTGTGCGGACATCTCGAGTCAAGGTAAGCGCACAGCTCAAATCGAGGTGTGCGCACATCTCAGCCGGGCCGATACCAGCCCATCTCATTCTAACGGGAACGCGTCTTTTTCAACATGTCCTTCAGCCGCTTGTAGCCCTCAACGCCGAGGATGGTAAGGCCGCCATACTGGCAAGTCTTCGCAAGCCCGAAGAGGATGGTCCACAGCACGCCCTTTGCGGTCACGCTGATAGGCAGCAGCATCTGAGCGAAGGACAGGATATAGAAGGGGATGCAACACAGCAGGACGATGACACCCGTCCTGAAAGATAATGACTGCAACCAAGTCTTGATGCGGCGTATTGCCAAGGGGGTCTTCATAAAAGTGAACGTTTTCGTTAAGCCAGATGAGCAGAGATGAAAACGGAGTTATCAATCTATGCCATGGCGAGAAAACGACTGTATTTATACGAACGTTTTTATAAGTCCAGTTCGGTTTCATTGTTTGTATTGCCCCATCAATTACAGTTCTAACAAATCACCCATATCCCAGGTCAGGAACTCCTCAACAGGTATTCCGCCTGAACCTACGACGAAAGACTGGACGGGGTGGAATCTTTCCCGGAACACCGCAAGACCATTATTGGTGGTTCGTTTTCCGCTTTTAACTTCTATTGCTATACACTGCCTGTTGTATTCAACGATAAAATCCACCTCATCATTCCTCTCGCGCCAATACATCAACTTGTAATCATATTCATCGGCTTGATTCAAGAGATATGAGCCAATTATGCTCTCCACCCAGCGCCCCCACAACTTCGGTGTAGTAAAAGCCTTGCTGAAGGTTGTACCGGATTGTACGGAAAACAATGCCGTATTATAGACCATTAACTTTGGTACTGAGTTGTATTTTCTTGCTTCATCTGCGGCATATTTATGCAGGCCACACAGAAGCCTCGATTCGTCAAGCGTAGTCAGATAACCGGCAAGTGTTGTGATATTTCCTGCATCCTGCAACTGTCCCAACATCTTGTTCAACGAAAGTTCTTCACTGGAATAGGCACACCCGAGTTCAAACAACTGCTTCATGAGTGCCGGTTTATAGATAATCTTTGTCTGAAGCACATCGCGCTCTATGGCAGGAGCGACAATACTATCTTTGATGTACCTACGCCAGCGACGCTCATCATTAATATACTTTGCTCCACCAGGATATCCGCCGAAGTATATATAATGATTCAGATCTATGCCGAAAGCCTCGTGCATTTCCGTATAGCTCCAATGAGGCATCCGTATGAGTTCATAACGCCCCGCAAGCGATTCCGTTAAACCATCCTTCAAGAGCAGACGTGAAGAACCCAGAATAATCACTTTTATATTAACGTCGTTGAAAGTATCTTCGTCCCACTCTTTCTTAACGGCTTCGCTCCAATTGTTGATTTTATGTACCTCGTCAATTACCAGCAGATATTCTGAGGCGCGCGAGGCCTTCATGCGTGCGCGTGCCGTAGCCCACATTTCCCCTATCCATGCAGTATTCGTCTTTTCCACATTATCGGCACTCACAAGCATGTGAGGGACTGATATCTCTTGAAGCACTTGCTTGACCATTGTGGATTTACCGACCTGACGAGGACCGGAAATGACTTGAATCTTATCGCGTGGCTCTGATACACGTATCAACAATCCCTGTGTCTGTGATCTCTTAAACATAGCATCCTGATTTTCTGCGTGCAAATATGAGCAAATTTCTCAAAAGTGCAAAACATAATTCTCAAAAGTTCTAAACAAAATTCTCAAATCTACATGTTTTGCAAATCACATGGCAAAGGTTGTGATTAATTTCTCACACAGGCTTTGAAAGGAAATGATATCAAACAAAAATGAGCCGGCGAGGCATCGTCACCACTATTCCGCCTCACACAAATTCCCCGGAAATCCGTAAAACGGGTTGGTTTCTCCGTAATTCGTTTAGGCTGTGTGAGGCAGGAACATCGTACTTTTGCAGGCAGAAACATGAATACTCACCGAGCCCTGCAGCGACCGTCAGCCCCGAGGGACGCAGGTCCGAGGTGGCTGGAAAGCGAAAAGCAGGGCGAGGTAATACTCACCGAGCCCTGCAGCGACCGTCAGCCCCGAGGGACGCAGGTCCGAGGTGGCTGGAAAGCGAAAAGCAGGGCGAGATAACAGACACACATTAAAACTTTTAAGTTATGGCAAAAATCGCATTAGGTACATGGTCGTGGGGCACAGGTGCTGCCGGTGGCGACCAAGTGTTTGGCAACCACACGGACGAGGCAAGTCTGCGCCCTGTGTTTGAAGCCGCAGTGAACAACGGACTGATGCTGTGGGACACGGCTACGGTCTATGGCATGGGAGAGTCGGAGCGCATACTGGGCCGCCTGGCCTCCGGCGTGGAACGTAGCAAGATTGAAATCTCCACGAAGTTCACGCCGCAGATAGCGGAGATATACGAAAACTCCGTGGAACGCATGGCCGACGCTTCCATAGAGCGCATGGGCTGCGACCACATTGACATCTACTGGATTCACAACCCGATGGATGTGGAGCGCTGGACGCCGGGGCTTATCCCACTGCTGAAGAGCGGCAAGGTGAAGCGTGTGGGCGTGTCGAACCACAACATCGCCGAGATACGCCGCGCCAACGAGATTCTGGGCGAAGCGGGCTTCAAGGTTTCCGCCGTGCAGAACCACTTCTCCCTGCTCTACCGCTCCAGTCAGCGCGGCGGCGTACTGGACTACTGCAAGGAGAACGGCATTGAATTCTGGGCCTACATGGTATTGGAACAGGGCGCGCTCTCAGGCAAGTACAACAGCGAGAACCCGCTGCCTGCCGACAGCGCACGCGGACAGAAGTACAACCCCGTACTGCCGCAGCTCACGGCACTGACCGACGAGATGAAGCGCATCGGCGAACGGTACAACGCCTCCTGCTCACAAATCGGCATAGCATGGGCCATCGCCAAAGGCACGATGCCCATCATCGGCGCCACGAAGGAGCACCACGTCATAGAGGCTGCCGCAGCCGCCAACATCCGCCTCACCGATGACGAGGTGGCACGTCTGGAGCAGCTTGCCAACGCTACGGGCATCGACACGCGCGGCGATTGGGAGCATCCCATGGAATAAGGATGCTCACCGAGCCCTGCAGCGTCCATCAGCCCCGAGGGACGCAGGTCCGAGGAGGCTGGGAAGCGAAAAGCAGGGCGAGGTAGCATCCCATGGAATAAGGATGCTCCACGTATTACCGCAGATATTGATTTGTGATAATAAATAATTACTTTTGTGCCATCTGTGGTTTAGATAATCGGAATACATGTGAGGATCAAAGTAACAATACTAGGCATTATGCTTGCAGCAACAGCATTTGCGCAGCACGTCGTGGACGTGCATAGCCACATCATCACGCCGGAGTTCCTCTCAGCATTGGAACAAGAGCCGGGCGTCGTCTGCCTGTTCCCCATGCAGAGCGCCGAGGACTCCCTGCAACCATGAAACTTATATTTAGGAAATAACATGAACACATTAATCAATAGACTCTTGGTTATCGCAACCATGCTCGTTGCCTGCTCGTGCAGCGGCGACGAGGCCAATGCGCAGCCCGCAACGGACACGGGCAAGACGCTCGTGGTGTACTACAGTTTCACGAACAACGTGCGGACGATTGTGGGCGAACTGACGAAACAAATCACGGCCGACGTGGTGGAGGTGCAGCCCGCCGAGGAAGGTCTGGACTACGCAGCGAACAACTATGCCATCGGCAGCAGCCTCATCGCGGGCATCCGCAACAATCCCGACGACCCCGCCAGCTATCCCGCCATCAAGGACGTGGCGGTGGACCTGACGAAGTACGACAACATCATCGTAGCCACGCCGCTGTGGTGGAGCCAGATGGCTGCGCCCATGCAGTCGTTCCTATTCCATAACGGAGCACAGATGGCGGGCAAGCGCGTGGCGCTGATAGTGTCGAGCGCCAGCAGCAACATCAGCAGCACCGTGGCCGACGCGCGCCGACTGCTCCCCGAGGCAGAGTGGGCGGGCGAAGCGCTCTGGATCAATAACAACAACCGCAGCCGCACGGCAACGCTCGTGGCCGAGTGGCTCGCCACACAGGATTTTCAAACAGCAACGCATACTATGAATATGTACATCACCATCAGCGGCACGACGCAGCGCGCGACGCTTGCTGCGGGCACGGCCGCACAGCAGCTTGCGACACGTTTGCAGGACGGCCCCGTCACCGTGACGCTCAGCTCCAGCGGCGGCTTCGAGATATGGGGGCCGCTGGGCTTCTCCCTGCCCACCAGCAACCGGCAGATGACGGCACAGCCCGGCGACATCGTGCTCTACGAGGGCAGCAACATCTGCCTTTTCTACGGACAAAACTCGTGGAGCTACACGCCCCTGGGACGCATCGAAGGCCTCTCAACGGACGAGCTGCGCACCTTCCTCAGGGCGGGTGAGAGAAACATTTCCGTAACCCTCTCGCTGACGGAGGACGCCACGGGCATCAGCCGCGCCACCACCCTACAAGGCGAAGGGAACACATACACCCTCGACGGCCGCGAAGCCACAGCGCAGGCGCGGGGCGTCGTGATTGAGAACGGACGCAAAACGATAAGGTAAAACCATGATGCACATCCTGCTCGCCGCATTGCTCGCGGCCCTTTGCATCCCGACATGCAACGCACAAAGTAACAACCAAAACACAAGAAAGAACATGACACAACTGAACCTGACACAGACTTGGGACAAGACGTTCCCGAAGAGCGACAAGGTGGACCACAGAAAGGTGACCTTCCGCAACCGCTACGGCATCGAACTCGCCGCCGACCTTTACACGCCGAAGAACGCCGAGGGCAAGCTTGCAGCCATCGCCGTCAGCGGCCCCTTCGGAGCTGTGAAGGAGCAAAGCAGCGGACTCTACGCCCAGCACATGGCGGAGCGCGGCTTCGCAGCGCTGGCCTTCGACCCCAGCTTCACCGGCGAGAGCGGTGGCGAACCCCGCCGCATGGCATCGCCCGACATCAACACCGAGGACTTCCTCGCCGCCGTGGACTTCCTTTCTGTACAAGACAATATCGACCCCGAGCGCATCGGCATCATCGGCATCTGCGGTTTCGGCGGCATGGCCGTAAACGCCGCGGCCCTCGACCCGCGCATCAAGGCCACCGTAGCCTCCACGATGTACGACATGACGAAGGTAAACGTGGAGGGATATTTCAAGAGCGAGGACACGCCCCGGCAGCGCATGGAGAAGCGCAAGGCCATAGCCGCACAGCGCACGGCGGACTACCGCGCCGGCAGCTACCAGCGGGCAGGCGGCGTCATCGACCCCCTGCCGGAGGACGCGCCCTGGTTCGTGAAGGACTACCACGACTACTACAAGACACCGCGCGGGTACCACGAGCGCAGCGGCAATTCTACCGACGGATGGAACGTCACGGGTTGCCAGTCGTTCCTCAACCAGCCCCTGCTCTGCTGGGCGCACGAGATTGAAACGCCCGTGCTGCTCATCCACGGCGAGCGCGCCCACAGCCGCTACTTCAGCGAGTACGCCTTCGAGCGCATGACGGGCAAGCACGTGGAGGGACAGAGCGCGCAGCAGGGTGATAAGGAACTGCTCATCATCCCCGGCGCCTCCCACGTGGACCTCTACGACGACCAGGCCGGAGTAATTCCCTACGACAAGATGGAACGCTTCTTTACCCAGTATCTTGTAAAATAGCTTTTAGGGATAGGGGTTACCTGCAAACAAATATAACTCCACCCTCCAGGAAAGCGCACAAAGCACAAACGCGCGGACAGCCTATATGGTTGCCCGCGCGTTTTGTCTTTAATTATTATTTAATGAGCAATCGTTCCGAACTCCTTTTCTATAAGTTCCTCCATTCGGCCCCGCTTTGCGTATGGCACGGTGTCCACCTGTCGGAAGTTGCATTGTTCCGATATGATCGTCGCATCGAAGCCCAGGATGTAGCGCGTAGCAATGCGATAGATAATCTCCGTCGGGGCGAAGCCATAGACCTGTTTCCGCAGGATGTGCAGGATGCGTGCGCGGTCGTCAGGAATCCGCCGGCGCATTTCGCTGTTGTTATACAGCCGGCGCACAATCTCCGTAATGTATAGCCCCGACTTCATGTAGAGGTCGGCAAAAGTCTTCGTGGGGTCTTCAAAGATGTGTGGGTTTTCCTGCTCCAACAAGTCCACCATCTTCCGCACCACCCATTTAGGCGTGAATATCTGGTTGGTTTTCTGCGGCGGGATGTAGTCGAAGATGTCCTCGCTGAGGCTCTCGTCGAAATAGTTGGCCAACGCTTCGCGCTTCTGCCGGAAGTTCTCCACCGAATCGTCAAAGACCACTTCGTCAAACAGGTCCCCGTCGAAGTGCTTCTCCTCCCCTTCTTCCGTATAGACTCCCCCATCGCGCAGGAAGCGGAACTCCTCGAGCGTGATGCCCGTCACCTCTTCAAACACCTCCGGAGTCACTATCCTGTCGATGTTGCTGAGCCGCAGCGTTCCGTCGTCGTATGCCATGATGAAGCTCGGAATCGTGCGCGAGAACCCACGCAGGTGGGCGCGCACCTCCTCCTCGATTTCGCTTTTCTTTTTGTTGGCGCGGTCAGTTTCGATGCGTTCTATCACTTCGCGGGGCTTCTCCTGCTTCACCTCCTCTATGTGGCTCTTTATAGAGGAAGTCAGGTCGTTCATCGCCCTGTCCATCTCCTGCTGGAAAGCCTCGTCGGCAGCCTTGGCAGCCTGTTCCGTGTCGGCTTCTTTGAGCGCCTCTTTGCGCTTCACGTCCGCAATGCGTGCCTGCTGCTCATAGTCTCCGTAGAGTTTGTCCATCTTGTCGCTGGTTCCTTTTGACAAGTCCTTAGCCAGCCGTTCCGCCTGCTTCCTGGTCAGTCCGTAGTTCTCAGCCGCAGGCCTGACGATGCTTTCCTCTATGGTCTTTGCAACCTGCCTTTTGATGTTCGTGATGCTTTGCTGCACCACGTCTCCGCCGCCCTTGCCCACCATGTCGGCGCATTCCTCCTGCAAGGCATCGAGGTTCTCAAACACCTTGTCGCCAAAGACGTTCTGCTCTTGCCCGATGATGATTTCCTCCGGCACAACCGCCTGTCCGCCGTCATCTACCTGCATGCCTTCGGCCTCGCCGAGCGTAGCGTTTGTGCTGCGTCCCCTGTCTTCGTGCGCCTTGTCCATCTTTTCCAGAATGCCCTGCACCACGCCGGGCGCGCTGAAGATGTTGGAAATGTTCTTGAACAGGAAGTTGCAGAGGAATCCCCTGCTGACCACCTCCTGCGCCTTGATGCTGCGGGGGATGGAGAGCACCTGTCGGGCGTCTATCTCCACCATGCTTCCCTCCTCGTCCTCGGCTATTACGGGGAAGAAGTTCAGCAGCCGGCGTATGTTCTCCTCCCTGCTGGCAGGCGTGCCGCCCGCAGCCGCCGTTTCCGACTTCAGGTTGTTCGCAAAGTCGTCAAAGATGACAAGCGTGCGTGCCGGGTCAAAGTCAAACACGTAGGCGTTCTCCTTGCGGAATCTTTGTCTGTCGCGTGTGATGCTGAATGGGTTCTGCGCGCGGAAGGCCGCCTGCATGTAGAGCGAAGGACTCTTCATGTTGCTCAGCATCAGCACCCCGCTCCATTCCGGTATCGTCACGCCCGTCGTCAGCTGTCCCACGCTCAGGGTGATGGTTCTTTCGTGGTCCTTAATGGCCTGCTTCACTTTGTTGAAGGCCTTTGTCGTTTCGCTGTCCTCCTCCAGCCTGCCGTCGCCTGCTGCCAAGACTATCTCGTAGTCCTCAAACCCTGATCCTTCTTCTTTCAGCAGGCGTGCCATCGCCTTTGCGCTGTCCACACGGTTCAGCAGCCAGAGCGTGTGCGCCAGTTCCGTGCGCAGCGCATCGGTGGAGAAGGGGAACTTTTCCTGTGTCGTCAGTGCCCGCAGGAACTTCCTCACGTCCTGTTCATACACAAACTTCCCGCCCTCGGTCTTGAAGAACTCGTTCAGGTCGAAGGCATATTCCGTCGCCTCGTCACGGTCGTCCAGGCGTGCGCCCTTCTTCACCTCCTCGCGCACGATGTCGCTCATCCTGTAGGTAAAGAGGTTCAGCCTCGGCATGTCCTCATAGGGGTTGCGGTCCGTGCTGTCCCACGCCTCCTTTGCCTCCTGTTCCTCGGCATAGCTCCAGTTGAATATCTGATCCTTCGCGAACTGTCCTCCCGCAATAGCCTTGAAGGGCGTGCCCGAGAGGTGCAGCGTGAAGTCGCGCGTGATGTTGTCAAACGCCCGGTCGGTGCGCCGCGTATCTACGCCCTCGTGGGCTTCGTCTATGATGAGCAGGTCCCAGTGCAGGTTCTTCATCCATTCCAGTTTGTTGTAGGTGCCGCCGAAATAGACCGATCCCTTCAGGCCCTGCAAGCTCTCGAAGCAGATTTGCCCGTCGAACCCTTCGTGGGCACCCGGTGTCCGCAGCCAGTCGGCAAAGTCCTGCCGGCTCATCACGTTCGGCCGATCGCGCAGGGCATCGTTGTCGCTCACGAAGCGGAAGCCCGTCTGCCAGCCTATGAACCGTTCAAAGTCGTCGTACCACGAGTTGGCTATGCTCGGGCGGTTGGTCACGATGAGCGCCATGACCGGTTTCCCTTTCCTGAGCCTCATGCGTCGTATCAGTTCGTAGGCCGTGAGCGTTTTGCCGAAGCGGGGCTTGGCGTTCCACAGGAACTTCCGTTTCCCGGCATCCTGCGCCGCGCTCTGCGCCATGTAGTCCAGCGTCTTCCGCACGGCCTCCTCCTGCTGATCGCGCAGCACGTAGCTGGAGCCCACCGCCGTCTTGGGATACCTCCGCGAGGCGAACTCCAGGAAGTATTGCTGCGACAGCGGGCCGTCTATCCTGAACCACTCCGTACCCGGGTTGCGCTCCACACCCTTGCGGCGTTGCAGGAAGTCGTGGAAGTCGTGGTCGCTGAAGTACTCCCCGCTGCCGTCCTTGAACAGGGCGTTGTCCTGCCACATCAGTTCGTAGTCTATCCATGCCGTGTGCACCTGTTGTCGGATGCGGCGCTCCACGCCGTTCTCGGTCTCGCCTATCTTGGTCCACCCTTCGTGCTTGGGGTAGCCCGGTGTCTGGTAGGCATATATCATCGGCACTACGCGCCGGTAACTGCTGATGCGGGTTTTGTCTTCCTTCATGATGGTTAATTAAATAATCCGTTGATATTGTTGGCAGTTTCATGGAATACCCCTATTTTTGCCAGCAAACAATAGGAGTTATGACTGCAATAGAACTGAATGCCGAATTGGCTCGCAACATGGAAATCATCTCCGAGGATGAGAACCTGCTTAGGCGTGCTGTAAAGTATCTGCGCAGGCTTGCCCGCGAAAAACAGACCGACTCTACGCTTCTGACGAAGGAAGAGTTTTTCCGTCGTGTAGATGAAGGCCGCGAACAAATCCGCCGTGGCGAGAGCTTTCGCTTCTCAAATCGCGATGAAATGAACGTGTGGCTCAATTCGCTCTGAACATGTACGACGACAAATAGTGCGCCCTCTTTTTGCATATACATCTTCATAAGGAATGGTTCAGGCAGGACTATTCCTTTTTTCTCGTCCCTTAATTCATTTCTTTTACTTTAGTCCTGATGAAGTTCCGCTCCTGTTCGTCCAGTCCGTACTTGTCAAACAGTTGCTCGTCTATCTCCGCTACGGATTTGCTCCAGTCTATATCGGAAGAAGAAGTGAAGTCTTGAAGGGGGACGTATTTCCATTTAGGTCCAGGGCAATCTTGGGTAATTTTAAGAATACCTAACATCGCACGAGCAAATTTACTCTTAATATAAGATGCCGTGTTTTCTGCTTCTTCTTCTGAATCATATTTACCTATAGCGATAAAAGTCTGTGTATATCCTACGCCGGGTTTTGCGACTATTGGAGCAGATAAAATTTCCCCAAATTGTCCTGCTCCATTTGCTTTTGATACTAATAAAGACCATTTATCCAATGTTCCCGAAGTATCTTTAATGTAATCTCTACGAATGTATTTAGTTGTTCTTTTACCATCTAATAGTCCAACCATTGCTATATAGTCATAGTCTTCATCAGGTGTTTCAAAGAATATATTTCCAAGCCTTTCAAATGCACTTGAACGCAAACGATCAATAAGTTCGGGATGTTCTTGTTTCATCAACTCTGAAAGTTGGAAACTCAAAGGGGAAGATATAATACTATCGATATAATGGTGAGTTTTTTTCTTGACAGCATGAAGGATGGTATTTAACTCCTGAAACTTGGTAAATGTACCTATCGGTCCTAAAGGTTTAGTCCTATCTCTATAGGTTATAGCTACACCTCCTTTAATATCTGTATTTACAAAGACTTTATCACTTACAGATTCATAGTATTGAACTTTTAGATGCTTGTCATTAAGCATCTCCTCATTCCATGCTTTAGGAGTATAACCTGCATTAAAAAGGAACCTTGCGGGTGTTATAAGGGAGACCTTGTCTGCACACTTGTAGGCTTCATCCATAAAGAAGTTGAAGATAGGCGGTTTTCTTGTGCTATCACTTTCCGTTTCCTCCTGATACGGCGGGTTTCCAATAATTACATCGAACTTCATGGTATTTGGATTTTTGATTGTTTGTACTTTAATCGCCTTGCCAGTTGCCCAGTTCATAATGCTGCAGAGGTGCGCGGGGGTCTCGGCGGGCGCTTCGTCGAAAAGGGAGGGCATGGGTGGCGGCAAGGCGGACTTTTCCTGCGGGATGCAGTAGCTGAGGCCGTCCATCTGCCAGAGGTTCCAGGAGATGATTTCGGCAAACTCTTGCAGCAGATTCTCGTCGGGTGCTTTGCCGTAGCGCGCACGGTAGTGGTCCACAAACGTATAGAGCAGGTTCTCGCGCGCCAGCAGCAGTGAGTCGCCCTGCCACTCATAGCCGTAGGTGGTCTGATAGGCCAGCCGCACCTGTGCCAGCCAGTCCGCATCGCTCAGCGTCTGGGCATTGACGAGGCGCAGCTTGCGGTCCAGCACCCCGACGCGGTCGCCGAGGGCTATGGGATCGCCCGTAGTGGCATCGTAGCGAGACACCAGAAAAGGCGCCTCGCCGCAGGTCAGTTCCAGACAGCGCGTCTGCACGTCGATGTCCACGTAGTCCACCATTTTCCGCACCACCCATGCGGGCGTGAACACCTCCGCCATGTCCTTGGAACGGTCGGTCTGCGCGGCCTTCGTCTTCAGCACGCGGGGCTTGATGAGGCCCGCGTGGCAGCCCGTAATCAGTTCGGGAGATATCTCGGCATGGAAGGCATACGCCGCGCCGAGTGCTTCGTAGTCGTGCGTAGCCCAAAAGATGTTGCGCCCCGTGGTGCGGTCGCACAGCAGCGTCGCAAGTATCTGCGGCGGCAGCTTGTCTTCAAGTATATCAACCAGATTGTCGGACATCAGCCAGCAACAAATGGTCTGACTGATACCCGGCGTCAGAGGGTTTGGGAGTTCAGGTTGCCTACAGCGCAGAAAAAGAGCGAGGGTATCGCCTGCTGCCCGTTCCGTCTGTTTCGGCCTACCACAGCCTTCCCAATAGAACGAACAGATTTGATACCCTCGGGAAGTATAGACCATGCACCAGAAAGTGTGCGTGAGGGCACAGTCTGCCCTCGGCACACTCCGGTTGCGCATAGAGATACACATCCGTAGGCGTCACCTCTGCATTTGTCTTTGATAGGCATTTGATTGTGGTAGTTCAAACAGACCAAAAACAAAGCGTACAGTGTCGCTTTTCTGCTATGTAGTGCCCCGCCTAAAGCGGCGGTAGCATCAGCAAAAGTACAAACATTCTGGGATAACCGCCCCTTTTCTCCCCGGTTTTTGCACCTCAAAGCTCATAAACGTCTATTTGAGCAGTATGCTGGGGAATTGCAGGCCTTTCGTAACGGCGCGGAAAGGGTAACTATATAAATAAAAAAGATGTTAGTATTATGACTGTAGTAGCAGGCGTTGCAGGAGATGTAGCGGGCGGGAACGGTGTCTGCCTGCTGCCATCGGAGCAGAAAGGGATGAGCAACGTAATATGGAAGAAACGCTGCGAGATGCGGAAAGAAAAAACTTGTAGGCGGGAAAAATAGATGAGGGAACGGGCTTCCATGTGCGTCCCATTCCCTCATAAGTGGAGCCTCTTGTCGGATTCGAACCAACGACCCCGAGATTACAAATCACGTGCTCTGGCCAACTGAGCTAAAGAGGCGGGGTGGGAAAGCTCTCTGCATCGCGCCGCTACAACCAACTACCTTTGCTGCGGTCAGGCCCTGGAGGATTCGAAGGGAGCTGGCCGTGCAGCACTTTCCCGTAATTGTGGGTGCAAAGATAGGTAACATTTCGTGGACGGCAAAGCCTTTCCGCGTTTTTTTGATTGCATGCGACCGTCTGCAGCAACGACCTCACCGTCCCTCTGCCACTGTCTGCACGCTCTCGTCAATGCCGGGCGGGCGTTTTTCCGTTCCGTCCCCGTTTCCGCCATCACCCGTTCCCGTGCCGCTGTCGTCTTTCCCATCATCGGTATAGTCGTCCCCGCCTTCGGTGTCGTCCCATTCATAGTCCAGAAGTTCCTTGATGCCATTCTTATAATAGTATTTCTCAAGCATCCCTTCAACGCGAATGCGGCGATAGAGGTATTCGGGGAAGTCGTAAAGGTTGAGTTCCTCGCGGAAGAAACTGCCCTTCGCGCCGAGGCTGACGGCGATAATGGCACTGTTGTCCCTTTCGCCCGGGCTGTCGGCCAGAAGGAAGTTCGCGTTCGAGCCGTCATCGGGCACGTCAAAGATATTCTTACTGTTAGCTTTGTAGCCCACGATGTATCCCCTGATACAGACGTATGTCCCTTCCGGGGCAGCGATGGCCTGGCGGACGGTGATGACCTCCCCGTAGTCCGCGTCTTCCCCACCGCCATCAGGTTCTTCCGTCTGCGGTTTCCCGTCCGGTTCGTCGCCGGGCAGTTCCAGTTTACCACAGGCTGCCAGCACCGTGACGAGGAATAGGGAGAGAATCAGTGGGATTTGCTTCATCGTAGGTCGCTTAGAGGGGGTATCAGGAGTACTGGCGCAAGGCGGCCAGCAGGCGGTTGTTCTCGTGCGGCAGCCCGATGGTGATACGCAGGCAGTCCGGGTAGTAAGGTGTTCCCTTGCAGTCATCCGTCACTATACCCTGCGCGCGGAGGTAACTGTGTATGCGGGCGGCATCCTTCAGGCGGACGAGGACGAAGTTAGCCTCCGAGGGGAACTCCGCTTCGTAGGCTGGTAATTGCCGCAAGGCGCGCACCACCTTATCACGCTCCTCTACGATATGCTTTACCCACGTCTCCACATCATAGCGCCGCCGCAGCATCTGCACGGCTTCGCGCTGCGTCAGCAGGCTGGGAGCGACCGTTGAGGAAACAGCCTCGAGCAGGCGGACGACGGAGGGGACAGCCAGCACAGTGCCCAACCGTATACCTGCACAGGCCCATGCTTTAGAGAAAGTCTGTAGGACGACTAGGTTGTTATAGGTACCCAGTTCGTAAAGGACGGATTTACTGGCGGAGAAGTCGGCATAGGCCTCGTCCACGACAACAATACCCGGGAACGCCGCCGCCAATGCCAGTATTTCCTCGCGCGCAGGCTGGCAGCCGGTAAGCGCGTTGGGGGCGGAAAGGACAACGAGTTTTGTGTTGGCGTTGCACATCCGCAAGACCTCCGCAGCGCTGAAGGCCCCTTTATCATCAAGCGCATGGGCGCGCACTTCCACGTCGTTCACCTTGGCGGCGCGCCAGACCAAGGGCCGTGCGGGGGTGAGGCACACAATGTTGTCGCGCCCCGGCGAGCAGAACACGCGTATCAGCAAGTCCAAAGCCTCGGCAGTTCCAGAGAGCGGGAACAGGCAGTCGGGACGGATGCCTTTCAGACGGCTCAACTCCTGCCGCAGCTCCCGTTGGGTGGCATCGGGATAGCGGTTCAGCGGCGTGTTGTAAGGACTTTCCCCACGGTCAAGGCGGAGGGCATCGTCCGGCAAGGCCTCGCGGCCATCCTCGCACGCGGCAAGAAGTGCCTGTATGTTGGGACGTACAAGTTCTTTGAGCGGTTTCATATCGTTTTTGTCTCAGCCCGGAACGGCATTGCTCCGGCTTCCAGCTGCGAAGATACGCAGTTTTTCCAAAAATGGCGCGGCCTACAGCTGTTTTTCGGCTGTGCCAAAGAAAAAGCCGGCACACATAAGACAAGCCGCTACGCCGATAGACGAAACCACCCATAGGGTTACAGGAAACTACCCATAGGGTTACGGAAAACTGACCGCAGGGTTAAGGCGAACTAACCCTACGGTTACGAAAAAATGCCACGGCCCTACAAGCCCTCCACGCTTCGCAGGCGGAGCGAATCCGCAGACACAACGGGCTTTCAAACAAAAGACGGAAAAAATGGCAGGCGGGTCGTTCGCCTTTGACAAACTTTGCGTATTTTTGCGAAGCGAAACTCAGTATTTCTTTTAACACCAAGAAAGACATGGCAATCGGAATTGTAGCGATATTTCTCACGGCACTGCTGCTCTTCGCGACGGAGCAGCTGAACAGCATGAACAAGGCTGCCGTGGCTATCTTCGCGGGCACTATGTGCTGGCTACTCTACATCATGTGGGGCGCAGACTTCGCGCAAGCGGAGCATCAAGGGGAGCTTACGGATTTCCTGAACGGCACCGCGCTGACCTCATCCAACGTGAAGGACTTCATTGCGGGTTCGGTCTTTTTCCGCTACATGCTGGAGGCGGCCAACGTAGTCCTGTTCCTGTTGGCGACAGCCTCCATCGTGGAGGTGCTGGACAATAACGGCTGCTTTGACTTCATCCACGAGGCACTCCATACGAAGTACCCGAAGCGCTTTCTCTGGGGCGTGGCGGGAATCACTTTCCTCATATCGGCGAACCTCGACAACCTCACCACCGTCTGCCTCATGCTGGCTCTGATGCACCGCCTCGTGGCCGACGAACGGATGCGCTGGACGTTCGGAGCGGTTATCGTACTCGCCGCGAACTGCGGCGGTGCATTCACGGTCATTGGCGACACGACAAGCCTAGCGCTATGGACCAAGGAACTCGTCACGCCGACGGACTATTCCTCGCTTCTCGTCCTGCCATGCGTAACTGCACTGTGCACAACACTCGCACTGGTCCACTTCAAGATGCCATACACCATGCCCCTCGTACGCACGCTCCCACCCTACCGTGGCGACGACACAGTACTCAACCGCTGGCAACGCGGCCTGATGCTCGCTGTGGGCATCGGCGGGCTGTGGTTCATCCCCACTTTCCACCGCATCACCCACCTCCCGCCCTTCCTCGGCGCGCTGTGCGTCCTCAGCGTCCTGTGGATTGTGAACGAGCTGTGCAACCGCCACCTGCTACGGAGCGACATGATGGTGCGGCGGCGCAACCCGCTCGCACTGCAATACCAGAACATCCAGAACATCCTCTTCTTCATCGGCATGACGCTGGCCGTCGGGGCAGTGAACGAGAGCGGTGTACTGCCCGACTTCTACCGTTGGACAACGGAACACATCGGCAATATATATATAATCGGTATCGCCTCGGCAGCCGCTTCCGCCGTATTCAACAATGTGTCCGTCATGCTGGGTAACATCGCGGCATTCTCCCATGCCGATGATGCAGTCTTCGCCCAAAACGGCACGTTCTGGCCGTTGCTTAGCTACTGCACGGCAATGGGCGGATCGCTACTGACCATCGGAACGATGGGAGGCTTCGCCCTCTGGCGCATGGAAGGCGTCACACTGCGCTGGTACGTGCGCCATTTCCTCCCCAAGGCTCTGGCGGGCTTCACGGCAGGCGGCCTCGTCTTCTGGATCATCAGCTGATACGGACATCTACCACAACTTCACCATAAAGCAACCATACGAATGGAAGACTTCATACACCTCCACGTACATACCCAATACTCCATCCTCGACGGACAGGCCTCCATCCCCGCGCTCATCAAGAAGGCGCTGGCAGACGGGATGCGCGGCATGGCCATTACCGACCACGGCAACATGATGGGCGTAAAGGAATTCTTCAACGAGACAAAGAAGATTACTGGAGCGGCACGCAAGGAAATAAAACGGCTGCAAGACACCCAAAGCGACACAGAGACGGAAGAGCAGCGCGCGGAACGCGAACGCCAACTCGAAGACGCGCAACGGCGGGCCGCCTTCAAGCCCATATTCGGCTGCGAGATGTACGTGGCACGGCGCGGCATGAGCCGCAAGGAAGATAAAATAGACCAAAGCGGACACCACCTCGTCGTGCTGGCAAAGAACGAACAAGGCTACCATAACCTCGTCAAACTCGTCTCTAACGCCTGGGTAGAGGGCTTCTATTCCAGACCACGCACGGATCACGAGGAACTGGAAAAGTACCATGAAGGGCTTATCGTCTGCTCGGCCTGCATCGCAGGGGAAGTGCCGTCCAAAATACTGCACGGTGACATCAACGGTGCGGAGGAGAGCATACGCTGGTTCAAGCGGGTATTCGGCGACGACTACTATCTTGAACTGCAACGGCACGAGGTGAAAGACCCCGAGCAACGTGCCAACCGCGAGACATTCCCCCTGCAGCAGCAGGCCAACAAGGTAATTATTGAACTGGCCCGCAAACACGGCGTGAAGCTTGTGTGCACAAACGACGTACACTTCGTGGATCAAGAAAATGCCGAAGCGCACGACCGGCTCATCTGCCTATCCACCAGCAAGGATCTTGATGATCCCACACGGATGCTCTACTCCAAGCAGGAGTGGTTCAAGACGCGCGCCGAAATGAACGAAATCTTCGCTGACATTCCCGAAGCACTGGCCAACACATGCAAAGTGCTGGACAAGGTGGAAGTTTACTCTATCGACCATGCGCCCATCATGCCCAACTTCGACATCCCGACCGACTTCGGAACGGAGGAAGAGTACAGGCAGCGGTTCTCCGAACAGGACCTCTACAACGAATTTACCCGCGATGAAAACGGAAATGTCGTCATGAGTGAAGAAGAAGGGCATAAGAAAATAACAGGGCTCGGGGGCTACGATAAACTCTACCGCATCAAGTTCGAGGCCGACTACCTTCGCAAACTTACGCTTGAAGGGGCTGTGCGGCGCTATGGAGATCCGCTGCCCGAAGTCGTACAGGAGCGCATAAAATTCGAGCTCCACATCATGAAGACGATGGGCTTCCCCGGCTACTTCCTCATCGTGCAGGACTACATCAACGTAGCACGCAACGAGTTGGGGGTGAGCGTTGGGCCGGGCCGAGGCTCCGCCGCTGGAAGTTGCGTCGCCTATTGCCTAGGGATTACACAAATCGACCCCATCGAATACGACCTGCTGTTCGAGCGTTTCCTCAACCCAGACCGCATATCACTACCCGATATAGACGTGGACTTCGATGACGACGGACGCGGGAAAGTTCTTGAATGGGTAACAAAGAAGTATGGGGAAGAGAACTGCGCGCATATCATCACCTACGGAACAATGGCCACGAAACTGGCCGTCAGGGACGTGGCACGCGTAGAGAAAGTTCCCCTCCCTGAGAGCAACCGCCTCTGCAAACTCATTCCTGACCGTCTGCCCGAAGACAAGAATGGCGAGATGCCCAAGATGAACCTCACCAACGCCCTGGCAGCCATCCCCGAACTGCGCGAAGCGGCCGCCTCAAACAATAAAAGCATACGCGACACGTTCCGCTACGCGAAAATGCTGGAGGGAAACGTGCGTAACACGGGGGTACACGCCTGTGGCTTCATCATCTGTAAGGACAAAATCAGTGACTGGGTGCCCGTAAGCACCGCTGACGATAAAGAAACGGGTAAGAAACTCCACTGCACGCAATACGAAGGGAAAGTAATTGAGGAGACAGGGCTTATCAAGATGGACTTCCTCGGGCTGAAGAACCTGTCCATCATCAAAGAGACCTTGGAGAACATAGAGCTATCGCTGGGCATACGCCTTGACATCGACTGCATACCGTTGGACGACGCACCGACCTACCAGCTCTTCAGCGACGGTAATACCATCGGGACGTTCCAGTTCGAGTCCGCAGGGATGCAGAAGTACCTCCGTGAACTGCGACCAACCGTTTTGGGAGACCTTATTGCCATGAATGCGCTCTACCGCCCCGGCCCAATGCAGTATATCCCGCAGTTCATCAGGCGCAAGAACGGGGAAGAGGAAATCACCTATCCCCTGCCCTGCATGGAGAAGTACCTGAAGGATACCTATGGCATTACGGTCTATCAGGAGCAGGTCATGCTGCTGAGCCGCGAGATAGCAGACTTCACACGTGGTGAGAGCGACGCGTTACGCAAAGCGATGGGTAAGAAGAAAAAGGACATCGTGGACAAAATGCGCCCCAAGTTCATTGAGGGAGGCAAGGCGAAAGGCTATGACGAAACTATACTTGCCAGAATCTGGAGCGACTGGGAAAAGTTCGCTTCCTATGCCTTCAATAAGAGCCACGCCGCCTGTTACGCATGGATTGCCTACCAGACGGGCTATCTGAAAGCCAACTACCCCTCGCAGTACATGGCCGGAGCAATGAGCCGAAACCTGGATAAAATTGAGGAAATAACCAAGCTTATGGACGAGTGCAAGGCCATGGGCATAAACACACTCGGCCCGGACATCAACGAATCACGCGTAAAATTCAGCGTAAACCACGAAGGCGACATCCGCTTCGGTATGGGAGGGATAAAGGGCGTGGGGACGGGTGCCGTGCTGGCCGTGCTTGAAGAACGAGATGCCAACGGTCCCTTCTGTTCCATCTACGACTTAGTTGAGCGTATCAACCTGAACACTTGCAACAAGAAGAACTTGGAGAATATGGCAATAGCCGGTGTGTTCGACAGCCTTGATATCCCCCGCGAGGCTTTCTTTGCCAAGAATGAAAAGGGAGAGACGTTCCTTGACGTGCTTACCCGCTACGGCAACTTGTTCCAGTCGGAGAAGAATACAGCAAGTAACTCTCTCTTCGGAGACTTTAACGCCGTAGAGATAAGCAAACCAGAGCCGCCTGAGTACACCAGTTGGACGGATGTAGAGAAACTCAAGTTAGAGCGCGAGCTCATAGGCATCTATCTCTCCGCCCATCCGTTGGATCAGTTCAGGGTTATCTTGGACAAAATATGCAACACTACTGCGACGGAACTTTCCGACCTTACCAAACTGATAAATAAGGAGATTGTGCTAGGTGGTATCGTATCCAGCGTCCGCGAGGGGCAGACCCGGAAAGGGAAACCTTTTGGTATCACACGCATTGAGGACTATAACGGGAACGGTGAACTGGCGCTTTTTGGCGAAGACTGGGCAAAGCTGCGGAACTACCTCACCCCTGGCAACAACGTGCTTATCCGGGGCAAGGTGGACGTAAGGATGCCGCGCCGCGAAGCTACGGAGGAGGGAAAGTCCGCAGACCCATTCTACTCTTTCCGCGTCGAGCAGGTGCAGTTCCTGGCCGAGGCCATGGAGCAGCTCGTCAGCTCCCTCACGATAGAGATGAGCCTTGAGGACATCACCGAGGAGCGGGCTGCCGAGATGGCGAAACTCCTCATGGAGGAGAAGGATACGGGCACCGTAAAGCTGCACTTCCGCATCGTGGACAATCAGGAGCGGTGGCGCGTCACGCTCCTCGCCAAGACATTCAAGATAAGCCCTGACGGCCCGTTCCTGCGCTACGCCACGAGGGAGCTGAAGCTGGACTACAGCATAGACTGACTCCCCCGGTACGATTTGGCACACCATTTGCTCATACAGAAGTAACTCATATATGTTAAACTAAAAACTATAGTGACAATGGAAAAGATCATCACTGACGCAAACTTCCAGAACGAGCTCGCGGCCGGTCTGCCGCTCGTTGTAGATTTCTCCGCCACATGGTGCGGCCCCTGCCGGCGCGTGGCTCCCATCATCGAGGAGCTCGCCAAGGAGTACGAAGGCCGCGTGACCGTAGGCAAGTGCGACGTGGACGAGAACGAGAACCTCTGCGCCCAGTTCGGCGTCCGCAACGTTCCCACCATCCTCTTCATCAAGGACGGGCAGGTTGTGGACAAGGTTGTCGGCGCAGCACCGAAGGCCGACTTCGTCAAGAAAATAGAAGCCCTTCTCTGAGATGGCGCAGCTTGACGACGAACTGCTGCAGGACGCGGCGGACGATGCACGCACCGTGGCCTACATACAGGGGCACCTGCCGCAGGAGTTGCAGGGGCGTTTCACGGAAGAGCAGCTGTACTACATCCTGGACACCGTCGTGGAGTACTACGCTGAGAGCGGCGTGCTTGAGGCGGAGCCCGATGAGGATGGCTACGTGAACATCGACATCGAGGAAGCCGCCGCCTACGTGGCCAAGCAGGCCAAGCGGGACGGCATCGGCGACCTGGATCCCGCCGACCTAGCCTTCATCCTCGAAGCGGAGGCCGACTGCAACCTGCCGCAGGAGTAAGCCGCACAGTCGGCACCCCCTGGCAGAAACTTGCGGGAGCGCATGATGCGCTCCCGCTTTCCGTATCAAAGAAGGGGGTAAATGAGAGGCGCCGGGAGGAGGCTTATGGAACGGCGGGAGTTCCATAAGGGAACGGGGCTCGTTCCATAAGGGAACGGCGGCCGTTCCCTTATTTCCCTCCCAAGCGGTGCGCCAGCCGCTCCAGCGCGGACCAGGCGTGGAGGCGCAGGCGGTCGATAAGCACTGAGCCCAGGAATACCGCCGCAAGGAAGAGGGCGTCCAACAGAAGTGCCTGCGGCAACGGAGCGGACGTGTGCAACTGCTTGCCCAGACGGCAATAATCCGGGTAAACGAGGGGATTCGTATGGAGCAAGTAAACGGCAAAACTACCCGAAGCAAGCCAGTTCACCACACGGTTGCGGAAGTCGAACCGGGCAAAAATCAGGAGCATGGCAAGACTCTGTACCACCACGAGCGGATTACTGTAAGCCATGGAGAGAGCCACAGAAACCTCGAATATCTTTTTGGAAAAATTCAGCGCACAGCAAATCTGCAACAATACCGGAAGCAGCAAGCATCCGGCCCATACCGCCCAAAGCAGGCGCGGACGGCGGAACAGCGCATCGGCCCGGTAGAGGCGGATGTAGCGGGCCAGCAGATACAGACCCATGAAACTAACGGCACTGTAGCCGTCGCTGTACGTGCCCTTGAAGCGGAACAGCAGGTCCAGCGTCTGCAGGGAATAGAAAGCCAGCAACACGCCCTCCAACTGACGGCGCGTGCAGCTCTCGACGAACCGATTGAGCACGGGGCTGAATACGAATAGAGCCAAGTATGCCCGCACAAACCATTGCCCGTAAAAAACCTCTCGCAGGGAGGCCTCTGGCAGCCGCTCCGGGCAGCAGACAGCTACGGCAGCAATGATGACGGAGGCCGCGAAAAGAACCTGGAACAGATACTTCATGCCGCCCCGCAGCGTGGGCCGTATGCCGAACCAGCCCGAGATGAGGACGAACACGTCCACGCATACGATGGCAACCTGCTCTGTAAAGAAACGGCCAAGCCACAGGAGCGGCTCGGCGTTCACTGCACTCCAGGTCGGAAAACCCAACGCCTTGTAGTTCAGGTGTACTACCAGAACAAACAGCATCGCGAGAATCCGGAGGAGCTCTATGTTGGATTGGCGCTGCTTCATCGCGGGTCAGAATTCCGCCGACTTGGGCGTGCGGGGGAAGGGGATGACGTCGCGTATGTTCTGCATCCCCGTGACAAAGAGCATCAGCCGCTCAAAGCCGAGGCCGAAACCGCCGTGCGGGCAAGTGCCGAAGCGGCGTGTGTCAAGATACCACCACATGTCCTTCATCGGAATGTGGCGCTCCTCTATCTGCTCCATCAGTTTCTCATAACTCTCCTCACGAACGCTGCCGCCGATAATCTCGCCAATCTGCGGGAAGAGCACGTCCGTACCTTGCACGGTTTTGCCGTCGGGATTGAGCTTCATGTAGAAGGCCTTTATCTCCTTCGGGTAACCGCTCATGATTACCGGACGCTTGAAATGCTGCTCAACGAGGTAACGCTCGTGCTCACTGGCAAGGTCCATGCCCCAGCTGACGGGGAACTCGAACTTCTGACCGGCCGCCACGGCTTCTTCAAGTATGCGGATGCCCTCGGTGTAGTCAAGGCGGATGAACTCCGTCCCGACTACGGATTGCAAACGTGCCAGGAGTGTTTTATCTATCATCTTATTCAGGAACTCCAAATCGTCCTGGCAATGTTCCAAGGCCCAGTTCACGCAGTACTTAATGAAATCCTCCTCAATGTCCATCAGGTCGTTGAGGTCAATGAAGGCTACCTCGGGCTCAATCATCCAGAACTCCGCGAGATGGCGCGGCGTGTTGCTGTTCTCCGCACGGAACGTCGGGCCGAACGTGTATATCGCCCCGAGCGCGGTCGCCCCAAGCTCTCCCTCCAACTGTCCGCTCACGGTCAGGCTGGTCTGCTTGCCAAAGAAATCGTCCGAATAGTCAATCTTCCCGTCCTCACCGGGACGCAGATTTGCAAGGTCCTTCGTGGTTACTTGGAACATCTGCCCTGCCCCTTCGGCATCGCTGGCCGTGATGAGCGGGGTGTGGAAATAGAAATAGCCGTGCTCGTGGAAGTAGGTGTGGATGGCCATAGCCATGTGGTGGCGGATGCGCATCACCGCACCGAAGGTGTTCGTGCGAAGGCGCATGTGTCCGTGCTGCCGCATGAACTCAAAGGACTGTCCCTTCTTCTGCATCGGATAGTCGGGCGCACAGGTGCCGAGCACATCAATGGACGTTGCCTGTATCTCGGATGCCTGTCCGGCACCCTGGCTTTCCACGAGTGTACCTTCCACACTGAGGCAGGCCCCCGTCGTGATGAGCTTCAGCAGGCTTTCGTCAAACTTCTCCGCATCGGCAACAATCTGTATGTTGCGAATGGTGGATCCGTCATTGAGGGCAATGAAGTGTACTGCCTTGCTGTCGCGGCGCGTCCGCACCCAGCCCTTCACGGTCACTGCCGCGCCGAAATCCGTGCGCCGCAGCAAATCTACTATCTTTGTGCGTTCCATATTCTCTACTGTATTATCTGTTACTTATTCGTAAGCCCCCATACGGAGCATGTTTACTTCCTCTTGCGTCAGGTAGCGCCAATCGCCACGCCGCACGTTCTTCTTGGTGAGGCCGGCAAAGTACACACGGTCAAGCTTGAGAACGTTATATCCGAGGCTCTCGAAGATGCGGCGCACGATGCGGTTGCGCCCGCTATGTATCTCAATGCCCACCTGCTTCTTGTCCTCATCGTTGGCATACTGGATGTCGTCGGCCTTGATGTCGCCATCGTCCAATGTGATGCCCTCCGCTATCTGCCGCATATCCTCTGCGCTGAGGTTCTTGTCCAGGAATACGTGATAGATCTTGCGCTTCAGGTACTGGGGATGCGTCAGCTTTGTAGCCAGTTCGCCGTCGTTTGTCAATAGCAGGACACCTGTAGTGCCACGGTCGAGGCGGCCTACGGGATATATGCGTTCCGGGCAAGCGTTGCGCACGAGGTCCATCACAGTCTTTCTGTTCTGTGGATCCTCACTGGTGGTCACATAGCCCTTGGGTTTGTTGAGCAACACATATACCTTCTTCTCTATCTTCACGGGGGCATCGTGGAACATGACATTGTCCGTACGGAGTACCTTTCTGCCGAGTTCCGTCACCACCTCACCGTTCACGGTCACTACGCCGGCCTCAATGTAGCGGTCTGCATCGCGGCGCGAACAGATGCCCGCGTTGGCGAGATACTTGTTAAGGCGTATGGGAGCGTTGGGGTCTATGGTCTCGTCCTTATAGTCGAGGCGTTGCTTCATGGGGTTGTATCGGCCACGAGGCTTGAAGCCAGGTGTACGTTGCTGGCGGTTGCGGTCATATCCTCCGCCGGAGTAGCTGCTGCGACCTTCCGACCGGTAGTTGCCGTTGCGGGAGTAGCGAGGAGTGTAACCTTCCTCGGTGCCGCCGCGCGGAATAAAGCGGGGGCGGTAGGCATTCTCCGTACCATCAGCTGTGCCGTATCCGTTATCGTATCGACGGGGACGGTAACCGCCACTTTGTGCGTAGCCGCTATTGCCCTGCCCGTAAGGAGCGGGGCGGTAGCTTCCGTCACTAGTCCGATAGGAATTGCCGGAGCGATAGCTGCTGCCGCCGCGCTGGTAGGAACCTTCGCGTCGGTAGCCGCTATCGTTGCCGTATGCGGGACGGAAGGGGCGGGACTGGTATCCGCCTTCGCGGAAGTCGCTACCTTGCCGGTATGCGGGACGGTGGTAGGCTGCGGGGGCTTCACCGTCTGCAGAACTGTAGTTTGCGGGACGTGGTGTGCGGTTGATGCGCGGACGTGGTGTGCGGTCTGTACCTATGGGGTTGTCCCGGTACGGACGGTCGCCGTCGCGGTTCCCGTCGTGCTGCGGCTCGTAGCCTTGTTGTTCGAGTTCTTCTGTCATGGTGTTGTGGTTGCGGCCTTTGCGGCCTTGTTTGTCCCGGTTCTCTGGCTTGCCTTGCGCTGTCGCAGCGCGTGGCGGGGCGTACCGGGTCTGTGTTGTTTATGCTGTTGTCAGTTGTTATTGGGCTCGCCCGTGTAGTTGGTGGGTGTGATGGCGAGTAGCTCTTCCTTGACGCTCTGTGATACTTGGAGTGTGCTGATAAAGTCGTGCATACGTTGTTCGTTGACCGGCTCATTCGTGCGTGTGAGCTGTTTGAGGGTCTCGTAGGGCTGCGGGTATCCTTCGCGCCTCAGGATAGTCTGGATGGCTTCGGCCACTACGGGCCAACACGCGGCGAGGTCGGCACGGATGACGGTTTCGTCTATGAGCAATTTGCGCAGTCCTTTGAGTGTACTGCTCAAGGCGATATGTGCGTGGGCGAGTGGTACACCGACATTGCGCAGGACGGTGGAGTCCGTGAGGTCGCGCTGCAGGCGACTTATGGGAAGCTTTGCGCTGAGGTGCTCGAGCAGGGCGTTGGCCACACCGAGGTTACCTTCGGAGTTCTCGAAGTCGATGGGGTTCACCTTGTGGGGCATGGCACTGGAGCCTACCTCGCCCGGCTTGATGCGCTGGCGGAAGTATCCCATAGAGATGTACTGCCAGAAGTCGCGGTCCAAATCGATAAGTACGGTGTGTATGCGGCGCAGAGTGTCGAGCGTGGCGCAGAGGTTGTCGTAGTTGGAGATTTGCGTGGTGACAAGTTCGCGCTGTATGCCGAGGCGTTCCGTGAGAAAGCGGTTTGCGAAGGTCTGCCAGTCGGTGCCGGGGTAAGCGACATGGTGGGCGTTGAAGTTGCCTGTGGCTCCGCCGAACTTGCCCGAGATGGCGGGAATGTCCTGTTCGGCGAGGCGTTGGCGGAGACGTTCGAGGCGGTAGCCGAAGACGCGCACCTCCTTGCCTAGGGTGGTGGGGCTTGCGGGTTGCCCGTGGGTGCGTGCCAGCATGGGTACGGCAGCCCACTCGCGGGCGTAGCCGTCCAGTTCGGCGCGCACTTCGTCCAGTGCGGGCAGGTAGGTATCAAGCAGAGCCTCGCGGAGCATCATGGGGAAAGCCGTGTTGTTGATGTCCTGGCTGGTGAGGCCGAAGTGGACGAACTCCTTGTAGGGAGCGAGGCCCCCTAGCACGTCGAAGTGCTCCTTGATGTAGTATTCTATGGCCTTGACATCGTGGTTCGTTACGCCCTCAATCTCCTTGATGCGGCGCGCCCCCGTTTCGTTGAAGTCCTCATAGATGGCCCGAAGGGCGGGGAACAGGCTGCTGTCCACGCCGCGCAGGGCGGGCAGGGGAAGTTCGCACAATGCGATGAAGTACTCCACTTCCACACGGATGCGGTAGCGCATCAATGCCAGTTCGGAGAAGTAAGGCGCCAGGAGCGCGGTCTTGCTGCGGTAGCGCCCGTCCACGGGGGATACCGCCGTCAGCTCGTCCAGCCCAGCGTGGGCGGCGGGTGCGGGGTTGCTCTTGTGTGTAGTCATGAGGAATGCTTGCTCGTCATCGTACGGATTATCGTGGCACGGAGCGGGGCTCATCCCTGCGGCCCGCCGCGCGGATGCAAAAGTAAGCAATTATTTCGTAACGACCGCGCGCGGCACGGAGAATTATGCGCTCCCCGCCCAATAGTGTCCTAAATAATTTTGCATAAAATCATGCCAAGCCGCATCAAATCGGTTAGATTTGACGTTTTTTTATTGTTTCCCGAACAAGCCATACCCCCTATGTGTCATTTTCCGTCTCTGGCGGTGGTGTGAACGGCTC
>JAFUZP010000038.1 GCA_017476545.1 Alloprevotella sp.
AATGAACAACGAAAAGACACTTGACGGCGCGCTGTGCGCCGGTGTAGGGACTGCGGACGCTGCGACGGCGCAACCCATGGATGCTTCGGGATCCGCTCCCGCAGAAGGTAAGAAGAAGTACGTGCCGCCTACGATGCAGGTCATCCCGCTGGGCCCGCAGCGGCTGCTGGCGACGAGCGGGGCGCTTCCTCACGAGGAATACTGTTATGTAAGTATCGAAGACCCGCTTGGTGCCGCCTGCGGGGGGGACTGCACAGCCGAGATAAGGCAGAAAATTACCGCTGGCAACATTAAGAGCAACCCGCGCCAGTTTGTGCAGGACATGGAGAGTTTAGGTCTGGGGCATGTTTTTTCGTACTATAACGGGCCGGACCTCAAGGGACTATTGAATTCGGCCGTGATTACTGATGCCACTATTGATTTATATACGTTTCACGGGACGGGGGCATCCTACACTTACGTAGATTTCAGCTTTGCCCTTGACGGCTATGTCCCCGATGAGTATGCATTCCATCTTGAGGGCTTCATAGGAAGTTATGGTAGTAGTAGAGTCTATTTTCCACCCTGCGTGGAGGAACTGTTGTAATTAATATCCATAAACTCGCTTATTCATAAACCACTAAAGAAGATGGGGTACGCGGGCGATAAAGAGCCCGAAGGACAAGGGTATGGCCTACTGCGTGCGGAGCGCGCGTCAGGCCGCCGGGGCTCCGGAAGGGGAGGGGGGATAGGTGTGCTGGAAGTTGACATAGTACTCAACTGCCAGTTGAGTACTATGTCAACTATGAGTTGAGTTATATGTCAACTGGCAGTTGAGTTATATGTCAACTCGGGGCTGAGTTAGGGCGTACTTGCAACTCGCTTGCTTCCAGCGGCTTACATCGGGTGCAGGGAGGGGGCTCCCGAGGGGGGCGGGACGGGCTCCTGAGTGCGGGTCTGCCGGGACTTCGCAGGCGCAAAAAATCCGGGCGGAACACTTCGGTGTCCCGCCCGGACGGCTGTTTTGTAGGGATGCCTTACTCGGCTACGAGCGTGAAGCGGTGGAAGGCTGTTACCTTGAGGTCGGCGTCGGCCTGCCTGAGGTACTCTGCGACGGTAGGTGTGCCGTCAATGAGGGCCATCTCCTGGTTCACGAGTGTGAAGTCCTTGTAGAACTTGTTCATGCGCCCGTTGGCGATGTTCTGTATCATCTGCTCGGGCAGGTTCTGGAGCTTCTCGGCTGCGGTCTTCTCCTTGAGCTGGCGTATCTCGTCGGCTTGCGCCTCGGTGATGTTTCCCTTGCGGATGCCTTCCTCGAGGTGTTCCTCGCTCTCGGCGATGTAGAGGTTGAAGCCGGCTTTCTTCAGGGCGGCCTCGACGGCCTTCTTCACCTGCTCTTCGCGGGTCTTCTCGAGGGCTACCTTCATCTCGTTGTCCTTCACGTCCTGGGGCACGCTGGCCTCGTCCACGGCTACGGGGTTCATCGCGGCAATCTGGATGGCGATGTTGTGCCCCTGCTCTTCTGCGGGCTTGGTGAGCTGCACCATCGTGCAGAGCGTGTTGCGTCCCTGGTGGTTGTAGGTGGAGATGTACTCGCCCGTGAGGGTGAGGTATCCGTCGAGCTCCATCTTCTCACCCGTGATACCGCTGCGGTCCACTACGGCGTCCTGCACCGTGCCGCCGCCCATCGGGAGGGCTTTCACCTCGTCCAGCGTCTGGCACTTGTTGGCCACGGCCAGGTCAAGTATCTGCTGTGTGAGGGCGACGAAGTCCTTGTTGTTCGCTACGAAGTCCGTCTCGCACTTCAGGGCGATGATGGCTGCGAAGCCGCCGTCCGCCTTGACGAGTACGCACCCGTTGGAGGTCTCGCGGTCGGAGCGCTTCGCGGCTACGGCCTGTCCCTTCTTACGGATGATTTCGATAGCGGCTTCCATGTCGCCGTCGGCCTCGGCCAAGGCTTTCTTGCAGTCGCCGAGACCGGCTCCGGTCATCGTACGGAGTTTCTTGATATCTTCAATCGTTGCTGCCATGTGTTGTAATGAATAATCGTGAGCAATGGTTCGTTTACTCTGCTGCGGGCGCTTCCTCGGCGGTCTCCGCTGCGGGAGCTTCGGGCTCGGCCGTCGCTACGGGAGCCTCCTCTGCGGGAGCCTCGTCCTTGGGCTTGCGGGCACGTGTGGCACGCTTCCGGGGAGCCTTCTCGCCTTCCTGCTGGGCCTGTGCCTCGCTGTCGGCTTTCTCAATCTTGCGCTCCTCAAGTCCTTCCGCGATGGCTGCGCAGCACGCGTCGAGGATTACCTCGATGCTCTGCTTGGCATCATCGTTCGCGGGGATAACGAAATCGACGTTGTTGGGGTCGGAGTTCGTGTCCACGATGCCGAACACGGGGATGCCTAGGCGGTTAGCCTCGGCCACGGCGATGTGCTCCTTCATCACGTCCACGACGAACAAAGCCGCCGGGAGGCGCGTGAGGTCGGCGATGCTGCCGAGGTTCTTCTCCAGTTTCGCGCGTTGGCGGGAAATCTGGAGTATCTCCCGCTTCGACAGGTTGGCATAGGTACCGTCCGCTGTCAGCTTGTCAATGTTCGCCATCTTCTTCACTGCCTTGCGGATGGTGGGGAAGTTGGTGAGCATTCCGCCGGGCCAGCGTTCTGCGACGTAGGGCATATTGACGCTCGTAGCCTTGTCGGCGATGATTTCTTTGGCCTGCTTTTTAGTAGCTACAAAGAGGATGCGCTTTCCCTGCTTGGTGATGTTCTTCAGTGCTTCTGCGGCTTCATCGATTTTTGCCACCGTCTTGTGGAGGTCGATGATGTGGATGCCGTTGCGCTCCATGAAGATGTAGGGAGCCATAGCGGGGTTCCATTTGCGCTTGAGGTGGCCGAAGTGGCAGCCAGCCTCGAGTAGTGTCTCAAAATTTGTTCTGGACATTGTTTTTGTTGTTTGTCGTTTACTTTCTTGTTAATTGAATGTTGTGTTCAACCAACCGCCGGGTAAACTCCGCATCGGAGTGCGATGTGTCGCGGCGGTTTAGATGCTAAACGTATTTTCAGCAAGCGGTGCCGATTAACGTTTGCTGAACTGGAAGCGGCGGCGTGCCTTGGGCTGTCCCGGCTTCTTGCGCTCCACGGCACGCGGGTCGCGTGTCATAAAGCCTTCCTTGCGCAGGGCTGACTTGTCGTCTGCGTTGATTTTTACCAAAGCGCGTGCAATGGCAAGGCGGAGTGCCTGGCTCTGGCCGGTGTATCCACCGCCGTTCAGGTTGGCCTTGATGTCGTACTTCTCAATCGCGTCGAGCAGTTGGAGCGGTTGTTTCACTACGAACTGCAGGATGGGGGAGGGGAAGTACTCCGTGAGGTCGCGCTTGTTAATGGTGATTTTGCCAGTACCTTCGGTGACGAAGACGCGGGCTACGGCGCTCTTACGGCGGCCAAGTGCATTTATCATTTCCATATCTTCTTCGTTTTCTTATTTGTACTGGTTGATGTCAATTGCCTTCGGCTGTTGTGCCACGTGGGGGTGTTCGCTTCCGGCATACACGTAAAGGTTGCTGAGGATATGCGCGCCGAGCTTGTTCTTCGGGAGCATACCTTTCACGACACGGCGCAGGAGGCGGTCCGTTCCGTTGGGCTTGGCCAGAATGGTTGCAGGCGTATTCTTGCGCTGTCCGCCGGGATACCCCGTGTAGTGCAGATATACGCGTTCCGTCATCTTCTTGCCGGTGAGGCGCACCTTGTCTGCGTTGATGATGATTACGTTGTCGCCACAATCCACGTGGGGGGTGAAGTTCGGTTTGTACTTGCCCCGGAGAAGTTTGGCGACCTTCGAGCAAAGGCGGCCGAGGATCTGGTCGGTAGCATCCACTACGACCCACTCTTTTTTGGCGGTCTCTTTGTTCGCGGAAATGGTCTTGTAGCTTAAAGTGTCCACTTTCTCGTTTTGTTTTGTTTGTAACTACTAATTTTTTATCGTTCGCCTGCGTGAGTCCGATAGGGCGTGTCCGGCCAAAGACTGCACCCGTAACTTGCAGACATACAGCGCTAAGACGCTGCTTGATAATAATCGGCGTGCAAAAGTAGTGCATTCCGTTGAAACGGCAAAGGCGTTACGGTGTTTTTTGCATTCTAAAGGCTTCGGTATAGGCGGAAAAGTGTCCGGGAAGGGTGGGGGTATGCCGCTAAACGGACGCTTGGATCCGGCCAGGCCGGAGGGTGGGGCTGCTTGTAGGTAGTCTGGGCGCGGTGGGCATATCGCGCTGCGGCTTCTTACCCATAGGGTTAGGACGAATTACCCCTTGGGTCAGGGAAAATTATCCCTAGGGTTAGGGAAGGTTAGGCCTAGGGTTAGCGCGGTTCCTGCCGTGTGGCGGTTTTCCCCGCGTAGGAAGGGGCGTGCGCGAAAGTCTGGGTTAGTCGGTCAGGGTGCGTCGGGAGATTTCCGCCATCCCGTGCGTGGTGGCGTCTGCTCAGAAGTCGAAGTAGGGGCGGAGCCGCTCAAAGTCCCGCTCCGTGAAGTGCGGGGAAAGGCGCAAGTCCTCCCAACTGCGCAGCGGCCCTTGCAGGCGGATGAAGTTGGCAACTTCTTTGACTTGTTCGTAGTTGAGGTACGGGTGGCGCACCAGTTGCTTGAAAGTCGCCTTGTTTACGTTCATTCGTCGGGGTCGCGCGTCGGAGCTTACGGTGAACCAGCGTTCAATGCCTTCGGGCAGGTCGTCTATTTCCTTCAGCTGGTCTGTGCTGATGAAACCGCCCAGACGTTCGCGGTAGCGGGTGATGGCCTGTGCGCGCCATGTACCTATTCCGGGAATGCCTTTCAGGGCGGTCGTATCTGCTTCGTTGAGGTCCAGGACGGTTCCTTCCGCATACTTCTTCGGCCATGTCGCACGTAGGCTGTCGTGCCGCTCCTGCCTGCGTTCGCGCTCAATCTCTTCCGCGCTCGGCGCGATGCGGATGTAGGGGCGCAGGCGGCTGTAGTCGGCTTCGCTTAGGCCATATAGGCGGCGGAAATCCTCGGGGCTGCGCCACCGCCCGCCGCGCTTTCGGTATTTCATGGCATTGGCGGCCTGCCACGGATGCAGGCCGAGGCGGACGAGTGTGGCAGAGTCGGCGGTGTTCGGGTCGAAGGGAAAGCTTTCCGGTGTGCGCCTCCCTGTGCTGTATCCGTACTTCTCGTACTGGTGCTTGGCGGCCCATTCGGCCGAGTCGCGCCTCAGCTCGTCCTCGAAGTCGGCCAGCGCCTGCCATTCTTCTTCGCTGACGGGGGCGGGGGACTCCGCTTCCGTCCGCCCTTCGCAGAACCGCAGGAGGAGGAATACGGCGGCCAGTGCCACGGCTGCGGCAGCCAGCGTGCGGCGTTCAGCCTTTGCTAGCATCGTTGCGCTTGGGGGGATAGGCGGGGCGGCCGTCCTTGAGCCACTGCATCACATTGGCCGGCGGTTCGCCCTGCTGGAGTTGGGCTTTCATGAAGTCCATGTAAGGAGCCACATGGTCAAAGAATTGTCGGTAGCCGGCGCAGAGGTAGTTGTGGCCGGGTTCGCCGTGTTTGTCCGTAGCGAAGCGTAGGCGCGGGCATTCGCCGTTGCAGGCGAAGAGCCACTCGCACTCGCGGCACTGGCGGGTCAGCTTCGTGCGTTTTTCGGCTCCGAAGCGCAGCTGCCTGTCGCTGTACATCATCTCCGCCAAGGGGTGTTGGCGGATATTGCCAAGGAAGTATTCGGGAAAGACGAAATGGTCACAAGAATACAGGTCGCCGTTAAATTCCAGCGCACCGGCGTGCCCGCACGTCTCGGCCAGCGTGCAGATGCCGGGCGGTACGCCTGTCCAGTTGGCCAGCGTGGCGTCAAAAAGCTGCACATAGAACTCCCCGACGTCCTCCTTAACCCATTCATCGAAGACCGCGCATAGAAAACGTCCCCACTGGCCTGGGGTGACGGAAAAGTCTGCCAGTTCGGCCGTTGCACCTTCGGTGGGCGAGGCCAGAATGCGTCCGTCCGGGTGGCGATAGATGCGTTCTACAACGGGTGTGAACTGGATGTAATGACAGTCAATCTCCTTGAAAAAGTTGTAGAAGTCCAGCGGGTAGTCGGCATTGAAGTCGTTTACGACAGCCAGCGCGTTCCACTCCACGCCGTTGCGGCGTAGCACCTCGATGCCTTGCATCACCTGCCGGAAGGACGGGCGTCCCGTCCGGGTGCGGCGGTACTCGTCGTGAAATTCCTGCGGACCGTCTATACTGACTCCCACGAGGAAGTGGTTCTCGCGGAAGAAACGCGCCCATTCGTCCGTGATGAGCGTGGCATTGGTTTGTATGGCGTTGTCTATCTGCCGCCCGCCCGCATATTTCTTTTGCAGTTCAATCGCCTTCTGGTAGAACGAAAGCGGGCGCATCAGCGTCTCCCCCCCATGCCATGTGAAAAGCACCTGCGGCATGGTCTGCATACCGATGTACTGGCGCGTATATTCCTCCAGCATCTCATCGCTCATCAGGTGACGCGGCGTGTCGGAATAGAGCTTTGCTTTTTCCGTATAGTAGCAGTACTTACAAGCGAGGTTGCACAGCGCACCGGCGGGCTTTGCCATAACGTAGGCGGGGCGTGCGAAGGGGGAGATGGTATTCACGTGCGGCGGTTTTCGTTGGTAGGCGTTTCGGATCGTGTGGGGGTGCAAAAAGCCCTCCCCGGTCACGGGGAGGGCCGGAAGCGGTGGCTTAGATGAGGTTTTCCTTCTCCACGTCCTTGAAGAAACGGTACGTGCCGTGCGTGATTTCCTCGCAGGCGGCCTCGTCGCAGACGATGATGCCGTGCGGGTGCAACTGTAGGGCGGATATGGTCCACATCTGCGTGATGGGGCCTTCAACGGCGGCGTGGAGGGCGCGGCTCTTGTTATGGCCGTTGCAGAGGATGATCACTTCGCGCGCGCTCATCACCGTACCGACACCTACCGTCAGGGCCGTGCGGGGCACATTGTCCGGGTTGCCGCCGAAGAAGCGGGAGTTGGCCACGCGCGTGTCGGTGGTCAGCGTCTTTACGCGCGTCCGGCTGGAGAGCGAGCTGCCGGGTTCGTTGAAAGCGATGTGCCCGTCGGGGCCGATGCCGCCGATGAAAAGGTCGATTCCCCCGGCCTCGGTAATCATCTGCTCGTAGCGCAGGCATTCGGCCTCCAGGTCTGGTGCGTTGCCGTTCAGGATGTGTATGTTCTCCTGCGGGCAGTCAATATGGTCAAAAAGGTTCTGGCGCATGAAAGAGTGGTAGCTCTCCGGGTGTTCCTCGGGAAGTCCGACGTACTCGTCCATGTTGAACGTCAGCACATGCTTGAAGCTGACGCGCCCGTCCCGGTAGGCCTTGATGAGTCCCTTGTACATGCCGATGGGGGAAGAGCCTGTCGGCAGCCCCAGGACGAAGGGTTTCTCCGCCGTAGGCTTGGCTGCGTTAATCCTGCTGACCACATAGTCGGCAGCCCACTGGGACAATTTCTCATAATCCGGTTCGATAATAACTCTCATGTCGTTTTTTGTATTTGGTTTGACTTCGGTTAGTTTGCGCTTGTTTGCGCAAAAGTAGGCATTCTTTCGCGCATAAGCAATAAAAAACGCCTAAAAGTGGGCGTTTGGCGCACGGTTCGCGCGCGCGTACGTAAATAAATACGGTGTAATGTTTGCTCGTCCCGAAAGAAATACCCATCTTTGTAACGCAGAAATTCGGGGCGTTCCGTTTTCTGCACTACGGTAAAGCGTGATAAATAACCAGCAATACTAAAAACTAATCCAAATGGAAAGAAAAACTTTACTTTCTTCCGTGCTGTTGGCGGCGTGCTCTTTCGGCGTGCTCGCCGCTACGGCGCAAGACCAGGTCATCCGAATGACTACGGACAAAGCCGTGGGCGAGGAACTGGTAATCCAAGTGAACCGTATGACAACCGCCGTGACAGTGGACTGGGGTGACGGCACGGCTGTGGAATATACGGCCGGTGACGGTGCCCTGACCACCATCCAGGGTAAGCTCAAAGGCAGTGAGGTCGTCCTGACCGGCGGCTCCTACCTGAATACTTTGGTGTGCGAGGATGCCGGGCTGACCTCCCTCGTCGTTACCGGTGCACCCAAGTTGCAGTCCCTTTATTGCCACGGCAACAAACTGACAGCCATCAACCTTAACGGCCTTTCCGTCCTGAGGGACTTGGACCTGTCCGGGAACCAACTGACCGCCTTGTCCATCAGCGAGTCCGCCCAGCCGCTTCTTGAGAACATCAACGTTGCGTTCAACGACCTGCAGAAGATAGGTTCTAATAGCGCCTTTGTGTTCCGCAGCAGTAACGTGCAGCACATCAATATCGCGGGGAATAAATTCTCCCGCGTGTACACCACGTCCAACCCGAACCTGGACGCGCTTATCTGTTCCGGCAACGCACTGACGAGTTTGGACCTCTCAAAGAATCCGCAGGTATCGACTGTTGTCTGCCATGACAACCAAATCGCGCGTGTATCGCTGCCCACATCGGGCGGTCTGCCCGCGTTGCAGCAGTTCATCTGCGACAACAACGAGATTACCTCCCTTGATTTTTCTTCCAGCTCTTTGCTCACGGACCTTTCGTGCGCCAACAACGGGCTCTCCGACCTGTCCATCCCGAACCGTAAGCTGTCCTCTTTCAACTGCGGCGGCAATGCCCTGACGTTCCGCTCCCTCCCGTCGGAGGCCAACCGTCCGGCGGAGGGCTTCTTCAGCTACTTGCCCCAGGCCGACCTTGACGTGGTGAACCTGCTGACACCGAGCGCGAAATATGGCGGCCACTACCTGCCGGTTTGTCCCGACTGGGCCAGCCGCACCGCCGATGAGTATGTCCTGGACCTTTCTTCCCACCGCTTTAATGGCGGTAACCGTGCGACGGTAGTCTTCAACTGCTACGCCATCGAGTCCGGCGGCGTGGAGACGCCCCTCGTGCAGGCCACTTCCAAGGACCGCGAGCAGGACTATGCGCTCACCTCGGGCCGTTTCGCGTTCCTGAAGCCCTTCGAACGCGTCGTTATCCAGCTTACGGAGCCTTCCTATCCCGGACTGGTCATCCGCACGACCCCCTTCGTCGTCGGCGAGGACAACATCTCCGGCATCACTTCCGTAGGGGTGAGCGGAGAGAAGGCCGGGGCGGTTTACGATATGCAGGGCCGCCGCGTGGCCCATCCCGCAAACGGCATCTTCATACAGAACGGTAAGAAAGTAATCATCAAGTAACGGAACAATGAAGACTCTATATCAATACATCAGTGGCGCGCTCGTTGCCCTCGCCGGCCTGATGGCACCGGCGCAAGTCGAAGCCCAAGTAATCCTGCCCGACGGGGCGTTGCCCATGCTTGTGACCGGGCATCACCAGACTGTCGGCTATGCTGCGCGGACCTTCCAGCTGCCCCTGACGGGGAATGTGGACGCCACGTATGCGTGCGACGCCGACTGGGTTACCATCACCCGGGGGGGCACCGGCCTCTATGTGAGCGTATCGACCAACCTCCTCTCCGTGCCGCGCGAGGCCCACATTACGCTTACGAACGCCGAGAAGGGCCTTACCCAGACATTCACCGTGGAGCAGACATGCTATGTCTATGGTGAGGATATCCCGGAGGACCCCTCCATCAAGCCAACCTCGGTCACAGCGAACAATTCCCACAGCGGCGAGGGGCCGAACCTGACCCTTGACGGCGACTATGGCACCTTCTGGCATACGGCATGGGGCTCCAATAATAAGTTCACAGTCTCCGAAACGAACCCCGCAGTGCTCACTTACACGTTCAGCAACGTGGATCATATTGACTATATCAACTACGTACCCCGTCAGGACGGCGAGCCAAACGGAAATTTCCTTAAGTTTGAACTGCTTGTGAAGTGCGTGGGCGACAGCGACTACCGTCTCCATGGCACTTATGAGTGGCCCAGCAACGCCGCTCCGAAGACCATCGAGTTCGAAGGCGGCTTGCAGAAACCCGTGAATATCCAGTTCCGCGTCTTGCAGGGTGCAGGCGACTTCGCCTGCTGTGCAGAGATGGAGTTCCGCCTGAAGACTGGTGTGATGGATGAATACGAGATATTCGGCGACGACCTGTACACCACGCTCCGTCCGGGCACGACGTTGGCGGAAATAGAGGCTCTCACTAATCCTCTCGTGCGCACCCTCGCTTACCAGATATTCAACGGAAACTATTCCACGGAGTACCGTGCGGCCAGCTATAAGTGCTACAACTCGCCCGGCTATTACTCCGACCAGTGGAAAGCCCCCGGTAAGTATTACGACCAGATTGCAGGGGTAACGGGTATCCACATAGAGAAGGGCAAGCACGTAGTGCTCGTCCGCGACATTCCGGACGACATCAGCGTACAGCTTAAGGTTGTGGCCTGGTACGTCGGCAAGGACGGTAGCAACTTCGACGGCGGTAACCCCAACACGACTACCTTCAACTTGCGGAACGGTCTCAACGTCATAGACTACACCTACGACTGGCCCGGTCTGGCATACATCTGCTACTACTCCTACGGCAACTCCGCCAACTACCAGCCCATCCGCGTCCATTTCATCAACGGCGTGGTGAACGGTTACCTCTCACCCGACAAGACCAACGACGAGATGCACAAGCTGACGGCGAATGCCACGAACGTCTGCATGGACGTACTCGGTAGCAAGGTGCACTCCATCTGGACTTCGCAGGGACTGAACAGCTATTGCAAGTCCACGTCCGGTACCATCGGCTACAGGCAGTACATGAACGTGATGGACAGCCTCGTCATGTGGGAGCAGCGGCTCCTCGGCTTTGAGAAGTACAACCGCCTGCCCGACCTCCGTACGATGGCCTATACGAACTACACCTACTACATGTTCCAGGGCGGATTCGGCGTCAGCTTCCACCACAACCAGGAAAGCCGCGTCCTCAACTGCGCGACCATCGTCTATAACGACGAGGACGCTATCTGGGGACTCAGCCACGAGTGGGGCCACCAGCACCAGATGAACCCCTACTTCTGCTGGGCGGGTATGGCCGAGGTGACCAACAACATGAACTCCTACTACAACATCATGCACATGGGCTACCCGAACTACCGCGACCGAGACCAGTGGAAGACGGCGGCAGGCTACTTCATGAACGACAACAAGTATGGCAGCGGCACGCAGACCAGCGGTTACCGCACGTCCGCAAAGGCCAACTCCAGCGACTTCGACTGGAACCAGAAGCTTAAGACCTTCTGCAACAGCATGGGGAACGGTGTCATCACGGCCTATGCCGACAATCCCCGCACGGCACTGGCCCACCAGGAGTCCAGCATGGAGAGCCTCGACATCTCCCTCGGCGCTTTCGTGAAGCTCTACTGCTACTTCCGCGACAACGGATTCCCCGAGGTGGCCGAAGACTGGTACGAGGCGCTCCGCCAGAACGACAACGACAACGGCTCGCAGATAGAGAAGCAGGGCGGTGTCGATAAGTATGAACTCCTTGCCAGCTCCCAGAACGGCTGGAGCGACAAGTGGACAAAGTTCAAGCGCGACTACCCGCAGTCCGTCTGGACGCGCAACAACTACGTAGAGCCCTCCAAGGGCTGGTGGATGAACAGCGCGCCATTCATCCTGAACTATATCCGCAAGGTCAGCCGCATCACGGGTTACAACCTCGTGCCCTACTTCGAGAAATGGGGCTTCATCCGTTGCGTCGCCATGCGCATCGGTGACTACGGCGACAAGTGGTACGTACTGACAGACGATATGTACGACGAGTTCATCGCCGACATGGACGCCCTCGTGCAGAGCGGCGAGCTGAAGGTGATGCCCGCCGGCATGGTTGAGGAAATCTCCTGGGCTGAGGACAAGCTCTTCGCCCGTCCGCGGTTCCCGAACTAATCCGCGCTTCCTGTATGGGGGACGGCCTGCCGCTCGGTGGCAGGCCGTCCCTTTTTGTATCGCGCTGCGGTGGGGCGGCCCCCCGGAGGAAGTTAAACTTCCTAAGCTAAGAAGTTAAGCTTCCTATGCGAGGAAGTACTACTTCCTGTTTGGAGGCGGTGCGCTTCTTACCCCTGCGGTTAATGATTCCTAACCCTACGGTCAGTGCACCGTAACCCTGGGGTTAGTTCTTCCTGACCCTGCGGTCAGGATTTTGCCAAAGTTGATTATTTCCTCCCGTCCTTGGCGGATTGGGAATGTTTGCTTACCTTTGCCCGCGAAATAAAGTACTTGAAGATGCCTTACGCGTATATATATAATATAGGTATGTCGGCTTCCGCGTGCGCGGAAGCTGACTTTGCCCGTATTTACTGGGTGGGTAGTGCCCGAATTACCCCCCCATATGCCCTGGGAATCAAGTAGTTACAGATATATACGCAAGCATTAAGCGGCGCACTGCGCCCCTGTTGAGGGGGAGCGGTGCGCCGCTTGGCGTGTATCAGTCCCAAACCCAACAGCCCCCAAAGCCCCCCTCCCGTCCCCCCGGGAGGGGGAGGCGAGGCGCTTACGCGCGGGGAGGCTTGTGGTCGGTGTGAGCGATAATAAACCAATTCCTATTATATACAAATTAAAACTACTAAGTAATGAACGAAAACAAACAACTTGGCGGCGCGCTGTGCGCCGCTGGAGGGAATCCAACTGCGGCGGAGGCTGCCGCTCCCGCCGAGGGTAAGAAGAAGTACGTACCGCCTACGATGCAGGTCATCCCGTTGAGTACTCAGATGCTGGCGGGGTCTGCGCCTTCAGTACAGATTCCCGGCTGGTGCATGGCGCAAGGGGGTGATTTTGGCTGGTCTTGGACGGGTGCCCCGGTGATTCATAAATTTGTTGAAATGGTGCCTTCGTATGATCCAAACGCTTTAGCTGACTTTATGGAGGACCTTGATGCAGGGCGCATAGAGGTGCCAGGCGTAAATATGAGTCTGTACAGATGGGGTATATACCCGGAAACCATCGCGTTTCTGCGGGAGCATCCGGAGCGCGTGGAGGTTGTAAGATATAACGCTGCGGTCGACGGCAGTTGGGTAACTGCAGATATCCTTTTGCTTTTACATGGTGACGATAGCAGTTGCCCAACCTTTATAACTATAGTCGCTAACGGTTATGGCTCTGAACTAGGGTGTCAAGAACCGTTTGATACGGCCTTCTGGCTCTGTTAGTTGCTCCGAGGTGTGCGCACACCTCGTGTTGAGGTAAGCGCACACCTCAGCGTGAGCTTCCCGCACACCTCTAACCAAGCAAAGCGCACACCTCGATTTGAGGTGTGCGCTTACCTTTGTGGATTACGCGTAGTCCGGTGGGGGTATGTCAGGATCGGGGGAGGCGGTTGTGCTCGTCGGGGAAGACAACGGTGGGCTTCATGCCCTGCGCTTCCTGTGGGGTGGCGGTGGCGTAGGCCATGATGATAACTTCGTCGCCGGGCTGGAAGCGGCGTGCGGCCGCCCCGTTCAGGCAGATGCAGCCCGAGTCCCGGGGGCCGCAGATGACGTAAGTGACGACGCGTTCGCCGTTGGAATTGTTCACGACGTGCACCTGTTCGTAGGGCAGTAAGCCGGCAGCCTCCATGAGGGTCTCGTCGATGGTGATGCTACCCATGTAGTGGAGGTTGGCCTCGGTAACGCGGGCGCAGTGTATCTTGGATTTGAGTATGGTGATGTGCATGGTTTCAGCCTTTGTACCTGATGTTGTCGATGAGGCGTACGTGCCGGCTTCCGCAGTAGGCGGTGAGGCAGCCTACGATGCCGGGCGCGTCGTCCCAGCCGGCTACGGGCTGCAGGGTGCTGTCGTCCACTATCTCGAAGTACTCGGCTTGGAGGCCTTCGAGGGCGTCGATGGCGCGGAGGACTGTAGCCTGTGTCTCGCTGACGCTGTGGCTGCGCGCGTAGTCGCGGCTGTAGAAGAGCACGCGGCTGATGTTGGCGGCCAGGCTGCGCTCTTCCGGGGTAAGGCGGGCGTTGCGGCTGCTCATGGCGAGGCCGTCGGGCTCGCGCACGATGGGGCAGGCGCATATCTCGACGGGGAGTGCGAGGTCGGCAGTCATGGCGCGGACTACGGCAATCTGCTGGAAGTCCTTTTCACCGAAATAGGCGCGGTCGGGGCGCACCATCCGGAAGAGTTTGCTGACAATCTGGCACACGCCGTTGAAGTGTCCCGGGCGGCGTGGCCCCTCCATGACGGAGGTAATCGGCGGGTAGCTGAAGGTACGCGTGTCCGGCTCGGGGTACATCTCCTCTACGCCCGGGGCGAACATGACGTCCGCGCCGAGACTTTCCAGCAATTGGGCATCAGCCTCCAGCGTGCGGGGGTAGGTGGCAAGGTCGGTCTGGTCGTTGAACTGCGTGGGGTTCACGAATACGCTTACCACCGTCGCTGCGTTCTCCTTCACGGAGCGTTCCACGAGCGAGGCGTGTCCGGCGTGCAGCGCGCCCATCGTGGGGACGAAGCCTATTTCCGCACCTTTCCCGCGCAGCGCGTCAAGCGTCTCTGCCAGTATGCGGGCGTTGTCAATGATAACCATGGTCTTGTAAGTTCTTGTTCGGCGGGCGAAGTTACGGTAAAGCCTTGGAAGTGCCAAGTGATGCCTGCGCTTTTTCCCTTCCGCGCGTCGGTATTTTAACGGTATGTGGGTAAACGGAGGAAGAATTTGCACCTCAAGATTACAATAAGTGCAGAAAAGTTTGCACTTATTTCGGCTTTTTTGTATATCTTTGCACTTCGAAACGATGAATTACGCGCGCGTACCTCCGTCGGGCGCGCCGTGAAACCGATAACAGTATGAAGCCGGAAAGAATCTTATTCATCAGCCAAGAAGTGGTTCCCTATGTGCCGTCCTCACCGATAGCCGACATGGGGGCGAAACTGCCCCAGCTCCTGCAAGATCGTGTGCGGGAGGTGCGCCTCTTTATGCCGCGATGGGGCATCGTGAACGACCGCCGCAACCAGCTGCACGAGGTGAAGCGCCTGACGGGCATGAACATCATCATTGACGATACGGACCACATGCTCATCGTCAAAGTGTCCTCTCTGCCTACGGCGCGCGGCATACAGGTTTTCTTCACCGTTAATGACGAATTCTTCCAACGCCGGCAGATGCTTACGGACGAGTCCGGTGAGGAATTTGCGGACAACCCCGAGCGCGCCATTTTCTTCGCCCGAGCCGTACTTGAGGCTGTGACGAAGCAGAACTGGATGCCTGACGTTATACATTGCAGCGGTTGGATGTCGGCCCTCCTTCCGCTATATATCAAGACGGCTTACCGCGATGCGCCGCCCTTCATCAATACGAAGGTGGTTTTTTCCGCTTTCGGTGATGTACCCAAACGCTCCGGCGGCAGCAAGCTCCGCCGCCTACTTCCTTTCCGCTCCCTCACGGAAGACGTGCTGAAAGAAGCTGGCGTAGATTTCGCGGCTTCGGACGTACTCGCCCAACTGGCCCTTACGTACTCCGACGGCTTCGTGCAGGGGCAGCGTAACGTGGCGAAAAAAGTCATGAAGTTGGCCGGTACAAAGGGCTTGCCCGTGCTCGAATATCCCGGGGCGGAGAACCTCGGCGACGCCTATATGGGCTTCTACGAGCAGTTGTGCGCCGCCGAATGACGCCGGCCATATAGCTTACGGACAAGTCCGGTGCGCCCTTTTGCCGCATCGGGCTTGTCCGTTCCGACCACTACATGCGGCGGGTGCCCTTATCCGCGAAAAGGGCAAAACTTTCCTCCGTATGTGCAACCCTCCGTCCATGCATTTCTTCTTAACTTCGCCATGGAAACATAACACTATATCTACGCCTTATGCTACGAAAATACCGCATCGCTCTCGGTGCAGCCTTCTTTCTGGGCATCACACTGCTCCTGCTGGACGTTTCCGGCCTGCTCCACCGCTTTCTGGGCTGGATGCCGAAGGTGCAGCTGCTCCCCGCCATTTTGGCATTGAACGTCGTGGTAGTGGTACTTCTTGTGCTGCTTACGCTTGTGTTCGGGCGCATTTACTGTTCCGTGATATGCCCGTTGGGTGTGTTCCAAGATGCCGTGGCGCACTTCGGGCGCAGGCATAAGCGGAACCGCTATACCTATTCCCGCCCGCAGGTGTGGCTCCGTTACGGCGTGCTTGCAGTCTTTATCGCCCTTCTCCTTCTTGGGCTGACGGGTATCGCCGCCTTGCTGGCCCCTTACAGCACCTATGCCCGTTTCGTGACCCACCTGTTCCAACCGATCTGGGGGCTGGCAAACAATGGGGCGGCTGCGGTAGCTGATGGCGTGGGGAGCTATGCCGTTTCGGGTACGGACATCGTGTTTTGGGGCTGGCTGCCCCTTGTCGTTGCACTCGTTCCGTTCCTGCTGATTTCCGTACTGGCATGGCGCAATGGCCGGACGTGGTGCAACACGGTGTGCCCAGTCGGGACGATGCTGGGCGTGCTGTCCCGTTTCGCTTGGCTGAAGGTGCGCTTCGATGCGGACAAGTGCCGCAACTGTTCCCTCTGCACAAGGAACTGTAAGGCGGCCTGCATTGACTACAAGACCCATACCGTGGACTACACACGCTGTGTTGCCTGCGGAAACTGCCTGGGGGCCTGCAAGCATGGGGCATTGACCTATTCACCACCTTCCGCCGCAAAGGCTTCTCCTCTCCCAGAGGACAGGACAGAAGGAGAGCTTTCCCGTCGCTCCTTCCTCATCTCCACCGCAGCGCTTGCTACGGTTGCGCTTGCGCAGGAGGCAAAGAAGGTGGACGGCGGCTTGGCCGTTATTGAGGACAAGGTCGCGCCGAAACGCCAGACACCCATCACGCCGCCGGGTTCTTTCTCGGCGCGGAACATGCAGCAGCACTGCACGTCCTGCCAACTCTGCATCTCGGAATGTCCCAACAAGGTGTTGCGCCCCTCCACGGACCTCACGCGCTTCATGCAGCCCGAGATGGGTTACGAACACGGCTACTGCCGCCCCGAGTGCAGCCGCTGCTCGCAGGTGTGTCCTACAGGGGCTATCTGCAAGATACTTCCGCCGCAGAAAACCGCCATTCAGATAGGACATGCCGTATGGCTGAAGAAGAACTGCCTGCCGCTGACCGACGGCGTGCAGTGCGGCAACTGTGCGCGCCACTGCCCCACAGGGTCGATAACGATGGTGTCTTACGACCCGCAGGACGACACCTCGCCCAAGGTGCCCGCCGTGGATGCGGAGACGTGTATCGGCTGCGGTGCGTGCGAGAACCTCTGCCCCGCACGACCCTTTTCCGCCATTTTCGTAGAAGGGCACGAGGTGCACCGTTCTATCTGAACGAGCGGGCAGAAAAGAACAAACAACATTATGGCAAAAGACATACAACGCAGGGACTTCCTGAAGCGCTTCGGCGCAGGAATGGCGGCAACAGCAGCCGCGCTCGTCGCTTGCAAGCGTTCCGAGAGTACGCAGGCTGTGGAGGAGTATAAGCAGCAACAGGAACCGCCTACGGACAAGATGACCTATCGTCTCAATCCCAAAACGCAGGAGAAAGTTTCACTCTTGGGCTACGGCATGATGCGCCTGCCGACAACGGACGGCGGGTCGGCACGCGGCAGCGAGGCTCCCATCGACCAGGAGCAGGTGAACCGCCTCGTGGACTATGCCCTGGAACACGGCGTGAACTACTTCGACACATCGCCCGCATACTGCCGCGGCGAGTCGGAAACGGCCACGGGCATCGCCCTCTCGCGCCATCCCCGCAATAGCTACTTCATCGCCACGAAGCTCTCCAACTTCAACGAACAGACGTGGAGCCGCAAGGCCAGCATCGAGATGTTCGAGAATTCCCTCCGCGCCCTCCGCACGGACTACATAGACTACTACCTGCTCCACGGCTGCGGCATGGGAGGCATGGAGGCTTACAAGGGGCGCTACGAGGACAACGGCATGCTGGACTGGTGCATCGAGCAGCGCCGCCGGGGCCGCATCCGCAACCTCGGCTTCTCCTACCACGGCGACATCGCCGTCTTTGACTACCTGCTCTCCCGCCACGACGAGGTGCATTGGGACTTCGTGCAGATAGAACTGAACTACCTGGACTGGGACTACGCCAACGAAATCAACGAGCGCAACACGGACGCGCGCTACCTCTACGGCGAACTGCAGAAGCGCGGCATCCCCAGCGTCATCATGGAACCCCTGCTGGGCGGACGCCTCGCGAACGTGCCGCAGTACCTCGTGGAGGAGATGAAGCGCCGCGACCCCGAAGCCAGCGTGGCCTCGTGGGCCTTCCGCTACGCCGGTACGCCCGAGGGCGTGCTGACCGTCCTGAGCGGCATGACCTTCATGGAGCACTTGAAGGACAACCTCCTCAGCTACTGCCCCCTGCGCCCCGTCACGAAGGAGGAGGAGACTTTCCTCTACGACGTTGCACGGCAGATTGTGGATGTGGAACTCATCCCCTGCAACGACTGCAAATACTGCATGCCCTGTCCCTACGGCGTGGATATCCCGGGCGTGTTCGTACATTATAATAAAGTGAAGAACCAGGGACGCCTGCCCCTGGACGCACAGAGTCCCGAGTATCGCCGCCTGCGCCGCGAATACCTCGTCGGGCAGGACCGCAGCGTGCCGCGCCTGCGCCAGGCCGCCCACTGCATCGGCTGCGGGCAGTGCAAGCCCCACTGTCCCCAGAACATCGACATCCCGACGGAACTGCACAGGATAGATGCTTTTGCGGAGAAGGTGCGGCAGGATTCCCACGGTAAGATGGTGTAGTGCATTCCTGCTTCCGGGTCTTGGCGGATCGGGAAAGTTTGCCTATTTTTGCAGCCGTAACCACGGACTTGATGATGGATTTTACGCGTATATATAATATAGGTACGGGGGCTTCCGCATGTGCGGAGGGTGCCGCCTGCGGGCGTGCCTGCCGCGTGGTTGCTGCCGGGTTTACCCCCCCCCCCCGTTGGAAATCAAGTAGTTACACGCAATCATATAGATGCTGAGCGGCGCATCGTGCCCCCTGTGACGGGGGTGCGGTGCGCCGCTTGGCGTGTGTATAGTCCCCCCTTCCGTCCCCCCGAGCGGGGGGGCAAGGCGCTCCCGCGCGGAGCGGCTTGGGGGCGGTGTGAGCGATAAGAAACTAATCCTAATAATTAACCAATAAAATGAGTAAAGCAATGAAAGACGAAAAGACACTTGGCGGCGCGCTGTGCGCCGGTGTAGGTACTGCTGACGCTGCGGAGGGTGCTGTTCCCGCTGCGGGTACGAAGAAGTACGTGCCACCTACGATGCAGGTCATTCCGCTGGACCCGCAGCGGCTGCTGGCGACGAGCGGGGGGCTTCCTGTCTATGATGTATGTGATGGTCTTATCTACGATCCCCTGTATATCTTCTTCCCGGATGGAGATTGGAGTGCACATATAGATGAGGTTACACGTATGCTGAGCAGTGGGAGCCTTACGAGCGACCCTGCTGGGGTCGCCTCGTGGGCGAACTCTCAATCTTGGTCCGCCCCCGCACCTTTTAGCTATCCTTTTTACGACTTGCCCGGCCACGTCTCCCTCACGACGCTGCTGCAGTCGGCTGTCATCACTTCTGCCGAAAGCTCAGTAAAAGCGGGCAAAGCCTACACTAACGGCAGGATAATTTCTGTCAACTGGGGCTTCACGATTTCCGGCTATGTCCCCGACCAGTATAGCTTCACCCTTAACGGCTCTTTTGGTGACACCGAATGCTTTACAACCGACGCCTGTTATGGTTCCTTATAATTTGTAGTCCCGGCTGATACTATGCATAATTCACATATTCATTAACCATTAAAACACAAGAGAGACAATGGCTGTTTTATTCAAGAAGATGGCGCGGAAGCATCCGCGCACGAAGTTAGTGAGCTACCACCCGGTGGTGAAGTCCGTGAAGCGTGTGGACCGTCACGACGTGGCGAAGCTCGTCGCCGACGAGACGACGCTGAACCCCATGGAGGCCGAGATGGCGCTGGCTCAGCTGGAGAAGGTGCTGGTGCGCCTGCTCCTGCAGGGCTACACGGTGCAGATGGGTGAGTGGGCGTCGTTCAACCTGACGGTTACGTCGGACGGCGCCGCGAGCGAGGCGGAGTGCACGGCCGCGCTCATCAAGCAGGTGCGTGCGCACTGCCGCTTCACGGCGAAGTTCCGGGCGCAGCTTCAGGATGCGGACTTCGTGCTGGCTACGAGCCTGACGGAGACGCGTAAGAAGAAGGAGCAGGAGGAAGGGGAGTGATCCCCCTGCCGCACTGTGCGCTACGGGAGCGCGCGGCCTTCATGGTGAGGGCGGCGCGCTCTTTCTTTTGCGGAGTACGCGTAGTTCGTGGCGCGGAGTACGCGTAGTTCAGGGTGTGGAGTACGCGTAGTTCAGGGTGTGGAGTACGCGTAGTTCAGGGTATGGAGTACGCGTAGTTCAGGGTGTGGAGTACGCGTAGTGCGTGGTGTGGAGTACGCGTAGTGCATGGTGGGGAGTACGCGTAGTGCGTGGTATGGAGTACGCGTAGTGCGTGGTGGGGAGTACGCGTAGTGCGTAAAATGAACTTCCGCAACTCCGTTGGCGGGGGTTGCGGAAGGGGGAGGGCGGGTGTGCGCCGCGCTGCGGCTGCGGGGGCGGGGCGGGTCAGTCCAGCATCCCGCCGAAGTAGATGAAGGCGAGCCAGTCTTTGCGGAGGCGGCCTCCGTGGCCTATGGTGCGGTGTGAGCCGTCCTGCACGGTGCCGTCGGGCCTGATGTGTCCGACGGTGCGGTAGCTGGCGTCCTGCACGGTGCCGTCGGGTTTGACGTGGCCTATGGTGCGGTAGGAGGCGTCCTGCATGGTGCCGTCGGGCCTGATGCGGCCTATGGTTCGGTAGGAGCCGTCCTGCACGGTGCCGTCGGGCTTGATGTGGCCTATGGTGCGGTAGCTGGCGTCCTGCACTGTGCCGTCGGACCTGACGTGGGCGACGGTGCGGTAGGAGGCGTCCTTGAGGATGTCGTCCGCGCGTGCGGCCGTGCTGCAGAGCAGGGCGAGGGCGGCGAGGAGGAGGTGGCGTTTCTTCATGAGTTGCGTGTCGTTTGGGGTTGTGGTTACTTGTACTCCAGCGCATGCGGCGCGGCTGGTTGGTTAAAGGGCGGCGGGGTTCTCACCTCACCGCCCTTGCTTTCATCCGGTAGTAGTAATCTAAGGTATAGAGATTGGTGTCAGGGTTATTGACGGGGGCAAAGGTAGAGCGAATCTGCTATACGTACAAGGCAAAATGGTATGTTAAGAAACATACGCCTTCCTGGGCTCCGCTATACCTTCTGCGCGGCTGCGGCTTGGTGTGCCGCGGGCGGGCGGTTCTCAGAGCCGCTGGAGGACTGTGCGTATGAGCGTGCGGATGTCGTTCTTGTAGTTGGGCGACGCTTTCCCGGCCACTCGGTTGGCGATGACCATGCAGCAGGTCAGTGCGCGGTGGCCCAGCAGGCGGGCGAGACCTGCCACGGCGCTGCTCTCCATCTCGAAGTTGGTGATGCGCATCCCTTCGTGCTCGAAGGCCATGATCTTGGCGTTCTGCGCGGGGTCGGCCAGGGGTATGCGGAGCTCGCGTCCCTGCGGCCCGTAGAAGCCGCCACAGGCTACGGTGACGCCGCGCACCATGTCGTCTGCGGCGATGCGACTGAGGAGGTCGGGGTCGGCGTCGATGACGTACGGGTGGGGGATGCATACGTTGCCGGTCCAGCCCATGTGGCGCACGAAGGCGGCCTCGAAGGCGGTGTCGCAGGCCGCGTCGCGCCCTGCGTAGAAGTTGAGCAGGCCGTCAAAGCCGATACTCTTCGCGCTGGCGATGAAGGAACCTTCGGGGGTGTAGGGCTGCAGTCCGCCGCATGTCCCGATGCGGACGATGCTGAGGCTGCGGAGGGTTTCCTTCTCCTGGCGGGTGTGGAAGTCGATGTTGGCGCAGGCGTCGAGTTCGTTGAGTACGATGTCGATATTGTCGCAGCCGATGCCTGTGGATACGCAGCTGACGCGCTTGCCGCCGCAGGTGCCTGTGATGGTGCGGAACTCGCGGTTGCTGACGTCGCACTCCTGCGTGTCGAAGAACGAGGCCACGAGGGGCACGCGTCCGGGGTCGCCTACGAGGATGACGTTGTCGGCCAACTGTTCGGGCCTGAGGTGCAGGTGGAAGCAGCTGCCGTCCGGGTTGATGATGAGTTCGGATTCCTTGAATGTCTTCTTCATGGTATGTATATATTATATATGTGTGTTCGTGTGTATGCCGGGCGCGGGTTCAGCGTGTGCCGAGTTCGGCCTTGCGGAAGTTCTTCTCCATCGTGCGGAGGGATTCCGCCGCCTCTTCCGCGCTCCGCTCCAGCCGCAGGATGTCGTGGCGCAGGGCGCGCTTCTCCGCATCCGCTGCGGCGGTATACCGCAGCCTCAGCCGCTCCAGCTCCCGCTGCTGCCGCTCCGTCTCCTCGCGCAGTGCGAGCCACCGGGTGGCGATGCGACGGGCCTGCTCGTTGCTGAACTGGCCGGGGTCGGTATAGACGGTCTGGTCGTTTATTACGATGCGCACCGCGTCCCCGGTCTCCCGCGTCTGCCGCTGCCGCAAGTCCGCGAGCCGGCGGAGTGCTTCGGCGACGGTGGCGGAGTCCGTCTGCGTGGCGGCTATGGAGGTGATGCGTGCCGCGTTGCGCTGCTCGGCTTCGCTTCCTTCGAAGACTTCACGGCCGGGGTTGGGCAGGAAGTAGTAGATGCACACGCTGTCGGGTGCCTGCCCTCGGTCGGTGGCGAAGCAGCCGATGCCGCTCGCCTCGTCAATGATGAAGAGGAGATCGTTTGCAGGCGAACTGAAGGGCATCCCCATGTTCTCGGGCTTCAGGAAAGCTTTGCGCTCCGTGTCGTAGCGGGTCACGTAGATGTCGTACCCGCCCAGGCTTCCTTCTCCCTTGGCGGCATAGTAGAGCGTCGCCCCGTCCGCCATGAGGAAGGCGTAGTCCTGCTGCGTGTCGCCGGGGGCGGGCAGGGGGAGGTGCTCCGGTGCTTCCCAGCTTCTTCCGATGCGGTTGGCAGCGGCTAAGCGCGGCGTTCCTGCGGAGTCTGGTATCGCGAGTATAGCCTTGTCGTTCAATCCGTTGATGTAAACAGTGGTCCCCTCCCCGCGAACTTCTCCCCATCGCTCTGCGGGCATCAGCCTGCCCTCGCCGACTTCCGTCCGAACGTAGTCGGTCAGCGCCGCCAGCGGAACTACGAGGCTGTCCACGAAGGTGACACGCTCCGTGCCGCGTAGCATCTCCGCCCCGAGCCGTGCGCGTCGCAGCAATGCGGCGGCTCCATTGTCCGCCCCGTCGCTCCCCTCGTCTTCGGCCTGTACATGCCCGATAGTAGCCGCAGCTTCATCGAAACGGTACGCCTTTATCAAGTCGGCAGCAGCCTGTAGCGGCGACTTCACCTCTCCGCTGTTCTCCTTCCCGACTCCCCCCGCATTCTGCGCGGCAAGCGGGCTGGTTGCCAGACCGATGGTCAGCATTGTCAGCAGTGCCATATCCCGAAGTCTCATCATGTATGTACTTGTTTTAAGCCTCAAAAGTACAGTTTTCTTTTGAATACGCGGTATGTTTTTGTAAAATTCCGTACATTTGTGCCTGAATAACCGAAAACGCAATGAATCTTACGCAGAGAATCCACACAACCGCCCGCTGCACCATGCTCTTACTGGCCCTAGCTTGTGGGCGGACGGCTGTCGCACAGACGCAACACACGGTGGAGCCGGGCGAAACGCTCTACCGCATTTCTAGAACTTACGGCCTGACAGTTGCCGATCTGGAACAGGCGAATCCCGGCCTGACAGCCGACAACCTCAAGGCGGGGTCCGTCATCCGTATTCCCTCGGCAGCCTCCATGACTGACCAGTCAAAGGAGCAGGTGAACGTCGCCCTCGTTCTCCCGTTTTCTGCCAAGGGCTTGGAGGGCGGTCGTAGCATAGAGTTCTACCGGGGCTTCCTGCTGGCTGCAGAGCAGTTGGCCGGGCAGGGCTGCAACATAGACTTCCATGCTTACGACGAGCGGGTAGGCGAAGCGCTCGCCGTTCCCTTGGACCGCATCGGCAATGGTGAGGTGCAGGTAATGGTGGGGCCAGTCTATCCCGAGCACTTCCAGGAGATGGCGAACTTCGCCCGCGCCAGAAAGATTCGTATGGTAGTTCCTTTCTATTCCAAGGCCGACCAAGTGAACACGAATCCTTACGTTTACCTTGCGAATACGCCGGAGAAGTTTGAGTTGGAGTTCGTTGCCGACCTCTTCCTGCGGAACTTCAAAGGAGCGAACGTTGCCTTCATGCGCCTTGGCGGCGGTAACGAGAGCAACTTTACGCAGTACCTTCGCAAACGCCTCATGGCTCGTGGGTATGCGGTGACGGAGTTCGCTTACGATGCGCCGTTGGAGCAGATGAAAACGGCCTGCAACGCGAGTCGTAATACGATAGTTATCCCCGACGCTTCCAGTGAGGAGGGGCTCGCCAAGGCCTTGGCGAAGATAGAAGGATTCCGCAAGTATTATCCGAAGTATGGCATCCAGCTCTTCGGTTATCCGGATTGGCTTGACTTTGCGGATAAGTATAAGGAACGCCTGCACATGGCTGATACACATATCTATACGGGGAGTTTTTACAACAAGCATGATGCCGCTACTCGCGCCTTTGTGTCCGCTTACGTAGCGCGTTATGGCGATCAGTTGCAGGAGGTTTCTCCGCGCATGGGGCTGCTGGGCTATGACCTTGCGATGCACCTCATTCAGGGCATCGCAAGGTATGGGAAGTCTTTCAGCACGCAGGCTTCCGGCGCGCCGATGCTGCAAAGCAATCTTCGTTTCGAGCGGACGGAAGAGGACGGAGGGCTAGTTAATAACAGCATGTTCTTCATCCATTATAAACCGGACGGTACGGTGGACAAACTGGCCGCCGCCCATAAGTGAGCCCGATGCGCCGTCTTTACCTTACGCTCGCCTTGGCTTCTTTGGCCTTTCTCCCGCTGTCCGCGCAGCTTGGCCAGGTGCGGCGCGGCATAGCTGTAGGGGCGAATGCGGGCTTGGCGATGAACAAGGTTGGCTTCAATCCTACGATTAAGCAGTGGTGGCACATGGGGCCGCAGGTCGGCATTACTGCGCGCTTCACAAGCGAACTTTATTTCAAGACGCTTTGCTCCCTACAGGTGGAGTTGAACTACGCCCGGACGGGTTGGCGCGAGCATATACTGAGTGCCGACGGCGATGAGCTGCCCGATACTTACAGCCGCGACCATAATTACTTGCAGCTACCCATACTGGCTCACTTGGCTTGGGGGCGTGAGGGGCGCGGGTTGGCGGGCTTCCTCCTCGCCGGTCCGCAGTTGGGTTTCCTGCTTGGGGAAAAGTCTCGTTTCGGCGACGTGTGGACGGTTGGCGCATCAGGTAATCCGAGCCGCCCCAACGGGATGTTCGCGCAGTACAGCATGGATGCGGACCATCGTTTCGACTATGGCATCACGGCCGGGGCAGGATTGGAGTTGCAGACCGCCGCCGGTCGTTTCATCGTGGAGGGGCGGTATTATTACGGTCTTGCGGATATTTACAAGAACAGCAAGAAGGACGTTTTCGGACGTTCTAACAACGGGACGATTTACGCGAAGGTCACTTACCTCTTTGACCTGAAGCGCGGGAAGTAGCCCGTTCCCTTCTCATACGTTACCCCCGCATCAGCCTCGGCCGGTGCGGGGGTAAACGGTAAGGTGCGGGACAGTTAGCCACTATAGGGCTTCAGGGAATGATGACCTTCCTGCCGTTCATGATGTATACGCCTCTCTTTGTGGGCTGCGTCCGCAGCAGACGGCCGTCCAGTGTGTACCATGTTCCGTTGGCAGGCCGCAGTTCGTTCCCGATGCTGGTGATGCCGCCCGTCAGTTTCCCATCCGTTTCGGGAATGGCGAAGCCGGCAATGCGCGCCTCGCTTTCGGGTACGGCAAGGTAGGCCTTGTGTGCGCCGTTCATGAATGCCGCGCCGTCCGCCGCACCGTAATAGAATCCGACGGTGCCTTCCTCGTTCCCGTGGTTCAGTGATAGCTTGTAGTACTTGCTGCCGCCCGTGGTAAGCTCTTCCGTGTCGGAGCCGCGTAGCATATTACCTGTGGCCGCAAGCCCCTCTTCCGTCGTCTTGATAAACTTGAACGTATTAGCTTCCGTCGCATTGAGCACAACCCCCGTGCCGGCAGGTAGCACCTCCCCGGCCTCGTAGTCCCGCACAGCCATGACGTGACCGTTGCTGACAGCGTATGCAGATGCCGTGATGCCGGCGGGTACGACAAAGTTCGTGTCACTATAGTACAGGGTGGCATAGTGCGAACTGCCGACAGGCACTTTGATGAAATTGGGAGTTGCCTGGCTGCCTATCCAGCAATTGTTAAACATGTAGTTCGTATTGGGTACTACTTCGACTTTCGTCCCGTTGGACTTAATCCACCACAGGTGCTTGATGCCAAAGGCTTTGCTTCCTGTCTTCCGCCATTGCAGCGTGACACGGGTTACCGGGTTGCTTGTCTGTGTACCAAAACCGATATTTTTCGTTGCCGTGCTGAAGTTGGTTGGCGTGCTCTGCGTGTTATTGTTCCGGTATGTCACGAGGCGTAGGTCAGTAAGTCCAGGCTTCTCGCTCAGTTCAAGTTCAATGCCACTGTAGTCGTCTTGCGGTCCTTGGTATAGATCCAGTTCGGCCCATTGTTGGTAAAAGTTCACGACGGGGTAGTATTCATAATCGTCCTGTACAGGCAGCATGGGGGTGTAACTGTTCCCGTAGTAGGCTTGAAGTATCGTCTCGGCTAAGTCAGGCTGTGTGAAAGCGGGAAGTGTGCGGTCGATTTTGTCGGACAGCCCCAGCCAGTAGAAGGTCGGCATACCGTACTCCTTTGCTTTTGCCACGAAGAGTGAGGCGAAATCAAGCATGTGTTGGCGGCGCGCATCGTAGTCCGTTGTCGCCGCATCCACGTTCCCCGAGCTCCATTCGCCAATGATAACGGGCGCGCCCTTTACTGCCAGGATGTTTGTAAGTGCCTCGAACATGTCGATGAGTTCGGCTTCTATCGCTTCGATGTCGCGGTTGGATACGACATTGTTTCCGTCGGTTGTGGTGATGACCGGGTAGGTGTGCACCTCTACGGCCAGGTGAGTACCGTCGCCGTCCTCGGGTAGTTGCAGCTTGTCCAGCGGTTGTTTCAGCGCATCGCGCCATCTACCTCGTCCGCTGCATGCCGCGTAAGTGTTTAGGATGAGGTTGCGTTGCGTGTTGTTTCCGCCAGTGGCGCGCACCGCCGTGACAAAACTTTGCGCATAACTGTTCACTGCGTTGTAGGCGGCGTTTGCAACGTCTTCGTCATACTTGTTCTCAGTGTTCCACGAGGCGTAGTTCCACGAGCCGTAAGCGTCGAGCAGTTCGTTGTAGCCTTCGAAGAGTAGCAACTGCCCGTAGTCTTTGAAGGCTTCGGCAATCTGTGTCCAGAGATACTCAAATTTGTCTTTGTTGGCCGCATAGTTACTTTCGTCCGCGCGCAGCCATCCTTTGTCCGGCGTGCTGCTGTTCGGAACCCCCGTGTCGTGGTGTACGTTGACGATGCAGTACATGCCCTGCCCTATCACATAGTCCACTACCTCTTTCACGCGTGCGATCCATGCCGCGTCCACCGTGCCGTCGCTGGCCATGTACGGGTACCAAGTGACGGGTACACGTACCGCGTTGAAGCCGGCTTCCTTCAGCATCTGCATCAGGGCGGCGTTCGTGACGGGTTGTCCCCGGTAGGTTTCGGTTTTTGTGACATTGGTGACGCCTGTGGCGTGGGAGTCGAGCGTGTTACCCAGGTTCCAGCCCACTTTCATGTTCTGGGCGGCTTCGGTAGCCGTCTCGAAATTTCCGCCTTGTGCGTACAGGGCAAGTGTGAGCAGCGCGCTTGCTGCCGCAGTAAGTAGTCGTTTGGTCATGGTCTTGTCGTGTGTATGTTTACGTTTGTCCGCCGCTTTGGGATTGCAGCCGCTCGGATATGCTGTTGTTTTAGTGGAGTTCTGCGATTTCCACCTCCTTGACTTTGCGGAACAGGTCGGAGGCAAAGATGAAGTCGTTGAGGCGTTTGTTGTCCGAGTTCACCACCTCGTCTTTCGTTCCCTCCCATTCGGCGTGCCCTTTATATATATATAATATGTGTTCGCCGATGCCCATGACGGAGTTCATGTCATGGGTGTTGATGATGGTAGTGGTCTGGAACTCCTGCGTGATGCTGTGGATGAGTTCGTCGATGACGAGGCTCGTCTTCGGGTCAAGGCCGCTGTTGGGTTCGTCGCAGAAGAGGTAGCGCGGGTTAAGGCTGATAGCGCGCGCTATGGCCACGCGCTTCTGCATTCCGCCGCTTATTTCTCCGGGAAACTTGTCCACGGCGTCCAGCAAGTTTACACGGTCCAGGCAGTATTCGGCCCTGCGGCGGCGTTCCTTGTAGCTCTGGTCGGAGAACATGTCGAGGGGGAACATGACGTTTTCCAACACGGACATGGAGTCGAAGAGCGCCGCACCCTGGAAAATCATCCCCATCTCGCGGCGCAGCTGCGTGCGCTCACGCTTCGTCATGCGCACGAAGTCGCGCCCGTCGTAGAGCACTTTTCCGCTGGTCGGGTCAAACAGTCCGACGATGCACTTCATCAGTACCGTCTTTCCTGAGCCGCTTTGCCCGATGATGAGGTTCGTCTTGCCGTTTTCGAACATCGTGTTGATGTCCTGCAGGACGTCCTTGTCCTCGAAGGATTTGTAGAGTCGCTTCAGTTCAATCATAGGTCAGGAAAGGAGGTTCGTGAGGAATAAGTCCGAGAAGAGAATAAGCATGGAACTGGAGACTACCGCGTTGGTTGAGGCCTTGCCCACGTCAATGCTGCCACCCTCGACGGTGTAGCCGAAGAAGGAGGATACGCTGGCGATGATGAAGGCGAAGAAAAGGCTCTTGATGGCTCCCATCCAGAAGAACCAGGGTACGAAATCGTGCTGCATTCCCGCCGTCAGGTCGGATGCCGTGATGATATGCCCGATCCACGCGGTGGTGTATGCGCCGATAACACCGCTCACGGTACTGAAGATCACGAGCAGGGGAATCATGGTCACCAGTCCGAGAATTTTGGGCAGGATGAGGAACGAGGCAGAATTGACCCCCATAATTTCCAAAGCGTCTATCTGTTGCGTCGTGCGCATCGTGCCGAGTTCGGAAGCGATGTTGGAGCCTACTTTTCCGGAGAGGATTAGGCACATGATACTGGAGGAGAATTCCAAGAGCATTATCTCGCGGGTCACGTAGCCCGACACCCACAGCGGCATCCATGCGCTCTGGATGTTCAGCTTGATCTGTATGCAGATAACGGCTCCTATGAAGAACGATATGAGGAGCACGATGCCGATGGAGTCCGTCCCGAGCTGCGCCATCTCCTTCACGTACTGCCGTCCGAACATACGCCAACTCTCGGGTCGCTGGAACGTGCGGCCCATCAACTCTACATATCGCCCGAATGACGTAAGGAAACGCTTGATGAACATGGTCTTGTTGCTTCTTGGCGGCGAAATTACCGATTTCCTGCGGTAGGGCAAAGCCCTCGCGGCACCAAATTTCCCTGCAGCCCGTGCCGGTGCGAGGGGGAGAAGCCGCAGCTTCCCCCTGTTTACTTCGGGGATTCCAATTCCTTAAAAAAGCAAAAAGGGCGGGTTTCTTTTTGCCGACCCGCCGGGTTTGCGTAACTTTGGCGGCCGTAAGCGGCAGGGTGTCGGCCTTGTCGCACTTCCAAGACGATAGTATGAAGAAAATTTCCCTATTCCTGACTTTCGCAGCACTGGCCGGCCTCTTTACGGCCTGCGATGAAGACACGCTGACCGTCGGTGCGGAAGTGATGCCCGGTATGGACGTAGTGGCCTCTTCCCGCCAGTCCTTTAGCGTTGTTTCCCGTTCTATCCACGTGGATTCCGTCCTAGCCAACACCAACTCGTGCTACCTCGGCTCCGTCATAGACCCTGAAACGCGCGCGAAGACCACCTGCGATTTTCTGGCGCAGTTCTACCTGATGGAGAACTTCGCCTTGCCCGCGCCCGACCGCCTTGCCTATCGCGACGAAAGCGGTGTGCTGGCCGATTCCTGTTTACTCCGGCTCTATTTCAGCGGTTATTATGGCGACTCCCTGGCCACGATGAAACTTACCGTGACTGAGCTTGACACCAACCGGGTCATGGACGAGGGCGTTTCCTACTATACAGACATCGCCCCAGCAGACTATGTGAACGCAGCCTCCCCCTATGAGGTTTCACAGACCTACTCCCTCAGGGGAGTTAGCCGACAGGTGACTTCCAGCTCCGCTGCCTATGCTGGCAGCCTCGTCGTGAAGCTTCCTGCGGAATATGCCACCGCAATCCTGCGCAAGTATCATGCAAACCCCGAGTTTTTCCAGAACTCCTATAGCTTCATCCACCACGTGTGTCCCGGCTTCTATGTCCGCACTTCGGGCGGCGTGGGTTCTATGCTGAATGTTGAAATGTCCGTCTTGGACCTTTTCTTCAGCTACCACACGACTACCGCAGCCGGTGCCGACACCATTGAGGGCGGTATGCAGCGGCTGGCGGCCACTGAGGAGGTCATACAGAATACGCACATTGAAAACACCATTCCGGCGGAGATGCTGGACGAGGGCAATGCCTATACCTATCTCAAGTCGCCTGCCGGAATCTTTACGGAGGTGACGCTTCCCGTCGGCGATATAGTTGCCGGGGAGCATTATACGGATACCATCAACGCCGCACGCATCACCTTCCCGCGTATTAATACGGAAGCGGGTGTCACCCCGCTACTCAGCCCCGCTTCTACCATTCTCATGTTGCGCAAGTCCGAGTTGTTCAGTTTCTTTGAGCAGGGCCGCGTGGCGGACGGACGTACGGCTTTCATCGTGGATTACCAAGACGCTTATAACGCTTACGTCTTCTCCAATATCGCTTCCCTCATCACGCAGATGAAACTTGAGCGTGACGCTGGAGCCGGTGTCAGCCGCACGGAGAGCGAGGCGGTGCGCAATGTGAAGTATGCAGCTTGGGAAGCAGCCAACCCGGACTGGAACAAGGTGGTACTCGTCCCCGTAGCGGCAGACTATAGTACCACGAGCAGTTCCTACAGCACTACGACAAAGACGCTGCTCCGCGTGCGCAATGAACTCGGCCTTTCCAGCGCGAAGCTCGTCGGAGGTCCTTCCGGCGACCTGAACATTGCCGTCACTTACAGCCGCTTCAACGCCGACTGATCCATGCGATGCATGATTTTTGCCGCCGGCATGGGGACGCGTCTGCGCCCCTTGACGGATAGGATGCCTAAAGCCCTTGTGCCCGTCAGCGGCCACCCACTCCTTGAAATCGCAGCTGCGCGCCTCCGCCGTGCCGGAGCCACGGAGCTGGTAGTCAATGTCCACCACTTCGCGGACCAGATAACGGCCTATCTCGCAGAGCACGACCTTGGGCTGCCGATTCGCGTTTCGGACGAAAGTGCGGAATTGCTCGATACCGGCGGCGGACTGCGACACGCGCTTCCCCTTTTCAGCCGTTCTGCAGGGGACGAGCCCATCCTCATTCACAATGTTGATATCCTGAGTAACGCCGACCTGCCTGCCCTCCATGCGCAGCACACGGCAGGTGATGGTGCCCTACTACTCGTGAGCGAGCGCGAGACGAGCCGTTACCTGCTTTTTGATGACGCCATGCGCCTCGTCGGCTGGACAAACACCGCGACGGGTGAAGTGCGCAGCCCGTACACCGACTTGCGGCCCGAGGGCTTGCGCCACTATGCTTTTAGCGGCATCCACAGTTTCTCGCCGCGCTTGTACCCCTTCATGGAAAGCTTTCCGCCGCGCTTCTCTATTATCGATTTCTACCTTTCCATCTGCGACCGCATCCCCATTCGCGCCTGCTTGCAGCCTGGGCTTCGCCTGCTTGATGTGGGCAAGCAGGACACCCTTACCCGCGCTGAGGAGTTCCTGCGCGCTACGGGCGGTTGCTGAGGCTATCGCAGCTTTTTCGTTTCTATTGACAAATTTGTGTCAGAAAAGCGGAACCGAAAAAATGTCCGCAGGGGTGTCCCTCCGTTTCCGGCGGGGTATGATGTGCTTGATGCAGCGGTTATTTCCTCTTACCCCTGCGGGTAATTTCGCCTATCCCTATGGGTAATTCTTCTTAGGGCGCGGGATAATTCCACCCTGAACGGGGGCGGAAATCTTCTCTCCGCAGCCTTGGATCGGAGCTTTTGAACAAAAAAGGCTTTTATTGTACAAATAGGACAATTTCCTATAGCGATTTTCTTCGCTTCTGTGCGGGCGTGGGCTTTACTTGTGGGAAATACGCGATTCTCCACCCCCTGTTTCAGTAAAAAGAATTGACACGCCTGGGGCTTTGGAAGGCGGTGCGTATAAAATATGCGCGCCCACGGAAACGTTTCCGTGGGCGCACGGAATTGTCCTATGCCCCGTGCTGGGGCGTAGTGTCTAATAGGCTGTTGTGAACTGCTCGAGGAAGCGCACGTCGTTTTCCGAGAAGAGGCGCAGGTCGCGTACACGGTAGAGCAGATTGGCAATGCGCTCTACGCCCATGCCGAAGGCGTATCCCTTGTACTTTTCCGGGTCGATGCCGTTCAGCTTGAGCACGTTGGGGTGTACCATGCCGCAGCCGAGGATTTCCAGCCAGCCCGTCCCCTTGCAGAGCGAGCAGCCGTCGCCGTGGCAGATCTGGCAGCTGATGTCCATTTCCGCGCTGGGTTCAGTGAAGGGGAAGTAGCTGGGCCGGAGACGTATCTCCGTTTCAGGGCTGAACATCTCGCGGGCGAAGGTGAGCATCACCTGCTTGAGGTCGGTGAAACCGACGTTCTCGTCGATGTAGAGACCCTCCACCTGATGGAAAAAGCAGTGGGCGCGGGCGGAGATGGCCTCGTTACGATAGACGCGTCCGGGACAGATGACGCGGATGGGGGGCTGTACCTGCTCCATGACGCGGCTCTGTACGGAACTGGTGTGCGTGCGGAGCAGGATGCCTGCGTTCTGGTCGGTGAAGAACGTGTCCTGCATGTCGCGCGCGGGGTGGTCGTCGGCGAAGTTCATCGCGCCGAACACGTGCCAGTCGTCCTCCACTTCGGGACCATCGGCTAGCGTGAAGCCCATGCGCGAGAAGATGTTGATGATGCGGTTGCGCACGATGGTGAGAGGGTGGCGCGTCCCGATGGGGGCGGGGTAGGGGGTGCGCGTCAGGTCAAGGGCATCAAGGCCGTCGTCCTCCCGCACGGCCAGCGCCTGCCGCAAGGCGTTCAGTTTGTCCTGTGCCGCCGTCTTGAGCTCGTTAATCTTCATGCCGATTTCGCGCTTCTGCTCGTTCGGTACGTTGCGGAAGTCGGCCATGAGGTCGTTCACGCGGCCTTTCTTGCTCAGGTACTTGATGCGGAGTTCCTCCAGTTCCTGCGCTGAGGCGGCCTGCAGCCCCTTGATTTCTTCAAGCAGGCCTTGTATTTTGCTTAACATGTCGCGTAATGGTTTTGTTTAAGAATGCCCGCAAATTTACGGCCTTGCGCGCAAAACGCAAAGAAGAAAGGCGCATTTTTGCTTGGTAGTATAGCGGCGTTCCTGTATCTTTGCCACAACTTTTAACATTTAGCGAATGAGAAAGATTTACGGCTTGCTGTTCTTGCTCGCCCTTTCCGCCTCCTGCGGTCGCAACCGTACGACGGAGCCCCTGCCCGGTGAGCAGCCGGACTCGGACAGCGTGCGGACGGACACCCTCGCGGACACCCTCGCGTTGGAGGAACCCGAGCCTCCCCTTGCCGCCGACGGACTGTTTGATGACTTTGTCTTCAACTTTATGCGCAACCATCGCTTCCAGCGCGAACGCGTCCGCTTCCCCCTGATCGTCAGGGAAAATGGAACGGAACGCCTCCTCCCACGCGAGGAGTGGAAGCACGACCGGCTGTATGCCAAGGCGGAGGTCTATACGATGCTCTTTGACGATGTAAAGTCAATGGGTAATTCAAGGGATACGACCGTCAAGTGCGTCATGGTGGAGATGCTGGACTTCAGGCAGAAATCCGTGAAGCAATACATATTTAATAAGGAACGCGGGGCCTGGCTGCTCACGGGGCTGGACATCCACCCCCTCGCGCAGGACGTGAACAGCGACTTCTACACCTTCTACCTACGTTTTGCGGGCGATGCAGCCTATCGCCGCAGCCACGTGGCGAGCCCCTTCGCCCTAACCATTACCGACCCGGACTCTTTCGAGCCGATGAAAGGCGATGCCAATGCGGCGCAGTGGGACGACTATGCGCCCGAACTGCCCCGTGACCTGGTGGCGAACGTGAACTACGGCCAAACCTACGCTCCCACGGGGCGGCGCGTGCTGCTTGTGTCTAGCGTGGACGGCGCGATGACGAGTAGCATCACCTTCCGCAAGCGCGGGAAAAACTGGTTTGCCGTGAAACTGGAGAATGACTGAGCCGACACCCGCAAGTACAGATTTTCCAATGACCGTTTCCTTATGCGTGACTTCCAAGACTATTCCCTGCTGAAGCACAACAGCTTCGGCGTTGATGCGCGCTGCCATCGCTTCGTGGAGTATAGCAGCACGGACGAACTGCGCGCCCTACTGCCCCAACTGCGCGGCGTCCGCTGGATGCACATCGGCGCAGGCTGTAACCTGCTCTTCACGGGGGACTATGACGGCACTATCCTCCACTCCGCCATACGCGGTGTAGAGGTGCTGGAGGATGCACCCGACGGGACGGTTCTTGTCCGTGCCGGGGCGGGGGAGGACTGGGACGGCTTCGTCGGCTATTGTGTGGGTGCCGGGCTGTACGGTCTGGAGAACCTGTCGCTCATACCTGGTGAGGTGGGTGCGAGCGCGGTGCAGAATATCGGCGCTTACGGATCGGAGGTGGCGCAGCGCATTGAGACGGTACACACCCTCTGTGCCGCAACGGGCGAGGTACGGGATTTTGCCCGTGAGGAGTGCCGCTACGGATACCGCACAAGCATATTGAAGGAGGAGCTGCGGGGGCAGTACGTGGTGACGCACGTCACCTATCGCCTCTCGCGACACTTCGTCCCCGACCTGGGGTACGCCGCCCTTGCCCGCGAGGTAGAGGCGCGCGGACTGGGAGCGGGGCTGACGGCTGCGCGACTGCGGGAGCTGGTCATTGAGGTGAGGCGGCAGAAACTGCCCGATCCTGCGGAGACGGGAAGCGCGGGCTCTTTCTTTATGAACCCTGTTGTGGACGAGGCGACTTATGCCCGGTTAGCGGCGGCCTATCCCGGTATGCCCTTCTACCGCGTAGCGGGCGGTGTGAAGATACCCGCAGGGTGGCTCATCGAACAAGCCGGCTGGAAAGGGCGCAGCCTGGGCAGGGCGAGGGTGTGGCACCGGCAGGCGCTCGTCCTCGTGAATACGGGCGGGGCTACAGGGGAAGAGGTGAGGAGGTTGAGCGAGGCCGTGCGGGACGACGTGCGCGGACGCTTCGGCATTGACCTGCGCTGCGAGGTGAATATCCTCTGATATTTTCAGCCTTGCGTCCCCGGAGTTCAGATAAAATTAGTACTTTTGCGGGCAAAACAGAATAAGGCATGAAGTTCTTCTGCATGGGGTCCGGCAGCAGTGGCAACTGCTACTACCTGCTTGATGGCAACGATGGTATCATCATTGACATGGGGATAGGTATCCGGTACTTAAAGAGATATTTTGACGAATATGGCTTCGCGCTTGACAGGATACGGGCCGTCTTCGTCACGCACGACCATACGGACCACGTGAAGAGCGTGGGCAAGTTGTCGGCGGAGCTGGGCGTGCCCGTCTATGCCACGGAGAGCGTCCACCGGGGGATGCTTACTAACCCCTTCATGCACCGCAAGGTGGACGAGGCTCTGCGCCGCCCGATTTCCTTGGGGGAGGCTGTGGAGGTGGGTCCCTTCAGCGTAACGGCAGTGCATGTGCCCCACGATGCGAGCGACAACAGCGCCTACTTCGTCCGAGCGGGCGGCACGACCTTCCTGCTCATCACGGACGCGGGGCGCATCACGGAGGAGCTGGGTGGCTACATCCGGCAGGCGGAGAACCTCGTTATCGAGGCCAACTACGACCCCGCCATGCTGGAGAGCGGACCCTACCCGAAGTTCCTGAAGCGCCGCATCTCCTGCGGCACGGGGCACAGCAGCAACGTGGAGACAGCCGCCGCCTTGCAGCAGTACCTCTCGCCGGAGGCGCGCCGCGTGTGGCTCTGCCATCTGAGCGAGGAGAACAACCATCCCGAGCTGGCGCGCAAGACGGTGGAGACCGCCCTGCAGGCCGCCGGCCTCACGCCGGAACTCTGCGTGCTGAAGCGGCGCGTGCCCTCCGGCGTCACGGAGCTCTGAAACCCGTACGGCTAATCCCGCGCAGTGAGCGCACCCCATACTGACTGCCACATGAAACCTGTTTATTTCCTTTCCGACGCCCACCTGGGCAGCCTCGCCATCCCGCACCGCCGGATGCAGGAGCGCCGCGTGGTGAACTTCCTTGACAGTATCAAGCACAAGGCGGGAGCCGTCTATCTGCTCGGCGACATCTTTGACTTCTGGCACGAGTACCGTACCGTTGTGCCCAAGGGGTACACGCGGTTGCTCGGCAAACTCTCCGAACTGACCGACCGGGGCATCGAAGTGCACTTCTTCACGGGCAACCACGACCTGTGGGTGCATGACTACTTCGAGTCGGAATGCGGCATGACGGTGCACCGTAACATCAGCCTGACGACGGAGATATACGGCCGCGTCTTCTACCTGGCTCATGGCGACGGGCTCGGGACGGGCGACCGCAAGTACCTCTGGCTCCGCAAGATGTTCCACAATTCCCTCTGCCAGCGCCTCTTCGCCTCCCTCCACCCCCGCTGGGGGATGCAGTTCGGGCTGGCGTGGGCCAAGCACTCCCGACTGAAGCATGAGGCGCAGGGAGGCGAGCCGCCCTATGCCGGTGAGGATAAGGAAGAGCTCGTTGTCTTCGCCAAGGACTACCTCGCCTCGCACCCTGATACGAACTACTTCATCTTCGGCCACCGCCACATAGAGCTCGACCTCTCCCTCTCCCCTTCCGCCCGGATGCTTATCCTGGGCGACTGGATCGGCAAGTTCACCTACGCCGTATTCGACGGGGAGAACCTCTTCCTGGAGAACTACATCGAGGGCGAGACCGAGCCCTGATTGCCCGACGCAGGAGCATCCCTTATAATAGACCGGCCGCATCTGTTATAATAGATGCGGCCTATCTGTTATAACAGATGTGCCCGGTCTGTTATAATAGATGCGCGGGCTTCGTCGGAGCGGGGTACTGAATGATGGTTAGCTATAGTCTCCCCATCTGTATATAAGCGTATAGCACTTACCGTCAAGCGTGAAGTCGGCCGAAGTTTCCCAGTAGCCATAGTCGTAAAATTCGTCACCCCAGCTTGTCCCCATCTCGCAGCCGGTCATCGTGCCATTACGCCGGATATAGTCCATCTGCGCATCGTTTAGAGCTCCCAAACGTAAAACTGAGCCCCCACGATACCAGTACTCCTCGGCATGTGCTTGCCACCCCCCCTCGCAATATGGTTTATAGACTCTATTGGCGGCATAGTTTTGATTTTCCAAGATCCAATTGCACCGATCTGTCATATATGCATCAATCACCGCATCAAAGTCCACGGTCTGGAGTATATCACAGCCGAGTATAATGGAGCGGTCATCGCCCATACCAGCATTACCATTGCCCGGGCCGCCTCCAGATGTCCCGACCCGCTTGATTAGTTCCGTGCATCCCCCGCTCGCCGCGAGCAGCTGACAGCCTAGTGGTATCACCTCCATCCGTGGGCTTACGTAGATCTTTTCCTTCACTTCCGCCTGCACCTCGTGCGCGGAAGCCTTTTTTTCTTTGTCCTGTTGTTGCATAATCGTATAGGTTTTGGTTAGACATTGGTGTGTGCGTTGTCACGTACCTATACAAAAAAGCGTGGAGTCCGTCTGTTGCCGTTCCACGTACCAAGGCTCTAGCACTGCCTATCCCTGTTGAACGAGCAATGCAGAAGCCCACGCCGATATGGCACGACACACCACGTACGTATATAATAATACATACGGCGGTCGGTCCACCATATCACGAAGGACATCTATCACTGCTTTGTACTTGACAGGGATTGGAATTTGCTAGATTCGGTACGTCAAGGGCAAAGGCTGTGTAAACGCCTTAATGTATATATCCATGCAGACCGCCGTCCCGCCGCAGGCTGCTGCGGCCGGATGCGGTTGCGGGGCAAAGATACGAAAACTTTCTTAAAACGCGAAAGCGCGGGGGGCTTTCCCCCCGCGCTTCCTACAGGAATCCGAGCTCGAGCTTCGCCTCCTCGCTCATCATCTCCTTGTCCCATTCGGGCTCGAAGACAAGGTTCACCCGGGCTTCCGTCACACCCTCCACGGCGGCGACTTTCGAGCGCACGTCCTCGGCGATGAAGTCGGCGGCAGGGCAGTTGGGGGCGGTGAGCGTCATGTCCACGTCGAGATGCCCGTCGTCCTGCAGGTCGATGCGGTAGATGAGGCCGAGGCTGTAAACGTCCACGGGTATCTCGGGGTCATAGACCGTCTTGAGTACTTCTACGATGCGCTCCTCTATCTTGAGTATTTCTTCTTGTTTCATAACTTTCCTTGTTCCTGATAGCTGTAGTAGGTGCCGTCGCCCACGATGATGTGGTCCACGAGGCGGATGTCCATCACCTCGGCGGCGCGGCGTATCTTTTCCGTCAGCTGGTTGTCCAATGAGCTGGGGTGCGGGTTGCCGCTGGGGTGGTTGTGGCACACGGCTATGTGCGGTGCCTTCTGCAAGAGAGCCTCGCGCAGGACGAGGCGCACGTCCGCCGCCGTGGCCGTCAGGCCGCCCTTGCCGATACATGCGGTGCCGATGAGGCGCAGGTTCTGGTTCATGAGCATGACGTGGAACTCCTCGCGGTCAGCGTCCTCCAGTCGGCGGAAGTGGTCGTAGATGCGTGCCGGGGAATCCATTCTCGGACGTTCGTCGGCAGGCTCTGCCGCGCGCCGCCGTCCCAGTTCGCATGCTGCCAGTATGGTGATGGCCTTCGCCTCGCCGATGCCGTTGTAGCGGCAGAGCTCCTCTATGTCCATCTTCCCCAGGCGCTTCAGACTTCCCTCGCAGTCGTTCAGCACGCGGCGCATCAGCGCTACGGCACTCTCGCGTGTGGAACCCGAACCGATGAGGATGGCCAGCAACTCCGCCGGCGTGAGGGCCTCGGCACCTTGTACCATGAGCTTCTCGCGCGGTCTGTCGGCCTCGTCCCATTGCTTGACGGTCAGTCTTTCTTCCATCGCATTTCTCTTGTTTCGGCTGCGAAGATAATGCAAAACCTCCACAGGACAAGCATTTGTGCTTGACTTTTGTGATTTCAGCACAGATAACCAAACACAACCTCGAACTATTGTTCTTCCTCCGTTAGCCTCCTGATGCGGGAGTTTATTTACATTTGCCAGCGGTAACAGGCAAAACACTTTCAGTCCATCGTGATGTTTCGCCGTGTACTCCAGCTATTTTGTTTATTCCGCACTCTCTAACCCAAGTCGGCTCACAGGAATGTTTTTGACGTGAGTGGAAGTTCTTCTCTCAATATCTTACAATTTCTCTTACAGGAACAAGAACATCCTCACTGTCCGATGAAAACAAAAGGCTTTCCACTTTTCCCTTTCCGTCTCCCATCTCTATCCAATGGTAAGGAATTTTCCACATAATCAAACCTTTCTGCCAATTGAAATAGCAGCATGTTACCAAAATTCCGTCTCCAGAAAATTCGACTTTCGGGAATATCTTCTCAACATCATGCATACGGCAACAGTGAGCGATATAATCCTTAACATAGTCAGGTAATTGATTTATGTCTGAAGGAGCACATATCAAATTTCGACGGATATAGTTCCCATGGTTGAAGGTTGGCAGAAAATGTTTTAGTTTATCAAGCAAGAACGCTTCCCAAAGAGCTTTTTCTTCACAATTTAATCTAATATACTCCAAAGGAGAAGGCACACTTTTAGCCAACACATCTATTAAGAGTTCTGGAATTAGCATGTCAGGAGAATACTCCTCATTAGAATAATACTCCTTTTTCCAAGGTTCACATTTTGCCAGATGCAATTTTTGAAGCCAAGTCTTCTTCGGAGGCTGAGTTGATTTTAGCTCTGGAGAGAAGAATTTCGTGGCATTCTCTTTATGAACGTATGGCATCGTATAGTAGTTTCTATAATTGCTTTCTATTGTCCCGAAACCATATCCATGTGGATAAAGCCCCAACACATAGCCTTGCTCTATTTCAAGTTGGCTAAAGACATTCATGATAAAATGTGCATCTTCAATACACAGATCATCTGCAAATCCTTTATAGTCAACATTCTGACTAATCGTCAGATTTAAGTTCTCGTAGATATTGGCAAATTCTTGGTTCATATTTGTACAAGTTGTTTCTAAAGGGTATTAGTTGGGGCATTTGACAGTTTGAAAGATATAATCTAATGCGCCATCTTCAGGTATGTCTAAAATGTTCAATGTTGCACTCATCAGCAAAGAATAGGACATAGAATATGGCACAGGTAATGAGTATTGCAATTATCCATCCTACTATTCCCATGCTTTCTTTCTCACCCTGGTCAATTTCATTTTTCACAAGTCCTGCTATCAATAGAAAAAGGGGAATGCCTACTATTATGAGGACAATAATAGCCCATATAACAGCCAATATAACTTCAAATTTACTCATACGTCAAATGCTAAAATGGTAAATCATCATCTGGTTTATTGCCGATTTCTTCTTTGGATTCAGTGTTATTTAAAAGCTCTATTTCAACTTCTTCCATAATCTTCAAACATTCCTCATCTAAAAGTGTGTTATGATCTATTCGATATAGATTAGCCATTGCTGCCAATGATTTATCATTCTTCATTTGTTGATAGAAATTTGCGATTGCAGCTTTTAATGTTAAATATTTGAATGGCATTTCCATTTTGTTGTACGCTTCTTCTTTTTGGGTATCTTCAATGAGTTCGTGAAAAGCATTTCTCAGTTTTGTCCTTATTTTTTTTTCTATGTTAGAGGTATTATGCGTGGTTGCATCATCAACAGAAAACTGTTTAATAACATTCTTGCTCTTTGCATAACAAAGACATGGTACATAATCGCTTCCACCAACGCTAGCCTCTACATAATAAAAATCATCAAGAGAACCTGTTTTCATCTTTTCCACTGCAGCAGGACTAACATATCCCTTTTTTCTACCGCAAATAAAAAAGATTTTTCCAGTTTTAGGGTTTTCAACAAATTGTAATTCTGAATTTTCGGTAATAATTAAATCCCTTGCAGACGTCTTATTACGATATTTTATGTGATTTGCTGATGGAGCAGCTTCTTTTTGCAAACTTTCTGTGAGCCACTTAATCATAAAATGTGTACAAGTATTCTGTGTAGATATATTGAAACGATTCGCTTCTTCTTTTAGCTTAACATTCCTCAAATGTTCAAGTATTTCTTTTGTATCAGCATTGTCAAATGTAGATTGGTAACTTTTCAGGAACTCTGTCTTTATGTCCTGTATCTGACAGCCAATACTTTTGGCCCATCTTTCCATTGATAATACAATTTCTTGCACATCTCTCTCACTCTGCGAAGACATCTTCCTCTTTGTAATTGCTTCTATTGCACTCGCTTTTGTCGGGTTAAGCCTTTTGTATTTCTGCCATGGACTTTCTTGGACAATTGAGGATTCTTGAGGTGAACTTCTATTTATGTTTTCTTGATTAGATGTGTCTTTCTTGCCACCAAAATAACATAGAAGTCCGCCTATCGCTCCCAACAAAAGAGAACTCGAAAACTTACTCCCGGCGGCATAAGTCTCGCCATTAGCGGAAGCAATAATAGCCACAAGTAGATTCCCTATGGCAAAAACTAACAATACAATACCAACTTTTCTCATATTCAATAATTAATTACGTCTTATGGTTTCTTCAAATGGAATACTATTTCCTCCAGAGCAATCTTTCATTGCAACAAGGTTAAACACAATAAAGGCAACAACAAAGAGGTATAGAAAGAATTTCGCAATAGCATCTCCTTCCTCACTCTGTTGTATACTCTCTCCTCGTTCTATTTTCTTGTCCCAATTGTTTATGGTAATCAAGAAAACTACAAGGACGAAAATCACAATTCCTGCTGCAATTATTCCAATGGTTTTCATTCGTTACCTGTTTTGCGACACACAAAAGAAAAGGTGCAAACAATCCTGTATTTGCACATTCGGAGGTATCGCCAAACACCCAAGTCCCACAAATAAGGAAAGCATGCACCTGCTAAGGCGCAAGCATTTCACAAACTTGCTATTGGGACACATTCTTCTAATTGGCGATTTTCCGAATGTCACATGCAAGAAGTAAAACACTTCTTCTGATAATATGTCAGTTATACTTCTACTCCATTCTTTACAATTCTGATTTTCATGTGGCAAAGATACTCAAAGTTCCTTAAATAACGCAAATTTTGATGGCACATGAGTGTATTTTTGATACGATTTGCTTACATATCATGTCCGCACATCTCGTTTTGAGGTATGCGGACACCTTGCTTTGAGCTTTGCGCTTACCTTGCCTCGAGGTGTGCGCACACCTCGGAGTGAGCTTTGCGCTTACCTCAAGTGGAGGTGTGCGCACACCTTTTTTAAGCATATACTAGAACATACTGGGAATGGAGTCTAACTTATTAACACAGGTATCTTTGTGAAATCATTCATTATCCCTATAGTCTGGCTGTACTAACACATCTTTTTAATAAAACCCTCCATAATCCGTGCTTTTTCACTATCTTTGCGGACAAATATACGACACCATGAGCAACATACAGGACATTCGGGCGTTAGAAACACGCATAATGGACATTGTGGAAGATTACATCCGACAAGTGTACAATGAGGACGACGTGCTCACTATCAGCTGCCGCCAAAGAAAAACCATCGTAGAAGTCGCCGCCCCGGAAACCGACAAGGTTGGAAAGGAAACGGAAAAGCACCCCCTCCAGGAGTTGGTGCGCATGGGCGATGACGGCAAACCAGAGGCCGACTTCGACAAAATCTCCGAGATTGCCAACAGCTGGCTGTTTTTGGATTAATAATATAGCAACCTCTATATTTACCGATATGAGAAAATATAATTTAGGATTCGTCGCAGACGAAGAAATCTACGGGCATGTAAAAGCTACGGTATTACAATATCGCCGCAGCATAAATCTGAAGGAATTCAATAAGAACATTATAGACCCAATTAAACTGACATTTGATTCGAAGATATATGGTCAGACTATGGAGCAGACGATAGAATCCGAGTGCATTCGTCAGATTGACAAAACTAACAACAACCGCATCGGTTATTTCCACCAATACCTTTTTAAGTTGGCAGGAAATGGATGGGAGGTGCCTGCAAATGGCGACAAAGGTGGCTTTGATGTTTTGAATGACCAGCTACACATATACGTTGAAATGAAGAATAAGCACAATACGATGAATTCTTCGAGCTCTCAAAAAACGTATATGAAAATGCAGGACAAGATCTTGGAGGATGACAAGGCTACCTGTATGCTCGTGGAGGTCATAGCCAAACGTTCGCAGAAGCGCAACTGGGTAGTAACAGTTGACAATAAGAAGTTCTCTCACGATCGTATACTTCGGGTTTCGTTGGATAAGTTCTATGAAATAGTTTTTGGAGATAGAGAGGCATTTTCTAAGTTGTGTAAGGCTTTGCCCGCTATCCTTGATGACGTTTTGGCGGAGGACGAGTCTGCTAAATTAAAGAATACGGTATATGACGAGTTGGACAAGACGGATTTCTATAAGAGCCTCTATCTGCTTGCATTTAAGACCTACGAAGGATTTGAGAAGTTCTAACCAAGATGCCTACATTTTTATCTGCTACTAACTTAGCCGACCTTACAGGGACGTCACTCGCCACAACTCAGAAGTGGGGTGAGAGTGGTGTATATCCATACCACAAGAACGAGAAAGGCAAGTGCGGCTTTTACATGGAGGAACTGACAGAGGTGGAGCCCGTTCGCATGATGCTTGATACTCGTTGGGATGAAGAGTTCCACGTTTCACCTCTCCGCGACTACACATCTGTAGAACTCTTTGCAGGTGCGGGAGGTTTGGCATTGGGTATGCACATGGCTGGGTTTCGCCATGTGCTGCTGAACGAGATGGATGCCATGGCTTGTCAGACGCTCCGCCGCAACCATCCCGAATGGAACGTGCTGGAAGGAGACATCCATAATGTTGACTTCACGCCATTGAGGGGCAAAGTGGACTTCCTCTCTGGGGGCTTCCCTTGCCAGGCGTTTTCTTACGCTGGTAAAAAAGGTGGCTTGAACGATACACGCGGCACTTTGTTCTTCGAACTGGCACGAGCCGTAAAGGAAATACAGCCCAAAGTGTTCATGGGCGAGAACGTAAAAGGCTTGCTTTCACACGACGACGGTCGGACGCTTGACATCATACGGGCAGCAATTGCCGAGCTTGGCTACACGTTAGTAGAACCACGCGTACTGAAAGCTATCATGTACCAAGTTCCGCAGAAACGCGAGCGCCTGATACTTGTGGCAATCCGAAACGATATTTACAAACAGGGATTCCGTTTCAAATGGCCGGATCCATATCGTCGCGTGATGACACTTCGCGATGCTTTCTACAGCGGAGAACTTTTTGAGCATGATGTACCTGAATCCGAAGGGCAACTCTATCCTGCTAAGAAGGCTCGCGTGATGGCGATGGTGCCTGAAGGTGGAGACTGGCGTGACCTACCTGTAGAAGAGCAGAAGGAATATATGGGCGGAAGCTTCTATCTCGGAGGGGGAAAGACGGGCATGGCTCGTCGCCTTTCGATGGACGAACCGTCGCTTACCCTTACCTGCGCCCCGGCTCAGAAGCAGACGGAACGTTGCCACCCCACAGAGACCCGTCCCTTGACGGTTCGTGAGTACGCACGCATACAGACTTTCCCTGACTATTGGGAGTTTGAGGGAAACTTGTCCGACCAATATAAGCAGATAGGTAATGCTGTTCCCGTAAATCTTGCTTTTGCAATCGGACGTTCCCTTATTCGTCTGTTCAATGATATTGACGCCCAACAACCTGAAAAGAGTCAGTATGAGGAAGCGGACATGGCTGGACATTCGATGCTACCGCCACAACTCTTTGAGATTGATATGCTTGATATGCACAAGCAATATCCCTGGGACATCAGCATCATTACCAATCCATTCAAGCGTAAACGGAATGTTGACAATAGTAGCCTTGACGATTCCAAAAACGTACTAGTGAGTCTTGTGCCTGACAAATACATCGAGCCCTACACAAACCAACGAGCAAAGGCCTATTTTACGGGTAGGAAATTCCCTTCTACCGTAAAACTCAATAAGTTGTTTTATTTCATGCCCTATGCCAAAGGCAAAGGCATCCGCGACTTGTACCAAATAGAAGTGGCGCGTGTAGGAACGAAACACGAGTTCGTGGAAACAGCTGACGAGAACGATTTTCGCCTGGTGTTCGAGATAAAGTTCGTTAAGCAGCTATTCGACGATTACAAACCTATAAAGCTGACGATTTGGCGTACGTTTACGGACACAAATCTACGCGCGATTTTGTCAATGTAGGCAATAAGATATAAGGTGAGTTCTAAAAATTAATATTTGTGAGTGGAAGCCGTACCTTCTGAATCAGTTCAGTTGGTTTCAGTGCCCCAAAGGGCATCGTTGGCTCGCGAAAGTGTTCGTTTATCCACTCATTTGACTTGATTATTTGACGT
>JAFUZP010000003.1 GCA_017476545.1 Alloprevotella sp.
GGGGTCCGTGCCGATGGGAATGGAGGTCGTCAGCAACGCCTCGCGCTCGTGGAGGCGCACTGCCCGCATACTGGGCTTGGTGTACTTCTTCATATCAGTAGTCGTTTGTGGGGGTTAGAACAACACTTTCTTACCGTTCACGACATACACACCCTTGCGGCCCTGCTGCACGCGGCGGCCCTGAAGGTCGTATATCGCGGCGCGGGAAGCGCCGGAGGTCTCTACGCCGCTAAGGCCGGTCTGCACACCACCGAACGAGAAGCCGCGAACACCGGCGGCCGTGGCCGTACTCATGTAAGCCTTGAAGCCCTTCAGCGTCGTGCCGCTGTACGGGTACATGCCCGCTTCGCCGTCGCGCATCTGGAGCGTGTAGTACTCCTCCGCCTCGCAGGTCTGCGCGGCAATGGTGCCGACAAGCGCGTCGTAGCCGGCCTCCACCGTACCCTCCGCGTCGGTGATGGCGAAGTCGTAGGTGCCGGCGGCGGCCTCAAGGATGACGGGCGTGTTGGCGGGGATTACGCCACTCACTTCGGAGAAGTTCAGCATCTCGCCCTCAATCTTGCCCACGTAGGCCGTGACGCCCTCGGGAACCTCGACCGCTACGGGCAGGTTCAGCGTTGCCCAGCCGGCGGAGGTAACCTCAACGGGGAGGGACTCAACGTAGGAGAGCGTGAAGAGCGTGTTGGGCACACTCTGCGGAGCACTCCAGTTGTCAAGTGTGGGACTGCCGCCGTACCAGTAGTTCGCGCCGCTCGGCTTCACCCAATACTTACCCACACCGTTCGTAGCTGTGTGGAAAGTGTAGGTGTGTCCCGTCTCCCCGACAGCTGCAGCCATGCGGTTAGTGGAATAGAGCCCGGTGTTGTAGCTCAACAGGTGCGAGTCGGTGTAGTACCAGATGGTGCCCACCTCGTCGGCTTGCTTGTTGGTTGTGAAACTCGTCCGGTACCCAGTAGCTACCGTTTCGTCCACCGTGGAGCTGACATAGCCGCCCTGCTGTACGGAATAGATGCGGAGGAACTTACCGTCAGCGGGTTGGTTCAGCGCGAGAGCGGCCTCCATAGCTACCAGGCTCTGGTAGGTTGCGTGGTAGTTGCCGGTCTCCTTGTTCTCAATAACCGTGCCGGCTGCACTCAGAACAGAAGCGGCGTCCGCAGTGCTCATGCCGTCTAGGCCGTACTCGTTAAGACCTTCACCGAAGCTCATGTCCTTCATGGAGTTGTAAAGGTCTATGAGTATCTGCTCATCGGTAGAGGCTATAATAGTTGAACCCGCATCGTTATGTACTGAGAACCATTCGGTAACACTACAGGTGGAAAGTCCATTGTTTGTACGCTGGTGGAGGTAAACTCCGGTATTTTCAGATGCGCGGAGAACGAAACCACCTGGATATTCGGAGCAGTTGTTGGTTTCAAGTACCCACGTGCGGGTGTCGCCTTCGCGGAGCGTGGTACATTCTACTGCATGGCGAGGAACGCGGATTTCGTCATACATCAGGAAGTAGTTGGTTCCAGCTTCTTGGTTGATTACGCGGAAACCTGCGTAAGGATTGCCAATAAAGGCCCATGAAGCGGCAGGATTAAACGGCTCGCTTGCGCTTTGGTTCTTCACGCTGTTATCGCTCTGACGAACGAGGTAGTTGCCGCGAATCTTCAGGTTGTAGTAGAGGGGAGATGTCGTGTCAAACGTAAAGTTGACGGGAGCGTTCTCTTTCAACGTAGCCGTGAACTCTATCTCTTGGTCAGCATCAACAGTGACATTAACCGTGCTGTAGGTATAGAAGGTAGTATTCTGGTATTCGGAAGGAAGTTCTGTGATAACAGTTCCTTCGTCCACTTTGATTGGCGCAGAAGTGAATACCGTTGTACCACGATCCTTTACAACATAAGTGATATCGTAAGTAGGAATGGCTGTATAGTAAAAGTTGATTTCCTGCCCCTCGGCATTAACGGTAGCATTACTTGTACCAGTAATACTATAGCCAACAAGAGTTGGGGCATCAATAACAGTTCCTTTAGATGCCTGAACGCTGTTGGACTGGATTAATTCGCTGGTTGCTTGATTGTAGCAATTTACGGTAACGTTATACTGCTTGGCCTTGAGTGTTACAGCACCAATACCTGCGAAGCAACCAAGGCTTGCGGTCTTGGTAAGGGTGACCTTGACATAAAGAGTGCTTGTGCCCTCTGCCGCTGTTCCCTCTGCTTCCCAAGCCTTGTGGAAAAGATCTCCGTCTTTATTAGAAACCGTACAAATGTCGCACCCCGTCAGGTTGGTATAGGATGCCAAGCCTGCTTCAGTTGCTCCGGTAGCCACGTCGATGGTCCATTCACGTATAGTGGAGCCGGTGTTGCCTTGCGCTGCACCGCCACCGGTCAAGGCATATACATCAACAGCGGTTCCTCCATAAACGAAATCGCTGCTCAAGCCTTCAATCTTGAACGTGTAGGTGATTTGAGCATTTTGTGTGTTTGGATAGCCGGCGTTCGGTGCCAATACAGAGTTGGTGGCGCGGGAAAGCGCTGCTGCAGATCCTGTTTTGAATTCTGTACAGCTTGTACTTTCAAGCGAAGCAGTAACGCCTGTCAATGCGTTACCATCCACGTCTGTCACATGAACAGTGATGTTGTTTGTTGCAGAACCGGGCTTGTCGAAGGTGAGCTTCACTCCGTTCTGCGCCGATGTGCTGACCACAAAAGCAGTCATCAACATCATGAGAGATAGAATCTTTCTCATAATCCTTTGGTTTTAGTTAGTATTTATTACGTTTACAATTCGTACACCATACATTTTGCGGGCAAACGTAAAAAAAAAAAAAAAACGGCCAAGCCAAAGCCGAATTTTCTGCGAGAAAAAAGCTGCAAAGTGCCTGTTTCCGCCCGGAGGAACGGAATATGCTGCGCACACCCATAGGGATACGGAGCCGTAACCGCAGGGTTAGCGCATAGTAACCCTATGGTTAGTGCGCCGCAACCGCAGGGTTACGAAAAACCCTCAAGGGAATAATGTGGCGGGGCAGGCAGTTACATCCAAACGGGACGGGGAAGACCGGGCGTGGGAGAGACCCGCAGGCACGTGGCCCCGAAGTGAACAGGCTATACGACGAGTAGCGGGAGACAGGCATACCTATCCCCCGCTACTATATATAAATATGTGTATGGTCAGGCCAGACGCTTCTCCAGACGCTCGCGGATGGCGGCGATGAAGCCTGCGGAGTTCACGGGCTGCGGCGTGATGCCTTCCATCAGGCCGGCGAGGTCCTTCGTGCAGATTCCCTCGTTCAGCGTCTCGAAGCAGGCCGCTTCCAGTGCGTCGGCATAGCGGACGAGCTCGGGCAGGTTGTCCATTTCGCCACGCTTGCGGAAGGCTCCGCTCCAGGCGAAGATGGTGGCCATGGGGTTCGTGCTGGTTTCTTCGCCCTTGAGGTACTTGTAGTAGTGGCGCGTCACGGTGCCGTGGGCGGCCTCGTACTCATACTTGCCGTCGGGGCTTACGAGGACGGAGGTCATCATGGCCAGCGAACCGAAGGCCGTGCTCACCATGTCGCTCATCACGTCGCCGTCGTAGTTCTTGCAGGCCCAGATGTAGCCGCCCTTCGAGCGGATGACACGAGCCACGGCATCGTCAATCAAGGTGTAGAAATACGTGATGCCGAGTTCCTCGAACTTTGCCTTGTACTCCTCGAATACCTCCTCGAAGATTTGGCGGAAGCGGCCGTCGTACTTCTTGGAGATGGTGTCCTTCGTGGAGAACCAGAGGTCCTGCTTCGTGTCGATGGCAAACTTGAAGCAACTGTGGGCGAAGGATCGGATGCTCTTGTCCGTGTTGTGCATGCCCTGCAGCACGCCGGCACCCTTGAAGTCGTGGATGAGGACTTCCTCCTGCTTGCCGTCGGCACCTTCATAGACGAGCTTCGCCTTGCCCTCGCCGGGCACGCGGATTTCCACGCTCTTATATACGTCGCCATAGGCGTGACGGGCAATCGTGATGGGCTTCTCCCAGTTCTTCACGACGGGATGGATGCTCGGAATGGTGATGGGCGTGCGGAACACGGTGCCGTCCAGACGCGAACGGATGGTGCCGTTCGGCGACTTCCACATCTCGTGCAGGTTGTACTCCGTCATGCGGGCGGCGTTCGGCGTGATGGTGGCACACTTCACGGCTACGCCCAGGCGCTTTGTGGCTTCAGCGGCATCAACCGTAATCTGGTCGCGCGTTTCGTCACGCTTCACAAGACCCAGGTCGAAGTACTCCGTCTTCAGGTCCACGAACGGCAGGATGAGTTCGTCCTTAATCATTTTCCAGAGGATGCGCGTCATTTCGTCGCCGTCCATCTCCACGAGGGGAGTCGTCATCTTGATTTTTTCCATAGTAGTTAGTTGTTGTTTTTGATGGTTAGATATGTTTGTTGTTACGGTTTATCGTGTATGTTGTGTGGCCTCTGCACCATAACGTTCCCGCAGGACATCAGTGGCCTGTGCATAATAGTAGCCCCCCCTTCCGTCTCCATATACAAGGCGTTCGTTTCGCGCAGCTTTTTCTTCAAGCATACGGCGCTCCGCAAGGGCAAGCCCTTCACGAATCTTGAGACTCAGATTCTTGTACTCTTTGTCAGACATAGGATTTTATCTTATTTAGAAGTTGCACATCGTAGATAGTTTGCGTTTGCATGTGTCCTTCAGCAATTACGATTCCATTACCATTGCTATTATTGGCAATTACCCAATAGTCCACAGCCGGAATATATAGTTGGAACAGGTTACGGATGCCCTTTCGGTATCGGGCGTGTATTGTTTCGGTCGGGATGTTGTGGCCTCCTTTGCTCACACGTTCCGCTACGCGCTGCTCGGCCAGGAGGGGACTTTCAAGCCAGAAGAAGAGCAGCGAGACTGAATAACCCGTTTCATGCGCTCTACGTACAAGCCCCATGTAGGAACGGGTTGCCAGCGTAGTCTCTATTGCAAAGCTCACCCCTTGGGCCATAAGTTCATCTATGCGTTCCAGCATCAGACGTCCTGCCGCAAAGGCTACACTTTCGGGATTGAAAGGTGAAAGTCCGCGCGCTATCTCGTCCGCGTTGACAAATTCGCGGCAATGGAGTATAGTGGGCAGGATGGTATAAGATGCCGTCGTCTTGCCAGCACCATTACAGCCTGCGATGATGTAGAGATTCTTCGCTTCCATTCCGCAGCAAAAGTAAGTATTCCACCGTAAAGCCCAAAACTTTTTGCGGAATAGTTACGCGGAGGGCTTCCGGGAGCAGAGGCGGCGCCCCGCCCCCCGCCCCGGCGTGCCCCCGGCCTGCGCGCAAAAAAGGAAGCGGGGGTTTTGCCCTTCCCGCCCCTTACACTATCTTTGCCCGCGCATAGCTATACCGCACATACAGACATGGCAGATTTCAAATACCTGAAAGACATCAACTCGCCCGCCGACCTGCGGAAGCTGCCCGTGGAGGCACTGCCCGCCGTGTGCGAAGAACTGCGCGCCGATATCATCGAGGAGTGCTCGCACAACCCCGGGCATTTGGCCTCGAGCCTCGGCACGGTGGAGCTGACCGTGGCACTGCACTACGTGTTCGCCACGCCGGAAGACCGCCTCGTGTGGGACGTGGGCCACCAAGCCTACGGCCACAAGATACTGACCGGGCGGCGCGACCGCTTCCACACGAACCGGAAATTCAAAGGACTGCGCCCGTTCCCCTCCCCGGAGGAGAGCGAATACGATACGTTTGCTGCCGGACACGCCTCCAACAGCATCTCCGCCGCCCTCGGCATGGCCGTGGCGGCACGGCGGAAGGGGGAGAAGCGGAAGATTGTGGCCGTCATCGGTGACGGCGCAATGAGCGGCGGACTGGCTTACGAGGGCCTCAACAACGTCAGCGAAACGCCCAACGGCCTGCTCATCGTGCTGAACGACAACAACCAGAGCATTGACCGCAGCGTAGGAGGCATGAAGCAGTACCTGCTGCACCTGCACACAAGCAGTACCTACAACCGCCTGCGGTGGCGTGCCGCCCGCCAGCTCTACAAATGGGGATGGCTCAACGACAACCGAAGGCATGCCGTCCTCCGCTTCAACAATGCGGTGAAGTCGCTCCTCGCCAACCAACAGAACATCTTCGAGGGCATGAACATCCGCTACTTCGGCCCCACGGACGGGCACAACGTGGTGGAGCTTGTGGACACCCTACGGAAAATAAAGGATATGAAAGGGCCGAAGCTCCTCCACATCCACACCACGAAGGGTAAAGGCCTCGAAGCGGCGGAGAAAGCCCCCACCATTTATCACGCGCCCGGCAAGTTCGATGCAGATACGGGCGAACGCATCACGGATACGCAGGCAGGACAACCGCCGAAATACCAGGACGTGTTCGGCGAGACGCTGCTGGAACTGGCCAAGACGAACCCCAAGATTGTCGGCGTCACCCCCGCAATGGCTTCCGGCTGCTCCATGAACACCCTGATGGCTGCCATGCCCGAACGCGCCTTCGACGTAGGCATAGCCGAAGGGCACGCCATGACGTTCGCCGCCGGGATGGCCAAGGAGGGGCTCATCCCCTTCTGCAACATCTACTCCGCCTTCGCGCAACGCGCCTACGACAACATCATCCACGACTCCGCGCTGCTCGGCCACCACGTCGTACTCTGCCTTGACCGCGCAGGGCTGGTGGGTGAGGACGGCGCGACACACCACGGCGCATTCGACCTGGCCGCCCTGCGCTGCGTGCCCAACCTGACCATCGCCTCCCCCTACGACGAACACGAACTGCGCCGCCTGATGTTCACCGCCGCACAGGACGGATGCGGCACATTCGTCATCCGCTACCCCCGGGGACGCGGCCGCCTGTCGGAATGGCGCTGCCCCCTGACCCCTATCCGCGTGGGTACGGGACGACAACTGCGCGACGGTACGGACGTAGCCGTCGTGACGCTCGGTCCCATCGGTAATATCGCGGCCGACGCCATCGATGAACTGTGCGCCGCCAGTGCGCAACCCTCCGTGGCACACTACGACCTGCGCTTCCTCAAGCCGCTGGACGAGACGCTGCTGCACGAGATTGGCCGCAAGTTCCGCCGCGTCGTCACCATCGAGGACGGTTGCAGGATGGGCGGCATGGGCAGTGCCGTCCTGGAGTGGCTGGAAGACCACGGCTACCACCCCACGGTGCGCCGTATCGGTCTGCCGGACTCTTTCGTAGAACATGGCACCGTGCCCGAACTATACCGCCTCGTCGGTCTAGACAAGGAGAGCATCAAACGTAACATCTTCGAACTCTTCTACCAACAAGCATGAAGATAATCATTGCCGGAGCCGGCGCTGTCGGCACCCACCTCGCCAAACTCCTCTCGCGGGAGCGGCATGACATCACGCTCATTGACGCGGACGCCTCGCGCCTGCACCACCTGAGCAGCAACTTCGACCTGCTCACGCTGAACGCCTCGCCCTCGTCCATCCAGACCCTGCGCGATGCGGAGGCGGGACGCTCAGACCTTTTCATCGCCGTAACACCGAGTGAGACGAACAACATGGCCATCTGTATGCTGGCCGCCCGTCTCGGCGCAAAGCAGACCGTGGCAAGGGTGGACAACTACGAGTACACGACGGCTAAGAGCACCGAACTCCTGCGCGGGGCGGGCATCAGTTCCGTCATCTACCCCGAGATGCTGGCGGGCGAGGAAATCATGAACAACATCAAGCGCAGCTGGGTGAGGCAGTGGATAGAGGTGCAGGGCGGCGCCCTGCTCCTCATCTGCGTGAAGGTGCGCAAGGGCGCGCGCATCCTCAACCAGCCGCTCCGCGACATTTCTACCCCCGACTCTCCCTTCCACGTCGTAGCTATCAAGCGGCGAGACGAGACACTCATCCCCCACGGTAACGACAGCATCCGCCATCAGGACGCCGTGTATTTCATGACGACACCGAAGTACGTATCCTACATCCGCGAGATTGCAGGCAAGGAGGACTATCCCGACGTGAAGAACGTCGTATTCCTCGGTGGCGGCAGTACGACGGAGCGCGCACTGGCGCGGATGCCGGACTATATGCACGCCAAAGTGTTTGAGACAGACCCCGCGCGCATCGAACACTTGGACGGTGTGCTCGGCAACTCCAACGTGATGTACTTCAACGCCGACGGACGCGACCTTGACCTGCTCGTCGAGGAAGGCATCAAGACGGCGCAGGCCTTCGTAGCCACCAGCCGTAACTCGGAGGTGAACATCCTGGCCTGCCTCGCAGCCAAGCGGGCAGGTGTGCACAAGACGGTGGCGATGATTGAGAACCAAGACTACATCAGTATGGCGCAAAGCCTTGATATCGGTTCCATACTCAACAAGAAGGCCATCGCCGCCAGCTACATCTACCAAATGATGCTTAAGGCGGACGTGAATACCGTGAAGAACCTGACCGTGGCCAACGCCGACGTGGCGGAGTTTGTCGTGAAGGAGGGCGCAAAGGTGACGCGCTACCCCGTGAAAGACCTCGCGCTACCGCAGACTGCTACCCTCGGTGGCATGGTGCGCGGCGGCAAAGGATACCTCATCAATGGTATGACACAGCTGCAACCGGGCGACATCGTGGTGGCCTTCTGCGTAGAAAATTCCCTGAAACGCCTTGAGAAATACTTCAAGTAACCGCCGCCCCCGCCCAGTCCGCACCCTATAGATACCCCCTCATGCTGAACCTGAAAATCATATACAACGTACTCGGGCAACTGCTCCTCATCGAGGCCGTCATGCTGGCAGCCTGTTTCGGCGTGGGCTTCATCTATCACGAGCCCTCCTTCGTGTCCTTCGGCGTGCCCGTATGCGTCTGTATCGCCCTCGGCGCGCTGCTGCTCTGGGCCGGGCGCGGTGCGGAGCGCACGATGAGCCGCCGCGACGGCTACCTCGTCGTCTCGCTGACGTGGGTGCTGTTTGCCGCCGTAGGTACGCTGCCTTTCCTGCTCAGCGGGGCGGAGACACGCCTCTCCGCCGCTTTCTTCGAGGCCATGTCGGGCTTCACGACGACCGGTGCAACGGCACTCTCCGCCATTGACGGCCTACCGCACGCCCTGCTCTTCTGGCGTTCGCTGATGCACTGGGTGGGCGGTGTCGGCATCATCTTCTTCACGGTAGCGCTGCTTCCTCAGATGAACGTGGGCGAGCAACGCCTCTTCTCTGTGGAGACTACGGGACTAAAAATCACGAAACTGCACCCCCGCATCGCCACGACGGCACACTGGATTGGCGGCCTTTACCTGACACTGACGGCCTGCTGCGGCGCGGCATACTACCTGGCCGGCATGGGGCTGTTCGATGCCGTTAACCACGCCTTCTCCACCATGGCCACAGGAGGTTTCTCCACCCATGCGGACAGCATCGCTTGGTTCGGTTCGACGCAGATAGAGCTCGTCGTCATGTTTTTCATGTTCCTCGGCGGTTTCAACTTCACCCTGATATACCTGCTCCTCGTAAAGCACCGTTGGCATCCCTTATGGCGCGACGGCGAACTGCGCACCTACATCGGACTGTTTGTCAGCATGACGTTGCTCTGTATGCTGGCCATTGTGCTGTTCCAGGGCCGCAATCTCCCCGACGCCCTGCGTGCGGCAGGTTTCCACGTGCTGGCCCTGATGACGACGACAGGCTTCACGACGGAGGACTTCATGCTGTGGCCGCACTTCCTGTGGCTACCCCTCGCCCTGCTGACCGCCGTGGGAGCCTGCGCAGGCAGTACGAGCGGCGGCATAAAGATAGTGCGCCTGCTGACCGTCTGGAAGGTCGCCGCGCGCGAATTCCGCCACATCCTGCACCCGCGCGCCGTGTTCCCTATCCGTGTGAACGGCGCACTGATAGACCAAAGCGTGGTGCGTAACATCTTTGTATTCTTCGTCTGCTATTTCGCCCTGACCTTCCTCGGCACGACGCTGATGGTAGGCATGGGCATCCCCCTGCTCGATAGTTTCTCCTGCTGCATAACGGCCCTTTCCAACGTAGGGTCCGGCGTGGGCTACATGGTGGGGCCGCTGGATTCCTATGCCGCCTACCCCGATGCCGCCCTGTGGCTCAACTCTTTCCTGATGCTGGCAGGACGTCTGGAGATATTCGCTATACTCCTACCCTTCGTCCCTGAGTTCTGGAGAGAGAACTGATGGAATGACGGTTGGAGGGAGTTGGAAGTCAGTTGGGGAAACACTGAATCACGCGCAGGTAAGACACACAAACAAAAGAGCCATCCCGAAGGACTATGCAACAGATATTCGATTTCCTCGCGGCCCTCGCCGCCAACAACAACCGCCCCTGGTTCCAGGCACACCGCGCTGACTACGACGCGGCGAACGCCCAATTCCTCGCCGCCGTGCAGGACATCATCCGCCGCATCGCCGCCTTCGACCCCACCGTGGGCAACATCGAAGCACGCAGCACCGTCTTCCGCATCTACCGCGACGTGCGCTTCTCGCAGGACAAGTCGCCCTACAAACGCCACTTCGGCGCATACATCAACCCGCACGGCACGAAGTCCATGCACGGCGGGTACTACCTCCACCTGCAGCCCGGCGGCAGTTTCGTGGCAGGCGGATGCTGGTGGTTCGACCCCAAAGTGCTGCGCGAAGTGCGCGAAAGCATCGTACTGCGCCTGCCCGAGTTCCAGAACATCGTAGAGGCCCCGGCATTCAAGAAAGCCTTCCCCGCCATCGGCGAGAACCCGCTGAAGACCCTTCCCAAAGGCTTCCACAAGGACTTCCCCCACCCCGAATACCTGCGCCCGCGCAACTACGTCGTATGGCACAACCTGCCCGACACCGCTTTCACCCGCACCGGATGGGAGCGAACCGTCGTCCGCTACTTCCGCCTGATGCAGCCCTTCATGGACTTTATCAACGACACGGTAGATGATTACATCTAACGTGACTCAGCGCATCTTGCAGCGTCCGTCGGCCCACCGCGCGAAGTGCTACGGCCTGGGCATGGCTAACGGAAGGGGGTGTCGTGCACAAAGCACGCCCCCTTATTCCTCATACGGTTCCCAAGCCTTTACCGAGGCGATAATCCGATCCACAGCGGAGCGATAGGCAGGCGGATAGTAGAAGTGGAGGGAAATAGCCACGCCGAGCTCCCCGTAGATGTACGTCTTCTCACAATCAACATGACCCGCTGCCGGATTCGAGGGCGGGAACATCGGAGATTCCACAAAGAAGTACTCCTCACCTTTCTCCACCGAGAACATCTTGCCATACCCGCGCTCCTGCAAGTCCTGCGCAAGAGCCTCTAATTCCCCGTCCACCGTGCAGCCCGGACAGAACTCCAGATAGGCCACCATTCCGAGCTGTACGCCCGTCTGCGGGTCAATGTGCCGAAAACGCATCGTCGCGCGCTCATCCGTCGGAACCTCCTGGAAGAAGTCCGGCACCTCGATGCCATAGCCAGCCTCGTCCTGCACTACCGTCAGCATCTTGCAGCTCTCAACCTTTTCTTTCAGCCGCACGATGTTGTCCGTCGGTTTCTGTGCGCGGCAAACAAGCAGGAAACCTCCCGCCACTAGTGCGACCAGAGTCGCGATTATCCACGTGTTCCGGATTTCTGTATTCATATTCATAATTATGTAATGATTTTTACTTATTTGGCAGATGGGTATTACTTTATCAAGCATCGCCGAGAAGGAAAGCGTGTCTTCGCTGCAAAGATATATAAAAATATCGTCCTATACATCGTGAAGCCTTCCGCAAGCCTTGTGGACGTATTTCCCTTGGCAGGTCTTTGCTGAATGCTCACCTTTGCACTGCAAATACCTCGAACCATAAACCAATAAAAGCACTACACCCATGAAACAGAAAGTTAAGCTAATTTTAGCAGTCTTGGCACTTGGTGCGTCAGTGACAACCGCAGCCCATGCACAGTACAATGTGGGAACGTCAGAAACCACGACCGACTACTTTGGCAACCGTACCACAATCCATCGCAACCAGTACGGCCAGGTGACAGGAACCTCACGGTCCTCCACCGACTATTTTGGTAACACTACAACAGACCACTACGATGCCTATGGGCGCAGTCTCGGACGCTCCACAAGCTCAACGGACTATTTCGGGAACACCACCACCACCCATTACAACAATTATGGTGCCACGACTGGTAAAGCGCACAGCTCAACAGACTATTTCGGCAATACCACTACCACCTACTCCGATCCCTATGGCCGCACAACGGGAAGTTCCACGTCTTCCACCGATTACTTCGGTAACACCACAACCACCTACCGCGACCCCTACGGCGCAACGCGTGGCACCTCCACCTCTTCATACGACTACTTCGGGAACCGCACCACGCAGCAGCGCAGCAACAATTCCAGTATGTCCATCTGGTCGTGGTAAACACAGAAAGGCTTCGCCCTCAATCATAAAATGCATAACCAAGGTGGGGACTGAGCGTCGGCTCAGCCCCCACCTTGGTATATATGCTTTGTATGAGTTCGTGATAAAGAGAGTATCGTACTATTCCTCAAAAGAGATTGGGCATTCTTTATATTTATAGCATCAGAAGTGACAATATAAGGTACAGCCACTTCCCCCTCTTGTGGCTTAGAGTCCTTACCAACCAATTGTCGTATGGCTTTAGCAATGGAGGTTTTTCCACTACCGTTTCGTCCATATATAATACTCAAACACTGATTTGAGTCAAATAAGTCAAGCCCTGAGGATGGTTCAAAATAGCCACCTTCAATCTGTATCTTTTTAAAATTCTCGAACATGGCAAATCAATCTTTTTTATAGTTCGTACAAATCGTCCAGTTGTATTTCAGATTGAACGTCACCCCAATATTCATTCCGAGTTAGACCATCAGTGGTGACCATAATGGAATGAATGGCTTTCTTGGTGCCTGTTACAGTCTGAAATACATTTCGTTTACGGGCAAGTTCTCCTGCATAATCGGAAGTGATGGTGTATGATTCCTTCGAGTATTTCATTTCGCATATATCAATTATTCCATCGCTCCGGTCTATAAGCAGGTCTATCTGAACTCCAGGTCTACCGATGTTTTCATCTGGCAAGCAACGCCATGCATATTCGTTTGTCAGTATTCCGCTAATACCAAGCTTCTTCTTAATCTGGTCAACATGCCAGAGGCAAGTACGCTCAAATGCCAAGCCGCACCAAGTATTATATTTTGGTGTTCCCAGCATTGTACGCCAATAGTTTGAGCCTTGATGTACTCCATCTATGTATTCGTAATAGAATAATGTATAATGGTCTATCAACTGAAAAATATCTGATTTTGTCCGATACCCCATCATCGTATAACTACGAATAAAGCCACACCACTCCAAATCTTTCAGAATGTCAGAGAATGCTCCGTTGTCTTCAAATTTTCCTGCCGCCAACAACTCTTGTCGAGTCATGCCCATTTTTTTCTTGGCCAACAACTCAATAACACGAACGTATGGTTCAGGCTTTTTGAACAGGGAAGCATACAGCATCTCAAATTCATCATGCAGCTCTCCGTTAGGTGAAAAAATCAGTCTATCTATCTCGGAAGTTATGCTTGTTCCTTTCTGCAACAAACTCCAATAATATGGTACACCACCAAATATCATATAGGCTTCCAACATCTGCTTGCGGTTCAGCACAAGCCCTCGTGAGTGAGCTAACTTTTCGCATAATCCCAATGGGAATGGATTGAGAGAAATACGGTGGTTCAGACGATTGTGTAATCCACCTTTATTCTTAATGATTTTCTTGACCATCCATGAGGTACTGCTTCCGCATACCACAAAAACGATGTCCTTTCTCGCGGATGCCCATCCATTCCAAAAAGACTCCAGCTCTGATAAAAAGCCAGAGCGTGGAGCATCCATCCATGGAAGCTCGTCAAGAAAAACAACCTTTTTGACTTCAGGCAGACTCATAATAAATCGTTTGAGTTCACTGAAAGCATCGCCCCAATTGGTTAGTTCCGGAGTGTCTTTCTGCCCATGTTCTTTGAGGGCACGACGGAAACGTACCAACTGCTTTCTTGCAGTCAAATTTGCGGCACCGGTAAATTGGAAGTCGAATCGGTTTTCAAAGACTTCTCTGATTAGAAAAGTCTTGCCAACACGGCGTCTTCCATACACAGCAACAAACTGAGAGTACTCTTCGTTGAGAGCATTCTGTAATACTTGTTTTTCTTTTTCTCGACCAATCAGCATGGCATCCATTAATTTTGAATTACACCACAAAGATAATACTTTTTCGTAAGAAAACGAGCGGGAAGGCGGGGAAAAACAAAGATTCCGCTGGTTTATTAACGAAACACTCGGACTTAGGGTGCCATTTTTGGACTATTTAGCTTCATTATACGGAATAAACTCGGGCGGAAACTTGCAAAATATCGCAGTTTCCGCCCCGAATAATATTACAGAACTGAGTTGAATTCTTATGGCTTTGTTATAATATCACGAAGTTCACTATAAGACTTCACTACATCATAGGTGACTGCGCTATCTGAGATAGAAGCGAAGTGACGGCGGGCACATTCAATCTTAATCCTTTCTGTGTCGCGGTAGTCGTTCACTTCATCCTTGGCATAACCCTTTGTCTCAGCCACGAAGTAGATGTGTTTGATTTCAGTGTCTTCTTTGAACACAATAGCCCAGTCGGGATTGTAATGACCGGCAGGGGTATTGATATAGAAGCCACCCGGCAATTTCGTATAGACAGCCACCTCGTTCTGCTTTTCGAGATTCTGAGCGAAGTCCATCTCTATGCCCTGGGAGTCCACCACGACAAGGTCGTAGAGAGACTTCTGCGATTCCATGGCATTGACACCGAGACGACCTTTCAGTGCAGCAGCACTGAATATGTCAGAGTCAAACTTCTTATCCAACTTGTGATAAGCCACATGTTCAATTACTGCGATGGCCTTACATTCATTGATGATGTTGCCAGCCCTGATGATGAACTCCTCAGGATTGGCTTTGAACTTCAAGAAAGTGCGAGGGCTTATTTTCTGCAAGATGGTGACTATAGCCTTACGAGTCAAGCCTGTGTCCTCCACGAGTTTGCCGATAAGGTCGTATTTCACCTTTTCGCCCACTAACTCATGAATGGAAGAAGTCCTTGCTTCCGTTATCTGCATGGCAGTACCTGCTTCAAGCTGCTCTTTGCTCTTTATGTCCGTCATCGTTCCGTGTTCCACACGGATGCTGATTTCAGACACCTGCAAGTGGTTGTCAAGTTCAATGACAGCCCTCTTGATAAGGTCATCCGTCTTGAAGTCCACGGTGTAGTACGTCCGATGATTGATTTTTATTGGTGTCCGCTAAAACTTTTTTGTACAAATAAAAATTAGGCTGAAACCCTAGTGTGGGATTCAGCCTTTTTGTTACCTTTGTTTTTACCACAAAACTTCGATAACATGAACAAAGGTACACATTTTATCGGACA